>CAIXKE010000073.1 GCA_903919975.1 Akkermansiaceae bacterium | reverse complement strand
GGGCACCCGCCCCGTCGCCAACGCGGATCATTCGATTTCCCAGATACCTCTCTATAGCTGCAGAGTTCAGGATGTTTGAGTCTCAGAATTCGCAATGACCAGGCGTGCGGGCGAAGGGGATGACGTCGCGGATATTCGCTATGCCGGTGACGAACATCAGTAGGCGCTCGAAGCCGAGACCGAAGCCGGCATGCGGCACGCTGCCGTATTTCCGCAGGTCGGCATACCAACCGTAAGCCGCGGGATCGAGTTGGTGTTTGGCGAAGTTTTCCATCAGCACGTCGAGTCGTTCCTCGCGTTGGCTGCCGCCGACGATCTCGCCGATGCCTGGGACCAGCACGTCCATCGCGGTGACGGTTTTGCCGTCATCATTGAGGCGCATGTAGAAGGGTTTGATTTCCTTCGGGTAATTGAAAACGGTGACCGGGCGCTTGAAATGCTCTTCGGTCAGCCAGCGCTCGTGCTCGGATTGGAGGTTGTGGCCGTATTCGACAGGATAGGTGAAACTCACGCCGCTGGCTTTGAGCAGCTCGACCGCTTCGGTGTAGGTGATCCGCTCGAATGGCCGACTGGCGACAAATTCCAAGCGTTCGCGCAGACCTTTATCGACGAATTTGGTGAAGATTTCGAGATCGCCCTCATGATTTTCCAACATCTCGTTGACGAGGAATTTCACGAGAGCTTCGGCCAGGTCCATGTCGCCCTCGAGATCGCAGAAGGCGACTTCCGGTTCGATCATCCAGAACTCAGCGGCGTGGCGCGAGGTGTTAGAGTTTTCCGCGCGGAAGGTCGGGCCGAAGGTGTAGATATTGGAAAGTGCGCAGGCGAAGGTCTCGCCCTCCAGTTGGCCGCTGACGGTTAGATAAGCGCGCTTGCCGAAGAAATCCTCCGTATCCTTGGAGATTTTATCATCCGGCAGCGTGGTGACGCGGAACATTTCACCCGCGCCCTCGCAATCGCTGGCAGTGATGATGGGAGTGTGCACGTAAATGAAATCCCGTTCCTGGAAAAACCGGTGCACGGCAAAAGCCATGCGGCTGCGGGTGCGGAAGACCGCGCCATAGAGATTGGTGCGCGGCCTGAGATGGGCGATGGTCCGCAGGAATTCGGTGCTGTGGCCCTTTTTCTGCAGCGGGTAATCGTCCGGCGCTTCGCCTAACAATTTTAAAGAAGACGCCTGCATTTCCCACTTCTGTCCGGCCGCGGGAGACGGGATGAGTTTTCCACGCACCTCAATCGAGGCGCCGGTAGTCATTTTCGCGATGTCCTCGTAGCCGGGAATCCCGGCATCGGCGACGATCTGGAGATTGCCGAGGCAGGTGCCGTCGTTGAGTTCGAGGAACGAGAACGCCTTCGAGTCCCGGCGGGTGCGCACCCAGCCGGCGACGTGGAGGTCATCGGCGGGCTCCTCGCGGCGGAGAACATGCTTGATCAGAAATCGCATGCCCTTGCGTAGCGCGAGGGCGCGAACTTGTCAAAGCGCCGGGCGTGAAAGAACCAGGCCGGAGTCAGGATTCCGCGGGCAAATTTTTGTGAGCACCGTCGCAGAGCGGCGGATTGGCGGTGTGTTTGCACTGGCACCACCAAACGGTCTTTTTCTCGGCGACTTCATATTTCACCGGTTGCAGGCCGGTGCCCTTGTGCGATCCGTCACAAAACGGCGGGTGTGCGGAACGGCCGCAGGAACACCACCAATGGACGCCTGCCTCCACTTCGAGAGCCAGCGGTTTGGTATCACAAATGATTGGTTTTTCGGACATGCGGGTGAATTTGCACGCTCCTTCAGATCAGCGCGAGGCGGAAACTGCGAAAGTTTCGGAGGGTTTCGCCACGACTGCGGGGGTGGCCGCTGCCGCGGGCGTATGCATCGAGGTGGTCGGGTATTTTTCCAGCTTCGGATACCGCTGGGAGGGCACTTGGTGGAAGAAGGTCACGGCAAGCCAACCGGCGAGGATGACCGAGGAACCACTGACGAAATGGCGGAGTTGCATCACTTATTACGGAAAGGTTTAAGATATACGCGAGAGCTTTCTGTGCCTGATAGTGGGGAAAGGCAACTCCAAAGAGGGACAATTTTCCCCAAGAGAATCGGTCATCCGCCCGCGAAGCTCTGCAAAATCCAAATTAGAATGAGGTAGAGATGGATTATTTGATCAAATACCCATCAACGTATAAAAACCCGCTTTTTTGTTATGACTAAAGCCCTTCTTGCCATCGGCCATTCCATTTGCGGAGCTCCCGCAGGCCCGAACACGCAGTGTGGAGCCGCGCCGGGTGGTTTGGGTGGTGCGCTGTTAGGTGGAGTCGTGGGTCATCAATCGGGCTGCGCGCATCAAGGTGCTGTCATCGGTGCGGTGGAAGAGGCAGCCATAGTGCTGCTTACGGCAATGCGGCAGATTAGGAACAACGCAATCGACAATGATCGCTGTCGAGGCTCTTCTCCCCGCATTCGAGCCCGGTTTAGTGGCGGTTTCAGCAGCCTCCACCAAAAACGAATTCCCAGCATTGATTCAAGCCATGCGGCGGCGGCGCGAGACAAGGCAGAAGGTGCTGAGGCTCAAAAGCACAAGCGCTGACGGCTCGGGAATGGCCATAAGGGCGATGTCGTTGCCGCCAGTGAAGGTGCCGGTGTTTGACCCTGCGCGTGAGCAAGCCGCTGAGATTGACCGTGCCGCCGACGTTGACTTGGTCGTATTCAACCCCGGCGAGCGCGCCATTCGTGTTGCCGGTCAAAAGGAGATTGTCGGGAGCTGTGGGCGGCGCTAGCGTTTCGCCCACGGGAGAACGCGTCATTACGGCTCCGCAACCCGATCCGCAACCCGATCCGCAACTCACCACTCCCATGGGCATTTTCAGCAAACCCCGCCTCCGCAGCTTGGACCGCCGTGAAGACATGCCGGAAGGCTTGTGGAACAAGTGTCCGGATTGTGATGCGATGATCCACAACTTGGAGCTGCATCAAAACCTCCACGTCTGCCAGCACTGCGGGCATCATTTCCTAGTCGGTTCGCATGAGCGAATCGATATGATCGCGGATACCGGGTCATTCGAAGAAATGGACGCGGGCCTGATTTCCGCGAATCCGCTTGGATTCAACGGCTACACGGAAAAAACAGCGATTCTCCGCGAGAAAACCGGTTTGGATGATGCGGTGGTATCCGGTCGCCTGACGATTGGCGGCCACAAGGCGATGATCGCGGTGATGGATTTCAAGTTTTTCGCGGGTTCCATGGGATCGGTGGTGGGAGAAAAAATCACCCGCGCCATTGAAACGGCCATCGCCGAGAAGCGCGGCGTGATCATCGTCTCCGCCTCGTCTGGCGCGCGGATGCAGGAGGGCATGCTCTCGCTGATGCAAATGGCAAAAACTTGCGGGGCGCTCGCTCGTCTGTCCGAGGCGAAGTTGCCATACATTTCCCTGATGACTCACCCCACCACTGGCGGCGTGACCGCCTCGTTCGCCACCATCGGCGACATCAATCTTGCCGAGCCCAAGTGCATGATCGGTTTTGCCGGGCCGCGGGTGGTCAAGGAGACGACCCATCAGAACCTGCCGCCGGGTTTTCAAACCGCCGAGTTTATGATGGAACACGGCCTGATCGATGCCATTATGCCTCGGCATCAAATGCGGGACCGCTTGGCCAGCTTGCTGGGCTACATGATGCCGCAGTGAATCGCAGGCTTCCGCTCGACAATGCGCATTTTGCGCGGACTATGAATCTTTCATGGACGCAAGAATCTCCTCACTTTGGCTGGCGCTGGCGGCAATGGCGTGTGCTGAAACGCCGACTCACCCGCCCCTGACACCTGAAAGCATCCGCGCGGTTCTGGAGGATCCCGATGGCGATCTTGCCCGCATGGCCAAAAGCACGCTGGGTCCGGCTGGCGGCAATCAGCTATTCTACTTTCCAACGCACGACGAGCCAGCGACACCAGCGACGTGGGGATTCAAGTTTGAAAACATCGATTTCAAGTCCGTCGATGGGACACGGCTCCACGGCTGGTTGATTCCCAAGCGTGGGAAGACCGCGAAGGGAACGGTGGTGTTTTCGCATGGCAACGCCGGCTCGATGGGTCATCACCTGGGTTTTGTCACTTGGCTGGCGGAGGCGGATTACAATGTGCTGATGTATGATTACCGTGGCTTTGGTAAATCCGGCGGCAGCGTGGACCGGCGGGGCATGGTGGATGACGTCAAAGCTGCTTTTGCCTATGCCGCTCAACGTAAGGATCTCGATGCCAGTCGGCTGGTTTCTTATGGCCACAGTCTCGGTGGTGCCAAATCCGTCACCGCGCTCGGGGAGACTCCGATCAAGGGCCTGCGTGCGGTGGTGATCGATGGAGCGTTCGCTTCCTATCAGGCGATGGCGCGCATCGTCGGCGGCCGCCTCGGAGAGAGCCTTGTTACCGACGAACTCGCACCTAAAAATTTTGTTGTAAAGCTCAGCCCGGTTCCGTTGTTAGTGATCCATGGCGCACGTGATGAAGTGGTGCCGGTCTCACAAGGGCGGCAGTTGTTCGAATCCGCCCGCCAGCCCAAAACATTGTTTGAAGTGGAAGCCGGGCGCCATGGAGACTCACTGTCCCGCGATAATGGCGCATTCCGCAAACGCATGCTGGTGTGGCTTGAAGATGCCATGAAACCGTGAGCTTGGGCAGCAAGGATTGTTAAAACGAAACGTCGAGTCCGGCGGAGACCTGCCATTGCGACCAATCCTCCTGACCCTCGTTGAAGGTGTAGCGGACCTCGGTATTGAAACTCACGCGGTCCTTATACAGCGGGCGTTGGTAATTTACGAAGAGACTCGTATAATTCTCGTTGCCGACGTCCGAGGAGACGTCACCCACATCCTTATATTCGGAAAAATCATATTGCAGCCCGAAACCGAATGAGCCGCTACGCAGTTGGCGGTGAAGGGCCGTATTGAACGCCACGTTGTAAACGAGATAATTGGTTTCATCCGGCGCGGGCACAGTGGCGGAGCGAAGCGAGTTCGTCCACGTCCAGCGCTCGTTGATGACATATCTTGCGGTCAAATTTCCGGTTAGGCCGAGGCCGGAGTCATTGTTGGTATCGTTCGAGTTCTTCGTATATTCAGGACCAATAGAGGCGGAGAGCCAAAGGCGCTCGCCGACGTGGTAGCGAGCTTCAAACAGCAGCGCCCATGCGTCGCAGGTGCCGGTGTTGTCGGATTCGCTGATCGTGTAGCGGAGTGTGGGTCCGAGACTGATGCGTGGCGTGGCTTGCCATAGCCCGCCGAAATAAGTGGTGTAAACCTCAGCTCCCTCGTAATCGCCGGATCCATATTCCGAGATACTGTATGACCAACCGGCGTTCAGGGAGGTTCTGGAAGCGATTTGCCGGGTGGCACGGAGGCCGGCCGTCATGATCGTGCCTTGGACAAATGCCCCGGTCAGGCGATCAGTGCCGGAAATTTCAACGTAGTGGGCAAACACATCAAGGTGGGATTTTCCACCTGAAAACGAGAGGGTGATGTTACCGGCTTGGTCAAAGGCGTTGAGATCGGAGTTTTCAAGATAGGTATTCCAAGACGGCGAGTAATTGGCGACCACTGAGATCATTGCGCCACCTTCCGGATCTGAAATGTAATGAAGCCACGGCACCAGGCTGGTGGTGAGTTCGCTTTCCTCGTTGTCTTCCGTTTGAAAAAAATTCGAGTTGTAGACCGAATAGATTCCGATGCCGTAACTCAAATCGCCCTTGAATTTGCCCTCGATTCCCAAATCGAGATCCGCGTCAGACGGGACGAAGTCGCCGAGCCCGAGTGGATCGGGATTGGTCACCATCAGGGTGAAGTCCTCGGCGTAGGAGGGACTGATCAATAATATCGCCATCGATGCCGATATGGCCATCCATGACTTCCGTCTGGGGGGACTTGGAATCTGGAACATGGGGGGGATCCGGGGTGGACATCGAATCTATAGCCGATTGTGCGGCCTGATGTCAACTCCGGGAGCCATGGGGCGCCTAATAGCGCGGATCTCCCTATTTCTCGGTTTTCTCCAAGTATTTAAGGAAAGTTTTATATTCTGCAGGAAGCGCGGTGCCGGAAGCGAGTGACATTTCGAATAACTTGGCCACAGCGGCGGCTTCCTTCAAATTTGAATGGCCCCTGCTGTTTTTGTTTTCGTTATCGCTGCCCCAAACCTTGATGGCGTTTTTGACTTCCGGATCGGCATTAAAAATGGCGAGTATGCGAAGTGCGGCTTGGCGCGCGATTTCCTCCGAAGCACCGGTATCGGCCGTGAGGGCCGTCTGGTATGGGAGCAATGCTTCCAGCGGTCGATTCAAGCCTTCGAGAGCCAAGCCATGGCAATACGCCACTTGTGCCCGTTGGTCACCGGGAAGAGGTGTTTCGGCACGTTCTTTTGCAAGAGTTTCGAGACGGTCCCAGCTTTTGGTCCTTACGGCATCCCATAGGACATAGAGGTCCAATTGGCGGAGTTGGGTTTCCCGTGTCAGTGGATCTTTAATAAAAGTTTGGAGGGCTGCGGCGAGGCCATCGAGATCACCCAGTTTGCGCATGCACTCCATTTCATAAAATGTGGAAAGAGCGGCCGGGCTGTTTTCCATAGGCAGGATCGGTTTGTAGCGAGCCTTTACGGCGCCGAACATCTCCTTGGCCTCTTTGTATTTTCTGCCCTGATAAAGGTCCATCGCGGCGGCATACTCGCGTGGCTCATAGATGTAGATGGAGCGGAAATCGCTGATTCTGGCATCCTTGGTGTCTGCCGCGAGTTCGGTTTCGCGGTAGCGGATTTGAGTTTTGGTGGCGGCGACCAGCCATGCCTCTTTGCGGGCGCCATTTTCTTTTTCAATCAGCAGCACGTGAGCCAGGAAAACATTTTCCTGAGCGGCGGCGGTGAAAACGAAGGCGGAGCAGAGGGCGGCGAGAGAGAGAATTTTCATAGGATCAGGTCCGGTAGGGGTTCGCATCGGAGGCAGGAATAGCATCACTTCTTCTTGGCTTTTTCTTTTTCGAGTCTGAGCTCTTCCAGCGATTTGACGTTGGGGTCGGCCTCGTATTGATTGACGAGTTTTTCGACTTCCTGCCAGAGTTCACGATCAGCATCGGTCATCTTGTCCTTGAAGCGGCTGGTGAGTTGAATGAAGTTCGCTCCGCCATTGTAGGCACCTTGGCGGTCGGCGGCGATGGCCGGGTCCGCTGGGTTCGGTGAGGGTTTATTGCGGTCCCATAAGAGCTTCATCCAACTCAACATCGCCGGGGCGGAAATCTGGATATTGCCCATGTGGGCGGACCAGACCTTGACGTACATGGCTAGGGCATCGTCGAGTTGATTGCGCTCCTCATAGGACTTTGCCAGCAGCAAGCCGATTTGGGGCGAGAATTTGGAGAAACCGCTTTTCTCACGGTCGAGATAGATCGTGGCTTGCTCCGCCGCTTTGGTGAAATCCTTCTTGGCCATGTGTAGTTCGATGATCCGGTAGAGCGAGAATTCCTTTTCGGGTTTTTCCTGCGAGTCGGTATAGACACGGGTGAAATCCTCGATGCCCTTGTCGATATCCGCAGGAAGGGTGGAGCGGCCATAGACATCGGCGCGGCCTAGCAGGGCGGGGAAGCGATAGGATTGATCCTGGCGGCTGAGCGCTTCGTCGTAGTATGCCAGGGCTTCGCGCGGTGTGGCCGTGTTGTTCCGGAGGAAATCACCGACTTTCACGAGGATGAAGTTGGTGAGATCCTTGACGGTGAAATCGGCTTTCAATTGTTGGAACAGCACTTTGATCATGGCGGCGGCGGCACGTTTGCGCGCTTCGTCCTCCGATTTTTTGGCATCGTTCTCGAACACGCCGATCACGGCGACGCGCAGCAGGGCGCGGGCGGCGAGGTCTTTGGCGCGGATTCCTTCGAAATTATAGTAATGTTCTTTGAGTTCCTCGGGTGTGTGTTTTTCAAGATAGGCGGCCGTGTAGGAATTGATCAAGGCCTCAAGTCCCTGAGCCTCCGGATTCTTTGCCATTTCAACGATCACGTCGTGCAGGCGTTCAAGCGCCTCCTCACCCCGGCCGGCGGCATTGAAGGCGGGAACTTGGGCCACCGCGACACGGGTCTTGTAGGGTGAATTTTCGGCGAATTCTTTCCAGAATTTATCGGCATAAGTCACCGCCTCTTTGAAGCGGGGATTTTCCTCTTTACCTATTTTTTCACCGATCAAGGCGATCAGGGAGAAGAGGGATTCGCCGGCGACCGAACGGTTCCGGCGTTTTTCGGCGATTTCCAGGGCCGCGAGATACGATTTTTCAGCGGCATCGGGATTTTTGAGGCTTTGTTCGACGTTGCCTTTGAGATTGTAGGCTTGCTCGATCACATTGGAGTTTTGGAACTCGTTGATGATCCGATTGATTTTCACAAGGGCCTCTTCACTTTGCTCTTCCGCATAGTGGCAGGTGGCGCGGTCATAGAGAGCGAAAGGCAGGAAGACATTCTTGGAAGCATCCGGGTAGGCGGCGATGAACGCGTCCAGAAGAGTGGCGGCTTTGCCCCAGAACTGGAGGCGCACCATATTGGACGCGACGAAGTAGTTGGCGGGAATCTCGAAAAGGCTTTTGGGATAATCCTTCACATGTTTTTCCAGCAGCGGTTGCGCCTTATCGTATTGGCCGGTGTAGAAGCATGAGCCGCCTAAGACATGGAGGCACATGTCATGTTCGGGCGTGCCCGCCGGCAGCTTGTCGATCATCGGCTCGGCCACTTCGATGCAGGTGTCGTATTCGCCATTATAAAAGAGCATGGAGAGCATAATCCGGCGGACTGCTGGGACGTGTTTCGAGTCAGGGAAATTCTTGATGAACAGCCCGGCAAAGCGCTGGGTCTCGGAGCCTATGGAGACGAGCGAGGAAGTGCGGACCAGATTGTAAAGATTGTCCTCGCGTTTTTCGGAAGTTGAATGGAATTTTTCGAGTTGTTGGTAAGCGGTGTAGGCCCCGCGGACATTGCCATTTTTTTCATGGAGGTAGGCCGTGGCTGCGAGTTTGACCATTTCCGTGGACTTCTTGCCCCTTTTTTCCGATTCGAGTCTGGCAAGGTCTTCTTCGAGTTTTTTCCGGTCGAGCAAGTTGCTGCCATCCTTGACCCCGGGGGTGCCGCCAAGCGTCTTGAGACGGACTTTGATGTCTTCAATGGCGGCATCCGTGGATGGCACGAACTGATACAAAGCCATGCCGGCGCGCTCCATCCCCGCATTGGCGGCGTCTGCCGCGAGTTTCATGAATACATGCGAGTATTGTTGCATGAGATACGGCTCGATGGCAATTTCCCCGCGGTTTTTGGCGATGAAATCCAGCAAGGCTTGCTCGTTCTGTTTGAGGATGGCTCCGGTGACAAGAGCTTGGAATCCGGCGACGATTCCGGAGTCCGGGGTGGGAAAGGTCAGCTTGTTTTTGATGGCGATCTCAAGGTTTTCATTGCCTTCGGGGATGCGGCCCAATTGATAATGACAAACCGCGAGTGCGATATGGAAGGCTCCTTTAGGATAGCTGTCGCGTTTTGGGTCGCGCTCGATAAGGAATTTTTGATATTGGGTGATGGCAAGTTCCCATTGCTCGGCACCGAGGGCCGCATCGCCCCACTTGAGGAGCGCTTTCTTATGGGTGTCGTTGCCGATTTCGGTGCCTTTGTTCGGGAAGTCCTTATAACAGGTTTCGAAAGAGCTGATCGCCTCGCTCCATTTTTTGAGTTTCAATTCGCAGATGCCCTTGCGGTAGTAGATCGTGCCGAAGCGTGCACCGTGGCTTCCGAGAGGATCTTTTTTGCCATATTTTTCGATGATTTTGTTGCTGATGGCGAGCGCCTCTTCCCATTTGTTGAGCTCCATGGTCTTCATGGATTTCTCAACGAGCGATGGAAGATCTTCTTCTTCCTGTGCCTGGGCTGGCACGGAGATAAGCAGCGGAATGGCGCAAACGAGGCTGGCAACGAATCGGGGAAAATTGCGGAGATTCATGAGTTTGAATGGGGTGACGTGAAAAATCCTAGAAATGGATGATTGATGAATTGAACAAGTATCAGACGCGCATCCCGGCAAGGGGAAATGCCCGGACGAAATAAAATTTTTGTTCAGACGGACGAGCACGGTCCGCGACTATCTGACAGAGTCGGTGAAGGTGACGGAGTTGATGCCGACGGTCGCAAGTGCGTTGAGGACGTCAATCACCCGCTGTTGGGTGGATCCTTCATCGGCGCAGATCTGAACCAGAGGGGTGGAACTTGCCGCTTTTGCGGCGTTGTGATACATTTCCAGTTGGCTTGTGAGCAATGGCAGTTCGCGGACACTCAAGTCGCTGTCCATCGCTTGTTGGGCGGCTCCGACGCCGGTGTAGACCGTGCCCGTAGGATCGATCTTGATGTAAAATGGCTCGATTTTCGGTTGGCTGTCGCCGGGAGGAGACGAAGCAGGCAGGGCCATCCCAAGATCGGATTCGCGGGGCGTGATGGTCGAGGTGACGATGAAGTAAATGAGCAGCAGGAAGCAAACATCGATAAGTGAGGAGATATCCAACGCGGGATCGCCTTCTGGGGATGCTTCGTATTTTTTATGGCGTGCCATGGCTGGTAAAAATGGGTGTGGAGTTAAGGCTGGCGCTCAAAGACGCCGAATACGACTTGATCGACTTGTGCGCGTGCCGCCGCGCGAACGGCGATTTGGGCATATTTAAACACCGCATTTTTGTCACCGCGGAGATGGAGTTTCGAGGTGCGTCCCATCGCATCATTGCGTTCCTTCAGGGTTTTCACCAAGTCAAAGATGTCGTCCTCCCCGCCGAGGATCGTATTGAAATCTTCTGCGGTGAAGGTGCCATCCTCGCGGACATTGACAACGATCCGTCCATTGCCGTCCGCCTGCCGTTTTGAAGATTTCGCAATGGGTGGTTTGATGGCCGGATCCGTTTTCACGATGATCGCGGTTGCGTTGACGATGAAGAAGATCAGCAGCAGGAACACCATGTCGATCATGGGCGACATGTCCAACGCGCACTCGGCTTCAGGTTCGGCGGAAGCATTACGGAGTTTTGAAGAGGCCATGAATTTAGGGATTTGATGATGAGACTTGTGAAAAATCCGACTAGCTTAGACAGAAGCAGGAACCTCGATGATTTCAAGTCTTATTCAGCGATGCCCTCTGGGATCTTGGCATATAGCGTGTCCGCATTCACCGTGGCCACGGCGGCATTGAGCAATTCCTCTGAGCTGTGGATGGCGTCGGCTACGAGCTCAGCGAAACGATTCTTCAGGACATAGAAGACGATGATGCAGGGAATGGCGTTGATTAGTCCCCACAAGGTGGTCAGTAGGGCCACCGAGATGTCACCTGCAAGTTGGGATGGATCGGCACCGCCGCTGGTTTTGAGAGTTCCGAAGGCGCTGACCATGCCGAGCACGGTTCCAAGCAGTCCAAGCATCGGGGATGCTTGGGCGCAGACCGAGATGTAATTGATCCAGGTCATGATCTTGCGGTTTTCGTTGACGGAGAAATCGGCCATGGCGTCTTCCACTTGGTCACGACCGAGGTCTTCGGGGCGGGTGGCGTCGATGTTGGGGAATGAGTAGGCGACCATGCGGCCGAGATAGGAAGGATGGGTGGCGGCCACTTCAATGGCTGAGCGGACACGGCAATTGGTCATGTGGTCCATCAACACGGCTTTGAGGTCATCAGGAGCGAATTTGGCCTTGGTCAGGGCCATGAAATTGTAAATCGCGATGGCGATGAAGGCGACAATGGCGGCCCCGATGAAAAGCATGGTCGGTCCGCCATCGATCACCCAGCGGGTAAGCATGGAGTCACTGGGTTTAGGCGCTGCCGCCGCCGCCGTTGCTTGCGCGAATAGGGCGGGGGTGGTGATGGCAATGGCAATCAGGGTGGAAGTCGCGATGTGATTGGAGCGGCGGGCGAGTTGGTGAATCATAGAGAATAGGTTTGAATAGGTAAGATTTGTAACAACTGTCGAAAATGTGGTGGTGGGGGCAAGAAGAATTTCAAAAAGATTGGGCTTGGTGCCGATTTTTTTTCGCATGGCGGAGTTGGAGACCGAACTCCCGGAACCGGGCCTTGCATGGGACGCGGGAAACCTTTAGGCAACGGCCTGATGTCCGAAGCGTCGCTCAATCGCCGGAGAAATCCATCATGGTCGCGAACCCTCCTGCGGGTGGTGCTGATTTGTGGTGGCTGCGTGGCGTTGTTGTTGCCGGCCTGGCTGCCTAACCGTCCCTCGGTGCCGATTGAGCGTGGCACGGTGGAGTTGTTGCAGGCACTGCTGCTGGCGGCCTCGGCGACGATGATGTTGGGGGCCGCGCCGCATGCGGGGGCCTATCGCCCGGTCTGCCGGGTGCTGGCCATGGGATTGATTGCGGCGTTTGTCGGTGAGATTGAGGATTTTGTGTCCGGGATTCTCGGCTGGAAATTTCCGGAAGCTTGGTTGGTGGGCGGGATTCTGCTGATCATTCTGGTGTCTTCGCTGCGTCATCGGCGGGTGATGGTTCATTTTCTGGCAAGCCTCGGCAATCATGCGGGCTCGGGATTTATCGCCGCCGCCTTGTTGATTATCTATGTATTCAACCGGGTGGTGGGCAGCGCGAAATTTTGGGAGGCGTCTCTTGGGCCGGCCTTTTCGCCGATGATTCCGCGGATCTGTAAGAGCTATCTGGAACTGCTCGCCTGTTATTTGATTTTCATTGGTGCGCTGGGTCTCTCGATCACCATGGCCCGGCGCAAGGAGCCATCTTGATTTCCGCCCATGTTTCATCTTGTGCTCATTGAACCGGAGATTCCCCACAACGCGGGCGCTGCGGGACGCTTGGCGCTGGCGACGGGCTCGACGCTTCATCTCGTCGAGCCGCTCGGGTTTTCCCTCGAAGACAAATACGTCCGCCGCACGGGCCTGGATTATTGGCAGGATGTGAAACTGTGTGTCTGGAAATCCTTCGCCGATCTGAAGGCCGCCGCCGCCGCGGATGCCGGATTCTGGTTTCTGAGCACCAAGGCCACGGCCACTCCTTGGAAGGCCGACTTCAATCCCGGCGATTATCTGGTTTTCGGCCGGGAAACCCAGGGCCTGCCTGAGGAGCTCATTCGCGACGCCGGCGATCACGCGCTGCGCATCCCGATGGCACCCGGCGGCACGCGCAGTCTCAACCTTTCCACGGCCGTTGCCATTGTGCTCTACGAAGCCGTCCGCCAGCAAGGGGCGGATTGGTAAAGCAAAGCGCCTGTCAGCGGATCACGATTTCACTCATCGTGGGGCCGTTGGTTTATGACGCCGAACGAGGCAATAACAATTGAGAAATTCAGTCCGTTCGGGGGAGCGGCTTGTCGGCCAATTCGCGGATCCAGATATTGCGGTAACGCACTGGATTGCCATGATCCTGCAGCGCGAAGGGCAGCTTGTCGGCATGCGCTTTGTATTCCGAAGCGGCATGCGGTCCCATCCATCCGGTGCCACCGCTCAGAATCGCGTGGTCCTGAATCAACACGCCATTGTGCAAAACCGTGAAGGTGGCCCTGCGCGCGATCTTGCCTTGATCATCGAAAACCGGGCGGTGGAAGATGATGTCGTAGCTCTGCCATTCACCGGGTTTGCGGCTGGCGTTGACCAGCGGCTTGCTGCGTCCGTAGAGCGCGCCCGCCTGCCCGTCGGCGTATGTCAGGTTTTTAAAGCTGTCGAGCACTTGGACTTCATAGACGCCCATCAGGAAAACCCCGCTGTTACCACGTCCTTGACCCGTTCCCTCGGCCTTTGCCGGCGCGGCCCATTCGACATGCAGCTGGCAGGAACCGAAACTCTTCTTGGTCTGGATGTAGCCAGCCTTCGCGACTGACTCGAGCGCACCATCGACGACTTTCCATTGGCTGGGGTTGCCTTTGGTGTCGGTCCAATGCGTTTTTAACGTTTCCCCACTGCCATCAAAAAGAACGATTGCATCTGAGGGTGGCGCGAAAAATCCGGCAGGCTCGCCCGGAGTAACGACCGCCGGCAGCGCTTGCTTGGTGACGTCCAGTTCGTGGACTTTCACGCCATCAATGAACATGTAGAGCACATCTTTGCCATCATCGCCCTTGCGGGTTTCCGTGGTGATGACCGGTTTGCTCATGTCCTCATGGCCGAGCGCGGCGAGGGAGGACGCAATCAGCGCGGCGAACGGCAGAAAACCGGGAATCCGGGAATGGCTTGGGGATATTTTCATGAGTGTGAGGGTGATACGGGAGGTGGGGGTCCTTTCTTGCTTTGCAGAGCGGCCGATCAGAATTTCTGGCGGCGTATGCTCACGGAGACGCAAAAGGACTGATCTGGAAATTCTTGTGATACCACAGACGGGCTAGGAGTGCGAAAGGTGCGAGCGCAAGCGGGGTGGGTGATCGACTAGGTATTGAATGGAGTCAGGTCGGCGATTGCTCGTTTCAACAAACCGGCTTCCCATTGCCCGGGCGCGGTAGGATTTTTCCCAATAAACCCGTAGTTCAGCACGCTGCCGCATTGGGCGCACAGCAGGCGTGAAACCGTAGCGAGCGGGCCCATGCCCATGGTCGCTACGGGCAGTCCATGGTCCGCAAGCTGGAATTCCGCCAGACGCGCGATATCCGCAGGCTGATGGAGACGTGCGGCGACCTTGAATGCACTCGCGCCCGCTTCCAAGGCCCGTTTGGCGGCATCTTCCAAAATCCCGGATTCCGGCAGGTTTTTAAAATCGTGGAATGAGGCGACCCACGGGATTCCTGATGACGTGATGGTCTGGATCAGTTGGCTGAATTCGCGGATGGAGGCCACCTCGATGTCGATGCAGGCCGCCTCCCCGAGCACGCTTTCCAAGAGAATCGCCCGTTCGGTGGCGCTGATGGCAACGGCGCCACCTTCTTCCAGTCGACGGGCGGTGAAAATCAGGGGGACCCCCACCAAATGCCGCCATGAAGGTATCCCCATCTGTCCGGAAGCATCAGCCAACAGGTCCAGCCGGATTTCCGCGAAATCACAGAGCTCACGAACTTTGGCGGATTCCACGACGCTCATGTCGTTGCGGCTGCCAAAACTACCCACCACATGGGGCTGCCCGGCGCTGAGTAGAAATTTTGAATTTGCCATGAAATTTTCATGCTGAAAAAATCACTTGATGTCAATCATCCAGATCGCCGGGACCAGTTGCTGGCGGTCGGGCCCTCTCGCTGGCGTTTTTTTTGCAAAAATCGTCATTTTCTCTGGTCAATCCGCCTCCGGATTTCTTAGATTTTAGGAAATCCAAACGGTATGAAAGCACTAGCCAGAAGATCCATCACCCTTTTCGTCTCCGCGATCATCGCCAGCCTTTCGGTGGGAAACACCTTCGGACAAGTAGCCATTGTCGCCGCGGACAAACCGGAGCTCGATGATATCCAGTCGCCCGAGTTCAGCGGCGGGAAACAGAAAAATTTCAAGGCGAAGGAGTGGCTTGAAATGGAGATCAAAATCAAAGTTTCCCTTAACCCACAGCCGAAGTCGGAGACTTGCGACAAGCTCATGGTGAAGTGGTATGTGCTGGTGGAAGACCCTGATAAAACCGGCGCTTGGTTGCTCCTCACCAAGGATGTCGAGCATGTCAATATCCCGCTCAATGAGGACGTTTATTGTTCGGCCTATCTCTCGCCTGCGTCGATTAAGCGCCTCACCGGCTCAGACAGGGCGCTCAAGCGGGTGGTCGAAGCCGTCGGTTATGAAGTGCTCATCAATGGCGCGAAAGTCGCCTCGGGAACCAGTAAATTCGGAGACGGCTGGTGGAATGCCAGTTCCCCAAAAATGAAAATTTCCCGCAGTGAAGCGGTGCCGCTGCTCAACAAGACGGAAACCCCCTTCAGCATCATGTGGTGGGATCGCTATGCGGAAGTTGCCATAGAGCGCCGCTAAGCCCGGAATTCCACGGCCCTTGGCTTCCTCATTCCTTTCTCACCCCTTCATTTCCCCAGATTTTTTGCATCATGGCTGACACGCAGACTTCCGTCGCTCTTAATATCGGGTCCCAGCGCATTAGCATGGCCGTCTTCGAGGTTTCCAAAACCGGTGGATTGCTACTCAGGGCATATGATTCTGAATCCATCGTTGCGGATCCATCTACGGATGCCGCCCGGATTCCGCAGACCCGAGCGGCGATCGCCGATCTCGTCGCGAGAATGAAACTTGGCAAGGTTAAGACCCGTTACGCCATCTCCGGACAAGCGGTTTTCACCCGTTTTGTTAAACTCCCGCCCATTCAGGAGGACAACATCGAGCAGTTGGTCACCTTCGAGGCCCAGCAACATGTGCCCTTCCCTCTCAGCGAAGTCGTTTGGGATTATGAACTCATCGAGGGTGCCGTCGAGAGAGAGTCCGTCATCGTCGCCATCAAGGGCGATTCGCTCGATGAAATTAACAGCGCCGTCAATGACTGCGGCCTGATCACCTGCGAGGTCGATGTGGCTCCGATGGCCGTTTACAACGCCTTTCGCTCCAACTACGGCTACAGTGAAGAACCCATCTTGCTGATCGATATCGGCGCCAAGACCAGCAATCTCCTTTATATCGAAGGCAAGCGTTTCTTCACTCGCAGTGTAGCGATCGGCGGTGTGGCGGTCACCGCGGCCATCGCCAAAGAATACAATGTTTCGTTCAACGAGGCCGAGTATCAGAAAATCACCAATGGCCTAGTTGCCCTTGGTGGCGGTCATACCGAGCAGATGGATGAATCGGTTGCCGCCCTCGCCATGGTCATTCGCAACGCCCTCAGCCGTTTGCCGGCCGAGATCGCCCGGACCACGAACTATTACCGCAGCCAACATGGCGGCAGCGCACCCCGCCGGATCCTGCTTGCCGGCGGCGGAGCCAACCTGCCCTACACTTTGGAGTTCTTCCAAGAAAAGCTCAACCTCCCCGTCGAGTATTTCAACCCGGTCAGCAATCTCTCGATCGGCAAGGGCGTGGACCCCGCAGTCATCCAGCGCGAAGGCCACTTGATGGGCGAACTGGTCGGGCTCGGTCTCCGCGGTATCGGCAAATCCGAGATCAACATCGACCTCGTGCCCGTCACCGTCGAGCAGTTCCGTCTTGCCCAGCGGCGCCAACCGTTTTTCATCGCCGCTGCTGCGCTCCTGATCGGCGGCATGGCCGTATGGGCGGCCTATCAGAATATCGCCGCCTCCACGGCCTCCGACAAGGCGCGCACCATGAGCGAGCAACGCGATAACCTGGCTCCCTTGAAGACCCGGATCGATGTCCTGTTGAAGAAGGAAGCCGCGCTGGGCAAAATCGCCGATGAGTATATCTCCGCTGAAACCGCGCACGCCTCATGGATGGACCTGCTTGCCGAAGTGCGCGGGGCTTTTGCCAGCGATGCGGTCTGGTTGGTCAATCTGGAGCCGATTAGTGATTATGATCCGGCGAAGGCCCTCACCCCACCCGCCGACGGCAAGCAAGCGTCGAACGGCAAAGCCGTCATCAAACCGGATTTTTTCAAGACACCGTATGGGGAATCTTCCTTGGCGGAGGTCAAAATCGAGCAACTCGCCCCACCGCCACAACCCACCCGCGGAAGGAATCGTCGGGCTTCGGCTCCGGACGTCCCCGCAGCATCTGAAATCACCGCCAATGCCATCCAAATCAGGGGCTTCTGGCGCGAAAACCCCAAGAGCCACAACCTCGTTTCCGAATTGCTGAAACAACTCAGCGAGAAGTCGGTGAGCTTCAAATTCACCATTCCGGATCCCAAAAATCCCAAACAATCCATCAATTTGGTGGATGATCAAAACCTCAGCAAGATCATGACCATCACCTCGGTCTCCGCCAAAAGCGGTGATCTCGCACAACCGTTCGAAATCACTCTTCCCCTGGCCCGCGAGGTCATCATCAAGTGAGTATTTTCACGCAATCGCCCATCTGATTTATGAGTTGGATCCAGAATAATAAGTTTTTTGCAGCCCTCGGCGGGGGAACCCTCGTCGCGATGGTGCTGCTGTTCATGCTCGGCTCCAAGGGCTCGGAGCGATACCTTGTGGCCAAAGAGGATTTTGATGTCGCCGCTCAAGAGGCCCAAGCCGTCGAACGCTTGCCGCTTTACCCGACCCGCGAAAACCTCGATGGCAAGACCAAGGCCATCGATGAATATAGCCAAGCGCTCGAGTCCCTTCAGTCAGCTTTCAAGAACTATCGGCCACAGGCGTTGCAAAACATCTCCCCGGAAGCCTTCACCACTCAATTGAAGTCCGCGAATAACGAGGTCCGCGATGCCTTCAAAATGTCGAAAACCAAGATCCCGGAGGCGTTCTTTTGCGGCTTTGAAGATTATAAAACCCAACTTGCCGCCGGTGATGCCACTGGCATTCTCGAATACCAACTCACCGGGACCAAACAACTGATGCTCGCTTTGGCCACGGCCGGGGCCAAAGAACTCAAGAATGTCCACCGCCCCCGCTTGGCTGAGGAACTAGGCCAGACATTCGCGCCACAGCCCACCGATGCCTCCCGCTGCTTACCGCTGGAAATCACTTTCAGGGCCCCGGAAAAATCCGTGCGGGAGTTTCTCTCATCCATCGTCAAGCCTAACGGTTATTATATTGTGATCCGCTCGCTTCTAATCGCCAATGAAAAGAAGGGCCCTCCTCGGACTTCCGATGCGAAATTCGATAAGCCCGTCCCACCCAAGTCCGCCACCGCTGCGGATGTGTTCGGGGAAATCTTTGCCCCGGGAGCGGAACCCAAAGCGACCGATGGCAAAGCGACTGATGGTAAAGCGACCGATGAAAAACCGGCGGAGGCAAATGCCTCGCAACCCGAGCCGCCCGCCGCGGATTCGAATCGCATTCTCTCACAAGTTCTGGGCGACGAAGAATTGCACGTATTCCTCCGGCTCGATCTGATGCAATTCCTCCCGGCCAAAAAACTTCCTTAATTCTGATCTAACGCTCATTTCCTCTCATGTCCTGGTTCTCCACTCATTACGAAAAAGCCTTGCTTGGCGCAGCCGTGGTTATCGCCATCGGTCTTGGCTACCTCGGCTGGTCCAAGTTCGACAGCATGAACCAAGAATTCGGAATCAAGCTCGTAGGAGGAGGCAATAACAACACCGCCGTCGCCAACGCCGAATGGATTCCCAAAACCCTCCAATCCATGCGTCTCGACCGCACATGGACGCCTGCCAACGATGGCGATCGCCCGGTGGATCTTTTTACCGGCATCCCGCTTTTTATCAAAAACACCGACCCCGAAAAAGCGCTGGATCTCTTGACGGATGCCCCCGTCCATCCTCCCATCCCCAATTCCTGGTGGCTCGAAAACCACATCTACCCCGGATTCGCCAATTCCCCGGACCGCGATCCCGATGGCGACGGATTCTCCAACATCGAGGAGTGGACCGCAAAAACCGATCCTAACAACGACAAAGCGCACCCTCCACTCATCAACAAACTCGTCTATGTGAAGGACGAGAGCCTCGCCTGGGTCATCCGCCCCAGCCATGGCTTGAACGGCGCGTTTCCATTCAACTACAGCGATAGCAAGCGCCGGAAAAACAAGCTTCCCGCAGGGGAGGTGATCCAGCCGGGAGGCCTGTTTTTCTCCACGCCGCCGATGCAAGACCGCTTCAAACTACTGGGCTCGGAAGTCCGGAAAGAAATGAACAAGGCGATCAATCTCGAAGTCGAAGTCACCTGGGTCCGCATTGAAGACCAGAAACCCAATAAAAAAGGTACCGTTTACGAGATTCCCGCCCCGCTCGCCGATAACCGCCAGAACGATTTCGCTCAATTCGATCGCACGGCTGTCCTTTCGTTGTATGCGCTCGGCCTGAGTGGCAAGGATTTCAAAGTTGAGGAAAACACCACCTTCGCCCTGCCCCAAGGCACCGCCAAAAAGGATTATCTCCTCAAACAAGTCACCCCCGCATCCATCACCGTGGAATATTCGGATGCTCAAGGAAATCGCAAAACGGTTGAAATCAAGAAAGGCGGCATGCCCACGGCTGCCCAGTAACATCTTTTTTTAAAAAATCGCTTCCCAAATCCTCAAAATACCACCAAAAACCTTTAGCTTACCATGCATAAAACGCCAATTTATCGATCAAGCCGCACCGCTGTTGCTCTGATGGCCGCCGCAAGCGCCATGCCCGTCATCATCACGGTGGCACATGCCCAAGAAGGCAATGAGACTTATAGCAGCCTCGCCAAACGCGAAATGATCCGGCGTCAGAATGCCGTCATCGATGGCGATCGCCTCCTCGCAGAAGGCCGCGAGGCTTATGCCAGCGGCGACTATCAGCAGGCCTTGGACAAATATACCAACGCCATCTCGGTGGTGCCGAATGCCCCGATGTTTGCGGATCGCCGCCAGAGCTACATCGCCCACAAAAGTGATGCCTCGATGGCGCTTGCCATGCACCACCGCAAGGTCGGCAAATATGCGGAGGCTCGAGCCTTGCTGGAAGACCTCCTCAAGTTGGATCCTAACAATGGCGATGCCAAACGCGAACTCGGCTATCTCGATGACCCGATCCGCACCAATCCCGCGCTCACCTACGAACACACTCAAAACGTCGATAAGGTCCGCCGCACACTCTACACCGCCGAAGGCCATTACAACCTCGGCAAATACGATGACGCCAGACGCGCATACGATGACGTCATCCGCATTGATCCTTACAACACCGCCGCCCGCCGCGGCCTTGAGCGCATCTCCAGCGCGAAATCCGATTACTATCGCGCCGCCTATGATCACACCCGCGCCGAACTTCTGGGCCAAGTGGACGCGGCTTGGGAACTCGCCGTTCCCGCCATTGCCCCGGTGATCGCCCCGCCTACCGGGCCAACCCGCGGCGACAACGATGGTGTGGCTTACATCACCGAAAAACTCAAACGCATCATCATCCCGGTGATCAATTTCGAGAATACCACCGTCGAGGAAGCCATTGAATTCCTCCGCCTTCGCTCTGGCGAACTCGACACCCTCGAGCTCGATCCAGCCCGCAAGGGAGTCAATTTCGTGGTGCGCCGCCCACGCAACGCGGCGCTTGGCGCGCCGGATGCGGGTGCTCCCGGAGGTGCCGATGGTGGCTTGGATGCCGCTGCAGCCGCTGATGGTTTGCCCGCAGCAGGTGGCGGGGATCCGGGATCACTGCGTATTCCCGAACTCCGCGTCCGCAATGTGCCGCTTGCCGTCGCTCTCAAATATATCTGTGATGCCACCAAGCTCCGCTACAAAGTGGATGATTTTGCCGTCACGCTTGTCCCCCAGACCGAATCCGGCGAGGATATGTTCTCGCGCAGTTTCACCGTGCCGCCCGATTTCCAATCACAGCTGGACAGCGGCGGAGAAGGCGATGCTGCCGCACCTGCAGACCCCTTCGCAGCAGGCGGGGGAGGAGGCCCCCGGGATTTGATTCAGGCCCGTCGGCCGATCATGGAATTGCTCAAAAAATCGGGGGTTGCCTTCGCGGATAATGCTTCCGCCACCTTGACCGGGGGCGTTCTCATCGTCACCAATACCCCCACGGAACTCGATAAGGTCGAGCAACTGGTGGATGCCTCCGCCAAGAGACAGCCGAAGCAGGTTAAAATCACCACCAAATTCGTCGAGATCGCCCAAGAGAACAATGATGAACTCGGCTTCGACTGGATCGTCGGCCCCTTCTCCGCGAACTCCTCAGGCACCGTCATCGGTGCTGGTGGCACGCCTGGCAACGGCGCCCCCCGCACCGGCGCGGATATCTCCGGACCGCCAATTCCCGGCGTGCCGTTCCTAGATGATAGCACCGTCACCAACACTCTCACCAGCGGTAATCGCAGCGGCGAATACGCGGTGGACCGCAATAGCATCGATGCCATTCTCAACAATCCGAACCGCTCCGTTCAACAAAACCATGTGGCCCCCGGAATCATGTCGCTCACCGGCCTCTTCTCGGATGGACAAGTGAAAATGATCATGCGCGGCCTCTCTCAAAAGAAGGGCATCGACCTCATGACCGCGCCCTCGATCACTGCCAAGTCCGGCCAGAAGGCGAAAATCGAGATCATTCGGGAATTCATCTACCCGACTGAATACGATCCACCGGAACCAGGCAATGGCGGCGGCGGCGGCGGCGGAAATAATAACAATAACAATAATAATGGTGGAGGCGCACCCGTCGCCACTCCGGCCAACCCCACGACCTTTGAAACCCGCAATACCGGCGTCACCCTCGAAATCGAGCCGACCATCGGAGCTGACGATTTCATGATCGATCTGCGCTTTGTGCCGGAAATCGTCGAGTTCGAAGGCTTCATCAATTACGGCAGCCCGATTCAAACCTCCGCTCAACGCAATATTTTCAGTGATGTGTTTGATCCGATTCTTGGCGCATTTCCCATCATCGGCACCGAGACGGAAACCATCACCCTCACCGAGAACCGCATTGAAATGCCGGTCTTCGCCACCCGCCGGGTTGAAAGCGCGCTCACCATCTATGACGGCTACACCTTAGCTATCGGTGGACTCATGCGCGAGGATGTCCAGAACGTGGAAGACAAAGTGCCGATTCTTGGCGATATCCCGTGGATCGGCCGCTTGTTCCAAACCAAGGCCGAGAACCGCATCAAGAGCAACCTGATCATCTTTGTCACCGCCCAAATCATCGACCCTACGGGTCGTCCCTTGCGTGGTGCCGACGCTGCAGATTCAGTCCCAATTGCCGCTCCTCCGGGTGCGGGCGCTCCAGCCGGTGCCGGAATGCTGCCCGAGCTTCCAAATTAACCATGCATCAAGCTCCTGAATCCAGCAGATGGAAAATCCTCTCAAGCGCTTCGGAGCCTCCGCATCCACGACACGTTCGCATTTCCTGACCTACCGTCTCTGAACTCGATCCAATTATGAAAACTCCAGGCGTGAAACTCCAGCCGTCACCAAGACGGCTGTGGCCATATTTGCTCATGGTTTTCTTGTGCGGACTCATCGCATGGGCGCTTCGGGAAAATGTCCAGCCATCCATATCGGCGGATGCCGTCACGGTGGTCCGCAGTGCGCCCGCCATCACCGCTCACGCGGCCCATGCAGACGCCTCGGGCCATCAGGAAGGCGCGTGTTCGCATTGCGCCAAGCCGGATCCCACCATCGCCGAGTTGGTCAACCAGATGCCACGCGCGAACAGCCTGGTGGTGGAGGATTTGTTCCACCGCTTCCGTCAGAGCGATCGGGCGATCAGCCCATCGTCCCTTGAGAGCCTCAAAACCCGCCCGGTTGGCAAACACGTCGCCTTCACCGCCGCTGGCATCGAGTGGCATGGTATTCTGGACTCCCGCAGCGATGGCCCGGAGGTCGTTCATCTCGGCATCACTCTCGATGATCAACTCGGCCGCTTCCAGATTTCCCTGAGAGAGGACCAGCGCATGCAGTCCGCCATTCTCTTCAACGGCGAGAACCTCGCGCTCGTCGCCAACGGCCTCCCCGTGGATGGCTCATGGAAATTCGAAACCTCCACTTATGACAACTTGGTTTGCGCCCCTGCAGGAACCGTTTATTCGCTTGCTGCGGAAGCGATCGAAGCCATCGGCATCATGAAGGCCCCGGGAACCGTTCCGCCACGTGCCAATGGCGCTTCCTATGGCGCGCCCGTGGCCCTCAGCAGCAAACCCAAATCCACCTTCGTGCTCTACATGGACTTCGATGGAGAAACCGTCACTCATCCAGGTTGGAACAATGGCAAAACGATTGTTGCGAAACCGGACCCAAGAGTGGATAACGCCACCTACGTCACCAATGTCTGGAAACGAGTCGCCGAGGACTTCGCACCGTTTGATCTCAACGTGACCACTGACCGTGCGGTTTTTGATGCCGCTGCTGTCTCCCACCGCGTAATGTGCGTCTGTACTCCTACGAATACCGCTGCTCCGAGTGCCGGTGGCGTCGCCTATCTCAGATCTTTCGGTCAGGATACACCCTGCTGGAACTTCAACATCGGATCTGAATACATCAGCGCAGACACTGTTTCCCACGAAGTGGGCCACACGCTCGGACTTTCCCACGATGGCACCACCGAAGGTGTCGAATATTACGGCGGTCATGGTGGAGTCGGCCCTTACAGTTGGTCTCCAATCATGGGTGCCGCTTGGGCGAATGATAACGACGAAGAAGTCACTCAGTTTAGTAAGGGTGAGTATCCCAAAGCCAATAACAAGGAGGACGATTTCACGATGATCACCTCCAATGGCTTTGGCTACGAAACAGACGACAAGGGCAACACCCTGGCCACTGCCACCAATCTCAAAACTGTGGATGGCGAAATCGCTGACTCCGGCATCATCGAACGCACCAACGATGTCGATTGGGTTACCTTCATCACCAGTGGCGGCGCGGCGACATTCAATGTGAATGTGACGGACGTCAATTCCTCCGAAACCCCGCAGCGCGGCACCAATCTCGCCGTCTCCGCCGAGCTTTATGACTCCGCCGGAGTCCTCATCCAAGCCTCGAATCCTCCAGAAGCAATTGATGCTACGATCTCTACCACTCTCACGAGCGGAATCTACTTCCTCAAGGTGGAAGGTGTCGCGAAAGGAACTCTCGCCACCGGCTTTCCCGATTATGGCAGCCTCGGCCAATACTCGATTACCGGCTCCGTTCCCCAGAGCGGCCTGATCACCATCAACCCGCCGTCCAGCACGTTCAGCCCCAGAGCTAACGCCGGATCCTTCGAAGTCACTTCCAATTACCCATGGACATGGACTTGCAGCGAATCATGGGTGGTGAGCACGGAGACTCCCAGCCAAATGGGAAATCAGCTATTCAATTTCTCGGTGCCCACCAACACCTCGGACCAAACCAGGACAGCCCAAATCATTTTTAGCGTTCCTGGATACTCAGTGGCTCATACCATCACGCAAGCGCCGAAGGATACCGACGACCACAGCAATTTCACGGTGGGTGCCACCCCGGTCACTCAGAATTCAATCACGGATGGCGTCTTTGAGGAGCAAGGGGATCTGGATGTGTTCCAAATCCAAGTCACGCAGTTCGGGGAATTGACCGTCGAGTCATCCGGGTGGGCCAATACTTATGGCGAACTGCTGGATAACCAAGGCACCCTCTTGGATTCATTGGCCTTCGATGATAACACGTTGCAACCGAATTTCAGAATCACCCGCCAGGTTGCTCCCGGCACCTACCATGTTAGGGTCCGCCATGCCCTCGAGCGTGGTACCGGCTCCTACAAGTTGGTCCTCAGGCTAGGCTCCAAGGCCGCGCTCTTGATTAGTTCGTCGTCTCGGAATGTGCCGGCCAAAGCTGCGGAATACGGCTTTTTCGTAAGTTGCAATACAGCGTGGATCTGGTCCAGCGACGCGGCGTGGCTGACTTCCGCAGAACCCGCCAGCCAGACGCTTGGCCAGGCATTCAACTATTCGGTCACCGCCAATCCAGATCTCACCAGCCGGACCGGCCATATCACATTGACGGCCGGAGCGCTGACGGTGACTCACACCGTCGTCCAGGTCGGCGCGGAAATAGACGACCATGTCGATACCCCTGATCCTGACTTGACTACGCTCATTGCACCACCCTCAAGCACTGGCGGCACGATCGAGGCGGTGGGTGACAACGACGTCTTCCGCGTGGTCCTTCCTACCAGCGGCGACTTCAAGGTTTGGTCCACCGGGACTACGGATACTTATGGTCATCTGCTGGATTCCAATGGAATGGAAGTCGCCCGCAACGACGATCTGGGCAGTGATAATTTCGGCATCACCTTCAAAGCCAATGCTGGAACTTACTATGTGAAAGTGCGGCATTTCTCGCCAAATGGCACGGGCGCTTATGTTTTGAAAAGCAGTTTCACAGCTTCTAGATTAATCAATGTCAACTACACCGCATCCATCGGTGGATCCTTGAGTGGAACAGTCCGCCAGTCCATAGTGATGGGTGGCAACGCCAAGTTGGTGACCGCCGTGCCCAAGACTGGATATGCCTTCATCCGCTGGAGTGATGGTCGCGTGCTGGCCGCGCGGGATGACCGGAACCTCACCACTCACCTGACCGTGAATGCGGAATTCGCTCCCAATCTCTCCGTATCCATCGGCAGCGTGCCACTGCTGAACAACCAATCTCCTCCAGTGGATTACGGCGCTCGCTGGAGGGCGGAGACCGTCGAGATGACTTTTGTAATCCGCAACAACGGCTCCACGCCAATGAAGCTGCTCAGTGTGGTTAAAAGCGGGGTCAACATGTCCCTGTGGACACTCTCCGGGCCTCTTTCCACCACCCTCGAATCCGGCGCATCCACCACCTTCACCGCAACCTTGCAAACGACGCCCGCGACCTTGGCCGGCTCAAAATACGCCTTACTCACAGTGAAAGCTACCGGCACGGGAATCCTGCCCTTCCGGATCCCGGTGACCGTCAAGATTTTGAACAATGTCGCCCTTCCAGGCTCCGCCAATCCCACACCTGCCGGTTCGGTGAATGCCGTCGTTCCGCAAAAACAGGCTGCGCGGGGCCTCTTGGCCGCCCCGCCTGCCGCTGCACCGGATGCCACCGTGATTGTCTCTCCTGACGGATGGCTCCGCCACCGCTTCCTGCTGGCCCACAATCGCCCGCTTATCCCGGATTTCTTCATCTCCCGCGATGGCGTCACCTGGGTGCTCGCAGAACAAATCTCCGTCCGCAAAACCGACCAACTGGCCAATTGGGATGAGTATGAAGTGATCCTTTCTCCGATGGAAATCAACGCCCCCGTCATACTGGTTTCCGAAACCCCTCCCACCCCGGCCCAACGCTGAGTCACCTTCCTCTTCCTCTTCATACCTTCGACTTTTAGACTTTTAGACCGCGCAGCATCTCCCAATTTCTTTTCCCTTTCCATCCCCATGAAACATCACCTCTTCTTCATCTGGTCCATTCTCTTGGCCCTTGTTTCTTCCGCCTTCTCCGCAGAGGTCCCCTACGATTACGCTTCATTCCTCCGCCAGAGCGAAGTAACGATTCCGAACAGCTACACTCCATTCGGTAATAATCTGGAACACAACCGCTTCGGGGATGATGGCTCGCGTTGCATCGTCGATCCCAACGGCGTGCTCACTTGGATCGATAGCCAAGGCGTCGTCCGCCTGCTGCCCGATACCGAACTCGCCATCCCCTTGTTCGTCACCAATACCGAGTGCCTCGTCTGGAACAATCGCTTTGCCGATTACGATGGCTATCCGAACCGCCCCAAGGCGGAGATCAAATTCTTCCGCGCCGACGCGGGCAGCAGCACCGTGACCTCCACGGTCGTGAATACCGAAGGCGTGGAAATCGCCCCCACCTCATCCATCACCACCACCACCGGCAGCCTCAATTTTGTCACCTTCACCCGTAAGGACAATGGCCGGGAACTTGGACTCACTGGCCAGGAACTTCCATTGCAGGTTGATGCTTGTGACATGCGGGTTTACCGCATGACCTTCAGTGGCGAGGTCCAGCTGCTCACAGCGATTCCCTTCCGTATCGAGGGGGAGCGCAATTACGCGGTCGCTACGATTTCCGGGCCGGTGCATGATACAATCAGTTTCGGCTCGGATGGATCGATGCTCGTGAGCGTCGGCGAAGTGTTGGACACCAGTACCTTCGATATTGTAAATCGATATTACTGGTTCGACAGTGCCGGCCGTTCCGTGTTGTTACCTCTGGCGGGCGGAACCATCAATCGCTGCGTGTTCACCACAAACACCCGGATTGTCTATGAATTGAGCAATGGTGAATTCTGGGAGCAGCGCCGCAGCGCGAGCACCGGATCCCTCATCGGGGACAACCAAATCTTAGGAATCACTGGAAAGACCATCGACAGTTCCTCCTACACCAAAGCCGGCGCCACGCGCTATTTCTACACCGTGGATCCGCTTCTCCCAACCACGGTTCGGACCTATCGGCTGGTCGATAGCGGCGTGGATGCCGCTTTCACCCGCACCCATACACTTCCCTATGATGTGACTTCCGCCACGGTCGTGGCTACAGTCAACCCAAACGATGGCTCGGCTCTCTTGTACGGCGAGGACGGGTTTTCGGTCCTCTGGCTGCATTCCGGGGATACCCTTACCACCAACAATGTGTCCTCGTTGACGGATTCCGGTCAGGCTCTTCCGTATTATGTGACCAACGAGCAATGTGTGATTTGGAAGAATGCCCGGGCGCCTTTGCAAGATGATGGCTCCATCTCCCCGGCGGAGGTGCAACACTTCACGCGAAATACGACGACCAATGTTCTGTCGCCAGCCACCCCTGTTTATGTGGAGGGCAAGACCCTGCTCAATGTCTCACCCTACACCCCGAATTTCCCTTACTGGCTGCTCACCACCGCGGAAAAAACCCAGCCCGATACCTCGGTGCTCCGCACCTATCGTCTCACCTCCTCCTTGACCACCGACCGCGATAACGACGGCCTGCTCGATGCCTATGAGACCGGCACCGGCATCTATGTCTCCTCCGTCAATACCGGCACCGATCTCACGGATCCGGACAGTGATGATGACGGCCTGCTGGATGGTGAAGAAGTCTATCCCTTCTTCATGGTGGACGGCGCATTCACTTGGGTACAAGCCAAGGCCCATGCTGAGGCCAATGGTGGCCGTCTCGCCACCATCAACAACGCGGATGATTATGCCGCGTTGCAACTCAAATTCGCAGGACAAACCTTCTTCTCCAAATGGCTGGGTGCCACGGATGCCGTCACCGAAGGAACCTGGGTATGGGCCCCTCGCCAATTTCCCGACCTTTCCGACCCCGCCGAACCCTTCAACCCTACCCTGACCTATCAGCCACCCCTTCTGCCCCTTCTGCCGCCTCCGGCCATTGCCCTCCCGTGGTCGCCCGGACAACCGGATAATCTCCAAGACTCGGATGGCCTGGTCCTCCTGCCGAATTTCAAATGGGCCGATGCCAAACGGTCCGAACTCCGCGGCTACGTGATGGAACGCCCGTGGTCCAATCCCAACTTGACGGACACCGACGAACCCCCCGTTCTCCCCCCTTTGGATAACCTCACCGATGCCGAGGAAATCGCCTTCAAAAGCAATCCCAACGATCTGGATACCGATAATGATGGCCTCTCCGATGTTTTGGAATTCGCGGAGGGAACCGATCCCAACGATCAGGATACGGATGACGATGGCCTGACCGACTTTGATGAAGTGGACGCCACTAACGGCCATTACACCGACCCCTTGCTCGTCGATACCGATTTGGACGGTTTGACCGATTTTGAAGAATATTTCTCCACCTTCACCAATCCTACTTTGGTGGATACCGATGGCGACGGGCGCAGTGATGGCAATGAAATCTATGGCCCGCCTCCCAATCCTACGAGCGATCCCAACGTCGTGGACACCGATGGAGACGGCCTTACCGACGGTGAGGAAGTCAATGATGCTGATGATAACGACATCAATACCAACACCGACCCCAACGACAAAGACACCGATAATGATGGCATCTCGGATTTCGACGAAGTCCAAAAAGGTACTGATCCGCTCGACCCACTGGATCCCACCGCCATCGATTCCGATTTCGATGGCCTCACGGATTATGATGAAATCTTCATCTATGGCACCGATCCCAATAATCCCGATTCCGATTTCGATGGCCTCACCGATTTTGATGAAGTCCAGCGTGGCACCGATCCACTCAACCCGGATACTGATGGCGATGGCTTCTCGGACTTCGATGAAGTCAATGCAACGCCGCCTTCGGACCCCTTGGATCCTGACAGCCGTCCGAATTTCACCACCAGTGGACTTTACAATTTCCCCGAACCCACTGGCTCGAGTGAAGTTTCGATCGGCCAGACCTATGGCCCCTTCGGCCATCGCCCGGATACCGATAAGACCAGCGAGGATGGCTCAGTGGCCATCCGCGATCTCAACGGAGCGATCATCTGGGTGGACAATCTGGGCACCGCCTCCGTCCTGCCGAACTCCGCGCTCGCCAAGACGCTCTACGTTTCGAACACCGAGTGCGTCGTCTGGCAAAACCGCTACGATTTCGACTACGATGCCCGCGGTTCGGTATCGGAAGTCGTGATTCACCGCCGGGACACAATCGGAAACATTGTTTCCTCAGATCCCATCCGCATTCCGGGAACTCTCTTGGAGACGGCATCTCTTTCTCCAGCCACTCATGGCTTCACGCTTGTGGGCTGCGAGACTGACGTCACGGTACCCGCGGACGAGTCCAACCAGCGCTACATCGCTGCTGTAACTGCTCAAGGCACAACTTATGCTATTCGCGGTGTGGATCAGTGGGATGGCCGCGACTCAACCGGCTACCGCATCACCTTCGACGGCAAAGTTCAGGTGCTTTCTCATCGCTACGATTACGTCCCCAGAAATTCAAATAACTCCACCAGCGTCAGCCTTATCGGCGCGAGCGCCGATGCTTCCCTATTGCTCACCATGACGATCGCCCGCGATTTCTATGACGACGTGGACGATAGCGATCCTGGCGTCTTCAAAGAGATGACGGGCGCATACTGGGCCTCCTGGATTCCCAACAGCGAACAAATCAGCACTCTTTTTGATCCTGACCTTCTCAACATTGACGCAACCGCTTTGAATCCAGTTACAGAAGCGGTGTATATCTCGAACAATCGCCTCATTGTGGAAACTGCGGAGCTCGATGCCTCTGAAGCCCCAACCGGCAATCACCTCATTCAGGATTTCCGCCAGCGTGACAATGGAAGCATTGAGGCCCCCATCGTCTCTCCCCTTCCTGCTTTGGAAAGCATCCTGCCGCTGTCTCCGCTCACCCGGCCGGGCTTCATGCCGTATTTCTACACCGTCACGCAAACCGGAACGATGCTTTCGCTTTATCAAGTCGATGCGGGGATCCAGAAATTGGGGGCCTCCGTCACACTCCCTGGTCGGATTTCAGGCGGCAGTGCTTTTGTTCGCAATGTTCGTGACGCCTCGTTGTTGATCAAAACGGATGGAGGCACCGGTCTGATTTGGCTCCGCTCCTTGCAGAATGCCACCGGCGGAGTCACCGGACTCCGCGCTCCAGTCACACTGCCATCCAGCGCTCTCGGCAGGCCTTTGTTTGTGTCATCCACAGACAGCGTGGCTTGGTTGAATGAGGGGGCTCCGGTGGACATCGCCAATGGTGGCGTAGTACCGCTCGCCCAGATTTCCCATTATTCAGTCGCCCGCAATGGAGACTTGATTGCCACTTCGCTGGTTCCGCCCATCTTGGGCCGTTATGTGGCCAAGCCCTCGCCGCTCTCAGGGGATCCTGCCACCGAGGGCTGGTACATCAGCACCTTTGAGAAAACCGCCGCCCGCACGGCCATGCTGCGCACCTACATCCTCCGCACCAGCACCACCCTTGATACCGATGGCGATGGTTTGCTCGACATCGAGGAGGAGACCTATGACACCGATCTAACCAACGTCGACAGTGATGGCGATGGCATCCCGGATGGCCGTGAAGTCTATCCGTTCTACGTCGTCACGGGCAGTTTCACCTACGAGGAAGCCCGCTTGGACGCAATCAGCCGCGGCGGCACGCTTGCCGTGACGGATATAGCGGCCAAACAAGGGGCGCTCAAACGCCTGCTGGGCAATCTCCCATTCGGTCAGAAATTGTGGCTCGGCGGTAGCGATATGGATGGCCCCACAGAGGTGCCTGGAACCCGTGAGGGACAATACCGCTGGGTGCATCCCTCAGGGCGCTTCTTCGATGATAACGGCCAACCCTTGGGCGCGCTCATCACCTCTCCCACTCCCTGGAGCCCCGGCCAACCTTCCAATGCGAGCAATGCCGACGGCCTCGTCCTCCGCCAGGACTATATCTGGGAAATGGCTCCGCTCTCGAGAGAGCAATCGTATCTCATCGAGTATCCCCTCACGAATCCCAACAATCCCGATACGGATGGAGACGGCATCGACGACGGCACGGAAATTGAAAACGGCACGGATCCAACCGTCAGCAATCCCTTTACAGGAGTGCCGGATATCACCCCTGGCAACAATGGAACGGGTTCGTTTGTTCCCTTCACGGATAAGCGGATTGCAACAAGTTACGAAGGCTTGGTGTTTGATCCCGAGCAAGGCCACGTCTTTAAACAGAAGATCAGTGTCACGACCAAGGGCGGTTTCTCCTCCACCATCAACGGCCTCACCTCGACGATTAAAGGCAGCATCAAGGGAACCTTCGATTCGGATGGCTACTACAGTGGCCCAGCTCCGGGAGGTTTGTATAACGTCGTAAGCATCGAGATGCAGATGTTCCAGGAATCTACTGGCCCCGATAGCTGGATCATTCTCGGCCGGATACAGACCTCTGATGGCAGGTATATCGGCATGGAGCTACGGCCTGCGCAGTATTCCAAGACCTCTTTGTATTCGTCGCCGGGTGCGCTGACCATGGCTCTGCCAATCACCATTGCGGGGACCGAAGGTCCGCGCGGAGATGGTGTCGTCACAGGTACGATCAGCAAGACCGGCGGGGTGATCTTGCAAATGTATCTTCCGGATGGCGGTCGTCTTTCCTATACCGGCCCCATCGCCACAGGTGATCTGCTCCCAGTCTACGGTATTTCCAAATCAATCAACAACAGCGCCCTCATCGGGCCGATCAATTTGGCATCGACTCGATTGGATCGTGATTACGAAGGGTTTGTCCGCTTCTACTCCGCAAGTGGCGGATCGGGCAGCCAGTATCCGGCAGGCTTCGAGCAATCCCGCACGGTTTGGGGATCCCGTTATTACGCGCCTCCTAAAAACTACTTGCCCATCACTGGGATTCCCGCCATCTCATTCAATACCCAATATAATCTGACGGGTGGCGACTTCGGCGGTATCACCAAGATAGGCACTTGGGCGGTCAATAACAAGATCACCATCCCCAGCAGCCCGACGGATAGCGCGAGTGTCACAAGCACTCCAAAGACCGGCTTGCTGAGCTTGAAATATACCCTCACGGATGCCACGCGTTCGCTGACCAAAGCGGTGGCCACCGGCTACGCCGTCGCCATCCAGAAATCGGCGGCGGTCAGTGGGTTCTACACCAGTTCCTTCAGTAATGGCTTGTTCACCGTGACTCCCGGCGATGGAACCATCCCGGAAATCACCCAGATCTCGCCCACCAGCAAGGAGCTCCGCGGCCCCGGCAGCACCTATGAGATCGAAGTCCGGACCTCGGGCCCATGGGAGATCATCGTGCCGTCCACCAGCACCTGGGTGCAGGCCACCATCACTTCTGGCGGATTAGTTGTAGATCCAACGACTGGCACGGTTTCCGCCGTCAAGGGCAGTGGCCCCGGAACCGTGAAGATTACGGTCTCTACCAATGCCACCTGGCAACTGCGCGAAACAAAGATCGAAGTCGCCGGAATCCAGCACAAAATCAAACAAGACTATCGGGACTGAGCAAGAGGAAGGTAGGGCGGACCCGGCCCGGTCCGCCCACTTTACCCCTGCGTGTGAGATGCAAATGAAACGTGAATGCTCAGCGCGTAGGCCACAGAGAAAGTGGATGCTTCTCGCCTTGGGTTTCGCTGTCTCAAGCGCCTCACATTCGCACCGCCATGCGGCGGGAAAGTGGGCGCGCCCGGCGGTCACGCCTTACCATTTTGCCCGGTAGGGCGGATCCGGCCCGGTCTGCCCACTTATCGCCTGAGCGTGAGGCGCAAAGGGAAAGTCATTGGGAAAGAAGAAGACGCTGCGCGGTCTAAAAGTCTAAAAGTCGAAGAAACGCGATTTTCGTCTTTCAGACTCTTCCTCTTGTGACTTTTAGACCTTCGACTTTTAGACTTTTAGACTTTCTTCCTCAACGCGTCACGCCGCGCTCGGAATTCTCAATGAAATGGATCAAATCCGCCACTTCCGGCGTGTCCGCTGCATGAGTGGCCTTGAGCGAACTCAGCGAGTTGGCGAGATTTCCGTCTTTCTTGAGAAACAACTTCTTGTAGGCGCTTTTGAGCGCACGGATGTCATCCTCGGCAAATCCCCGGCGTTGCAAGCCAATCGTATTCAGCCCACGGGTGCTGGCGGGGTTTCCATCCACAATCATAAATGGCGGCACGTCTTGCACGATTTTGGTCAAACCGCCGACGATCGAGTGCTTGCCGATCCGGCAAAACTGGTGGGCGGCCGCAAATCCGGAGATGATCGCATGATCCTCCACCACCACATGACCTGCCAGCCCCACGGAATTCGAGAGAATGATGTGATCGCCAAGTTGGCAATCGTGAGCGACGTGTGAGTAACAAAGCAATAAGTTGTGCGAGCCAATCCGTGTCGGAAGGCTCTCGTGAGTGCCGCGATGCACGGTCGTGTTTTCCCGGAATACATTGAAATCGCCCACTTCAAGCGCGGTTGGCTCACCGATGTATTTGAGATCCTGAGTTTTGCCGCCAATCGCAGCGAACGGGTAAAATTCGTTGTTGCGGCCAATTTTCGAATGGCCCTCCAGCACCACGTGTGAGTGCAGAACGCAGTCATCTCCCAGCTCGACGTTGGCCCCCACCACACAAAACGGCCCGATCCGGACACGGTTGCCAATACGAGCTTGGGGCGAAACGACAGCAGATGGATGGATCACAAGCCAAATTTCCACCCATCCGCCCATCCATGACGAGCCTTTTTTACCGGCCAAATTCCCAGGGGCCCTCGATTAGGGACCACTGCATGGGAAAGCGGATACGAATGAAAAAAATTGAACCGCCAAGACGGCTCGGCTGAGCTCGCCGAACGCGCCAAGTTCGCCGAATTTGTCAAAACCTACGAGAAGAACGCGCCCAAGCTCGCCACCTGGGCCGAGCAGAACATCCGGGAAGGACTCGCCGTTTTCGGCTTGTTTTTGGAGGCGTGTGGCGCGGCGGAGGGCTGCGATGATGGAATCGAGTTCGGCCTCGGGATCACCGGAGCGAGACGCTCCAGCTACTTTGTTGGATTCCCAACTTACGGGGATCGTTTCACGTGCTAGGGTCCGGTGGCGGGGTTTCAGGGAGTGGGCTTGATCGGATAGCCCCTGCCAATCGAAGGAGCGTGCCCACGGGATGGCGAGGACATCGCAGGCGAGGATGCGGGCGGCATCGACGGCTTAGCGGAATTGCCAATCGGCGAGAAGTGGGTACGCCCGGCGGTCACGCTCTACCTCTTCTCATCATCAACTTGTTGGAGTGTGCGGAGGGACGCTCCCGCGTTATTTTTTCTTCCGGAGGAAGGGTGGGAGATCGAGGTCTTCGCCTTCGAAGACATTGGGTTTTTCGCCTTCGAAGCGGCCGCGTGGCGAGGAATCCAGCGAGAGTTCGCTTTGAGGGCTGCCGGATTTGATGCCGAGTTTGAGTTTTGGCGCTTCGGGTTCTGATGCGGGTGCGGGTGACGCATCGGCAAAAGTTTCCTTCGGGCTTGGGATGGCGGACCATGGGAGTGGCTGCGGAGCGTCTGCGGCGGGCTCCAAGCGCAGGTCGGGCAACTCCGGCATTTCCGGGAAATCTTCATCCGCATCGGCGGGAGCGGTTTCAAGATCGGGCTCTGAAATTTCCACCGTTTTTATGGCGGTGAACTCGCCGATGGCTAGGGCGGGGATTGCTTCCTCCAGAAGCAGGCTCTCATCGATGAGTTCTTCTTCGGGCTCGGGGGGCAGCGGCGCGGCCATTTCAAATAAGCTGGGTGCTTCGGGCTCCACCGCGGTGGGGAGTGGCGTGATTTCCGTTGCGATCACTTCGGGCGCGGCGGCCGGCGGCTCGCTGGCGGGGATGGGACTCAAAGTGGCTGCCGGACTGGTGCTGGCAGTCAGACTCGGCGTTTTGCGAGGGGAAGTGAGCGCATCTTCGGGCAAGGCGCTGACGAGAGTGAGTGAGAGGGAATTGCCCATTGTCGGATCCACGGCCGCACCGAACAAGATGTGCGCGGTTTCCGGCACGAATTTTTGCAGGTTCTGCATGAGCAGCTCGATTTCGAAAAGCGTGAGATCCTCGCCACCGCAAAGATGGACGAGCACGGATTGCGCGTCTTTGAGGAGGGCGCCCTGATCGAGCAAGGGGCTGGCAAGCGCGTTGCGTAGGGCTTTGCTCGCCCGGTCCTTGCCATCGGCGATGCCGGAACCGAAGAGGCAGCGCGAGCGGTTGGTGCGCAGCGCGCTGATGAGATCGTCGAGGCCGACGTTGATGAGGCCGGGGCGGACGACGAGGCGGATGACCGCCTTGATCGATTCCGAGATCATCTGATTCGCGGCGGTGAAGGCTTCGTGGATGCCTTGTTTGGCGAGCACGAGTTCGCCCATGCGGTTGTTGTCGAAAGTGACAAGGGCGTTAGAAAGGACGGCGAGCTCGTTGAGAGCGGCCTCGGCCTGATCTTGGCGGCGTTTTCCCTCAAACGCGAAGGGCATGGTGACGAAGGCGACAATGAAGGCGCCTTCCTCGCGGGCGATGCGGGTGACGATGGGGGCGGCGCCGGATCCGGTGCCGCCGCCGAGTCCTGCGCAGAGGAAAACGATGCGATGGCCTTGGATGGCCGCGCGGATTTGTTCCTCGGCCTCAAGCACCGCTTGGCGGCCAAGTTCCGGATCGCCGCCGGCACCCAGGCCTTTGGTTAAATTGACGCCGAGTTGGATTTTCTCCTTGGCAAGGCAGGCACCCAAGGTGCGGGCATCGCTGCTGAGGGCGAGCAACTCGGTGCCTTCCAAGCCGTCGAGCGCGATGCGCTCCAACATGTTGGCTCCGGCACCGCCCAGACCGATGATTTTGACGGATGAGGGCGGAACGGTTTCTTGGGGATCGCGGGAGTAGGAGATCATGGGGAAGTGGAATTGGAATGGAAGCGGATCATCTAGCAAAAGGCCAGAACATGCGGCCGATGCGGCCGATGAGCCCCGGTGGCGCGGCGCGCTCGGTTTCGAGGATTTGCGCGTAGCGGATCAGGCCGATGGAGGTGGCGTAGCGGGGGTCTTTGAAGCTGGCTTGGATGCCGCTGATTTCCGGCAGTTCCGGGCGATAGATGTCGCGCCCGAAGACATCGTATGCGAGCTCGCTGAATCCGCGCATCAAGCTGGTGCCGCCGGTGAGGAAAACTCCGGCACCGATCGCTTCCACCGCGCCGGTGGGCAGGCGCTGGCGGATGAGCCGCAAGGTTTCTTCTAACCGCTGACGGATGACTTCATTCAAAACCACGCGGTCCACCTCGACCTCCGCGTAGCCGCGCTCGTCGGTGAGCTTGGCGGTGCCGACTGAGCGCAGGGCGTCCGCCGAGGCATCGCCTTCCAGGATCTTGAGTTGTTCCGCTTTGGAAAATGCCAGTCCGGTGACGAGGTGGATGTCATTGGTGATGTGATCGCCGCCGACGGGAATGCAGCCGCACGCGGCGATGACGCCGCCGAGGTAGAGGGCGTAGTCGGTGGTGCCAGCGCCGATATCGATGACCAGCGCGCCGTTTTCGCGTTGCTCGTGATCGAGCGCCATTTGAGCGGTGGCGATGGGCGCGAAGACGATGTCATCGACTTCCAACGGCATCTCGCGGACGAGTTTGATGCTGTTCTGAAGGCGCGTGCCGATGCCGTGGACGATGTGGAAATCCGCCTCGACGGTTTTTCCGAACAGGCCGATCGGTGAAGTGGAGTGTTCGAGTCCGTCGAGCCAGTAGTTCCGGATGATCGGGTGCAGATAGACGTGATCCTGGGGGATGTGGACATCGCGGGCGATCGTGCGGGCTTCCTCGACATGTTCGGGTGCGACGACCGGTTCGCCATCGGGCAAGCGGAAGGTGCCGCGGTTGTTGACGCCGAGGATGTGGGCGCCGGTGACTGAGAGAAAGACGCTGCCGATTTCCACATCGCTGGCGTCCTCGGCTTTGGCGAGCGCGTCTTTGAGGCAGGCGCGGGTTTGCGAATAATCGTAAATCTCGCCCTTTCGAACTCCCGCGCTTTTGGTCTCGCCGATGCCGAGGATTTTCACGGCGCTATCGGCCTTCACCTCGCCGACCACGATGCAGGTCTTGCTGGTGCCGATTTCGAGTCCGACGTGAATTTTGGTGCGACGTGCCATGAGAGTTGAGGAGCGCTTCAGTTGCGGTTGAGATTGCTGAGATCGCGAGTGCGGCGGGTTCCGGCGGAGTCTGCCGGGGCCGTGGAGGAAACCGGGATGGCTCTGAGAGGAGTATCACTTTCGCGCACGGTGATGGGAATGTTGTATTTGGGAATCAGATTGATGGTGTCGATGATATAACCTTTTTCCCCGGCGTGGTCCAGTGCGGCGCGCAGGTTTTCGATTTGGCGCGGATGATCGCCGAGGCTGAAGGTGGCCATCGTGCCTTGGCGGGAGATGAGCAGTAGCGACCAATCATTGACCGGGCGGATGGTGTCGATCCAGCGCGGAGCTTCCGGATCGGCTTGGGAGGCGGAATCGAGCAACTTGAAACAAGCCTCCAACTGAGGATGCTGGATTTTTGCGCCGGCGATGATCGGTTGTTCGCTGGAGGCGGGCAATTCGATGATCGGCAGTTCGGTGACGAGCGCGGCTTGCGACTCGGGGCAGGGATAGGCGACTCCTTGGGCATCCACCAGCATGGCTCCGGTGCGGCGGACTTCGGTGAGGCCTGCATCCGGGCAGGAAATCCAGGCCTTCGGTTCGCGGGTGGTGACGCGCACGACCAAAGTGCCGGGCAGGTGGCGCTCGACGCGGGCCTCGGTGATGGCGGGCAATTTGTTGAGTTTCCGCGAGGTTTCAGTCACATCGACATCAAACAAGCTTGGGCTGGCGGCGAGGTCGATGCCGGCGACTTCGGTGATGCCGATTTCATCGATGACCGGGTTGGCATTGAGATCGATGACTTGCAGGCGGAAATCCGGGTTTTGATAAAACGCGTGCTGGATGCCGCGCCAGACGCCCCAACCGATGCCGGCGAGCACGGCGAGCACGCAGGCGATTTTCACGAGCGTGCCCGTAAATTTGAGGAAGCCAAACCAGGCGATGCGCGGCGACATCACGCGCACTTGAAGCACACTCTGGTGAGAATGACGGCGATGTTGGGTGGTTTTGCGTCTCATGGGTAGGGTTGGCTAGTGGTTCACTTCACGCGCAGGGAAAGCGAGAGCTCCGCGATGAGTTTGCAGAGCTCGGGAAATGCGATGCCGGTGGCGGCCGCGGCTTTGGGCAGCAAGCTGGTTTCCGTCATGCCGGGAATGGTGTTAGATTCCAGCACGAACGGGCGGTTTTGTGCGTCTAGCAAGACATCCACGCGTGAGTAGATTTCCACGCCGAGCGAGCGGTGGGCGGCGAGTGCGGCGTCTTGCACAGCGCGGGTGGTCGCGGCATCGAGTTCAGCCGGGCAAATGTATTGGCTGCCTTTGGCGCCGGATAGCCATGGGTATTTGCTAGCCATGTCATAGACGCCTTCCGGCGGAATGATGTGGACGATGGGCAGGGCTTGATCGTTGAGGATGCCGACGGTGAGTTCCATGCCTTCGATGAATTCCTCGACGAGGATCTCGTCGCCGTATTTCGCGGCATCCGCCATGGCGGCTACGGCGCTGGCGGAATCGCGGACGATGTGGACACCGACGCTCGATCCTTCGCGCGGGGGTTTGACGACGAAAGGCGCGGAAAATGAAGGGAGCTTCGGCCCGGCGGAAACATCGATGATTTCGGCGCGCGGAGTGGGCACGCCGGCGGCGACGAAGGCGGCCTTGGCGAGGTTTTTATCGAAGGCGGTGCGGCTGCTTTTCACGCCTGCACCGGTGTAGGGAATGCCCATGTTTTCGAGGATTTCCTGCAATTGGCCGTCCTCGCCGAAGGTGCCGTGAATCACGTTGAACCCGAGTCCGGTGCCAACCGGGAGATCGATGGTCGTGCCGGTGACATCCACGCCAACGGCATCCAAACCAAGGCTTTGAAGCGCCTTGAGCACGGCATTTCCCGACGCCAGCGAGACTTGCCGCTCAGAACCAGGCCCACCCATGAGGACGGCGATTTTGATAGAAGAGAGGGAGGGAAGAGACATTGGGGATTGGGGATAGGAGATGCTGCGCGGTCTAAAGGTCTGGAAGTCTAAAAGTCGAAGGTCGGAAGAGGAAGAGGAGTAAGAGGGAGAGGAGTAAGAGGGAGATGGGAGATTTAAGAAAAGCGAAACGCCGAGGTGTGTTAGGTTTTCTGTTTCTTCATTTTAGCGTTTCAGTTTTTCAGTATTTCAGCTTTTATTAAAAAGCCGGTTCGTCTTCGCCGAGAATTTTGATTTCGGTTTCGAGATCGACGCTGCGATCGGCTTTGGCTTTTTGTTGGATGGATTCGATGAGTTGGAGGATGTCTTTGGCGGATGCGCCGCCTTGGTTGACGAGGAAGTTGGCGTGGACTTCGGAGACGGCGGCTTTGCCGATGGCGCTGCCTTTGAGGCCGAGCGAATCAATCAGGCGGCCGGCGGCGATTTCGTCCGGATTTCGGAACGTGCAACCGGCGGAGGCCATGACGGGTTGGCTGGTTTTGCGTTTTTCGCGGGATTCGTCCCAACGTTGTTTGATGTTTTCGGTTTTGTCCGGCTTGCCTTTGAAAACGGCTTGGAGGGCAAAGTTGCGCCGGAGTTCGCGGACGTCCCGGTAGTTGGCGACGATTTCCTCGCGCTCGCGGGTGCGGATGACGCCGTCCTCATCGAGGAAGGTCACGCGCACCACTTGATCGAAAGTTTCAATGCCCATGGCTCCGGCATTCATGCGGAGCGCGCCGCCGACGTTGCCGGGGATGCCTTCCATCCATTCAAAGCCACCGATGCCGCTGCCTCCGGCGAAACTGGCAAGCTTCTTCAAACGCACACCGGCTCCCGCCGTGATCTCCCCGCGTGTGCCGAGGCTGACTTCTGAAAATGCCCCGCCGGTCGGACGGATGACTGCGCCGCGGATGCCCCCATCGCGCACTAACAGATTAGACCCGCGGCCGACCACGCGCACCGGGATGCCGCGCTCACGGCAGTAATCGACAAGAAACGCGAAGCCATAGAAACTGTGCGGCTCTATCCAGAATTGGGCGGGGCCGCCGACGAGCAGAGTCGTGTGCTTGGCCATCGGCTCGTAGAGTTTTCCATCGATCTCGCCGGCCGGCATTAGGCCGCGCATTTCTTCCAGGACTTTGAGATCGGCGGCGATGCGGGTGCCGGCTTCATGGACGTTTCCAGCACCGAGGGTGATGAGGAGATCGCCGGGCTGCAGGGCGTTGCCCACGGCGTGATGGGCGATGGCGAGATTGGGGAGATAAGTGGCCGGGATATCGCCATGGCGCTTCATCGCATCGACCAGCGTTTGGCCGGAAATACCGTCGATGGGTTTTTCGGAGGCCGGATAGACATCGGAAATGAAGACGAGATCGGCGGATTGCAGGACTTTTCCGAAATCCTCGGCAAGCGCTTGGGTGCGGGTGTAGCGGTGCGGTTGGAACAGCACGACGAGCCGCTGCGGCTTGAGCGAACGGGCGGTCTGGAGGGTGGCGGCGAGTTCGGTCGGGTGGTGGCCGTAGTCGTCCACGATGCGATAGTTCGCGGATAGATATTTGGTTTCGAAGCGGCGCTTGGCACCGGCGAAGGTGGAAAGAGCGCGGGCGATGTGCGGGAATTCCGCGCCGCAGTGATCGGCTAAGGCGATGGCGGCGAGCGCGTTGAGGATGTTGTGGTTTCCGGGGATGCCGAGTTCGATATCGCCGAGCACTTCGCCGTTTTTCTTCACGGTGAAGGCGGACGATCCTTTCAAATCACGGATGTCGGTCGCGGTGTAGTCGGCGTCTTCCCAGCCGTAGGAAACGGCGTTTGCACGGGCGCCACAGAGTTCGAGGGCGACGGGGTCTTCCGCGCAATACACCAGCGTGCCACGGGTCTGGTCCGCGAGTGTGGTGAAGACTTCGCGGATGTGATCGAGATCGCGATAGTAATCGAGGTGCTCGGCTTCGATGTTGAGGATCACCGCGTGCTCGGGTCGATAGAGCGCGAGCGTGCCATCGCTTTCATCGCCTTCCGCGACCATGAATTCGCCGTCCTGGGACCACTTGGCGTTGGCCCCGAGGATCGGGATTTCCGCGCCGACGTAGTGGCTCGGTTTTTGGCCGGCCTCACGGAGGAGGTGGGCGGTCATGGAAGAGGTGGTGGTTTTCCCGTGGGTGCCGGAAATGATGATGCCTTTGCGTGTGTGGAGGATCGCGGCGAGGCATTCCGCGCGGCAATAAAGCGGGATGTCTGCGGCCAAGGCGGTGGCGTAGGCCGGGTTTTCCGGTTTGATGGCGGAGGAAAAAACGACGAGGTCCGCGCCTTTGACGGCCTCACCCGTGTGCGGCGACGAGAAAATGAGGCCGACGCCTTCCATGCGCACGGTTTCCGCGGTGGTCACGCGGTCCGAGCCGCTGACTTTGTGGCCCATGCCTAACAATAACAACGCGAGGCCGCTCATGCCGGAGCCGGCCACGCCGATGAGGTGAATGTGGAGCGGCTGGCTGCGATCGGTGAGAAGCTTGCTGAGTTCGATCATGATGGCGGAAAGGTGTCCTCGATGGCGGCACAAACGCGCTGGGCGGCGTCCGGGATGGCGAGTGCGTGGGCGGCTTTTGCCATGCGTTTGTAAGTTGGCAAGTCTTGCAAGATGGAGATGGCCAATGCGGCGAGTTTATCGGCGTCGAGATCGCGCTCTTGGATGAGGATGGCGGCTCCGGCCTCGGCGAACACCTCGGCATTGCGCGTCTGGTGATCGTCTGCGGCGAACGGGTAGGGGACGAGGATCGAGGGATGCCCGGAAATGGCGATTTCTGTGAGGCTGGAGGCGCCGGAACGGGCGATCACGAGATCGGCAAGGGCGTAGGCGGAAGGCATTTGATCGCAAAACCCGAGCACCCGGTAGCCGGGGCGGCCCTTGGCGATTGCGGAAACGCGGGCGAAATCGAGCGCGCCGGCGATGTGGAGGACTTGGGTTTCCAGCGGCAAATAGGCCACGGCAGAAGCGCTGAGTTCGTTGAGGCGCTGGGCTCCCTGGCTGCCGCCGGTGACAAGGATCGTGGTTTTTCCGGGGTCCAAGCCGAATCTGGCTGCGGCGTCCTCACGCGATGGAAGATGGAGGATTTCCGGGCGGACCGGAGTGCCGGTGGTCACGGTTTCGCGATTGGGGAAAAAGGTTTTGGCGGCGTCAAGTCCGAGGAAAACCTGCGTGCAAAACCGGCTGGTGAGGACGTTCGCGCGGCCCGGGCGGGCGTTGGAGTCGTGGATGAACGTTTTCAGGCCGAGCTTGTGGCCGGCGTAAACCGGCGGCAGCGAGGTGAAGCCGCCCATGCCAAGTACTGCGTCCGCGCCAAATTCCCGGATGATCGACTTGCAGCGGGTGATGACGCCCCATGTTTTCCATAAAAATGGCAGCATGCGCGGCGAAAACGTCGGCGGTTTCGCCACGGCGGGCATCGTCTCGAAGTGCAGGTGCGAATATTTCGCGGAGGCCTCCGCATCCACCTGCTTCTCGGAAATGAGGAGCATGACTTCGTGGCCCCGCGCGCAAAGCGCTTCCGCCACGGCGATGCCCGGAAATAGGTGGCCGCCCGTGCCGCCACAAGCGATGATGATTTTCAGGGATTTCGACACGTGAGGAGAGTGAATAAACAGGCAGGGAACGCGGCAAACCAGAATCCCGCGTCCCTCCGGCGAAACTTAAACAAATCTTGATAATCCGGCAATCCTCAAAACTTCCAAAATTAATAGTAGTCCAGGACTTCAGTCCGTTCTTCGCGCTAAGAACGGACTGAAGTCCTAGACTACTATCTTTGGCCGAGACCCAAGACAAAGCCTTCTTTCAATCCTGCCTTCTCGGGATTTCCTGCGATGTAGCGTCGAAAATTTGCAAGCTGCGACTCACTTCGCACGATGTGGTCGAATGTCTCGGCTTGCCACAGGCTGCCGGCTCTTCCGCAAGCTCGATTGATCTGCCTCGCGCTCGCACCCTTCCATTGTTTTACGATGTTACCGAGTGTCTGTTTCTCCATCGGTTCCACCAAGACATGCATGTGATTCGGCATGATCGCCCATGCGTCGAGATGATAGCTTTCGCCGTGACCGGATGCCAAGAGGGCGGAGAGGATCGCTGAAATTTCCGGGCGTGCGAGCAGGCAGGTTCCATGCCCGGCATCGAGCAGCTCATGAAACCGAGTGGTGAATTCGCGATGAAACGCATTCCGCTCGTCTTCCGGAAGTTCGTTGGGATCCGCATCCGGCTGAAACCCTCGTTGCGCGAGCCATTGGCTGCGTTGGTGTTTCCAGTGTTCGTGGAGGGTGGATGGCACGGAATCGGCGAGCCGCGTAGTGATGAAATAGGTGCGGTTCCATTGTCTCCAGTGCGGGAGATTGAGTCGGTGGCGATGCACTGATTCATCGGGATTGTAAGGAGTGAATGACATGAGAAAGAATGTAGTCGTGGACTTTAGTCCGCTCTTGGGCGCGAAGAAGGGACTGAAGTCCTGGACTACTTTTTAGTAGGTCGCCGTGGTGGCTTCTTTTTTGAGAAAAGCATTTCAAGATCCACGCTGAAGATCAACCAGACGAATGGGATTCTCATGCCTGAAACATGAGAATTATGGAAAGGAGAGGAAAGCCTATAATATCCGACGCTCCGAGTGAACGGTTATTTCAGCATCGTGTCCTATCGGACCGTCCGGCAACCTGTGCTTGAAAAACCCGCTTAAATACATTATATAATATTCTAAAAGTGTGATTCGCCGGGAAACATCTCGACGATCGCCGTCGTGGGTCCAGAGGGGAAGTAGCCTGATTCCCAGGAGATCATCATGAAGCAGAACACCGCTCCTGATTCCGGCAATTCGCTCGCCGACTTGCTGCCGGAGGCATGGAATTTTTCGTTGGTGCTTGGCGGGCCGCTCTACCAACTCTTCCGCAAGGCGCATCTGGACGACGATGTCACCAGTCATCTCAGGCAGCGCTTATTCGTCATTTGCGGTATTCTCTGGCTGCCGCTTGCCGTGCTCTGCGCCATCCACGGCACCCTCGCGGCAGGCAACGGCGTTTCTTTCCTGCACGATATCGAGACCCATGTCCGCTTCCTCGTGGCCGTTCCTCTCATGATTCTAGCGGAACTGATCGTCCACCAGCGGATGCGCGACATCGTGATTCAGTTCCTTGAACACAAACTCGTTCCCGAGGGCTCGCTGGAGCGGTTTCGCAAGGCGATCCTATTCGCGTTGGCATGGCGAAATTCCATTCCTGCCGAGCTTGCCATCATCGCGATCGTCTTCCCTCTCGGATATTACATGCGCACCCGGGTTTTCGCGCTGGATGCCTCCACCTGGTATGCGACGGTGGGCAATGATGGCGTATCGCTCACCGTGCCCGGCATCTGGTTTTCCTGGGTGAGCAATCCAATCCTGCAGTTCCTGCTGCTCCGATGGGTCTATCGACTTGTGATCTGGGCGCGCTTTCTCTGGCAGGTGTCCCGGATCAAGCTCGACCTGATCCCGACCCACCCCGACCGGAATGGCGGCCTCGGTTTTCTCGCTGGCAGCGCCCATGCGTATTCTCCACTGCTGGCTTCATTTAGCGCGATGGTCGCCGGTTTGGTCGCGAGCCGGATCTTTTTTCAAGGCGCATCCCTAGCGGATTTCAAACTGGAAATCATTTCTCTCGTCGCCTTCGGCATGGTGCTCGTGATCGGCCCCTTGACGGTTTTTGCGCCACAAATCCTTGCTGCGAAACGTCAGGGAAAACGGGAATACGGAGCCTTGGCCGCCACGTATACTCGCGAGTTTGACCGGCGCTGGATTCGCCGGGTCAACCATGAAGGTGAATCGTTGCTGGGAACCAGCGATATCCAGTCCCTCGCGGATCTCGATAACTCGTATTCCATCATTCATGAAATGAAGGCGGTGCCATTCAGTCGCGATTTATTGCTCCAATTGGCCTGGGCTACGCTTGCGCCATTCGCGCCGCTGGTGCTCACCATAATTCCACTCGAAGAATTACTCGACCGCATATTCAAGACGGTTTTCTAAAGCCCTGCTTTTGTGGTGGATGCGAATGAAAAGTCTTTGAAAAGAGCTTCGCGCATTTCAAAGGCCTCGCATTCGCCAGCACCACAGGAATGTGGTGCCTCCCTATTTGGAGGGCGAAGAAAAAGTCCCCACCCCTCCCTTTATGCCTATTGACAGAGGGTGGACGGAATCCCGATACTTCGGCAACTCCATGTCATTTCATGGCATCGTGACCCTGATCACGACACTGTTACCTTTTTCCTTATGAAGCCCACGCATTTTGTCATTCCGCTTCTGGCAGCTCTGTTGACTGTTGGCTGCGCGCCCTCTGGCCTGCCGCCTGCGGAAGGGTTTCATCGCTCGGCAGTGCTTTCTCTGAAACAAGCGGCTTCGCCCGCAACTCATCCAGAACAACGCGCCGCACTTTACTTGGACGCGGCTCGCACCGCATCCACTTTGCTAAACTCGGCCAGTTCCGGTGACGCTGCCCGCACCATTTACAACACCGCTGCCGCCGATCTCACCGTGCTGTTGCGCTCGGAAAAAAATGGCGAGCTGTGGAACCGCCCGCTCACCCTCACATCCGGTGGGACATCCTATCGACTCCGTTTTGCCAAGGGCACGCGTGACGGCGTCTGGGATCCCGCCTATTTCACGTCCTTCACCCCGGCGGAGGATGTGAAACTGAAAACTATCAAACGCAGAAACCGCCAGGATGGCATCGGCGGCGCGCTGGTCGGCGTTCATAAAACTCAACCACTGGAAGCGTTTTCGCCCATGATTGGTGTCACCGCGCCGGTCACCGCCGTGCTCGATTTCAACGGCAAGGAAGTCACTCTCACTCTGATCGACCCCACGGAAAAACCCAAGGTCCCTGTCGCGGGTCATGAACGTCTGCTAGACGCGGATTTCTCCGCGCCACTCGCCTACTATCCGCAGAAATCCGAGTTATGGGAAGGCCTCATGGGAGCCATCCGCGTGGCCGACCACATGAAAACCACCGGGCTTTACATGCTGCAGCCCTATGATCCGGACCGCATCCCGCTGATCTTTGTCCACGGCCTCATCTCCACGCCGCGCATGTGGCGCAATGTGATCAACGAACTCGAAACCGATCCGGAGCTTCGCCGTCGCTATCAGTGCTGGGTGTTTGCCTACCCCACCGGCAATCCGCCGCTTTACTCGGCACTGCGCCTGCGCGAGGAGTTGGCCAAAGCCTATCAGCAGTATCCAGGCGCGCGGGATTGCGTGCTCGTCGGCCACAGCATGGGCGGCATTCTCTCCCGCACGCAGATCACCACCGTGGACCTCCAAGCATGGGATGCCATCGGCAAGACCAAGGCCAAGCAGTTCTTCGCCAATGTGAAACCCGGCAGCCTCGTCGAGCGAGCCACCATCTTCCGTGCTAACCCCAAAGTTGACCGCGCGATCTTCATCTGCACCCCGCACCGCGGCAGTCCGATGGCCATCGGCAGCCTCGGTGAACTTGCTGTCCGCATGATTTTCCTGCCGCTTGATCTCACCGCCGCCATGACCGAATCCGTGGGCAGTTCCATCGCTATCATCACGGGCGATCCCAAGCGCATGCCGAACAGTGTCGCGGGACTTTCTCCGAATAACCCAACCTACAAGGTGTTCGACTCACGCCCGATCGAAGCCCCGCACCACTCGATCATAGGCGACCGTGGCAAAGGCAACTCACCTAACAGCTCCGACGGCGTGGTCGAATACTGGAGTTCCCATCTCAAGTCCGTGAAGTCCGAAAAGATCGTTCCCGGCCCGCATGGTGCCTGCGAGCTTCCCGAGACCCTCGAAGAACTCCGCCGCCTGCTCAAACTGCATCTCAAGTCCACGCCGAACTAACAAAATCTCAGCGCCACGAAATCAGCACCATGAAAACTATTCGCAACATCGCCATCGCATCGAGCCTTACCGCACTCTTCGCTTGCGCCCCCATGGGCGAGCGGTCCGCACGCAACTCCACCGGTGCACAGTTTCTCGATCAAGTCTATGTCGCTCCCGAATACAGGGGCAAGACCGCCTCGCAGGAATTCTCTAAAGTATATTTCGCGCCGGTCGCCATCGGCAATCTCAGTCGGCAGGGCTGGTGGACCTCGCAAAGCTCGGTCACACAGCGCCAGCTTGAAAGCGACGCCCGCAAGCTCGCCGCGCATTTCCGCCGCGCGCTTGCCAACTCTGCATATTACGCCCCCGGCCGCCGCCTCACCGTAGTCAATCAACCCGGACCCGACACCATGATCATTGAGACCGCGATCACGGAACTGGTCCCCGCCAAGGCCTATTGGAATGCCGCCGCCACCGCCGCCGGCTTCGTTATTCCCGGAGCTGGCTTGCTCAGCGCGGCCGGCAGCGGCACGATCACCATCGAGGGACGCGTGCGCGATGGCGACAACGGCAAGCTCGTCGCCAGTTTCCGCGACTCCATGAAGGACAAAATGGCCTTGGTAAACGTCGACTCCTACAGCTGGTATGGTGGCTCCCAGGCGAATCTCGACGAAACGGCCGCCAACATCGCCCGTGTGATCAATGCCAAGCCCGGCACCATGGTCAGTCAACCCTCGCAAATTAAACTGATTGCTTACTGAAATTTCTAATAATCCCACGCCATGGGACTTAGCGACGCCTGTGACTGGCGCCGACTCAAAAAAGCGTTCTGTCTCGTTTCGGCGTCACCCCTCCATCCAAGAACGGCCTCTCCAATGCCAATCAGGAGCGCAGCGCGGAGTTCGCCGAGAAGCTCTTCTGGGCAGTGCTTGGCCATCTTCAGAACGCCAGTCCGGATTTCGCTGCGGGTCGTAAAGGCAAGGGTTTACTGCGGCGTTTTAAGGTCAGGATTCACGCAGTGGATTCGACGGTCATCCAGTTGGTCGCCAACTGCATGGACTGGGCCAAGCACCGCAGACGCAAGGCCGCGGCTAAGATGCATCTGCGGCTTGATCTGCATGGTTTCCTGCCATCGTTCGCCATTGTGGATATCGGCCGGTCAGCATGACAACAAGCGCGCCCGTGAGGTTTGCGCAAGCATCGCCGCCGGTGAAATCGTCGTGTTCGACAAGGCTTACGTGGACTTCGACCACCTTTTCGATCTGGACCAACGCGGTGAGGTGGCAGGTTTACACGGCATTGCTGGTCTATGTGCTGTTGCGATTCATGGCGCGCCTGTCTGAGTGGGGACATAGTTTCACCCGACTCTTTGCTGTCACGCGATCGGCCCTGTGGGAACGCCTCGACCTGTTGGCGTTGTTAAAATCCTATGGGACAGCATCTGGGCGATTTAAGGTGATCGGATCCCTAAATACCGCGTGGTTGCCCGAGTTTGCGCCATCAAAGATATAATCTCATGGGGGAACGGTCCACACTGCGATCACATTGTCGCCTACTTTCAAATGCGGCGCGATGTCATAGGTCACATAGAACGTGCGTTTCGCTAGATTGCTCACAGCCGGTGCGAGCACCAGCGTGCCGACGCGCTGGCCATCCTCGCAGGTCACTAACAATTGCCAGGCAGCCTGTTTTTGACCGCGCGTCTGATCCGCGTCGATCAGCTTCCAACTGAAGCGCGGCTGTGCGGTGTCGATGCCCAGCGGATCAACCAGATACTCACAGCGCAAATTCTCGGCTCGCAAGGTCGTCTGGCTTGAGGGAGGAATGTCGCCACGGGTTTTTGCTGCGACATTTTTTTCTGGCAGGCAATCAGCGAGATTGAGCTGCCAAAAATGGCAACGGACAGGAAACGAGCGACGATTATTTTCATGGGTGCGGGACGAGGCGGGCTATTCGGGGGAAGAGGAAGAGCACCAAAGAAAATGCGATGATGCCTTAGGAAATACCCGCGGCATCATCGCACAATGTAGGTTCGAATTTGGCTTGGTTTTTACTAGCGGGCTTCGTCATCGACATTCCCGGAAGGATCGATTGCGCCATTGGGGCCACCCGCGCCTTTGCCTGGGTTTGATGAGTCCACTCCATCCAGATTGTTACCGTGGCCGTTGTTGGGGTGTTTGGAACTGAAAGTTACCAGCAACACTTGGTCTTGGTAGTCAAAGTAGTCTTTTTCGTGGTCTCGCGTTCCAAGCTCCATGAGCACGAGCACGCTGAGCGGACCGATTTTCACTTGGCCGGAGGAGTCAAGGTAAGGTTTTAGGTAGCCGGCTAGGTTAGGCGATAGGCCCAATGGACTGCGGGTCGGCGGGATGTCACCGTTGACCAATGCAATGACCTGCAAGTTTGGGGTTTTCGTGGTGAAAAACTCAGTCCAGGCGTTGTTTTTCACGTAGCGACCGCCGAAGTCGATGGTCGTGCCCTCGCTGTGTTTTTTGATATAGAGAGAGTATGCGGAATCCACATTGGGTTGGGTGCCGAAAAAGAGCTGTTTGTAAGCTCCTCCATCCACACTCATCCGCGCATCGGTGGAGGGTGATGTGGTTTGAGCTGAGTCGCCTGCGGTGACTCCCGAGCCGATGGGTTGGACTGAGACATACATGCTCTTCGTCAGGATGATGGTGCCGGGTGGGTTGATGACGGCCACATCACTTACCTTGCTGGGATAAAGAATGTTCCATTGAAGTGACGGTTTGGTTCCCGTTTGCACGACAGTCGGGGAGACCGTCATGGCTCCGGAGGGCGACGCCGGGATTTTTTGGGATGAATCCTGTGGAACGGCGAGGCTGCGATAAGACCCAAATCCACAGACTCCCGCGATGGTGAGGGCCGACAATAAGATTTGATGGTCGGGTTTCATAATATTGATAGATTAAAATTACGAATACACAATGCATTGGAATTTTGCCAAATGGAAGGTTTTTTTTGTTGACGCCTTCAAATTTTTTGAAATTAGCCGCGGCGGCGAGGGGCATCTGGCCCGGATTTGATGAGTGGGCAGTATAAGGTGGAGATTTAAGTGACGGTCTTTTCTCCGACATAAATCCGCTTGTCGATTCCTCTATCCGACGCGATGGCTCGCGGCGTGATGAATTCAAACAGGAAGGCCATGGTCCCTGCCGGCATACTCGCAGTAATGTTGGCATCCGCGCCTGCGGGGTAGAGTGAAGTGGAGGCAGGCAAGCCATTCTATTACCGGCAGGAGACGGCGTGTAAGCCGGTGTTTCATGAGTGCGAGGCGGCGGTTTACGCCCCCCCCCGGCGGGGGTGACGGTGCTTTTCGGACAAGCTCTGGAGTCGGTCAAAATGGAGGGCAAGCGCATCCTCTCAGCTAGCATGGTGACGGGAGAAACGATTAAGGCATCCATGTTCATCGATGCGACTTACGAGGGCGATCTGATGGCGGCGGCCAAGGTGTCCTACCGCGTGGGCCGTGAGCCTGGCAGCGCCTTTAACGAATCGCTGGTCGGCCAATGGCAGCAGGTTTCCTGGAGAGGGGTTTATCAGTTTTGGGGGCTTCCCATCAGTCCTTACGTGGTGGCGGACGATGCAGTATCCGGGGTGCTTCCGGGAATTTCTCCGGATCGATCCGGTGCACCTGGCGATGGGGATTACCGGGTCCAGGCCTACAACTTCCGCATGGTTCTCTCAAACAAAGAGGGGTGCATTCCCTTCCAAAAACCGCAGGGCTACGATCGCGCCCGCTATGCCTTGCTGGTACGCTTTCTGAATGCCGACCCGGCATCTGCTGGACGCTCAACTACACCACGCGCCCGATGACGGATGGCCCGGTCCAGATGAGAAACGGGGACTCAAATAACGCGGGAAGTTTCTCCTCGGATTGTTGAGGCGCTTTTAGGGATTCAGGGATTCTTTTGGAGGAAATCCAGCAGGGCTTGCCCGGACTTTTTCGACATGCCGGGCAGCGTGGCGATTTCATCGGCGGTGGCGGCTTTGATGCGGGCGAGGCTACCGAATTTTTTCAAGAGTCGTTGTTTTCGGTTGGGGGATATTCCGGGGCATTCGTCGAGCAAGCTTTCATGCATGCGGCGGCGGTAGAGCAGGGCGTTGTAGCCGTTGGCGAAGCGGTGGGCCTCGTCGCGGATGCGCTGGAGGAGTTTGAGCGCGCCGCGATCGTGCGGGATGCGGATTGACTCGCTGCGCCCGGGGATGAAAATCTCCTCATGTTGTTTGGCGAGGCCGATGACCGGCAGTTCGTGCAGGCCGAGGGCTTGAAGTTCTCTAACCGCCATGCCGAGTTGGCCCTTGCCGCCATCGACGATGACGAGGTCCGGCAGCACGATTTTCGCGCGGCCTTCGCGGGCAAGGCGGCGTTGGGCTTCGACGGGGGATTCTTGGGAAAGATCGAGATCCGGATTAGCCTCGGAGTTTTCTAACAATATTCGTGAATAGCGGCGACGGATGACTTCGGCCATCGAGGCGAAATCGTCTTGGCCTTCGACCGTTTGGATGCGGTAGCGGCGGTAGTTTTGATTGTCCGGCAGGCCATCGGTGAAGCGGACCATCGAGGCGACGATGTGATTGGATGAGACGTTGGAGATATCGAAGCATTCCATTACGTGCGGTGGTCCGGCGAGGTGGAGTTGCTCGCCGAGTTCCGCGAGGTCTTCGAGTGGTTTGACGGATCCGGGCACGCCGCGGCCGCGGCTGAATTGGCGGGTGGGCGTGAGGGTTTTTTCAAGGTTTTGCAAGACATCGCGGAGGGTGGCGGCTTTCTCGAATTCTAGGGCCTCGGCAGCAGTTTGCATGTCTTTGCGGAGGCCATCGAAGAGTTCGCGTTTGCCCTTGCCTTCGAGAATCCGGCAGGCCTCAGCGACGCGTTCGAGATACGCCTCGCGGGTGATGCGGCCGGTGCATGGAGCGGAGCAATTCCGGATGATGTCGGCATTGCAATGGCGGTATTCCTCCTCGCCGGGCTGCATCGGCCGGCAGATGCGCAGGCCAAAACCACGGTTCAGCCATTCCAGTGTATGATTGAGCGCGGCGGAGTGCGGGAATGGGCCGAAGTATCGCGAACCATCTTCTTTTTTCATCCGCGTGGTGGAGAAACGCGGCCATGGATCCGACAGGCGGATTTTCGCGAGCAGGAAACGTTTGTCGTCGCGAAACGCCACGTTGTAGCGCGGGCGGTAGTCCTTGATCAACTTACCTTCTAACAACAACGATTCCTCCTCGTTGCGCACCGTGTGGAATTCAAAATCGTGGATCGAGTCGATCAATGCGCGGGTCTTGAGGCTGGCCCGCATTTTCTGCGAGGCCATGAAATAGGACGACATGCGTTTTTTCAGGTCGCGGGCCTTGCCGACGTAGATAATCGAGCCGAGACGATCCTTCATCAGGTAAACCCCGGGTTGGTGGGGAACCTCGCGGAGTTTGGCTCTGAAATCCGGGGCGTTCATGGGGCGGGTGGCGCTCCCATCGAAAGGCCGTTGCCGGAAATTTCAACAGGATTTCGCTTGGAGGGCCGCTTCGAGTGCTTTTACGCGCTCGATGAGCTTCGGCAAGCGGCGGACATGGGCGCGCACTTTCATTTCCTCACGGAAGGGCTTGGCCGGGTAGCCAGCGTAAATCTCGCCGCCGGGAAGATCGGTGGTGATGCCGGTGCGGCCGGTGATGGTGGCCTTATCGCCAATCGTGAGATGGCCGGCGGTTCCAGCTTGACCGGCCATCGTGACGTAGTCGCCGAGACGGGTGCTGCCGGAAATGCCGCAGAGCGCGACGATGAGGCAGTGTTTGCCGATCACCACGTTGTGGCCGATTTGGACTAGATTATCGATTTTCGTGCCTTCGCCGATGATGGTTTTGCCGAAGCGGGCGCGGTCGATGGTGGTGTTCGCGCCGATTTCCACGTCATCGCCGATTTCCACGATGCCGACTTGTTCGATTTTGATGTGTCGGCCGCCGGAGAATTCGTAGCCGTAGCCATCGGAGCCGATGACGGCACCAGGCTGGAGAATGACGCGATCGCCGAGCACGCAGCGTTCGCGCACGGTGGCGTTGGCCATGATGTGGCAGTCCTTGCCGAGTGTGGCGTCCGCGCCGATCACGCTATTCGGGCCGATTTCCGAACCATCACCGATGCTTGCGCCCGCCATGACGACGGCGCCGGCGTGGACGAGGACTTTTTCTGGATCGAGCACGGCGGAGGGATCGACGGAGGCCTGGGGATGGATGCTAGGGGTGAAATTCCGGTTGCTGGCAGCGAAGTGGCGGACGACCACGGAAAATGCGAGCGTGGGATTATCGACGGCGACGAGGGCGGTATTGGGCGGGCCGTCGGTGATGCCCCGCGGGACGATCACGGCGGCGGCATGGGTCTCCAGAAATTGGGCGTGGTATTTCTCGTTACCGAGGAAACTGACGTCGTGAGGGCCGGCCATATCGAGCGCGGCCATTCCGGTCAGAGACGCATCGAACCCGCCCCGGACGATGTCACCATCGATCCACTGAGCGAGCTCAGAAAGCGTGAGGGCAATAGCCACTCGGGAAAGGTGTGGGGATTGCTTACTCGGCGGGAGTGGCGTCTGGGCTTGGGATCTCGGGCTTGGGAGCGCCTTCGGCAGGGAGCGAACCGGGAGGTGCGTCCTTGTTGAGGTCCTTCAGGAGGCCGGCGGTGATGTCCGTGGCATCCTTGGTGTAGAGAAGGAATGGAACCTGCGAGGTGCTGAGGCCGGATTTGTCGAAGACGTAGTCGTAGTTGTCAGCCTTGGCCTGTTCCTCGACGAGTTTGCGGATTTCCTCGAGAATACCCTTCATGCGTTGGACCATTTTCTCGTTGAGTGCTTGGTTGCGGCGTTGAAGGAACTCGCGGCGTTCGCGATCAAGGGCGATGCCTTCCTGTTGTTCCATTTGCCATTCCTTGAAGAGCGTTTGTTTTTTGGAATCGTTGATCGAGGGATCTTCGAGTTGTTTACGCTTGGTGCTGAGGCTTTCTTCAAGCTCGCGGATGCGGGTGAGGCGCTCGTTGTTATCCTTCTGGATGCGTGCGCGCTCGACGTTGATCTGCTTTTGAGCTTCGTTGGTGCGGTAATATTGTTTGAACAATTCCTGCATATCCACGGTGGCAATGCTGAGTTTGCGGTCCTGCGCGGCGGCGGCAGTGATGAACGTGGCCGCAAGGGCGGTGGCGAGAAATCGACGGATCAGAGTCATGGGATGTTCGGTTGGGGCTTCGGGAAAATGGATTGGGTGGAGAATCTGACTGGTAAAACCCTCCGCGTCAACGCTCATTCGATTAGTTTTACGGAGCAAAATACCAGTTGCAGCAGATTTGAATGTCGGCCGCCTCGTCGCTGGATTGACACCCTGATTCCACAGGCTCATGTTGCGTCCATGGTTGCCGAAAACCTGCGCACTCCTCCGGGCAAGAAATTGCCCGTGTTTCCCGTCGCATGTTGGTTGTTGGGCATGATGGGATTCATGCAGTTGTTAGTAGCCGGGATGGCGCTGGCGAGTCGTTTTGAGGATTCCCGCCAAGTCCGGGTGGTGGAAAAAGAAGTGCTGAAGCCGATGCTCGTGCGAGTGCCAGCTGCCGCCGACTCATCGGTGGTTTCGCGCCCGCTGACGCCATCGGTTCCGCCGGTGGTTTCGCGCCCGCCAGTGCCGCGCGTGCCTGAGTCGCCCTCTGCGGTTCCCACTCCCTTGAGCGTTCCGCGCATTGCGGATTCGCGGTCCGAGCGCATGGTGAATGAAGCCCGCGAGGCCCGCATTGCGGGGGATATGGGCAAGGCCATTGTGAAGTTGGAAGAGGCGCTTGAAAAATCCTCGGAGGATCCCAGCGTGCATTACGAGCTTGGCTTGGTTCACGAGCAGATGGGGGTGTTCGACACAGCGGCCGTCCATTACGAAAAAGTCTTCCAAATGGGCGTCTCGGAGGCCGGCGCCCTCTACGAATTGGCTGGCGCCAAACTGCGTGATGGCTTCGCGCAACCGGACGCCATGCTCGGGAAAATCGCACTCGGGCGCGTGCGGATTTTCAAAAATCCAAATCACCCGGATGGCGAGCAAGTCATCCTCACGATACCGGTCGAGAAGGCGCCTGCCGATGAGATTGATGTCGCCGAAATCGCGGTCTCGGTGAGCTTTTTCAACCGGACCACCCAAGGCGAGATCATCGAGTTGGAGGACAAATCGTGGGTTACGGAGCGGTGGATGTCATTGCCTTTCGATTGGGCGGGCGGCGAAGAGAGCTTGCGCATGACTTACCGGATTCCGCGACAAGACGAGCAAACCGAGCAACTTCTCGGTGGACGTTCGTATCACGGGCAAGTGGTTTCCCTGATGTATAAGGGCGAGGTTGTGGATGTGCAGGCATGGCCGCGGGATCTGGCGGCGAGGATTCCCAGGCAACCCGCCGCCGGGCCGGGCGATCTGACGCCCCCTGAATTTCAAGACACACTGCCGCCCGATTTTGATCCTGCCGTGCCCTTGCTGCCGGCCTTGCCCCAATAGAAGTTTTTTCCGTTTTTTTTATACCTCATGAGTCCTGCTTCCGATGAACACTACTTGGGTGAATACCGCCTCAAGGAATTGATCTGTGAAAACGTTCTGACGCGCACTTGGCTTGCCGAGCAGGTGTCCGTGGCGCGCCGAGTTTTGGTGGATGAGCTCCGCCCTGAACAGGAGAACCAGCGCGAGGTCTTTCTTGCCGATATCCGGGCGAAAGCAGCCGTCGAGCATCCGCTGGTGGCTTCCGTCTATGAGGCGGTGGCGGAGCCGGGGCAGTGTTACTATGCGCACGAGCTTCTTCCAGACGCCACGCTCCATGATGCCATGCTGGCTGGGACGCCTATCAAGCCCGCGCGCTTCGCGCACCTGATTCGGCGGATTGCCGAGGCCCACCTCCAACACGAATCGCTTGCCCAGGCAACCTTGCCCATGGGGTTGGAAAATATCCATGTCGACGAGCAAGGCGGCATTCGGCTCGACAACTTGGCCATCGCCGGCCAGCGCGAGGCCGGGCAATCCGAACGTGATATTGTCCATCTCGGTGCCGCGCTTCAGCCATTGGTCGCCGATCACAAAGCGGGCACCACCCGGATGTTCACCTTGCTCAGTTGGATGCGGGGCGAAGGCATTGAGGCACCGCTCGTCTGGACACAGGTGCGTGATATTTGCATGCAGATCGAGCAACAACTCGTTGGGCCCATGCCTGCGGCGGTCCCGACGAAACCCGCAGTGCGGAGCCGCAAAAAAACGCCGATCATCATCATCGCCGGGGCATGCGGCCTCGCAATGGTCTTCATTCTCATCCTCGTGCTGCGCAATCGGCCGGAGCCCCCCCGCCCCCACATGCCGAGCGCCAATGGGTCCGACACCCACCTGATTCCAGCCGGTAAACACCCGACGCCGGACGGCACCGATGAAGCGCTGCAAGCCTTCCGAATTGCCGCTCATGAAGTCACCATCGGCCAGTATGCGGAATTTATCGAGCTCTTGGAAACCCTCGCTCAAGACCAACGCCACCGCACCTTCGACCACGAAAGCCAGCCACCGTCAAAAACTTCACACGTGCCGGATGATTGGGCCACCTTGCTCGCCGCAGCCAAAGCTGGAACCGCATGGAATCAGCGCCCGGTGACGATCGATTGCCCGGTGGTCGGCGTGGATTGGTGGGATTGCAGCGCTTACGCCGAGTGGAAACAAGGCCGACTCGCCACACAGGAAGAATGGTTTGCCGCCCTGCGACACGATTTGAAGGAGCCGGCCTCCATCCAACCCGTGGGGTGGTTGCCCATCGGCGTTGAAACCACCGACCGCACCCCGAAAGGCATCTGCGGAATGGCTGGCTCGGTCAGTGAGTGGGCTCGCAGGCCTGCGCCCAATCCTGCTAATCCGCTTGGAGCACGCAAGTGGGTCATCATCGGCGGCTCCTACCTCAAGCCCGGCAGCAATGCCCTGACCCGTGAGTGGATCGATGATCGTTCACTGCGCCGGCCGGATCTTGGATTCCGCCTCGTCTTCGATCCCTCATAGAAAATCGTCTAGGGAAAAGGCGCGCAACCGCCACAAATCTCAAACCCAAAGTTCCCGCAAACCCATCCCAGCCGTGAAATTTTCTCACATCCTGGTCGTCACGCTCCTTGGCTGTTCCTCCTGTGAAAAGGTGCGGTCCCTCCTCGGGAAGGGCGGGGAAAAGCCACCTGCCGCAGCCGAAGCCAAGGCCGCCGTCGTCGCTGCCAAACCCTACACCGGCGCGGCGGCTTCTGAAATCTCCGCCAGTGATATTGAGGGCTTCCGCCAGCAAGCGGGTAAACCCAAATGCACGGCGGAGAAACATGCCGATGTGGAAACACCCAAAGTGGCCGAGCCGCTGACCCGACCGATGCCCAAGGATTGGATGCCCGAAGGCATGAAACGCCGTTGAAAATCGGTTTCTTCATCTCATGCCGCTTCTGCAATCAATGTGACAAAATTGCAAGCTGCACCATGGGTCTAAAAGCCAAAAGTCGAAGAGCCGCGAATTCTGGCTGACCTTTCGCTTGCCCATCATAGATTTCTGGGCCTGGTGGCTTCGGAGCGCCGGCTTCAGAGGGCGAGTCCATGTTCTTGTTCCAGAACGCGGAGTCGGCATTAGCAAACTTAGAAAATCATGGCGCAGCCGAAATAAGTATAGCCGATGGCAATGGCGGAGAGCGCGGAGGACTTCGCGAGGAAAATGAAGGCAATGTCATGGGATGAGACTCGGAATGATTGTTCTCCTCATCCATTTCCAAACCCAAAATCTCAGCGCTTTCCTCTGCGACCTTTGAGACTCTGCGTTTCGATGAATTTTTTTTGATCCCGAGTAAGTCATTTTGTAAGACTTTGATAATCAACGAGCGATTTTTTAACCACTGAAACACTGAGAACCGCTGAAGGCACTGAGAAGAGCTTGAAAAATTCAGTTGTCTCAGTGGTCCTCAGAGTTTCAGTGGTTACAATATTCCCTTTCTAGTGCCAGAACCCGCTGAACGACAAAAATCAAAACGATAATTAGAATAATTCTTGATATCGGCAAACTCCACCCTAAATTCCCGCCGCGATGGTCAGCCACTCCCCAATTCAGAAATCAGCCAGCGAAATTCCCGAGGAAATCGCGGGTCTGCGCATGACGCGCCAGCGCCAGGAAATTTACCGCCTCCTCATCGAGCACCGGGACCACCCGACGGCGAACGAGGTCTTCATGCGCGCCAAGGACCAACTTCCGAACATCTCCTTGGCCACGGTTTACAACTGCCTCGAAGCACTCGTTCAACATGGCATCATCCGACAAGTGAATTTCGAGCGTGAATCCTCACGCTATTGCCCGAATCTCCGCGAACACGGCCACTTCCACGACGCCATGACCGGCGTCATCCACGATGTCGATTTCAAACCCGGCGTGAACCTCTCCGATGTGCTCGACCTCCCACCCGGCGCGGTCATCGAAGACATCGAAATCACGCTCCGCGGCAAACTCATCGCTTCTTGACCCCCATCCACAATCTTCCATCCACGATCCACCATCCTCTTCCCCACACCATGAGCCTCCACATCCAAGACCTCCACGCCACCCTCGAAGACGGCACCGAAATCCTCAAGGGCGTCACCCTCGACATCCCGAAAGGTGAAGTTCACGCCATCATGGGCCCGAACGGCTCCGGTAAATCCACCCTCTCGAAAGTAATCGCGGGTCACGAGGGATACCTGGTCACAAGCGGCACCGTCACCCTCGACGGCGAAGAAATCTTCGACATGTCCGTGGACGAACGCTCACGCGCCGGCATCTTCCTCGCCTTCCAATACCCATCCGAAGTTCCCGGTGTCTCAAACGCCAACTTCATCCGCGCCGCCCTCCAAGCCCGCCTGCCCAAAGGCGAGGATATCGACGCCGTCGCCTATTACAAAAATCTCTACTCGAAAATGGACATGCTAGAAATGGACCGCAAATTCACCGCCCGCGCCGTGAACGAAGGGTTCTCCGGCGGTGAGAAAAAACGCAACGAGATCCTTCAAATGATGATGCTCGAACCGAAGTATTGCATCCTCGACGAAACCGACTCCGGCCTCGATATCGACGCCCTCAAAATCGTTGCCAAGGGTGTCAATGCGATGCGCTCCGCCGACCGCGGCATGCTGCTCATCACGCACTACCAACGCCTGCTCGATTACATCAAACCGGATCACGTCCATGTCATGGCCGAGGGCCGGATCGTCCGTTCCGGCGGCCCCGAACTCGCCCACGAGCTCGAAAAGCACGGCTACGATTTCCTCAAGGAACTCGCCCTCGCATAAATTTTCTGATCACTGATCACTGTTCACTTACCACTCTCTCCCATGTCCTACGAAGAATCCACCGCCATCCTCGATCAAGAGACCCACGAGGCGATCAACATCGACCGCACGAAAGGCGATTTCACCTTCCCCGAGCGCAACAAGTTCGATGCCGGCCGCGGCCTCACTTCCGCAACCGTCGATTACATTTGCGACGTTAAAAACGATCCGGATTGGGTGCGTGAATTCCGTCACAAGGCGCTCAAAGTTTTCTTCGACAAGCCGACCCCCACCAACTGGGCGACCAAGGATCTGGAAAACATCAACTTCGACGAAATCCGTTATTATCTATCCGATGGTGAGAAGCCGAAGCGTTCTTGGGACGATGTGCCGCCGGATGTGCTTGAAACCTTCGAGCGTCTCGGCATCCCGCAGCAGGAGCGCGCGTTCCTCGCCGGTGTGGAAGCCCAGTTCGATTCCGAGGCCGCCTACTCGAACGTCAAGGAAGAGCTCACCAAACAAGGCGTCATCTTCGTGACCTCCGCCGAGGGGCTGAAAGAACACGAGGAAATTTTCCGCCCATGGTTCGGCAAGGTCATCCCCACCGGAGATAACAAATACTCCGCGCTCAACAGCGCGGTGTTTTCCGGCGGATCGTTCATCTACATTCCGAAAGGCGTGAAGCTGAAACAACCGCTGCAAGCCTATTTCCGCATCAACTCGGAAAGTTTCGGCCAGTTCGAGCGCACGCTCATCATCGCCGATGAAGGATCGGAAGTGATGTACATGGAAGGTTGCACCGCACCGAAATTCGAGACCGCCACCCTCCACTCCGCCGTCGTCGAACTCGTCGCCCTCAAAGGCGCGAAGATCCAATACGTCACCGTGCAAAACTGGAGCAGCAATGTGTTCAACCTCGTCACCAAGCGCGGTATCGCGATGGAAGACGCGGAAGTCCGCTGGATCGATTGCAACATCGGCTCGCGCCTCACGATGAAATATCCCGGCGTCATCATGAAGGGCGAGCGCGCCCGCGGCGAAGTGATCTCCATCGCTCTCGCCAACACCGGCCAGCACCAAGACACCGGCGCGAAGATGATTCACGCCGCCGACAACACCACCTCCAACGTGGTTTCCAAATCGATCTCGGTCGGCGAAGGTCGCTCGACCTATCGCGGCCAAGTGCTCATCCCAAAGCATCTCAAAGGTTGTAAAAACAACACCGAGTGCGATGCGCTGCTCATCAACAGCCACTCGCGCACCGATACCTATCCGGCAATCACCGTCAAAGGAAACCGCCACGCCACCCAGCACGAAGCCTCCGTCTCGCAGGTCTCCGAAGACATGCTTTTCTACATGCAACAGCGCGGCCTCAACGAAGGACAAGCGATGTCCCTGGCCGTCAACGGTTTCATCAACGACCTCGTCCGCGAGTTCCCAATGGAATACTCGGTGGAACTCAAGCGGCTCATCGATCTTGAAATGGAAGGCTCGGTCGGATAAATCATTCATCTCATATGAAAACAAAATTCACTTGGTGGAAAGACGGCGATCACTTTCTGGGGTACCTCGACGAATATCCCGACTATGAGACACAGGGAGAATCGCTCGAGGACTTGAAGCTGCATCTATTAGATCTATACAAAGACCTCTCAAGCGATGCGGTCCCAGGCGTCGTCCACCATGAAGAACTCTTGATCGCATGAAGCGGGCAGACCTTGTCCGCAAACTGGCAGAGCTCGGCTGTGAGTTCATCCGTCACGGCGGATGCCACGATTGGTATCAGAATAAAGAAACCAAAGTCTGTCAGCCAATTCCGCGCCACCGGGAGATCAATGAGAATCTTGCTAAATCGATTATCAAAAAACTTTCCTGACTTCGTATGACTACTACCGCCCCGCAAACACCCGCCATTTTCCCCGCTTGGTTCGCCGCCCGTCAGCATGATGCTTGGGAACGCTACCTCGCCACGCCCACGCCGAAGCGGGGCGATGAGCCATGGCGCTTCTCAAATATCAAACAACTCGACTTCGCCGGATTTTCGAGGAGCGCGGGTGTTTCGCCCGCAGCCGATCTGATTGCCCGCTCAACCGGGCTTGAAAAAACCACTGCCAAGTTCGTCTTTTCAAATGATGAGCTAATCCATTCCGAGTCCCGCCTCCCGGAAGGCGTGATCTGCCTGCCGCTTGCCGAAGCCCTCGTCTCACACGGCGACCTCGTCGCCGAACATTTCATGAAACAGGAAACCCGCCTCGGTTCGGCGAAATTCGCGGCTTGGCACGAGGCATCTGTTTCTAACGGGCTTTTTATCCACACCGGCGACAACGTGGAAATTGAAGGAGCCATCGAAGTCCATCACTGGATCTCGGGCTCTAACACCGTCATCTTCCCGCACACGCTCGTGGTCACCGGGAAATCCTCGAAAGTCCGCGTGGTCGAGATTTTTCGCTCGGCGGATGACATCACACCGGGTCTCGCCATCGCCTTCAACGACCTCTCCGCCGGACCGAATTCGCATCTCGATTACGTCGCCATCCAAGCGCTCAACGAAGTCACCCGCATCATCCAGATCAACGAGACCTCGACCGCCCGCGATGCCTCCGCCAAAGGCTTCATTCTCAACGCCGGCGCGTCATGGGCACGCAATGAATCGCTCTCACGCCTCGAAGGCTCCGGCTCGCGCTCGGACATGCTCTCGGTCTCGATTCCCGCCCGCGAACAAGAATACGACCAACGCACCTTCCAGCATCACGTTTCCGAAGGGGCCTACTCGGACTTGCTCTACAAAAACTCACTCTACGACGACTCAAAGACAATCTTCTCCGGCCTCATTTTCGTCGGTGAAAGCGCGCACCACACCGATGCCTACCAGACCTGCCGCAATCTTCTGATGAGCGATACCTGCGAAGCCAACTCCTTGCCCGGCCTCGAAATCAACGCCGACCAAGTGAAATGCTCGCACGGCAGCACGTCGTCCCAAATCCATGATGAGGAAATCTTTTACCTCCGCGCCCGCGGCATCGATCCCGTCCGCGCCCGCCAACTCATCGCCCGCGGCTTCTCGGTCGAGGCCATCGCCCGCCTGAATGATGAGCCCACCGAGGAGTTGTTGCTGAAATTCCTCGACGAAAAATTCGCCCACATCGCCACCGGCGGCGCGTGAAGACCTCGCTGTCGCGCCGCGGCGTTTCCCAGGTGGCGTGCTCTTGATAAGAGCGCATGCGAATGAGGTGCGAATGATACGGCCAAGCAGCGCCGTCACGTCCCCTCTTGGAATCACTCATTCTCCGGCCATTCGCATGCGGCCTGCATCGAGGCCGCGCTACCTCCCGCTCTCTCGGCTCTTTCTTCTCCCTCTTTACT
>CAIXKE010000072.1 GCA_903919975.1 Akkermansiaceae bacterium | reverse complement strand
GCGGAGGCAATCCAGTCGGGCGCGCTTCGCGCCTTTAGAAATCACCCGGAGGGTGCAGATTGGGAAAGCCGGCGGAGGCAATCCAGTCGGGCGCGCTTCGCGCCTTTAGAAATCACCCGGAGGGTGCAGATTGGGAAAGCCAATGTAGGCAATCCAGTCGGACGCGCCTGCTCCCATAAGAGTTTTTGGCGATTTGAGGCTAACAGAAAAATTATTCGTGCCCGAATGTCGCCTTTTGTCGCCGCCGAAAGATTTGCCTCATTCTCTTGTTGTGTTTTGAGTCGGGTGTCACCCAGTCAGTATGTGAAAACTCAAGCGCATCCTCCAACTGCAGATTTCAGGATGAATGAAAATCCTGATTCTGGGGATTTGCGGAGCTGCACGATAAAAGCGATATCATCGCGCAATCTGTCACGCGCATCAGCAATGAGATACATTGCATTCGCATCATCAGGGAGCGATGAAGCGTGGATCAATGCTGGACGCTCAGAGGCTGTCAACCAACACACTCATTTTTCTTGTTATGTTCCGCGTTTGCCGTCCGGTCGGAATGTGCTGGGGGAACTGCCAGTGCGGGACTTGAAAAGCCTGGAAAAGTAATAGGTGGAATCGAAGCCGAGAAGGTCGGCGACTTCTTGGATGGACTTGTCAGAGAGCAGTAACTGCTTGGCACGATTTATTTTCATTTCGATGAAATATTCGCCCGGGGCGTGCCCAGTTTCTTTTTTGAAGACTCTGCGAAAGTTGGAATAGCTCATGCCGATTTGCTTGGCGAGTAGCTGGAAATCGACAGTCTCACCCATCGCTTCCAACATTTTGAGTTGTGCCTGCCTTACGAGTTTTTCAGAAGTGGTGACTCCGACGGCACTGGAAATTTCCAGCAAGCTGCGAATGCGCGCCACGATTTCAAGCGAGCGCATGGCGATGATCGGTTCGAAGCCCGGATTCTCCTGTTTGATGGTGTCCGCAATATCTAGGAAACAACGCAACAGTCCGTCGTCATGGCCGACACGCATCACCGGCGAGGCGGGCTGAAATCCCGAACGGCGGACAGCGGCTTCGAGAAGTCCGCCTTCGGCTTCCACCCAGTATTCGTCCCAGCCGGTTTCCCGCGCCGGTCGATAGCGATGCCAGACGTGAGGGAAAACGAGAAAAACCGATCCCGCTTCCACAGCGACTTCCCCTGTAAGTTTCGAATCGAAGATTCCGCGACCGGCCGTGATGTAAACAACTGTGTAAGCGTTGAGGCAGCGGCCTTTTTCCCAAGTGAACGAGTGATCCTCGGGATGACCGGGAAGAGGGTAATCCGACCCGGGGGGCACGGTGCCATGGCCTGCATCCAGAGCCGTAGCTCCCCAGTCGTCACTGTTGGGGTTACGGGGCAGATATCTAAAGAATCTTGGACTTGAAATCATGAGGTTTAGGGAGGTGTTGAATCTCTACGATCAACACCGTTGGCAAACTCCAGCCATCTTACAAACGACGCGACAAGGCAAATCGTGAAAGGAATGGATCAAATCGTGTATGGTGCCAACTGACTCCGCGGCGCATTTTAAACCTGAGCGGGCGAGCCCGTGCTAACCCTGACTTCATTTATATGTCACATACACGCATCGGATTATTCGGCATCGGCCTAGATACCTATTGGCCCCAGTTTCCATTACTGAAAGAGCGTCTTGAAGGCTATCTGGCGACAGTTCATTCCAAGCTCTCTCGTGACGGCGTGGAAATCGTTAATCTCGGATTAGTGGATACGGTTCCCAAGGCCTTCGATGCCGGACATGCGTTCCGCCGCGCGGATGTAGACCTGATTTTCCTATATGTCACCACCTATGCGCTCTCATCTACCGTCCTGCCCGTGGTCCAGCGCGCCAAGGTACCCGTGATCATCCTCAATCTTTCACCCGATGCTGCCATCGACTACGGCCGCTTCAACAAGATGGGGGATCGGACGAAAATGACCGGCGAGTGGCTGGCGAATTGCGGCGCTTGTCCGGTGCCTGAGATCGCCAATGTGTTCAACCGATCTCGGATTGATTTTCATCAGATTACCGGTCAGCTCAACGATGATCCGGTCTGCTGGAACGAGGTGGATGATTGGATCGACGCCGCTCGTGTCGCGGGTGTCATGTTTCACAACCGTCTTGGCGTGATGGGGCACTATTACAGTGGCATGCTGGATATCTATTCGGATCTGACTCAGCAATGCGCGTACTTTGGCGGGCATATGGAGATCATTGAGGTCGATGAGTTATCCGCACTGCGACGTGAGGTCACCGATGAGGAGATCGCCGCACGGGTCATGGATTTCCAAACGACCTTCGATGTTCAGAATGATTGCTCCCGCATTGAGCTGGAAAGCGCTGCCAGGACATCCGTGGCCTTGGACCGGCTCGTGGCAATTCACGATCTCGGGTCGCTCGCATATTATTACATGGGCATCGGTAATGTGGAGAACGAGGATGCCATCTCATCAATTATTCTCGGCAACTCGCTTTTAACAGCAAGAGGTATTCCAGTCGCCGGAGAGATGGAGATCAAGAACGTGCAGGCGATGAAAATTCTCGATTCTTTGGGAGTTGGCGGCTCGTTCACTGAGTATTATGCATTGGATTGGAACGACGACATCGTGATCATGGGCCACGATGGACCGGGGCACATCGCGATTGCCGAGGGTAAGACTAAAGTCCGTCCTCTCGAAGTGTATCATGGCAAGGTGGGCCGGGGATTGTCCGTTGAAATGTCGGTCAAGCACGGGCCGGTCACGCTGCTCAGTGTGGTTCAGACGGTGGATGGAAAACTCAAGTTTCTCATGGCCGAGGGCGAGTCGGTGGCTGGTCCGATTCTGGAGATTGGAAATACCAATTCCCGTTATCGTTTCTCGATAGGAGCTCGGAGATTCGTGAATGACTGGAATGTGCAAGGCCCAGCGCACCACTGTGCCGTCGGCATCGGTCATGTTGCCGGGAAAATCAGCAAACTCGGCCAGCTTCTAGGCATCGAATGCTTGCGAGTTTGCTGAGGCAACCTTTACTCATGACAAATCGGGCACTTGCAGGTGGTGGCGCTGGTTATTCTCAAAATTGGGACATATCTGTGTCGGTAGTTTTACCGACATGCAATAGGGTGTAAACCTGTCATCATATTCGCCGTTTCATGACAATGCCCTCCCTTTTCTTGATGTCGTTCCATGTATGTGCAGCTCTGCTTGTGGGTTTTCCATTGCAAGCGAACGAAACCCAAAGCGCTATCCGAGAAATTTCTATTCAAATTGGAGGAATTGAAGAATCGGTTCGGGTGGAGGGCGTTCCTGCTTGATCGGCTATTAATTTTAGTACAGCGATGATTAATCCTTTCACCCTTCTCAGCGTCATTCTGCTTGCTTCTATTGGGAGTGAGCTCAGTGCGGCGGTTCCAGCCACGCCCGCAGTCGATCTGGTTGCGAGTTTAAGCCCGTCGCCCATTAAGCGGCTCTCCGAAGATGGCGTAAAGATCGTCGGTTCGGCGGTGTCTGACAGTTCGACGTCGGTGCGTGTGCGAGTGACGACATCATTCGGGGAGACTCACATGACTGAGGTAAAGGTAGAAGGGGGGCGTTTCGAGTGTCGCTATCCGCAGGCTTTTAACGGAGCACCTCCGCTGAGGCCTAGCGTGCTTTATGTGGATGCCACGGACCTTTTAGCCTTCGGAAGTGCCGACCACTTCGGGCACCAGGCCGAAATCACGCTGATCGTGAGCGGTGGCAAGGAAGGTCTGCCGGATCTGCCGTTGGTCTTTACAGATGACTTCCTGGATGTGGATGGCCGCAAGGACCAGCAGGCGATGCAATGGTCGAGGCAAAGGACGCTGGTGAATCTTTTCATGCACAGCCGGGGAGCGAAGCTCATGCGCATCCACAAGCCGGGGTTCGATCTCGGCCATTCCGGGGATTTCGCGTGGTTCAAGGACCATGCCACGCTCTATGATTTCGACCACCGTGACCGCGACTGGTCCACGCCACTTGGAAATCGCCCCGCGCGGGGATTCTGGCAGGCGGTTTGGAACACTTGGTTCAATGCTTCGAACAATCACCCGTGGGATGGAGACGGCACGAACAAAAAGCCCGAAAACTACCGGCCTTATACCTTCACCAATGACCCTGCGGACATCTTGATCTTATACCGGATGCTTCAGCAGGTGAAACCGGCGGTGGCGGACAACCGCCGAGCACTGGCAGACGAAGTGATGACGAACCTGCTGGCGATGCAGCACCGCGGCAGCGACAACTTTGCCCGGCAAGAAGCTTCCGGGAAACAGGAGCTCTACACGGCGGGTGCTTTTCACTACGGCATGTTCGAGACGGGCGAGTGGCTCACGGAAGGCAAAGGCTGGTTTATCAACCCGGATTTCCGGGATTTTGCCTGGGGTGGTGTCTTTAATGGGCGGGGAGTCTGGGCGCTGGGCGAGTCGTTGAAAGCTAATCCGCAAGGGCCGCTGGCTGTTCAGTTAGGAGATTCGCTCAAGCTAGCATTGCGCTTCTGTCTGAGCGATGGCTTGCAACGCGGCTACACATACCGCACCAAATCCGGCCTGCCCATTTGGAACCGCACCGCAGGCGAGCATGCCTATCTCCTGCTGGGAATGCTCTCCGCCTGCGAAGTGAGACCCGATTTTCCGGTCCAACTGACGAATGACCAGTCTCCACGTCCGCTTCGTCAAATCACTATCGATGCGCTCAACGCGCTCACCGAATCCGTAGGTCCCGATGGCCAGTGGACGCGCTACGCCAATGCGACGGCGATGAACATCGCCGCCCTCGCCGAAGGTGCGCGCGTGTTGGCGGATAGTGATAACGCCTCCGCATGGAAAGCCGCAGCGATGAAAGCTGCGGACGCCTGGCTTGTGCTGAAACCTCTTCCTGAGCGTCCTGCTCCGACACCAATGTTCGGCCATATGAAAGAAGGAGATCGCATGACCTTTATTCTTGGCAAGGGAGAAAAGCCGCACGTCCCGCTCTACATTGGCGGGCACTGGCTGCACGCGCTGGCCGTGCTGCACAAGGTCAGCGGCGAGAAGCGCTATCTCGACCGCGCCAACGCGATTCTCGGTTATTACTGCGGCGATAATTCGTTGCGCGCCCGCTTGCTGAACGAACTGGGTGCGGTGAACAATCGCATCATTGATGCCGACAGCGATGGCATCGAGGATATTCTCAATTGGGATGCTTATCCCGAATCCACCTCTTTTGTCCAGATCGGCCTTCTGCATTTGCTGCGGAACCAGGCCGCCGCAGTTGCCTTGCCCCTTGCACGTGAAACGCCATCTCAACACACCGGGCCGTGAGTAATCCCTCCGATAGATATCCATGCAGCACTTTTTATCTAACAAATTTGCCGTCTTTTGGCGTCTTTTGCCGCCACGGCCTCACCCGGTAGCCATAAAAGATGCCAACCACGATTCAAAACGGTTATTACTGGAGTGAATTTCTGCTGAACATTGTCCGATCCGCCCCGGCAGAGGTGACGGCCATCCCAAATCACATTGGCTTTGGCAGGGCCTGGCAGGAATGGCCTGACTTGGTCCTCATAATGCTAGGAATTTGCTTTTACTCACTAGCAGGTCGTTAAATAAGGAGGGTGGACACTCCTGTCCACCAAGCCAATGAAACGTGAAAGGAACGAGCGCCAAGCGCCTCACTTTCCCACCTCATTGGCGGTGCACGATCATGGCCATGCCGAAACGGCAAATTGCCGGTATGCATCCATTTGTTGATATATCCCATCCGCAAAGACGTAAGCTATCCTACCATGAAGTCGTTATTGAATCTCTCCACATGTCGATCCGTCGCATTGCGCTTCGCGACCCTAGTGATGATTTCCGCGACTGCCTGCATGGCCGGGGATGAAGACCCGCCGGTTTCATTGTTCAACGGCAAGGATCTTACCGGTTGGGATGGCTCGCCGGGATGGTGGACGGTTGAAGATGGGGCACTCACTAATGCTGGGAATTTGCTTTTTCATCTAGGATGGAGAATACGCTGAAGAGCCGGTCTGGGAAGGGGAAAAAGGAGGTGCACCAATGCATGCGGATGGGCGGTATCCCTAACCAATCTTTCTTGACATGAATCCAGCAAGACACCGTCCGAGTTCCCCGAGTGACAGGCGGTGTCCAAATACCCGGGCTGTTGAAGCCTGCAAGGGGTTGTCATCTCTTTGGCCGACATGACCGCTCAGTGGGCTTGATTCACCGTGCACCATTGGTAATCGTAATGATACAGAGATTCCGTTGCGTCTGCCGGACGGACCGGTGCCCGCGCTCTGGCAAAAGGAACCATTTTCTAACAACTTATCCATATTTTGAAGAACAAAACAATCTGTTGGACAATGATTTGCCTTATTTGGGGGAATCTCGGCCAGGGCACCTGTAAGGCTGACGACCTCGTGGCGCAGTTCAAGACCCCGCCAGAGCCGGCCAAACCGTGGACTTGGTGGCATTGGATGAGCGGCAACATTACCCGGGCCGGTATTAGCCGCGATCTTGAGGCGATGAAAAAACAAGGCCTGGGCGGCGCGGTGATTTTCAACGTCAACACGGTCACGGCCGGTCCCATCAAGATCTTCAGCCCGGAGTGGCAGGCCTTGCTTAAGTATGCGGCCCAGGAAGCGGACCGCATCGGTATCAAGCTAAGTATCCAGAACTGCGCCGGCTGGCAGACTGCCGGCGGCCCTTGGATCACACCTGAAAAGTCGATGCAGCAACTCAGCTGGAGCGAAACCGAGGCGAGCGGTTCGGCCAAAGTCAACCTCCTCCTGCCCAAGCCGTTCGCCCGCGGCGGTTATTACCAGGATATTGCCGTTCTGGCCTTTCCGACCCCTGACGACGAGGGCGTCCGGATGCGTGATGCTCAACCGCGCATCACCATGGGAGGCAAGGACGTGCCGGGAATCGCCAAGCTGACCGATGGTGATCATGACAGCGCCATCCAACTCGACGGCGACTTGTTGATTGAATTTCCTCAACCGTTTGCCGCCCGCTCTCTGAATTTGGCCATCCCGCGTCTGGGACTCAATGAGGTGGAACTCTCGGCCGCTGCTGCCGACGGTATTTTCAAGCCAGTGGCAACGCTCAAAATGGTGCCGCATACGCCGTTTGCCGGATGCCTCGGTAGTGTCAGTTTCGCTTCGGTAACGGCAAAATCTTTCAGGATTAGCGTCCGTGGCGGCAAATCCGGGCCGATTGGGGAAGTGGAGCTGCTTGGCGGAAATCGCCTCAATCAGTGGCCGGCGAAAGCCGGTTTCACCGAAGGGGCACATCCAATGTCGAACACGACGGAACCAGCCTCGGCCGGCGCGGTAATCGCCCGCGACAGCATCCTTGACCTCAGCTCGCAACTCGATGGCGATGGACGCCTGAACTGGGAGGCGCCGCCTGGCCGCTGGACCATCATGCGAATCGGTTCCACCACCACCGGAGTCAAGAATGCCCCCGCCGCCGAAGAAGCCCGCGGCCTTGAGCTGGACAAATGCAGCCGCGCCGCCGCTGACTTGCATGTCGACAACACCTTGGGGCGCTTCGTCGAAAATGTCGGCTCGGAATTGTTCAAGCGCGTCTTTACCCATTACTTCATTGATAGCTACGAGGCGGGGTATCAGAACTGGTCGCCGGTTTTGCCTCAGGAATTTCTCAAACGCCGCGGCTACGACTTGCGCTCCTGGTTGCCCGCCATGACCGGGCGGATCCTCAATTCGACTGAAGAAAGCCTGCGTTTTCTTCACGATCTGCGCCAGACCATCGGCGATTGCTATGCGGATAATTTCTACGGCCGATTTGATGAGCGTGCCCGCGAGTTCGGTATTGAGGGCTCCTCGGAAGCTTATGGCGGCCCCTTTGATTTCGTCCGATGCAGTGGACGCGGCTCGTTGCCGACGACCGAGTTCTGGTGCGAGCAAAGTGTCGAAAGTGAAAAGCGGGTCTTTGCTCCAGCGTCTGCTGGACATCTCTATGGCCGTAAAATCATCGGTGCCGAAGCATTCACCAGTGGCAGCCAGCTCTGGCAGCAATATCCCGGTTCACTGAAAGCCTTGGGCGATTACATCTATGCCAGCGGCGTCAACCGATTCATCTTCCACCGTTTTGCCCACCAGCCCTGGACCGATGAACGGATCAAGCCCGGGATGACCCTTGGCGGCAACGGCCTGCATTTTGACCGCACCAATACCTGGTGGGATCCCGCTCACGCCTGGATTGAATATTTGACCCGTTGCCAGTCTCTTTTACAGCACGGCTTATATGCGGCCGACGCGGTCTACCTCATGCCAGAAGGTGAGCGCTTTTCCAGTGGCGGATCCCCCAAGCTTCCCGCCGGTTACGATTTCGACGTCGCCTCCGCCGAGGTGGTGCTGAATCGGATGCGAGTCGAGAATGGCCGCATCGTTCTTCCCGACGGCATGAGCTATCGTTACCTGGTACTGCCCAATAACGCCCGGATGACCCCGGAACTGTTGAAAAAGAGCGAGGAACTGATTAAGGCCGGGGCCACGGTGATCGGATCACAGCCGAAGTTGTCGCCGAGCCTCTCGGGGTTTCCGGGCTGCGATGCCGCACTCTCAACTTTGAGCGCCGGCCTTTGGGGGGCGGATTGCCCCGCAGTCGGCGAACGGCATATCGGCCAGGGCCGTCTGATCTGGGGAAAACGCTTTGAGGAGATTCTCAGCGCGGATCGCCTCGCGCCGGATTTTACTTGTGATGATGCCAAGGCTCTGCCGCTCTTACATGCCATTCATCGCCGCAGTGCGGAAGCTGACATCTATTTTGTCGCCTGGGCCGGCAATGAAACCCGGGATATCACCTGCCGCTTTCGTACCGCCGGCAAAATCCCCGAGCTATGGCATCCCGACACCGCCCTCATTGGCGATGCGCCGGTCTGGGAGGAGCGTGACGGCGTCACATCCCTGCCGCTGCGCCTGACGCCCGGAGCTTCTGTCTTTGTGGTTTTCCGTAAACCCACAAACAAGCCGGTGGAGGCAATTCCCGTCATTACCAGCGCGGGTCGCCAGGTATATCCCTGGCCGGTTGAACATGAAGTCGTGCGACTAGTGCCGGGTTCTCTTGCCCAGGCGCAGAAAGATTTCGCCGTTGGTTTCCGCGTCAGGCCTTTGGGGAAAATCGCGCTTCCGGCGCAAAGCCAAGAAGGGGTTTCTTGGGGAGGTCAGGATTTTGCAGTCTATCCGGCCCCCGGCCATGAGGTGTGGGGCCGCGGGCATGCTGGGCTGGGAATTTCCGTGGGCCAAAACGGCGTCGCGGTATTTGAGCATGCAGCCAGTCATGTTCCGGCTCTGCTCGTTTATGCGGGGACAATCCGCCCCTGGAGCCACCTTGCAGTGGTGGTCGTTGGCAACCGTCCAATGCTCTATATCGACGGCAAACACGTTGCAACCGGCTTGGCCAGCACCATGACCTTGCATGCCAATGCCGGAACGCTCAATAAACCTGGCCAGCCAGGGTTCACCGGTAAGATGAGCGCCATTACTCAGGTTGATCGTGGGTTGGCACCCGAGGAGGTCGCCCAACTTGCAGCAATCCCTTTTCAATCGCCCCTGGAAAAGCTGCCGCCGGTCGAGTTGATCACTGATAGCAAAGGGGTAACATCCGGAGTTTTCGCCGTTGCCGGCGATTACCAGATCCGTCAGGGGCAGAACGAAAGCCCCCTCACGGTCAAGCCGATGGCCGAGGCCATAACGGTGACCGGTCCTTGGCAACTCAGCTTTCCCTCGGGTTGGGGAGCTCCGGCGACGGCAACTTTCGACCGGCTGATTTCATGGACGGAGCATGCCGAGGCCGGCATCAAATATTTTTCCGGCACGGCGAGTTACAAGACCCGCTTCAAAATCACGCCGGAACAGCTGGCCGATCCTCAGACCCGTCTCCAGCTTGATCTCGGCACGGTGGAGGTGATGGCCCAAGTGCTTGTCAACGGCAAGGATCTGGGAGTGTTGTGGAAGACCCCGTTCCGAGTCGAGGTCAGCAGCTTTCTCAAACCTGGAGCCAATGACTTGGAAGTTCGCGTCACCAATTTGTGGGTTAACCGCCTGATCGGCGATGAACAGTATCCTGCCGATGCGCAATATAACGGGGCGAGTCTGGTGAAATGGCCGGAATGGTTGAACGATCCTAGTAAACGGCCGGAGCCCCGGCGCGTCACTTTTGCCCCGATCAAGCCCTACGGCAAGGATTCCCCGCTGTTTGACTCGGGACTGATTGGGCCGGTGATGCTCAAAACCGTGCGTTATCAGAAGCTTCCCTGAGGCGTCGGAGCGATTACTGGTCCAAGAACCCAAATAAAAAACAGATTATGCGATTAAACTCAAAAGTGCCGAAGACATTATGCGACTCCCGTTTCGAAAAGTAATCACAAGTCACCCAATATGACCCACATCTCAAATATGAACACCCATCAAATCTCACCCTCTATCGTCAAAACAAAACTTAAAAAAACGTATCTGCTGATTGCAGGCGTTGCCCTACTGCTGAGCACGATCGAGGCTGGAGCGGAAGGGGTGAAATCCTCCGACACAGCGAAGCCGATGCGATTACGCATGAAAGTGCTCAAGACGTATTCCCAGCCGGTAATCACTGAGAAAACGCCGGGCGTCGAGGGGGTCAAGGGCGGCTATGAATGTGGCAATACCGTGAAAGTGATGATCGACGGCCAGCCGGAGTATCACTTTTTTGCCTGGCGTATGCCGGAGCTCGGGTGGGGATATTTGGGGACGGATCAACTCGCTTCCGAAGACGGCTTTTCCTGGCGGCGGGTCGGTGCGCTGACCGAGATGACCTTTAACGAGGAGAAAAAGAAATACATCCAGAGCGGGCCGGCGCAGCCGTTTTATGATGAGCAGACCAAGAGGTGGCAACTTTACTATAACCAGTTCGAATGCACGACAGTGAACTGGCAGTCGGGATCGACGCTGTGGTGCGCAAGCTCCAAGGTGGAGGGGATCAAGGGTATCCGCGGGCCCTGGGAATTCCCGGGCAAGCAGATTCTCTTTCCCGGCACGAGTTACCCCAAGGAATCGATTGTACAATCGATCTCGAGTCCTTTTCAGACCAAGGATGGGAAGTGGGCGGTGTTAGTGGGAGGGAACGGACCACCTTATCAACCGAAATACGGCTCCTGGTGGGTGATGGTCTCGACGGCACCTACGCCGCAGGGTCCTTACACCTTTGATGAGAAGCATTCTCCGGCAACGATGATTGATCCGACCGGCGGCATCGAGAATCCAACGGTCACCAAAGTGCGGGGGCCCCTGACTGGCCGGGAGTACTGGGTCTCGACCTTTGATCATCTGCACCCCCAGCCGAACAACGCAATCGGTTTTTCTTGGTCCGAGGATGGATTGAATTGGCCCATGGCCAATGGGCAGATCGTTGTCATTGACGAGGGGCTTGCTCCGGGCGAAACGGGCTGGTGGAAGGGTACGATTGGAACCTGGTCGATACGCACGCCCCATCAGCTCATCGACGAAGGGGACGGCACCTATACCGTATTTTTCACCGGATCAACCCAGTTAAACTACTTTACGGGATTTCGCAATGCTGGGCGGCTTCAGGTCCAACTGATTGAGGAGCCTGTGCCCGATGTGGTGCCTGCTAAGCCAGAAGCGCAATCACAGGCCGCCCCGCAGGTGAAATGAAACCCTGGAGAAGGTTTTGTAAGAGATCCATTCCCACCAAATAGACACAGTCAAAACATGTCCGGTCAATTTCTGCTCCCTAGCAGTTGTAGGAATCTTCTGGACCGCTACTTTGCGATCCGTTGCACACGTTATTGGACTCCCGTATTCGAAAAATAACTACAAGGCACCCAATATGACACACATCTCAAATATGAGCCCCCTCCAAACATCATCCTTTAACGCCAGAACAAAACATAAAAAAACGGGTCTGCTGATTGTAGGCTTGGCTTCACTCCTCAGCGGGATGGGGGTGGGAGCGGATGAGTTGAAATCTCCCGAAATAGCGAAGCCGATGCGATTACGCCTGAAAGTGCTCAAGACATACCCCCAGACGGTGATCGACGAAAGGACCCCGGGCGTCGAGGGGATTAAAGGCGGCTACGAATGCGGCAACACCGTGAAAGTAATGATCGACGGGAAACCCGAATATCACTTCTTCGCGTGGCGTATGCCGGGGCTAGGGTGGGGACATCTGGGGACCGATCAGCTGGTTTCAAAAGATGGCTTTGCCTGGACACGGGTGGGGGCGTTGACCGAGATGGTGTTCAACGACAAGATGAAGAAGTACATTCAGAGCGGGCCGGCGCAGCCGTTCTACGATGAAACCACCAAGCGGTGGAGCCTCTACTACAACCAGTTCGAATGCGAGGGCGTCAATTGGCAGGCGGGGTCCACCCTCTGGTGTGCGCAGTCGAAGGTCGAGGGGATCTCGGGTATCCGGGGGCCATGGGACTTCCCTGGCAAGCAGTTCATGTTTCCTGGAACAAGCTACCCGAAGGAGTCCGTTGCTCAATCCATTACGTCGCCTTTTCAGGTCAAGGATGGCCGCTGGGCGGTAATGATGGGCGGAAATGGCAAGCCGTATCATGAAAAGTTCGGTTCCTGGTGGGTACTGATCGCGACCGCTCCAACGGCGCAGGGGCCGTACACCTTCGATGCGGAGCATTCGCCGGCGACCATGATCGATCCGACCGGCTTCATTGAGAATCCCACGGTAATCAAGTTAAAAGGGCCGCTCACGGGGCGGGATTACTGGGTTTCGACCTTCGATTTCCTGCGGGACATTCCCTACAACACGATTGGGTTTTCCTGGTCCGTGGATGGCTTGAACTGGCCGATGACCCAGGGCCAGATCGTGAATATCGATGAAGGCTTGGCGCCCGGCGAGGTGGGGTGGTGGAAAGGGGCATGGGCGGTGCGCACGCCGCACCAGCTGATCGATGAGGGGGATGGCACCTACACCGTGTTTTTCACGGGCTCAACCGCGACCAATTATTTTAAGGGATTCCGAGCCGTGGGGCGGCTTCAGGTTCAGCTGATTGAGGAGCCTGTGCCCGATGTGGTGCCTGCTAAGCCAGAAGCGCAATCACAGGCCGCCCCGCAGGTGAAATGAAACCCTAGAGAAGGTTTTGTAAGAGATCCATTCCCACCAAATAGAAACAGTCAAAAATTTATAGCGAAAGCACCAGTGCCCCAGTCGGAAATTAATTCCACAACAATGATCGATCGAGCCTTTCATGGGATGGAAAAAACCAGGCATTTGTTAACCCCTGTGTGGCTGTTGCCTTGTTTCAATGGCGACGGCTTGGGTGCGAAGTTACCCGAGCCTTTGAAGCCTGGAATGGGTTGTCATCCCTTTTACCGACATGACCGCTCAGCGGGCTTCATTCATCGTGCTACCGCAAGCGTGTTCTTTAAGTGAATAAATCATCAAAAACAGCAGCCTCATGTTGCCGATCCTTCAGCCACTCTCTGGGGGGGCGGTCACGGCCAGCCCCCCCCGGTCCGGCCTCCGGCTCTTTCAACAGCCTTCACCTCAAAAGCAATTTCTTAGCAACACACCAATAACCATGAAACACCAAATACACCGTCGCTCGTTTCTTCAATCCACTGCCGCAGCTGTCGGTGCGATCGCGTTGCCGAACATCATCGCCTCACGCTCGTGGGGACAAAACGCTCCAAGCCGGAAACTCAACGTCGCACTCGTCGGCTGCGGAGCGCGTGGCGGTCTTGATTTGCAATCGGCAATGCAGCGCAATGTGAACTTGATCGCGCTGTGCGATGCCGACTTGGCGCGCACCCAGAGCATCCGGGCGACCATTGCGAAAGCCTATCCAGAGGGTGCGGATATGCTCGCGAAGGCGAAGTCGTATCAGGACTATCGCGAATTGATCGCGAATGAGCCGTCACTCGATGCGGTGATCATCGCGGTGGGTCCGTGGTGGCATGTCGCGCTGAGCACGGCGTTCATGAAGGCGGGCAAGCATGTTTACTGCGAGAAACCGCTGGCCCATATGGTGGGTGAAGCGCGCGCCCTCGGTGAATTGGCAAAGGCATCGAAGGTTGTCACACAGATGGGCACCCAGGGGGTGGCTGGCCGCGACTTCCGGCGCTCCATTGAGATCGTGCATGCGGGATTGCTAGGTCAGGTCAGAGAGCTGCATGTCTGGGAGTCCACACGTGGCAGACCTTTTGAGCCGAGCCACGCGCGCCCCGAGGGCGAGGACAAGGTCCCCGAGGGCTTCAACTGGGATCTCTGGGTGGGACCCAAGCCCATGAGGCCGTTCAAGGCAAAAACCTATCAACATGGCTGCCGCCTGGCGATGAACTGGCTTGATTACGGGACTGGATTGCTCGGCGACTTCGGCACACACACATGGCAACTGCCAATCCGCGCGCTGAAGCTGGATTATCCCACACAGGTTGAGCATTCGCTGCCTGAGCCGGTGAAGGAGACCTTTGTCTCAAGCGCGAAGATCCGTTACCAGTTCGCCAAGCGTGGCGAACTGGAACCGTTGACCGCGTGGTTCTATGACGCGATTCACATGCCGCCGCCAAATGAATTGCTCAAGGAAATCGAGGCCTATTATAAAGGTCCGGTGAAATTGGGTGCCGTGATGGTGGGCGAAAACGGCTGGCTCTACTCCGGCGGCTGGGGCGGCGGTAATTTCATGAAGCTCAAAGGGGACAACAAGATGTCCAGCGTTCTGAAGCATCCAGCAGCACTAGCCTTGGCCCAAACTGAACCGTTGAATGTCAAGCAGGACCACATGCAGGAGTGGATCGACGCGTGCCTTGGCAACGGAAAAACCTATCAGCCCTTCGAGGTCGCGGCTCACTCGATGGAGGTGATCCTACCTGGCATCGTCTCGTTGCGCATACAACGCGCCATCGATTGGGATGGCCCCAACATGTGTGTGCCGAACGCTCCGGAAGCCGATCAATTTATCAAGCCAGTCTATCGCACAAATTGGCTTTGAAGCCTTGATCCCCAACTTTTTTCTTATGAAAATACCTGTCTTTCTCTCGCGATCTCCCGTCCGCGCCCTTCTAGTATTTGCAGCAATCTCGCCACTGGCAGCACAAACTCCCGCGCCACTGCCGAAGGCCGTAGTTGAGAAGCCGATTCCCGGCAAATTGAAAAACGGCGAGCGGCCGTGGCAGGAGCTACCGGAGGCGGAGGTGGAGAAAATCCGCGCAGCGCTACCGGACAAGGCGCAAGCCACTCCGGCCAAGCCGCGCAAGCTGCTCGTGTTCTACCGCACGGATGGGTTCCCCCACGCCTCGATTCCCCACTGGAACAAGTGCATCGAGCTGCTCGGCCAGAAGACTGGCGCATATACCGTCACGCTGACCCAGAACTACGATGACCTCTTGCCCGATAAGTTGAAGGAATACGATGCCCTGTTTTTCAATAACACCTGTCGCATGAAGACCCCCGAGCCGGTGAAGGCAGCAGTTCAGGACTTCGTTAAAAGCGGTAAGGGCTGGGTGGGAAATCACGGTGCTGGTGACAGCTGGCACGATTGGCCCGAGGGCAAGGAGATGCTCGGTTGCAAGTTCGTGTGCCATCCGTTTGGGGCCATCCAGATCAAGGTGGACGACCCGGAGAGTCCGCTCACTGCGGTATTCGGCGGAAAGTCATTTCCACATCGGGATGAAATCTACGCTTTCACGGATCCCTACAGCCGCGAGAAATTGCGTGTTCTGTTGAGCATTGATTATCCAAATTCACCGGAGGTTGCAAAATCCGAGGAAACTCTGAGAAAACGCGCCGCCGCGCCCGAGGCAAAAGACAGAGACAGGGAATTCCTCGCTGCCGTACGCGCAGACAAGGACTACGCGCTCGCGTGGATCCGCCCGTGGGAAAAAGGGCGCGTCTTTTACTGCGCGCTCGGTCATAGCGCGGAAGTGACGTTTGATCCCGCGATGGTGAAATTCTATCTCGCCGGGATCCAGTATGCCATTGGCGATTTGAAGGCGGCTGACGGGGCAGTTGCCACCGGGCCTGATCGGCCCGGTGCGGATTGAGACGCTGCGGGTGCTTGAATGACCAAACAACCCATTCCTCCATGATTTTTCATGGCTAACAGTTTTTTGCAGCATTGCAAACAATTAATGATTTATCAGAAAGAAGAAACAAGAACATGATGTTGAAAAGCCATTTCCTTCTCGCAGCAATGGGCTGCTTCGCCGTTGCGAATTCAATACAAGCCGCCAATCCCGCGATCGACGCAGAACCGCTTGGCGCGGTGCCGAAGGACGCGCTGGTGCTCCACGCGGGCTGGCAGTTGAAAGACGCTGCGCCTGATGCGACGGGCGGGGCGATCTCGCAAGTCGGCTACGCCGCGGCCAAAAGTTGGTTTGAGACCACGGTGCCGACCACTGTGCTGGGAACGCTTGTGCGCCACGGGGTTTACCCCGACCCATACATCGGGACCAATAACCTGCTCATTCCCGACGCCTCCGAGAAACACAACAAACGCCTCAATCTGGGCCAATACAGCCATTTGCCCGGCCAGGAAAACCCTTGGCTCAAGCCCTGGTGGTTCCGCACGGAGTTCAAGGTGCCCGCCGATTATGCCGGGCGCACGGTCTGGTTGCACCTAGACGGGATCAATTACCGCGCCGAGGTGTGGGTGAACGGTCTCAAGCTGGCTTCGAGTAATGAGATGGTGGGGATGTTTCGCCGTTTTCATCTCGATGTGACCAAGGCGGTCAAGCCAGGCGCGACCAATGCGCTGGCGGTGCGGATTCAGGGGCTGGATTATCCGGGCGATCCTACTTCCGAGCCGCTGGATGGCCTGAAGGGCGGCATCGGCCTTAATGGCGGCGACCGGTCGATATTGGACAATGTGGCCCAGGCTTGCACGATTGGATGGGATTGGGTGCGTCCAGCCCGGGATCGCAACATGGGCCTTTGGCAGCATGTGTGGTTGGAGGCGAGCGGCCCTGTCGCTGTGCGTGATCCGGCGGCGTTTCCCGAAGTAAAGTTGCCCGGCGCCGAGGAGGCGTCGGTGACGGTGCGCACTTTTCTGGAGTCGGCGGGGGACACAGAAAGGCAGGTCGAGGTAGTGGCGCGCCTGGCTCCTGACGGATTCCCCGGCGCTACCGTGGAGGCGCGTAAGCATGTGGTAGTCAAGGCGGGTGGCGACAACGAAGTGACGCTCTCGCCGGAGGAGTTTCCGGCTCTAATCCTCAAACAGCCTCGGCTTTGGTGGCCGGTGACTTACGGCGAGCAGCCCCTCTATCGCCTGACGGTGGAGGCTTGGACCGATGGCAAGTTGAGCAGCACCATGAGTTCGCAGGTCGGTATGCGCACCGTCGGCACCACGATCCTGCCCAGCGGAGGACGCGCCTGGATTGTCAATGGACGGACTATCCGCATGACCGGCGGGCATGTCGTGCCCGATTTCCTTTTGAGTTGGAGCGCGACTCGCTACCGCACGGAAGTCCGGATGCTGGCGCACGCCAACAACACCGTGATACGGGTCAACGGCTGCGGGATCATGATGCCCGAGGCCTTTTTTGCCGAGTGCGACCGGCAGGGGGTGCTGGTCTGGAACGACATGGCGCGCACTTCCCCACCTCGCGACACTCCGGAGGAGATGGCGCCAATCTACCTCGCCAATATGGAAGACTGCATTAGGCGGATGCGGGGGCATGCAAGCATGCTGGTCTATAGCGGGTGCAACGAGGTGCTCCCCAGCGAGAATATCGGCCGGGCTCTGCAGGATGAGTTGTTGCCGCGCCTCGATGGCAAGCGCCCCTGGATCGTCAGTACTGGCAGCGATGTAAAGTGGGCCAAGGAAAAAATCGCAACCTGGTCGTTTGGGCCCTATGGCACTATACCGCTCGCGCGTTATTTCGGGTTTTATCGGGGGGGCGGGGGCTTCGCCTGCAAAAACGAGATTGGCGTGGCCTCGCCACCAACTTTGAATTCGGTGGCCCGGTTCGTCCCGGATCTCCATGAGCCCGACTCTGCGACCGGCCCCCTCAATCGCACCATGGGCTATCATGATGCCGCGGGAGCTCATTATCGGAACTTGGACGGCCCGCTCCGGGCTGAGATTGGCGAGACAGCGCCCCTAGCGGAATATCTGGCGATGGCCGACCTGTTCAGCGGTGCCTGTTACCGGGCGATCTTCGAAGCGGCTAATGCCGCGCGGCCGCTGAACGCCGGCACCCATCTCTGGAAAGTGAATGCCGCCTGGCCCAGCTTTCAGTGGCAGATATATGACTGGTATCTGCGGCCCAATGCCGGTTACTATAGCTTGCGCTCGGCCTGCAAACCGCTGCATGTGCAGGCAAGCATGGATGACTTTAATGTGCAGGTCGCCAGCACGCTGGCGATCCCACGCCCCGGCCTGCAAGTGCGGATCACGGTTGTCGGGCAGGAAGGGGCGATTGAAGCCCAAGAGACTCGCGCGGCGGACGTCCCTGCCGATGCCACTCTCAACCTCGGCCCGCTGCCGAGCCTCGTCACCGATGGCCAAATGCACTACGTGGCAATGGATCTGCTCGATGCCCAGGGGGCGGAACTGGACCGGACCGTGGTCTGGATACAGAAAGACCAGCGCTGGCAGGATCTCCTGAAATTGCCCCCCGCAGTTGTCAAGGCTGAGGTGATTGATCGCTCCGAGCACGATGGCGAGATGGTCTACCGGATCCGGGTGGAAAACACCTCCAAAATTCCGGCTGTCCAAGTCTGGCTCGAAGTGCTGCGGGGATCGCAGGGCGATGAGGTCCTGCCCTGCTACTGGAATGAAAACGCGATGACAATGTTGCCCGGGGAAAAGCGCGAGGTGACGGTGAATTTTCGCGCGCCACTGCTGGGAGCCGCCAAGCCCTACCTCTCCCTTGGGGGCTGGAACGTCACGCCGCGTGAAGCCGCCGTGGAGGGGGGGATCCCACGCCGATGTCTGTTGCGGTCTCGGGAGCCAGCATGAAGCCGGGGCATGTCTTGAGCTTCTCCGCCGAACAGGTCTCGGCAAAAGGGGCGCGCTATCACACTTGGTTGGTGCCCGTGTGGATGGATGGCAAGCTGGCCCGGTACGTCCATGTCGGCTTGCGGGGCGGGGAAAAAGCCGCCGCGGATAGTTGTTTCATGCCATTGGCTCCCGGAAAGCACACGTTCCATGTGGGAGAGATCACGGGGGCTGGCGTCACCGTGGAGGTTCCGACTCGGTTATGGATGATCGGCCAGCGCGATCGCGATCCCGGCGATCTCGTCTTCAAAGCAGGGGCGGATCATAAAATCCGGCCCGGGGCGCAATTCACTGTGGGGGTGTCCGATCCGGCTAAGGATTGGCCTGCTGTGCAACCGGGGCCGCTCGATAAGTGGGCGGGAAAACAGACTCGCACCAACGTGGTAACTTTCCGCGTGAATGACCCTCTGGCCGGGTCGGGCGCCTATTTGGTTTTGAAGCTGATGGACGCTCACCCCAATCGTCCGCCGATGCTGCATGTCGAGCTGAACGGCTGCCGGCAGGAGCTGCAGGTGCGGGCAGGCGTCTCCCAAGAGAGCCTCCACCATCCGAAACCCGACACGTCGTTCAGGCAAATCATCGTGTTCCCGAGCGGTACTTTAAAAGCCGGGGAAAACACGCTGAAGATCACCAGTCACGCCGGCGGTTGGATTGTTTACGACGGTCTGGAACTCCACCCCATGTAAAATGGCAGCCGGGGTCTGGCGCACCGCGAGAGAGTGCCTTGCTCAATCATTTGTATCCCTTGCTGCCCAGCCACAATATGGGCAGCGATCACTTAAAAACACCATTCATACCATGAGACAGTTCTTCCCGATCCCGGGCAGCATCGTCGCCGCACTGGCGCTTTTAATCAACGGTTCGCTCCAAGCGCAGAAAGCTCTGCCGGAAAAGCCCAGCTCCCGGCAGCTGCCGGTTCTTCCAGAGAAGCAAAAAATGAAACCGAAGTTTGCGTCTACGGCGGCGCTTCAGGAGGAGTAATTGCGGCCGTCCAGGCTGCTCGCCAGGGTAAGCGGGTCGCGCTGTTGGTTTTTAACGATCATCTTGGCGGACTCAGCTCATCAGGGCTCGGCGAAACGGATATTGGTACGGTTGGAACCGAATACATCCAAGGGATCTCCCGTGAATTCTACAAGCGCATCGGGGCTAAGTACGGAAGAAAATCCATTCAATGGACGTTCGAACCGCATGTCGCGGAAGAGGTGTTTGATGATCTCGTCCGGGAAGCGGGGGTATCGGTCTATTTAGAGCAACGCCTTGCCCGGACAACCATGGAGGGAGGGAAGATCGCCCAAATCGAGATGGACGACGGCTCGGTGTTCCGGGCGAAGATCTTTATCGACGCCTCATATTCGATAAGTGTGCGGGCAAGTCAACCCGGACAGCGCCGGCTCGGTGAACTCCCGATACGATCATGATTGACTGATTCTCTTAAATGTTCAAACATTTGCACGTGCTCGCTGTTTCCCGATCCTCCACATCGTCCCGTTCCGCTCCGCGGCTGGATCATCGCAGCTCTCTGCCCCTGCACGCCCAAGCGGAACTCTTCTTGCGTGAGCTGATCGCGCGGCCCGAGTATCGCGATGCCGGGCTGCTGCCAGATGAGGTGTCCTTGTCCAAATCGATGGGCATTAGCCGCAACACCCTGCGTCACGCCACTGCGAAACTGGTGGCGGAGGGCCGCATCGAGCGCAAAGCCGGCATCGGCACGCGAGTGGTGGAGCCTCGGGTCGAATCCGGCATCGGTGCTTGGCATAGTTTCACCCGGGAAATGGCCGCCAAGGGCATCCAGGTGGAAACCTACAGCACCCGCGTGAACACGGCTCCGGCCACGGCGGAAGTCGCCAAAGCCCTAAGGCTCGAAGTAGGCGCACCGGTGCTTTGCATCGACCGTGTGCGGGGCTGGGACCAACGGCCGGAAGTGCATTTCCGGTCCTATCTACACTCCCGCCTGGGGCTGACCGAAAAATCCGATTTTACCCGGCCCTTGTATGAATTGATCCATGCGGAGACCGGCACAATCGCCGATGAGTCGCATGAGGAAATCGCGGCGATCGCCGCCCCCCAGTGGCTGGCAAAGGTGCTGGATATCAAGCTGCGCACACCGTTGTTGCGCCGCGCCCGGACCGTGCTGGATGCCGGACGGCATCCGATGGAGTTCGCTCTCGTGCACTACCTTTGCGAGCGCTTCCAACTCACCCTCAGCCTCCGTCACAAGTGATCCCGATATCAACTCCCCAAGTTAACTATTCATGACTTACCCACAAACCAACTCCATCGCTTTCGTGCTCTTTGCCACCGGCGTCACCGCCATCGGAGGCTTCCTGTTTGGCTATGACTCCGCTGTGATCAACGGAGCCAATTCCTACCTGAAGGCGCACCTCGGCCTGACACCCGCGCAACAGGGCTTCGCGGGTGCCAGCGCCATCCTTGGCTGCATTCCGGGCGCGATGCTCGCAGGGTTTCTGAGCGATCGATTCGGACGCAAGAAGCTCCTGTTTATCAGCGCGATTCTATTTGGCCTTTCCTCCTTGCTATCCGCGCTGCCACGGACATTCGAAGAGTTTCTCATGGCACGCTTCATCGGCGGCATTGGGATCGGGGCTGCATCGATGATCTGTCCGGTCTATATCGCGGAGATGTCACCCGAGCGGTTGCGCGGGCGGCTCGGTGCATTATTCCAACTCGGCATCGTCACCGGGATTCTCCTTACGCTTTTCATCAACATGCTCATCCAGGGAATAGGCGACGAGGCATGGAATACCGCCTACGGCTGGCGCTGGATGCTTGGCTTGGGAGGCGCTCCCGCGCTGCTATTTCTAGGCCTGCTTTTTGCGGTGCCTGAGAGCCCCCGGTGGCTCGCCCAGAATGGTGAGGAAACCAAGGCTCGGGAGATTTTCGAGAAAATCGACGGCCCCGTCCATGCGGATGAGGAAATGCGGGCGATCCGCAGGGTTTCCGGCGACGACGAGGGCCGCCTCTCGGAACTTTTCTCCGGACCATTCCGCAAACCGATGCTCATCGCCATTATTTTGATGGCCTGCTCACAATTCTGCGGAATCAACGCGATCATGTATTACTCGACGGAGATCTTCGAGTCCGCCGGCGGAGGAAAGGACGCCGCCTTCACCTCGACGGTTTGGGTGGGAGTGATCAATCTGCTTTTCACCTTCGTCGCCATCGCGCTGGTGGACAAAGCCGGACGGCGGCCGCTGCTGCTGATTGGCACAGCCGTCCAGGTGATCGCGCTCGGGTTGATCGGTTGGATGTTCCATACCGGCCAGAGTGGAGTGGGACTATTGGTTTGCGTGGTGCTTTTCATCGCCGCGTTTGCCATGGCGCTGGGTCCCGTCGCCTGGCTGTTCTGCTCCGAGATTTTTCCTAACAAGCTTCGCGGGCGGGCGATGTCGGTGGCCTCGCTCACTGTGTGGATTTGCTGTTATGTGGTCGCTCAGACGTTCCCGATGATGAACGAAAGCCCGTCTATCGGCCCGGCACTGACATTCTGGATCTACGCGGCGGTAAGCCTGTTTGCCTTCGTGTTCGTGATAGCGATGCTGCCGGAAACCAAAGGCCGCACGCTCGAGGAAATCGAGGCGGATTGGAAAAACAACTCACCTACCAAGTCGTGAGCGTCGATCTTCGCGTGCCTCCCCCGTCTCTCGCGTGCGACCTCGGCGGTACACGCATCAAGATTGGCGTGGTGTGCGCTGGCCATCTCCTCGCGCAGACTACCATCCCCGCACACTCGGAGAATGGCATCGCAAATGCTTTGCCACGGCTCGCCGCTGCATGGAGGAACCTGCTGGAATCCCTCCAACTGGAATCAGCCGACTGCACTGGAGTTTCCATCGCCTTTCCCAGCCTGATCGATGTCGCTACGGGCCGCGTGCTTGCTGAGTATGGAAAATATTCCGATGCCATGGATCTTGATCTCCGTGACTGGGCCAGGTGCGAGTTCGGTCTTCCGCTCGCCATTGAAAACGACGCGCGCATGGCGCTCATTGGCGAGTGGAAATACGGCGCGGGTCAGGGAGCGGACGATGTGGTGATGATCACGCTCGGCACCGGCATCGGCACCGCCGCCATCATGCAGGGCCAGGTGATTCGCGGTAAGCACGGCCAGGCAGCAATACTCGGCGGGCATTCATCGCTCCGCTTCAACGGCCGTGCCTGCGGATGCGGCAATACCGGCTGTGCCGAAGCCGAGGCATCCACCGCATTTCTGAACGCGATGGCTCACTCGCGTCCTGACTATCAGAAAAGCGCGCTCGCCGCCGAGTCCTTGCTCGACTTCGCGTCGGTCTTCAAACACGCCGCCAGCGGTGATGCATGCGCGCTTGCCCTCCGCGATCACAGCCTCCGCATCTGGGCCACGCTCGCCGTAAATCTCATCCACGCCTATGACCCGGAAATCCTCGTTCTCGGCGGCGGCATCATGGGCAGCGCCGACGTGATCGTGCCCTTCATTGAGAATCACATTGCCAGCCACGCCAACACGCCGTGGGGGCGCGTCACCGTCAGCGCCTCCGAACTCGGTGATCAAGCTGCGCTTGTCGCCGCCGAATGGCTCCTCCAGGAACAATTCCATCCCCAATCCACTTGAGAACACCGAACTACGAAAAATACCCCGCCGTCACCGTCTCTAACACCGCCGATCAATGCGTCAGCGGATGGGACGACATCGCAGCACGCCTTTCCCGTAAACTAACAGGCAAGCCTCTGCTTGCCGTCGAATGTTATCCCGGCGTCGATGAGTCCGCCTTGTTGCGCGAACTCACCTCACGCCTTGATCCGGCCTTGGTCCTGCACACCCGCGAGGCCATGCTGCCGGCGGCGGAGATCGATGCGCTCGTCGCCCCTTTCCTCGGCGGAGACGATCCAGTGTTCGGCTTTCTAACTGGCTTGCAGATGCCCGCTTTTTTCGACCCTGCACGGGTCGAGGCTATGAAACAATGCATCGCATCCGCAAGCGGCCTCGTGATGGTGGTAGGCTGCGGTGCCACACTGATCGCGGAGGACGGAATGCTCGTTTACGCCGACCTCGCGCGCTGGGAGGCACAACTCCGTTTCCGCCGCAACGAAGCCACTAACCTCGGCGTGGACAATCACGACCTCAAGGCCAGCCTCCAATACAAGCGCGCCTTCTTCATCGACTGGCGCGTGGCAGACCGCTGGAAACGCCTGCTCATCGCGAAGTGGGAGTTTCTGCTGGATACCAACAATCCCGCCGAACCGAAGCTGGCTGCAGGTGAATCCGTCCGCAGTGGACTGCGCGAAGCGGTTTCTCGCCCATTTCGAGTCGTGCCCTTCTTCGACCCCGCGCCGTGGGGCGGCCAGTGGATGAAGGAAGCCTGCGCCCTTGACCGCTCCGCACCTAACTACGGCTGGTGTTTCGATTGCGTCCCGGAGGAAAACAGCCTGCTGCTGGAAATCGGCGGAATCACCGTCGAGATGCCTTCCATCAATCTCGTCTTCGACCAACCGCGCGCGTTGTTAGGCGATTCCGTATACAGGCGATTTGGCGACGAGTTTCCGATCCGTTTCGATTTACTCGACACCATCGGCGGCGGCCACCTCTCGTTCCAGGTGCATCCGCTCACCGAATACATCCAGCAACATTTCGGCATGCACTACACGCAAGACGAGAGTTATTACATGCTCGATACCGTGCCGGATGCCTGCATCTATCTCGGGCTGAAGGACGGAGTCGATCCCGCAGTTTTCCGCAGCGAACTCGAAGCCGCCCAGCGTGGCGAGAAATCATTTCCAGCCAACGATTACTCGAACCGCATCCCGGCGAAGAAACACGACCATTTCCTCATTCCGGCCGGCACCGTGCATTGTTCCGGAGCCGGATCGATGGTCCTCGAAATCAGCGCCACTCCCTACATCTTCACCTTCAAGATGTGGGACTGGGGCCGCCTCGGACTGGATGGCAAGCCGCGCCCGATCCACCTCGACCACGGCCTTGCCAACGTCCAGTGGGACCGCACCACCGACTGGACGATGAAACATCTCGTCAATACCGTCGAACCACTTGGCTTCGGCGATGGCTGGCGTGAAGAGCGCACCGGCCTGCACGAACGCGAGTTCATCGAAACCCGCCGTCATTGGTTCACCGGCACCGCCACCCACCACACCGGCGGCGGTGTGAATGTGCTCAACCTCGTCGAGGGCGAGGAAGCCATTGTCGAAAGTCCCACCGGAGCCTTCGATCCCTACATCGTCCACTACGCGGAAACCTTCATCGTTCCCGCCGCCGTCGGTGCATACACCATTCGCCCGCACGGCCCGTCTCTCGGCATGGAGTGTGCGACCTTGAAAGCTTTTGTTAGATCTTAGATCGGAATTGCCATGTTTCTGAATCCTGAAGAACTACTGTCACAATACAATCCCGTAACCGGTGAGATGCCCGGCGCGTCCATGGTGAAACGCCACTTGAGCGACCTGCGCGGTTGCTTCGCCGACACGGCGGCATACGACGCGACGATGATTACGGGCAATCCGCTGCTCTACTCCGTGGGCGCGGTGGAACCGGCTGGCGGCGATGGTGACCTGCATTACGGCGTCGGCCTGCTGTTGCCCGGCAAGATCGGCGACGAGTACTACATGACCAAGGGCCACCTGCATGCCTGGCGGCCGGCGGCGGAGTTTTACTTCGGCCTAACAGGCGATGGCGTGATGCTGCTGGAAGACGAAGCGACTGGTGAAAGCCGTATCGTTCCGCTGCGTCCGAATGACGTGGTGTATGTGCCCGGCCACACCGCGCATCGCACCATGAATGTGGGCAACACCCCACTGACCTACATCGGCGTCTATCCCGCCAAGGCCGGTCACGATTACACAACCATAGCGGAAAAAAACTTCTGTTGCATCGTCGTCGAACGCGACGGCAAGCCCGCGATGGTGGAGCGCCCAGATTGAACCATCACAAAGAGACAACACCCTGCATTTCAAAATGAACTACGTCACCAAACCAATTCCCGCCGGAAAACCCGTCATTGGATTTGTCGAACGCCCGTGGGGGTCGTTCAAGCAATTCGCCTGCAACAGCGACGGCACCGTGAGCCTAATGACCGTGCTGCCCGGCCAACGTTTGAGCCTGCAGTCCCACACAGGCCGCGCCGAACTCTGGATCGTCATCGATGACGGCGCGACCGTGCAAGTCGGCGAATCCAAACGCGAGTATATGGCCGGCGACGAGATCTGGATTCCCGCCAACGAAAAGCATCGCCTCAGTTGCACCGGAGCCAAACCCGTGCGCGTGCTGGAGGTCGCCTTTGGCAACTGGCAACAGGCCGACATCGTCCGGTATGAAGACGACTTCCAACGACCGGCAAAAGGCGACTGATATCCCCCATTTCCCCGCCCTCCGGTTCGGCTTGGGCAGGCGGAGTGCCGCGGTGACTTCCCCAATGACTGTTTCAACTTCTTTTTCCCGCCTCCGGTCCGGCCACCGGCTCTTTCAACGGCCTTCAGTCCAAAAGCAAAGAAACAAATTCATGAAAGCCATATCCCTTCTCGCAACGATCAGCTTGTTTGCAACTGAAACGAAAGGAGCTTCACAGGCTAAGCTTCCAGCACGGAAACAAGGCCGGGGCTCTGAAGTTCGCGGCCCTCGGCCCCGATAAGCAACGGGCGTTGTGGGGGGGGGATCGAGTTCCATTCATCGTCCGCTGGCCGAAGGTCGTGACGCCCGGTTCCGTGTGCGGCCCGTACGTGCATCAGTTAGACCTGATGTCCACATTCGCCGATATACTCGGCACGCGCCTGCCCGGAAACGTCAGTGAGGATAGCGTGAGCCTGCTGCCTCTGCTGGAGGGTCGCAATGAACCGGTTCGGCAAAAAAACGACACCCAAGTTTCTTGGTAAAAGTGGAACCAAGCCTTGAGAGGCTACTGGTCCAGAACAAACCACCAAAGCCAATTGCGGTTTTAGGATTTTTATACGTGTGTGGGCCAGTTTTGGGTGGTATCGCTGGTAGATGAAGTGTGCGGTGACAATTTTTCTTGGTTTGAGCTGCTGCGTTCTAACAACGCAACTGGCGGCGCAAGTGGCGGTCACTGCGGTTCGCGTGGACGGGGTGGCGGTTGCCCTTCCCCCCGTTTCAGTGCCCGCCGTCAACGGCCGTCCAACTCTCAGCATTCCCCCCGGTGCGAAGGATGTGGAGTTCACCTTGGACGCGAGCGAGCTCAAATGGAATCAGCCCTACCGGCTGCGTTACAAGCTCGAAGGTGTTGATCCCGGTTGGAACATGGCCTATTCCCACATGCGGATGCTGATCCGCTTTCTGGATGCAGGGAACACACTTATTTATTCCAATGATTTCAAGGTGGATCACGAGAGTCCGGGGTGGCGTGGTAGCGTGGAAAAATCGGAATTTACCCCGGGCCATGGTGAGGCGATTGCGCCGCTCCGTGCCGCTAAAGTACAACTCTGGTTTGGTTCTGGAGGGCCGGAATACACCACGGGGATGATGGCGTTCCGGAATGTAGCCGTGCGCGTGGGCGGGCCGGAGGAGGAAACATTTCAGGAGGTCAGGTATTCAACCGAAATCGGCGAGGATCTCGATCAAATCCTGGGTTCGCCCGCGGATTGGCGTCGCGATGGTAATTCTCCGCAGATGGCCCAAGTGCTGCGCCTCGAACAACCTCAACCGCATCATGTCCTCGTCTTGAATGATGGCGGCCCCCAATCCTTCGCGGCGTGGCTCGTGCCTACTGAAAAATGCATTCCGGTACGGCCTGGCCAGCGGGTCTCCGTGGAATGGGAGGAGTGCCACGCGGTCGGAGCGGGTGGAAGCTCTAACGTCGCTTATCATCGGTTGGCCGCCGGAAATTACTGGTTGCGTGTGGGGGCGGTGGGAATGGATGGCTCTCCGGTCGGGACCGAAATGTCCCTGCCCTTTGTCGTGCTCACGCCGGTCTGGGCGAGGTTATGGTTCTGGTTGGTGATCGGGGGGGTGGGCAGCCTGGGTGGCTTTTTGGGCAGCCGGTGGGTCATGAAACGTCGACTGGCCCTCGTCCTGGACCTCGCCGAGCGGCGGCAGATGGTCGAACGCGAGCGCACCCGGATCGCCCGCGACATCCACGACGACCTCGGCACGAGCCTGACGCAGATTTCCATGCTCAGTGAATCGGCCCGCAGCAATCCATCCAATCCACCTGCGACCGTCAACGACTTGGACCGCATTTGCACGGCGGTGCGTGAATCTACGCAGGCGATGGATGAGATTGTCTGGGCAGCCGATCCGGAAAACGATTTGTTGGACGAACTCGCCAACTACGTCAGCGGCTTCGCCCAAGAGCTGCTGACCGGGGTGGGCGTGCGCTGTCGTTTGGAGATGCCAACCTGCTTCCCACGCTGCAGTTTGTCCGCCGAAGTGCGACACAACGTATTCCTCGCCTTCAAGGAAGCCCTGAACAACGCGCTCAAGCACAGCCAACCCAGAGAGGTGCGGATCACCATGGTCATGGAAGGATCGCACTTTGTATTGTCGGTGGAAGACGATGGGCGCGGTTACGCGCAACCGACCAGGGTGGGGCACGGCCTCGCCAACATGCGCAGTCGATTGGAGAAACTGGGCGGCCAAGCATTGATCGAAAGCAATCCAGGGAAAGGTACCCGCGTCCGGTTCGTGGTGCCGCTGGATTTCAGTGCTTGATCCGTCACGCCTCGCCCGCATCGTGTCAACCAAAAGGATGACGCTCAAAGCCCCCAAAAATCTGCTACCATTGCCAAACATGAAGACCAGAGTTTCGATTATCGAGGATGACGAGCGGCTGCGAAGCCTCTTTGCCGGCTGGCTGGGCAAGGCTGACGGCTTGCGCCTGGTCGGCGAGTTCGGAGACGCGGAGACGGCGCTGGAATCCTTGCCGCAACAAGCGCCCGACGTAGTGCTAGTTGACATCAACCTGCCCGGGATGGACGGCGTCGAGTGTGTTCGCCGGCTGAAGCCGATGATGCCCGAGACGCAGTTTATGATGGTGACGGTCTACGAGGACGCCAAGCGCATCGTTGACGCGCTCGCGGCTGGAGCTTCCGGCTATTTGCTCAAGCGGGCCAAGCGCGAGGAGCTTCTGGAAGCGATCATCGAAGTGCGCAACGGCGGCTCGCCCATGACTAGCAGCATCGCCCGCAAGCTGGTGCAGACCTTTCAGCAAGCTCCCGCCGTTCCACCGTCAGACAGCATACAACTCGCGCCACGGGAGCAGCAGGTGCTCGATCTGATAGTCCAAGGTTATGTGACGAAGGAAATTGCCGATCTCTTGCAGATCAGCATCGCGACCATCAAGACCTATATCCGGCGCATTTACGAGAAACTGCACGCGCACTCGCGCGGCGAGGCGGTGGCCAAATACCTAGGCCGTTGAAGCCTGGAATGGGCTGTCATCCCTTTTGCCGACATGACGGCTCAGCGGGCTTGATTCATCGTGCACCCGTAAGCGAGTTCTTTAAGTGAATGAATCATCAAAAACCGCACACTCATGCCGCCGATCCTTCAGCCACTCTCCGGGGGGGGGCGAGCCCCCGGCCCCGGGCAACGGCTCCTCTTGGGCGGGCACAGCAACGCGTAGTTCCCTCAACGGCCTTCGCACCAAAGCAATTTCCAGGCAATCAATGAAAACGAAATCCCTATCCACTCTGCTGATCGGGATCGTAGCCTTGGCTACCACCGCTTCAGCCACTGATCGAGCGCCGGCCAACCCCAAGGTTGGATTGGAAGAAGGCTTCGCCAATCCGCCGATGTCTGCGAAACCTTGGGTATTCTGGTGGTTTATCGGCGGCTACGGGAACAAGGAAGGAATGGCCAAGGACATTGCCGCTTTGCGCGAGAAAGGCATCGGCGGAATTCAGCATACCCAAACCCATAGACAACAAGTCCCCGCCGAGATGCTCCCCTCGCAGCCGAAGATGCTCAGCGACGAGTGGGCTGAGTGGTTCGGTGAATCTGTGCGTCTCACGGGCGAGGCTGGAATGGCCATGCACGCCGCTGCAGTCGATGGCTGGGGATACGGCGGTTGGTGGGTTGGGCCGGAGGATGGATGCAAGCAGTTGGTTTATTCCCAAGTGCAAGTGGATGGGCCGCAATTATTGGTGCAGCCCTTTCCCAAGCCACCGACTCTGAAGGATGTTTATCACGAGATAGCCGTAATCGCCTTTCCTGTCCCGGAGAACAGGGCGCTACCGCCGGCAGATGTCACCTCCAGCAGTGTCGCCAAAGGATATTGTGGGGAGGAGAACTGGCCGGCTCTTCATGCTGCAGACGGGGATCCAGATACTTATTGGCGCTCCTGCTACTTTGGTGAACCGACTCTCCATGGAACCCGTGGGTGGAAGCTCAAAAGCAAAGAGCCGCCAGTCCCTATATCGGCGGACCAACCGGCATGGGTGCAGCTCTCCTATCATCAACCCATTGCCGCCACGGGCGCTCTGATAGCGGGGGCGCCCAAGGGCGGTCCTCGGGATTGCGAGCTGCTTGGATCAGAGGACGGCAAGAGCTTTAATTCGGTTACCAGGTTTTCGATGAAGGCTGGGGAGATAAAGCGCCTTACCTTCCCGGAAACCCGCGCGCGCTATTTCCGCCTCAACATTACCTCCGCTCATATTCCCGATGTGCGCGTCTCCGAATTTGCGATTCTGCGCACCGGGGATGAACCCGTCTCCAGGTCCGGCATCAAATGGTGGGAACTAAAGTCTGGCAACCAGGGTTGGTGGTGGTGGCCGGAGAAGCCCTATGAAGCCCTGGAAGAGGAATACGCTGAAGATGGAGCCAAGGACTTGAAGCGTGAGCAGGTCATCGATTTGAGCAAACACCTCACCGCGGATGGGCGCTTGGAATGGAAAGTCCCCCCAGGGCGATGGCAGGTTCTACGGTTCGGGTGGACCTCCTTGGGTCAACACGCCCGCTCCGCCGGGACACCGGGCGGCAATGAAGTGGACACCCTTAGCGTAAAGGGCGCGGATCTGATGGCCGATGTGCCTCAGAAGCGCATGCTGGAGGTGGCCGAAAAGGCAGCGCCCGGAGTACTCACGGGGTTTCATGCTGAAAGTTGGGAAATCGGTGCCAACCGGGACGGTCAGCAGCCGACTTGGACCAATGATTTTCGTGAGCAGTTCCAAAAGCGCCGGGGCTACGATTTGTTGACCTATCTTCCCGCCATGGCACGATACATCGTCGACGACCGCCAGACAACGCACCGTTTTTTGCGGGATTATCGAGATACTATCTCCGATTTGATCGCCGACTTCTACGGTCGTATGCAGAAGCGAGCCAACGATCGAAACTGCCTGGTGAATGTGCAATCCGGGCATGGCACTTATCCTTATCCCCAGATGGAGGGCTTGAAGAATCTTGGCCGCGCCGACTTGCCCCAGACCGAAGTCTGGCATCTAGCCGAGGTCATGCGTTGTTCGGATCATTTTTGCGATCCGACGCGCACCGCCGCTTCCGGGGCTCATATTTACGGCCGCCAGATCGTGCAGGCGGAAGCTCTCTCCGGCTCCGGGGCGACGAGCAAGCCAAGCGATTTTCGTGTCGCCTTGCACACCGCCTTCGCCACCGGGCTCAACCATGCGGTTCTTGCAAACACCGACCATCAGCCCTTTGAAGATAAACCCGGTTTGCACTTCAGCAGTAACCTCAACCGTCACTATCCTTGGTGGCCCATGGTGGAAGGCTACATCGGCTATCTGAGTCGCTGCCAATACCTGTTGCAGCAGGGCCTTTTTGTGGCCGATGCCGCCTATTTTGTTGGCGAAGGCGCCTCGCGTTACGTGCCTGGCAAGCAGTTCCTCCAGCCTGCGCTGCCTCTGGGGTTCGACTTTGACGGCATCAATGCCGAAGTGCTCCTAACCCGGGCTTCGGTAAAGGAGGGACGACTGACGCTTCCCGATGGTTTGAGCTATCGCTATCTGGTCCTCTGCGAGCCACAGTGCCGAACCATGTCAACTGCGGTGCTCGCCAAGATCAAGGAATTGGTTTCAGCCGGTGTGACAGTGGTCGGGTTACCCCCGCAGGAAGCCCCTGGCTTGGGCGATCGTCAGGCCTCAGATAAAAAGCTCAAAGCATTGGTGGCGGATCTCTGGGGAGCATCACCCGGTGCTAAAGGAGAATCCAAATTCGGCAAGGGGCGCGTGATCTGGGGCAGGCCGTTGGCTGATATCCTGGCGGCTGACAAGCTGGTAGCTGATGTGGGAGCAACGAGCGGCGGTCTGCCTTTTGATATGGAATGGATTCATCGGCGTACCGAGGGTTCTGATATTTATTTCCTCGCGAACCCGACATCCAAGGAGTTGGAGGTCGAGGTCTCGCTGCGGGTGACCGGTCGCAAACCGGAACTCTTCGATCCTATTACTGGCAGAGCCTTGCCGCTCCCGGAGTTCATCGAAAAAGGCGGGCGCACGACCATGCCAATGCGTTTCGCCGCGAATCAGGCGTTTTTCGTTGTTTTTCGTGACGGCAAGGCTCCGGCGCCAAAAGCCGCAAAGAACTTTCCGATTTTGAAATCGCTGGTGGAAATCGCCGGTCCATGGAGTGTGGCTTTTGATCCGGCTTGGTTGTATCCGCTGCCTGATGCAACCGCCGATGGCGCAAAAAATACCTTCGTGTTTTCAAAGCTCGTGGATTGGACGAAGCGGCCCGAGGCGGGTATTCAACATTATTCCGGCATTGCCACCTATTCCACTACCTTCTCCTCTCCGGCGACTTCCTCACCAGCTTATCTGGCATTGGGCGAGGTGCAGCTCATGGCCCGGGTCCGGGTCAACGGGAAAGATCTGGGGGTCGTATGGTGTCCGCCATGGCGAGTGGAGATCACCTCAGCGCTCAAGGCGGGTGAGAACCAGTTGGAAATCGAGGTGGCAAATCATTGGGGCAACCGGTTGATTGGCGACGCAGGCCTTCCCGAAACCGACCGTCGGACCAAGACCAATCTCAAGCTGCCTGCCACCAAGCCGCTGTTCCCATCCGGCCTGCTGGGACCGGTCACTCTCCAGTCTGAACAATAATTTCCAAACAATTAAAATCATATGAAACCAACATACATAATGCTCTGCCTCCAGTTGGCATTGATGGGCGGCAACATCCTCAGGGGTGATGAGCTCGCGGCCAATTTTGAAAACCCGCCTCAGGAAACCAAGCCCTGGACGTGGTGGCACTGGACCGACAGTTATATCTCCCGCGAGGGAATCACCAAGGATTTGGAGGCCATGAAGCAGAACGGGCTCGCTGGTGCCGTAATTTTCAATGTCCAGCAGACCACCCCCGGCCCGGTCAAAATATTCGGACCCGAGTGGTTTGACCTATTGAAGCACGCGACCCAGGAGGCAGACCGGCTCGGACTTAAACTGAGCGCTGAAAACTGCGCCGGTTGGTCGACCGCCGGTGGGCCGTGGGTGACACCGGAACTCTCGATGCAGCAATTGAGTTGGAGCCAGACGATAGTCCGGGGGCCTGGGAAGTCGGAGATTGCGCTCAACAAGCCCTTTGCCCGTATGGGGTATTATAAGGACGTAGCCGTTGTGGCGTTTCCGACTACGGCCGGGGATGAGAGCAACGCGGTGGATGCGGGAGTCCGTTTCAGCGTGGACGACAAACCTCTTCCCAGGGCCGCAAATCTCACCGATGGCGACCACGACACGCAAGTGGCCTTCCAAGGCGACCTGATGATCGAGTTTCCCGAGCCCTTTACAGCGCAGTCGTTGATGACGGCCAATCCGAAACACCAGTGGGGGCTGGCGGAACTTCATGCTGAAACGACCCCGGGTAAGTTCGTCCTCGCTGCCAAATTGGACCTCGGATACACCACTCCTTTTGCTGGCGCTTTAAACAGCGTGAGTTTCGCCCCGGTCACTGCCAAGCGGTTCAAACTGGTCAGCAAGTTGCGCCGGGGCGGTCCCTCTGTGCGCATTGGAGAGTTGGAATTGGGGGGATACCGTATTACTAAATGGACGGCCAAAGCCGGTTTTGGCAACGGCGGGGGCACCAAGTTTGAGCTCCCCAATACGCGCTACGAAACGCCTGCCGGTGTGGCGATTGACCCCAGCAAGATTGTGGATCTGACAGGAAAGCTTTCCCCAGAGGGAAAGCTCCGGTGGGAAGTTCCAGCCGGCAACTGGACGATCATGCGCATCGGCTCAACGACCACCGGGGTGCTCAATGCTCCGGCGGCTGAGGAGGCTCGCGGGCTTGAGATCGACAAGATGAGCCGCGAGGCTGCCGATCTTCATGTCAATGCCACCATGGGCAAATGGGCTGCCCATATCGGACCTGAACTGTTTGATAAAACATGGACCCATTACTTTGTGGATAGTTACGAGGGTGGTTGCCAGAACTGGACCCCCGGGATGCCCAAGGAGTTTACCAAGCGCCGTGGCTACGACTTGCGGGTTTGGTTGCCAGTCATGACGGGCCGGGTGGTCGGTTCTTTGGAGGAAAGCGAGCGCTTTCTTTGGGATCTACGCCGGACCATCTCGGACTTGTTTGCCGACAACTTTTACGGACGCTTTTCAGAGCGTGCCGCTGAATTCGGACTGGAGGGATCGGCCGAAACCGGCGGCGGTCCATTCGATTTTGTCCAAGCTGGTGGGCGCATGCCGTATCCGATGGCTGAGTTCTGGACCCACGGCAAAGTAGTCGAGACCAAGCGGAACTACTCTCCCGTCTCCGCGGGCCACCTCTATGGGCGCAAAGTCATTGGAGCCGAAGCGTTCACCGGGGGTCATCCGTGGGAAAACACCCCCGCCTCTCTCAAGTCGCTTGGAGACTTCATGATGACCTGCGGGATTAACCGGTTCGTCTTCCACCGTTTCGCCCATCAGCCTTGGGTGGACGACCGCCTGCAGCCGGGCATGGCGCTCGGGGGTGTCGGGATGAACTTCGATCGGACTAACACTTGGTGGGATAAGAGCCGGGCATGGATGCAATACCTCTCGCGATGCCAACACCTGCTTCAATCCGGCCTGTTTGTCGCGGACATCGTCTATTTGACGGATGAGGAACCGCACCGGGGGAGCCAGCCCCTCTTGAAAGCTCCGCAGGGGATGGATTTCGATATATCATCCTCGGAAGCGGTTCTCACCCGGATGCAGGTGCGTGACGGGCGCATTGTGCTGCCTGACGGGATGTCCTACGGCTATCTTGTCTTGCAATCCGGTGGGCGCATGACTCCGGAGTTGATGGCCAAAGTGGCCGAGTTGATCAAGAGCGGAGCCACGGTCATTGGGACCGCGCCCGGGATGTCCCCAAGCCGGCAAAACCTTCCCGCATGCGATCAGAGGATCCAGGCGATGGTGACCGAACTTTGGGGTGCCAATCCCGGTCCCGAAGGCGAACGCCGTGTGGGTTCGGGCAGGCTGATCTGGGGCAAGACCTTGGAGCAAATCACCAAAGCCGATGGGCTGTCGCCGGACTTCTCCAGCGATGACGTGGCTGCCCTTCCGCTGCTGCATCACTTGCATCGGCGCATTGGCGACACGGATGCCTATTTTGTGGCATGGGGCGGGACAGATGGCCGGGATTTGACCTGCACATTCCGAGTGACTGGTAAGGTCCCGGAAATTTGGAATCCGGTATCTGGAGCCATTGAGACGGCCGGCTCTTGGGATGTGGTGGACGGCAAAACTCGCGTCAACCTCCGGTTGCCAGCCAGTGGCTCTGTTTTCGTGGTTTTCCGCGAACCGGCCAAGACTGCTGGACCAGGATTGCAGACGGTGCGTCTGGATGGCCAACAGGTTTACCCCCAGCCAGGCGGTTCCAGCCCCATGACGTTGGCGTCTACACAGCACGCTTCCATTGGCCAACAGGTTCACCCTCAGCCAGGCGGTTCCAGCAGTGAAGCGGCGAGTGCTCAGTCTGCGATCGAACTGGGCGCAGAGAACGGGGCCTCGGTTCTGCTTGCCCGGAGTGGAGGAGAATATCAGATTGGTAATAGCCGTGCCGCCATCCGGGTCGCACAGCCTCCCGCGCCCGTCTCTCTGAACGGGCCGTGCAAGGTGAGGTTCCTTTCCGGGCGCGGTGCGCCGGAGCAGGCCACGTTTGAGCGGCTCATCTCCTGGGCGGATCACAGTGATCCTGGGATCAAATACTACTCGGGCACTGCGGCATATGATATGACCTTCGAAGTTTCCGCCGATCGCCTTCAAAAGCAATGCCGCCACTTCCTAGATTTGGGGCGTGTCGAGGTGATCGCCGAGGTCAAACTCAACGGCCAAGACTTGGGTGTCCTCTGGACAGACCCTTACCGATTGGATGTAACCCGCTTGCTTAAGCCGGGTCGCAACACGCTGGAGGTGCAGGTGGCGAATCTTTGGGTGAACCGCATGGTCGGCGACGAGCAGTTCCCACTGGATTACGAATGCCCGCGCACAATCGCGAAATGGCCCGAGTGGCTCACGGATCCTTCGAAGCGCCCTGAGCCGCGGCGGATGTCCTTCAGCACGTTCCGGCCCTTCACAAAAGACACTCCGCTGGTGCCTTCGGGTCTGATCGGCCCGGTGCGGATTGAGACGCTGCGGGTGCTTGAATGACAACAAACCCTTTCTCCGCTCCTTCGATCCGGAAGTTAGCTTGTTCAGGAGTCTTACCATAGTTTCGCAATCAAAATTATACCTTTGATCACAAATAAAAAAATCAAGTTGCCACCCCGCTTAACTCTGGTTGCTCTGGTCTTTGTCGCGGCCGCCATGCTCGCGCCTCTCACCATGGCTGCGCCTCAAGCACCATCGCGCCCTAATCTGATCATCTTGTTGCAAGATGATATGGGGATGGGCGATTTTTCAGCGGTCGGGAACCCGATTATCAAAACTCCAAACATTGACCGGCTCCGGGAGCAGAGTGTCAGTTTCTCGCAGTTTCACGTTGCTCCAATGTGCACGCCCACGCGTGGAGCCTTGCTCACCGGAGTTCATTGCATGCGCAACGGTGCCCGTAACGTCGGCACAGATGCCACTCACTTGCGCACCGATTTGCCGACGCTCGCCGAGATATTGAAGCAAGCAAACTACCAAACCGGCATCTTTGGTAAATGGCATATTGGTGACAACTTTCCACTGCGCCCGCAGGATCGCGGATTTGACGAGGCGCTCTGGTTTCGTCAGGCCGCGGCTGATAAAGTCGGTGATTATTGGGGGAATGACTACTTTGATGACCGCTACCTACACAATGGATCTACCAAACAATACTCCGGCTATTGTGGCGATATCTGGTTCACGGAAGCGATGAAATGGATGCGTGAGAAGGCCGCGGCGAATGAACCGTTCTTTGCCTTCATTCCGAATAATTTGGCCCATAGTCCGTATTATGCTCCTGAGCGTCATCGTCAGAAATATGCGGCGGCGTTCAAGAAGCAGCAGAACGAACTCCTGACCTATGCTGCGATGGTCGATAACGTTGACGAAAACATCGGCAGGCTGGAGTCCTTTCTTCAGGAAACCAAACTGGCGGATAATACAATTGTTGTCTATTTGCATGATAATGGAGGGTCCCATGGGGTCCAGATCTTTGATGCGAACCTACGCGGCTGGAAGACCCAACTCTGGGAAGGCGGGCATCGTTCGCCTCTATTCATCCGCTGGCCGCAGGGGGAAATTGACGGCGGACGCTCGATCGACGGCCTGACTCAGATTCAGGATCTTGTTCCTACGCTTTTGGAACTTAGCGCTATTCCAAGGCCCGCCAATAACAAGTTCGATGGAATCAGTTTGGTCCCGGCGATTCGGGACAAGGAGGCGATCCCGGACCGGACTCTGGTCGTGCAATATAACACACCCAAAAAAGGCAATGCTTGTGTCATGTGGAAGCAGTGGCGCCTTATTTCAAATACGGAACTCTACAATCTTGATGCAGATCCAAAACAAACCCAAAATATTATTGAGCAGCATCCTGAAATTGCCGCAAAGCTGCGCGCGGAATATGATCTTTGGTGGGATTCGATCCAGCCCGAACTGACAATTCAGACGCCAATCGTGATCGGCGATGCCGCGGAGAACCCGCTTACCTTGTCGCCAGGGTCCTTGCAGCGGCCTTACTTTGTCGATAATGATAAGATCCGTCGGGGTGAAAATGCTGTTGGCAGCTATAAATTGAAGGTGGCGCAGAGTGGGAGTTACGAAATAAGCCTGCGGCGTTGGCCCGAAGAAGTTGATCTGCCTATTGTGGCCGCAGCGCCGCCGATTGCGCTGACCGACACACTTTGTCACGGCAAAGAGACCGCCGCTGGTATCGCTTTGCCGATCACTAAGGCCGAACTCAATATCGGAGGTCAAAAATTCGAGCGAAAGGTGACCGCTGATGATAAATCCATTACTTTTCGTTGTGATTTGCAACCGGGAGCGACCGAATTGCGAGCTCTTTTTTATGGTGAAACGCCATTGCAGAAGTGGGGGGCTTACTCAGTGATCATCCGCCGACAATCCGATTAGCATTTCAATCAACTATTTTGGCAACCCGTTGAATGCCGTCCCCCCCCTGGGCGCTTCGAGATGTATAAGCAAGAAACAGACTCGCAATGAGAGATCAGATGACCAAGGAAGAACCCGGCACATGGTTGATGATTCTGGTGATGGCTATTTCGGCAGCAGCAGAGACCGGCACTCCCCAGGGTGCCTCAAACAACCCCCATTTCCCAACAGTCCTCACATGAGTAACAATAAGCATACAATCTATCGCGACGTTCAATCGCTCGCACCGGTCATTGAGGAGTTGAAGTCGAAGACCGCCGCCACTTCCGCCGAGCTCTCCGGCGTGTGCGGCTTTGACGGCTTCATTGACACGTTTGTCCGGCTGCAGACGCCGCCCTCGATGGCAGAGTTTGGACCGAAGGTGACGGCAGCGGCAGGAGTGGCTGCTTCCTATCCCGTGCGTCATCTAGGCGACAAGTTCGGCGGCAACGGCCCGCTTTTTGCTGCCGCGCTTCATGACATCTACTCCGGGGGGATTGGCATCACCTATATCGGGGCGATGGGCGAAGGCGAAGTGCTGCCGATTTTCCAAGCGGCACTGGGTGGCAAAACCAAACGGCTCTACACCCTGGCCGCCGCCGCGCAAACCACCTGCTTGGAGTTCACCGATGGCAAGATCATGCTCAATGACATGGCCGCCTGCAACGAGGTCACCTGGATGAGGTTGCTCGCGAGCGTCGGCCAGGCGGCGTTGGACAGCGAACTGAAGGCGGCTGCCTACATTAGCGCCGTCAACTGGGGCAAGCTGCCGCACGCGGGAGAGATCTGGAGCAACCTGGCCACGCGACTGGCGGAACTCGGCGTGCCCGCCCGAAAGGTCATTTATTTCATGGACCTAGCCGAGTTTGAAATCCGTCCGCGGGCCGAGCGGGAGGAATTGCTGGCCCGCCTGCCGGCGATCACCCAGCACTGCCAGACGCTCCTGAGTTTCAATTTGAAGGAGGCGTGGCAGATGGCCGAGGTGTTTGACGGAACTTTCCATGGGCGCAAGGATGCGGAGTCTGTGGCGGAGTTGGCCGCGTTTTTGAGAGAGCGCATCGCGGTGGATCGAGTCATCGTGCATCCCAACGATGGCGCGGCGTGTGCCAGCGCCCGCGGCACGGTGTATGTGGCCGGGCCGCATTGCCGCGAGCCGCTGATCTCGACCGGGGCGGGCGATAATTTCGGCGCTGGGTGTCTGGCGGCGGCACTGCAGGGACTTGACGATGCTGGCATCGTGCTGGCCGGCAATTGCGCCAGCGGCCACTTTGTGCGCTCCGGCCGGTCCGCATCGTTTGCCGATATGGCGAAACTGCTCGATGCCTGGGCCGGAGGAACTCTCGGGGAGCGATTGGCATCAACCACACTATAATTCTAAAATGAATCATTCTATGTTCCATATCTTCACCATTCTCTTCTTTTGCTGCTTGATGATCGGCTGCGGCCGTCAGGAAAAAAGTGCGCCATCGTCGGCTGGCGTAATAGGTGATGAGAAGATCTCCTTCAATACCCATATCCAGCCAATCCTTTCGGAGAACTGCTACCACTGCCATGGGCCGGATTCCGGAACGCGCGAACCAGCAAGCGCTCCCCTACGCCTTGACCGCAAGCAGTTCGCGTTCGAAGCGCGCGAGGACGGGAAACCCGTGATTGTGAAGGGCGATCCAGCCGCCTCGTTGCTGGTGCAGCTGGTCAGGTCGAAGGACCCAGACTTGGTAATGCCACCCCCGAATTCCCACAAGGGACTGACGCCGGACCAAATTGAAAAGATCGAAAAGTGGGTCGCGCAGGGTGCCGAATATGAGGAGCACTGGGCTTTTGTTCCGCCGCGCCGAGCGCAGACCCCAGCGGTGTTGCAGCCGAAATCGGTGACCAATCCGGTGGATGCCTTCGTGCAGGAAAAACTCGCGGAAAAAGGTCTTAAACCGGCACCGCCGGAGGACCCTCGGGTGCTGGCGCGGCGGGCGGCCCTCGATTTAACCGGGCTTTTGCCTGAGGCGGCTGAGGTGGATAAATTCGCGGCGGATCCGAGCGAAGCGGCTTACACGGCCTATTTGGAGAAGCTTTTCGCCACCCCGGCCTATGCGGAACATCGGGCGCGCTATTGGTTGGACTACTCCCGCTACGCAGATACCCATGGCCTACATCTCGACAACCGTCGCTCGATCTGGCCCTATCGTGATTATGTGATTCGCTCGTTCGCGGCTCACAAGCCTTATGACGAGTTCGTCCGCGAGCAGGTGGCCGGCGACTTGATCCCAGCGACCACCGCAGACGCGTGGATCGCCACCGGCTACATCCGTTGCAACTTATCCACCAACGAGACAGGGACGATTCCAGAGGAAATTCAAGCCGACAAAACGCGCGACCGGACCGAGGCCTTTGGTGCGACATTTCTCGGGCTGACAGTCGGATGCGCAGCCTGCCACGATCATAAATTCGACCCCACATCGCAGAAGGATTTCTATGCGCTATCGGCGTTTTTCAATAACACCACCGAGAAGTCGTGGGACGATAATAGCGCTGAGAGCCAGCCGGTCCTGCGCTTGCCGTCGGACGAGAAGCGCGCGGAATTTGATTTGGCGGTTGCGCGCCGAACTGCAGCGGCTTCAGCTTTTGAAGCGAAAAGGAGCGCCGCGCCCAAGCTATTCAGCGACTGGCTGGCGGCAGGCAACAAGCCGACTTCCGTTTCCTCCGAGGGCCTCGAGCTCCGATTGCGCCTCGATGAAGGCAGTGGTGATCTGGTGAAAAATTCCGCTCCCTTCACGAAAACCGCGAGCTACAAGACCGACACCAACCCGCCGATCTGGGGCGAGCAGGTGTGGTTATGGCCTGCCATGCGAATGGATCTGAGCACGAATTTAGCAATGCCGGACCAAGGTGATTTCGAGCAAGATTCATCATTTTCAGTTTCCATGTGGACGATGCTGCGCATGAAGACTAGGGGCGCTACCACGGGCAATGGTTCCCTTATTTCCCGCATGGGGGACGTCAGCAAAGACGCCCACCGCGGCTGGGATTTGTTTGTTGAGAATAACAAATTGGTCGTAAATATCGTCCACCAGTGGCCGGACGCAGCGCTGCGGGTGGAAGCCGGCTCGGTCCCTCGCGGTGAATGGGTTCATCTCGGAGCTACCTACGACGGCTCGGGCAAGGCGGAGGGGGTGAAGCTTTTTGTGAACGGCAAGCTTCGTCCAGCAACTATCATCCATAATTCCCTGAAATCAGGACAGACAATCCGCAACAGTTTGTCGCTCCATCTTGGCCGCCGCCAAGGAAGCGATCCATTGCGGGAAGCCGCATTCCAGGATGTTCGTGTCTATCGCCGCGTGCTTGATGCAGCAGAGTTCTCCCGTTTGCCCTACGAAGACCTCGGGGCCGAGATTTTGGCCGCCTCTCCGGATCCAGCAAACTGGACGGCACACGAGAAATTCATCGCGCTGGACCGCTTTTTCCTTGCGTCCATCGATAAGGATGCGCCTCAACTTGATCGGCAAGTAAAGGTTGCGGATGATGAGGTCAACCGCCTCGGCAAGGGCGGGACCGCCACCATGATCGCACGCGAGCGCTCGGTGCCGGCCACTGCCTGGGTGCTGGATCGGGGTGTCTATTCTGCGCGTAAGTTGCTCGTTTCGCCCGCGTCGCCCGGTTTTCTTCCCGGCGACCATGGCGCGTCCAATCGCTTGGAACTGGCGGAGTGGTTGTTCAAGCCGGAAAACCCCCTGTTCGCGCGGGTCACGGTGAACCGGATCTGGCAGGAAATCTTCGGGGTCGGCCTGGTTTCCACCGCAGATGATTTCGGCATTATGGGCGCGCGCCCGAGTAACCAGAAGTTGCTAGACTGGCTGGCCGTTGAATTCCGTGAGTCCGGTTGGGATATGAAACACATCTATCAATTGCTGTTGACGTCCACCACCTACCGGCAGAGCAACCAAGTCACCCCAGCTGCACTGGCGGGGGATCCATCGAATATTTTTCTCTCGCGTGGTCCGCGATTCCGGATGGATGCAGAGGTGCTGCGTGATACCGCACTGCAAGCATCCGGCTTGCTTTCCTTTAAAATCGGTGGCGCGCCAGTGAAACCCTACCAACCGAAAGGGATTTGGGAAACGGTTTCGATGCCAGAGTCGGATACGCTCAAATACAAACAGGATGAAGGCGATGCGCTCTACCGCCGGTCGTTATACTCGTTCTGGAAACGATTTGCTCCACCGCCGTCGCTAGAGACATTCGACGCCCGGGCGCGTGAAGTCGTCTGTATCACACGCGCCCGCACCAACACGCCGTTGCAAGCCCTCGTGAGCATGAATGACCCGCAGTTTTTCGAAGCTGCGCGCAAGCTGGCAGAGCGGGCGATCCTCACCGGCAGCAGCGTTCAGAAGCGAATGGATTTCATATCCAGTCAGCTGCTCTCGCGGCCTCTCAACAACCGCGAAAAAACGACGCTCGAAGCGCAACTAATTGTCTATCAATCCTACTATCAGGCCCACCCGCAGGATGCAGTTGACCTCCTCACCACTGGTGCGGCGGCAGTCAATTCCGAACTGCAACCCTCGGAAATTGCAGCGTGGACAATGTTAGCCAACCAGTTCCTCAACCTCGATGAAACCCTCACCAAATAGCTCCATGAAAGTCCCACAACTCTGTTCCGACCTCGGCGGCGAAGGCCCTTCCGTTTTGGACCTGCCGATCCCGTCTGAACTGAAGGCGGAATGGCTCGCCCTTGCCTCACGCCGACAGTTCCTTTCCCGCGCCGGGAAATCGTTGGCGTGGGCCAGTATCGCCGGCCTTTTCGCCCGCGGCGGAAACTCGGCGCAAGCGGCGGAAATGCAGGCCGCGATGCTGCCCCACTTCGCGCCCAAGGCGAAGCGGGCGATCTATCTCTTTATGGCTGGCGCTCCCTCGCAGATCGACACGTGGGACTACAAGCCACAGCTAGCCGCGCGCTTTGACCAAGATCTGCCGGAGTCCGTTAGGGGTGGGCAGACGCTGACTGGAATGACCGCCTCGCAAACGCGGTTTCCTGTCGCACCGTCGATTTTTCCGTTCCAACAACACGGTAAGGCTGGGCATTGGGTGAGTGACCTGTTCCCCCACACCGCTAAAGTAGCCGACGAATTCGCGGTTATCCGTTCCATGCACACTGACGCGATCAACCACGAACCGGCCATCCTGTTGATCAATTCCGGAAACATGATTCCAGGTAAGCCGTCGATCGGATCCTGGATCTCCTACGGCCTCGGATCCATGAACGAAGACTTGCCGACCTTCGTAGTACTGACCTCGAAGTTGCCGATTTTTGCTAACATCCAAGCGCTTTCATCCCGACTTTGGTCGGCGGGTTTCCTGTCGCCGGAACACGCCGGTGTGGCGCTCCGATCGGGCGGCGATCCGGTGATACATCTATCCAATCCGAAGGGCGTCCCCGCAGCATTGCGGCGGGCGATGATCGACGGCGTGGCCGACATGAACCGTCAGTTGCACGACCGCATCGGCGATCCGGAAACGAACGCCCGCATTGCGCAGTATGAAATGGCCTTCCGGATGCAAACATCGGTGCCGGAACTCACCGATCTATCCGATGAGCCGGAATCCGTCTGGCAAATGTATGGCGAGAAGGCGCGGGAACCCGGCACCTATGCGTATAATTGCCTCATGGCCCGTCGGATGGCGGAGCGTGGCGTCCGTTTCACGCAAATTTTTCACCGCGGCTGGGACACCCACCTCAATCTGCCGGGCCGTATGAAGGTCCTCTGCGAGGATGTAGACCGTCCGACGGCGGCCTTAATTGCGGACCTCAAGCAGCGCGGGTTGCTGGACGACACGCTGGTCGTCTGGGGCGGGGAGTTCGGCCGCACGGTGTATTCACAAGGCGGCCTGACGAAAGATAATTACGGACGTGACCATCATCCTCGTTGTTTCTCGATGTGGATGGCTGGCGGCGGCGTGAAACCCGGCATCACGCATGGCGAGACCGATGACTTTTCTTACAATGTTGTCAAGGACCCGGTGCACATTCGCGACCTCAACGCGACGATTCTGCATCTGCTTGGTGTCGATCACGCAAAGTTTACTTTTAAATTCCAAGGACTCGATCAAAAGCTAACCGGTGTGGAACATGCGCGGGTGGTCAAGGAACTGTTGGCTTAGAACACTCTCGTGACAAATCACCGGGACATTCGTTGCTAGGTTTCATCAATCTGCACAAGCCCAAAATCTGAACCAAAACCATTAAATGAATAAGAAAAACATTATAAAGAAGATGATTGGAGCCGCGATAATCGGGGGCTTTGCGCTGGTCGTTGCAATCATGTCTTCGAAGGGACAGCGCGTCATGACCAAAAACACAGTCAAGGAGGAGATCTTTGGCCAGATGCCGGATGGTAGCAAAGTGAAAATTTTCACGCTCACCAACACGGGTGGACTGAAGGCTAGAGTGACCGAATACGGAGCGATTCTCGTCTCTATGGAAGCGCCAGACAAAAGCGGTAAGGTTGCGGATCTAACACATGGATACGATGCCCTCGAAGAATGGTTGAACAATTCATCTTATTTCGGAGGGACTGTCGGGCGCTTTGGAAATCGAATCAAAGACGGCAAGTTTACGCTCGACGGCAAGGAGATCACGCTTGCCACCAATAATGCTCCCGGCGGTATTCCCTGCGCCCTCCATGGCGGATTGAAAGGTTTCGACAAAGTGCTCTGGTCAGGCAAGCTTGTCGGTGAAAACAGCGTGGAGTTTTCCTATCTCTCTAAAGACGGCGAGGAAGGCTATCCGGGAAACCTATCGGTAAAGGTTACCTACTCGCTCAACGAGGACAACGAATTGAAGTGGGAGGCGACCGCGACCACCGACGCACCTACTGTTCTCAACCTCGTCCATCATTCCTATTGGAACCTTTCAGGCAATCCCGCGCAGCAAATTAACAACCACATCCTGACGCTCAATGCGGATCACTACTTGCCCACCAATATCGGTCTCATTCCTACCGGGGAGCTTGCTCCAGTTGCTGGCACACCGATGGATTTTACAAATCCTACAGTAATCGGCGAGCGGCTGAACTCCGGGTTCCAGGCGCTGGAATATGCCGGTGGCTACGATCACGCGTGGGTTTTGAAGAAGGGTAACGGGATCCACTTTGCTGCCCGCCTAAAGGATCCGGAGAGCGGACGGACCATGGAAATTTTCACCAATCAGCCGGCAATCCAATTCTATGGCGGGAATTTTCTCGATGGAACCGTTTCCGGTAAAAGCGGCGTAGCCTATGCCCACCGCACCGCCCTTTGCCTTGAGACTGAAGGATTCCCTGACTCACCTAACCAGCCATCGTTCCCAACCCCGGTGCTTCGTCCTGGTGAGACTTATCAGCACACGATGATCCATAAATTCTACGCCGAGTGATTTTTTCACACGCGCTCGGGGAAATTTTTCTTTCCGTTAAATTGTTAAAATCTCAGCGGGCTGGCTGATGGACATTCGATAGGAGAATCCGATCTCACCTGCAAGCTCCGAATGCACTCCCGCGCTGGGAAGGGCCGGTGGAGCCGACGAGGAGCGGAGCGACGAGGCGGC
>CAIXKE010000071.1 GCA_903919975.1 Akkermansiaceae bacterium | reverse complement strand
CCAGAACGTGCTCGTGGGCTGGGTAAGCGGGAAGTTGTATTCAGTGATGGCTCCAGTGCCGATGAAAGCTGCTTCGACCGGCAGCCAGCTTGAGGCGCTGAGATCCGGGGAGTAAAGCAACGTGTATTGTTTGCCGGGAATTGTCTGCCATGAAACTCTAAGAGTGTTCGGCGAGATCGGAACCGGGTCGCCGTTCGCATCGGGATCGCCCCAGACGCCGGGAATGTTGATGACCTCCGGGCGAAGGAAACCGGCAGGCGGGTTGGAATCGAAAGGATTGGTGCCTGATGCGGCTTCCTGCGCGTTGGTCCAGCCGTCGTGATCGGCATCAGCAGCGGGATCTAAGGGCGGATCGAAGAGTTGGCCGCTGTTGTATTGTTGTTCCCACACATCACTGATGCCATCGCTGTTTTTATCAACAATCGCGTGCGATATGAGCGGAAGAAAGACGAGCGCAAGAATTGCGGCGCGGGACTTGCTTTCGACCGTCCGAGGCTGGATTCCGCAGCCGCTTTGTGAGAAGCGTTTCACGGAGCACCTCCCTTCGCGTCGATTGCGGATTTTTCTGTTCTCCAGAAATTGAGAGTGATGTTCTGCGGGCGGGGTGGGTTGGCTTTCAACTCGGCCTCGCGTTCAAGACGAGCTTGCTCACGACCTTCGTAAGCAGTTTTCAGCCGTTTGTAATCGCTGTTGTAGATGTCGTGGAGCGATTGAATCGTGAGGAGGGTTGCAGCAGGTGCTTGCTTGTCGGAAGTGATGGAAAAGGACGCCTTGCCGTCAGAGAAATCCGGAATTTGAGGATTTTGCGGGCCGAGTTCGGTTTTGAGATCCACGAGGCTTGCTGGCTCCGAGGCGCTCCACATGAGCATGAGACTGCGGGTTTTTCCATCGGAGCCGATGAAAGAGGAAATGCCCGAGAGCAGCCCAAAATCAGCGGACGACCAGAAAACGACTGCTTGGCCACTCCCTTGCGGCCAGACCTGCACGAGTGAGAGTGGCGGACTATCTTTAGGACGAAAAACGGTCGCACCAGCCATCACGAATCCTCCTGCAGAAGCCTCCTCGCCGTCTGCATCCGGTTGTCGTTCGAGCAAAACATCCTGAATGTGTTCGCTCGCGGCTGGGGGATCCGGTGGAGGAGGGAGGGCAATCGGAGCGATGCGCTGAAAAATGATGGTTCGTCCGCTATCCTGATAGGTTTTCTTGGAGAGAACATTCCGATCTGCAATCACAAATCCGGGCTTTGGTGGCTCCGGCGTCGGTATCGTTCCATCAGGAATTTCACCGATAATGCGGGCAACGGTGGGGGAGTTAGAAGTGTCAATCGTTTCGACTAAATCGGCATTCTGAGAAAGCGCGATGCCGACGGTGGCCAGCAGCCCCGGCACGATGAAAAAAGTTAGTTTCATAGGAAGGTTGGATGTTTTCAGATCCTTCCTGGTGGACGGGGAGTGAAGAAGTCGCAACAGGACGACCGCGATGGCCTTTGGCCGCCTCCCCGAAGGTTGGCGGCTTGGACATGCGCCACCGCCTCCCCGGCCGTTTGGTCGGTTTGGCGGCATCGTTGCGGTCGATGCCGACCGCCTGTCGCGAGGTTATTCAGACCCCATTTGCCAGAGCGGACGTATTTAGAGAGTTGTAAATTTGTTATTTTTGCAAGTGAGAATTTGGGAAATATCGAATCCCCAGCGATGTGGGTGGTTTTCCCGCTTAGGATTTGCTG
>CAIXKE010000070.1 GCA_903919975.1 Akkermansiaceae bacterium | reverse complement strand
GGCCAACTGGCTCAAGGCGCGAAGCGGCAAGCCGGCTCGCAAGGTGGCCTGAATTCATAAGTGTCATAGATGCGGAAACTATGACACTTATGAATCTGCTGTAGCAAATCCCTGTGCAAGGCGCTTCGGACCCCGCTTACATGTCAGCGGCGGATCGTGAATGGAAGCGGTGACAGCCCGGGGTACTCCGATCCTCGCGGCCATGACCGGCAATGATGCCAGCCTGCCATTCCGGGATTACATGGCCGGATTCGAGCCGGAGATGCTCGAACTCGCGGCGATTCTGGTGAAGAAGTGGGGGATGAAATCGCTAGAGTCACCCCTCGGAGGCCTGCATGAAATGCCGCACTGAAACCGGAGGCTTCAACAAGCGGCTCACCGCCAGGCGCATCGAAGCGCGTGGGAAATGCCGCATTCCATCGCCGGACAGCCCGCTGTGCGGCAAGTCCATGCGCCAGCGTCAGTCGACGAAGGGCGAGTTGTGGGGTTGCTCGAGGTTTCCCGCGTGCAAGGGAACCCGGGGTGAGGAGATTTGTTGACGGTGTTGACGTTGTTGACGTTGTTGACAGTAGCGTCAATCCGGTCAAGTGATCAGTGCACGCCTGTTTTCGCGGGTGAGAGGAGACCGCGGCGTTGCGCGGATTTCTTCCCAGTGCAAGGATGTCCTTGCCCCTCAGATGGGCTGGCGGATGGGCTGGCAAGCCCTCGGATGGTGGGTAATCTATTGATTTCATAGGATTCTTTGGGTCACTGGATTTCCCGGGTTGGTCAAAATGACAGGCATCGACAGGTGACTTTGTCGGAAATCCGTCGGGAAAACCGCCATTCTGTCCCGGATGGGTGGATGAATTTGAACCCAGACCAGGTAGCGCCGCTCTCCCGGAAGTCCGGTGTTTGGCTTTGCATGGTCAGGTTCTCTTTCATCCGTCACACCTCTGCCAGATCTGTGTGTCGGATCAAGGTCTGATTGCTATCGGAGGTAATGCGGGCAAGTTTGTGGGTGGCCTCGGGATCTATCCGACGTCCGGCTTCGTCCACGTTGACACCAGAGGCAGCAATGCCACTTGGAAAGGCCGTTGAATGGATGAAATCAGGGAGATCGACCGCAAATACTCTCGCCCTGCTGCGTTCACGGCAGATCCAATGCGACACCGCTGAGCAGGGCAACAAGCGGTTCGTTGATATAAAAGTTGGTCCTGCCAAGCTTCTGCTTGCGAACCAGCCCTGCGGCCGTCATCTGCTCAAGGTATTTGCTGGCAGTCGGGCGGGATACACTCAGTTCTCGCTCGATGAATTCGATTTTCGTATAGGGATAACGGAAAAGGTTGTTGAGCAGGTCCTGACTGTAGATTTTCGGCAGGCGCTCCCTGAAATCGTGTTTTGTCATCTGCATTAGATCACGGAAATTCTTCACTAGAGTGATTGCACTCCGGGATGTCACTGCCACTCCTCTCAACATGTAGAGACACCATTCCGCCCAGCGGTCTTCGTCACGGACAGTTTGCAGCAAGCGGTAATAGTCCGGCTTCGTGCTGGTGATGTAGCGGCTCAGGTAGAGCACTGGTAGGTCGAGCAGCCCCTCACGCTGCAAAATCAGAAGGTTCAGGATGCGCCCAGTGCGGCCGTTCCCATCGTAAAACGGGTGGATGCTCTCGAACTGGTGATGTGTGATCGCCATTCGAAGCAACGGATCGAGTCCATCGTCGGCGTGGATGAAGTCAATCAGGTTGTCCATCAGCGCCTCCACTTGGGCGGCATCCTGAGGCGGTTCGTAGATGATGGTTCCAGTCGCCTCGTTCTTCAGCACAGTGCCCGGCAGTTTCCTCAAGCCCGCGCGGTTGCATTCGAGTTCCGCCTGCACCGACAATACCGTTTCCAACCGGATCAGGCCGCTGTCCCGAACCTCTTTGTAACCCCTCCTCAGGGCGGAAACGTAGTGCTGCACCTCTTTTGCAGACGCCGTGGCGCCGGAACCCTCCTGATAGGCATACAATTCGTCATGCGTCGTGATGATGTTCTCGATCTCCGAGCTGTCCTTCGCCTCCTGGATTCCCAGAGTATCGAGCAAAATTCCTTGGTTTGGCAGCGATTCGCACAAGCCTTTCAGCTCTGCCAAGTGCCGGTGTGCCTCGGTAAGTGCCACCCAGATCTCCCGGGTTTCCAGCTTACGGAGATCGGTCAGTGGCAATGGAGGAAGTGTGGACATGGAAAGGAAATCGGCATTTACTTATCACGTTCTTGCCGATCTGCAAAAAGAATCGCGGATTCTTTACGCTTTGCAGGGCCCTTTGTTGGGACAGCTTGCAGTAATCCTAGGCCAGAGCTCAGCCAATGTGCTAGTCACCCGAGTCACGTTGACACCACCAGCCGTGCATGGCACGCGGACTCTTCATCACCGGCTTCACGATTTCCGAGGTGCTCGCCATCCAGCAGCGAGCGAAGGAATTTCTCATCGAGGGCAAAACTCTCATGACCTGGAACGAGGCAGGCAGCTCCGCCACCAAGCAGTTCACCATGCCCATCGATCAGGTGCTTGAGGAATGTGCCCACGCACTGCGGATTCTCGACCCAGCCACCTACGGCAGACCCCGCACCGTCGCCGTGTCGCAAGTCTCCGGATACCTGCCGAAATGAATCCGCTCAAATCCTTCGCCCTCAAATGGCTGCCGCCGGTATTGGTCCCCAAGGCATGGGTATCACCCGGAAATCCCGCTTTGGGAATTTCAAAACTGGCGGACAGGGAGGGATTGCCTGCGGCTATGCCAGTTTGCGCTGCGCGTTAGGAATGCTTGTTCGCGAAGCTCGCTCCTGCGTTCAAACCCAGTGCTGCGCAGGGGTTCTCATCCCTCCCTTTGTTTAGTGGTCCGGCGAAAGCTCAAAAGTGGCTTTGTGGGAAATCCCGCTTTGGGAATTTCAAAACTGGCGGACAGGGAGGGATTCGAACCCTCGGTGACATTGCTGCCACACACGCTTTCCAAGCGTGCTCATTCGACCACTCTGACACCTGCCCTTGGAGGGCGGGACGCTAGGAAGGGGATGGGCACTTGGCAATGCATTTTTCGAAACTTTCAGCAGAGAATCCTCGATGTCTGCAATGCTTGAGGTTGCGTGGTCGGGTTTCATGGGGCATGAACTCCGCGATGACGGGTCGGGAAATCAGGGAAACATTGGATCGGGCGGGGGTTTTGCCGAGCAAACAGCTTGGCCAGAATTTTCTGATCGATCCGAATATGGCGCGGTGGATTGTTTCTCAACTTGAGGCGACCGAAGAGGATGCGGTGGTGGAAGTGGGACCGGGGACCGGCTCGTTGAGCGAGCATTTGGTGGGAAAAGTGCGGAAGTTGATCTTGATTGAGTTCGACGCGCGCTTGGCCGCCTCGCTGGCGGAGCGGTTTCGGGATGAGCCGAGCGTGGAGGTCCATCATGCGGATGGCGCGAAGTTCGACGGCCGGACGCTTTTCAAACATCGGCGACTGAAGTTTCTCGGCAATCTTCCTTATTCGTGCGGCGGGGCGATCATGAAAAACCTGCTGAGCCGGCCACATCCGTTTGAGCGGGCGGTGGTGATGTTGCAAAAGGAGGTGATCGACCGGTTGGCGGCGGTGCCCGGGACCAAGGACTACGGGATTCTCTCGTTGCGGACGCAGATGGACTGGGTGGTGGAGCCTCAGCGCACCGTGCCACCCGAGGCATTTTACCCGCGGCCGCGGATCGATTCCAGCGTGGCGATCCTGCGCCCGCGGACGAGCGGATTGCCGGCCTTCGATCATCGATTGTTCGATGAGCTGATCCGCCGTGGCTTTGCACAACGTCGCAAACAACTTAAAAAACAACTTCCGGAAGGAACGGCTTGGGAGGAAATCGCGGAGCAACTCGGAGTGCCGGTCACGACTCGTGGCGAGGAGCTCACGCTCGCGCAATGGGTGGAGCTGACCCGCGCTTGCGATCCGAATCCGCTCAAGGATTTGCCGCAGAAGGCCGGTGAGATTTTTGATGTGGTGGATGAAAACGATCAGGTCATCGGCCGGAAAACCCGTGGGGAAGTCCATGCGGAAAAGCTCCTGCATCGGGCGGTGCATGTGTTCGTTTTCAACAAACGCGGTGATTTGCTTTTGCAGCAGCGCTCGATGCTGAAAGACGTGCATCCAGGTGTTTGGGATTCCAGCGTTTCCGGTCATCTGGATGCCGGCGAGGATTATGCGCCAGCGGCCGTCCGTGAATTGGAGGAGGAAATGGGGATCCGTGTGGACGAGGTGCCGGAGGAAATCGCACGCATCGCACCTTGCGAAGAAACGGGTTGGGAACACGTCCGTCTCTATCGCTGCGGACACAGTGGATCGCTGCGCTATCCTGCGGCGGAGGTGATGGCGGCGGCTTGGTTTCCATTGGCGGAAATCACGGCTTGGATCGCCGCGCGGCCTGAAGATTTTGCATCGGGTTTCATTGCTTGCTGGAATGCCAGCGCGGGGACTCGCGGGTGATTGATTCAGCGTGTTTCGTTCCATTTTCAGCCAGTCTCTCACTCATGAAATTCCTGTTTCTGCCACTCATCGTCATCCTGCTTGGTGCCTGTCAAAAGCCCGCGCCGGCGTCGCTGCAATACCGGGTGGTTTCTGTCCGCCCTCATGATGCGGAGTGTTATACGCAGGGCTTTGAGTTTTCCGGCAAGAGCTTGTTTGAAAGCGGTGGTCAGTATGGAAGTTCCAGCGTGCGTGAGGTCGATCCCGCCAACGGGGCGGTCCTTCGAAAGCGGCCGATGGCGAAGAATGTGTTCGCCGAGGGGATCACGGTTTTGAATCACGAGTTATGGGTTCTCACTTGGAAAGAGGGGACCGCTTATGTGTTGGAACCGGAGACCTTCAAATTCCTGCGTTCGCACACCTATCAGGGCGAAGGTTGGGGGCTTGCCAACGATGGCAAACAACTGATTTTGAGCGATGGAAGCAGCGAACTGAAGTTCATCGATCCCAAGGATTTCTCCGTTAAAAAATCCCTAAAGGTCAAAGACGGTGGGCGCGAAGTGCCGCAACTCAACGAGCTGGAATACGTCAACGGGGAAATCTTCGCCAATATCTATCAAAGCGGTAAAATCGCGCGTATTTCCGCGGCAGACGGCCGCGTCACCGGATGGCTTGATTTGTCAGGACTGCGCAATCAACTCCCGAGTCCTAACCGCGCGGACGTTATCAATGGAATCGCCTTCGATTCCGCCAGTGGTCATTTCCTGATCACCGGCAAATATTGGCCGCAGATGTTTGAAATCGAAATTACCGGGCGCTGAGCAGTTTTCGGCAGCCCCACAGGTAATTCCATCCTGAGAGCAGAGTCAGCGCGAGTGCGAGCCACATCGAGATCGGTTGCAGCCAGCCATCGGGTTTGGAGAGAGTGTGGATCAGGCCGACGAATGGATTTCCGGGATCGAGCGGTTTGAAGGCGAACCAGACGAGGCAGGTGATGCAGAACGTGAGTTGCAGGCCGGTTTTCCATTTTCCCAATCGATCGGCGGCCATCACGTGGCCGGCTTCCATCGCGATTTGCCGCAGGCCGGTGACGAAAAATTCGCGGGCTAGAATGACCACCGTCACCCATACCGGGCAGTATCCCTGTGCGCTCAGATAGACGAAAGCCGAGCAGACGAGGATTTTGTCTGCTAGCGGATCGAGTAATTTGCCCATGGCGGTGACCAGCCCGAGTTTGCGCGCCAGCCAGCCATCCAGAAAGTCGCTGATCGCAGCGATCACGAAGCAAACCAAGGCGATCCAATGACCGATGGCGCTGGCAAATGCAGTGCCTGCGACAAATAGGGCGGTCAGGATGAGGCGCGATAGCGTGATGGAATTCGGGAGATTCACGTGCCGAGTGTGGGGAATCCATCCCCGGATGGCAATCAACGGTTCTCTCAAACATCACAAGCCGCCGGATCTTGACGCTTTTTTTTTGCAAACCCTTGCCAGTCCGTGAGCCATGGTCTAATGCCAAACGCCTATGGCAAACTATCGCGTATTGGTTTCAGATCCCATCTCGGAAAAAGGCGTGGAAGCCTTGCGCAACGCGCCGGGCATCACCGTGGATGTGAACACCGGCCTCAAGCCGGATGAGCTTCTCAAAATTATCGGCGACTACCACGGTCTCGTGGTCCGCTCTCAGACCAAGGTGACGCCCGAGGTGTTTGCCGCAGCGAAAAACCTTAAAGTCATCGGCCGCGCCGGGGTGGGGGTGGATAACATCGATCGCTCCGCTGCCACCGACCATGGTGTGGTGGTGATGAACACGCCCAGCGGCAACACGATTTCCACTGCCGAACACGCATTCACGTTGATGCTTTCGCTGGCCCGCAATATCCCCCAGGCACACGCTTCCATCATCGCTGGAAAATGGGATCGCAAGTCGTTTGAAGGCGTCGAGATCAATGGCAAGCGCCTTGCCATTCTTGGGATGGGCCGCATCGGCTCCGAGTTCGCCAAACGAGCGCAAGCCTTCGGCATGACGGTCGTTGCCTATGACCCATTCCTCACCGCCGCCCGCGCCCAATCGCTCAAAGTCGAGCTCGCCGAGAGCCCGGACGAAGCCCTTACCGGTGCGGATGCGGTGACCCTGCATATTCCACTCACCCCGGAAACCCAGCACGTTCTCGATGAAAAACGCCTGCGTTTGATGAACCCGGGCGCATTGGTCGTGAACTGCGCCCGCGGCGGTCTCGTCGATGAAGCTGCGGCGGCCGCGTTGTTGGAATCCGGCCATCTTGCGGGCATTGCGCTCGATGTTTTCGAAGTTGAGCCGCCGCCTGCGGATTTTCCGCTGTTGAACGCCAAGAAATGCGTTTTCACTCCGCACCTCGGAGCTTCCACGGCGGAAGCCCAGGAAAACGTCGGCATCGAAGTCGCCCAGCAAGTCAGAGATTACCTCGTCACCGGAGAAATCCGCAACGCGGTCAACATGCCAAATCTCGACAGCCGGACGCTCGAAAGTGTCGGTCCTTACCTCGATCTCGCCAACTCGCTCGGTAAGTTGCTTTCTAAAATCGCCCCCGCCCAGTGCGACGCCATCCGCGTTTCTTATCTGGGCCCGGTTTCGGAGTTGGACACCGAGTTGATCACTCGGATGGCGCTGAATGGCTATCTTGCTGCCGCGCATCACGAATCGCAGGTCAATCTCGTCAACGCTCCGGCGGTTGCCAAGGCGCTCGGCTTGCAAGTCACCGAGTCCACCGTCGCGCTCGCCACCAACTGCACCGAACTCATTGAAGTTTCGGCGGTTAAGGGTGATGAGGTTTGCAGCGTGGCGGGCACGTTTTTCGGGAAATCCGCGCGGATTGTCCACATTGCCGGTCACAACGTGGAAACCAGCCCCTCCGGTCGCTTCCTGTTCGTGGAAAATGATGACCGCCCTGGCATCGTTGGTAGGATCGGCACCTCGCTTGGCGAGGCTCAGGTCAATATCGCGAACATGGCGCTCAGCCGCACGAGCGATCACACCCGCGCCGTCACCGTGATCGAAGTGGATACTGAGCCGCCCGTGAAATTACTCGAAAACCTGCGCTCGACTCCAGGAATCATCCGCGTGCTTAGCTTCGAACTCTGAGCGAGTTCCGAAGGTTTGCCGAATTACAGAAACCTAAAGTAATTTCCAAAATCGCATAAAATTACCGTTGCCAACGCCTGTTCAGAGCCACTACTATCGTCCCAGCATGAAAAAAATCCTTGTTATTGCCAGCGTGCTTGCCTCTCTCACCTTTTTCGCTTCGGCGGATATTCAGGCGCCTCCGGGTTCTACCTACACCTCCAGTCGCAAGCTCGGCCGGGCCATCAGCAACATTCTCTACGGATTGACGGAGATTCCAGAGCAGATTGCCCGCAAGAATGATGCTTACGGCCGCAAGGCGGGTTGGTCCTATGGTGTGGTGGATGGCACCAGTCGTTCGCTTCGCCGCCTTGGCTACGGTTTCTACGAGCTCTTCACCTTCACTTGCCCGACCTACCGCGGCACGTTCAAACCACCCTACGAGCGTTGTGGAGAAGACAACCGCATCGAGATGAATGTGCATGACGGCCTCTCCGAGTTTCCACCGGAATTGGGTTTTGAAACTCATTTCACCCACTCACGCTCTCAGAAATTCTGAGAACCCTGCGCGGACTTTTTGATCATCATCTCCCGCCCACGGTTCGTCCGTCGGCGGGATTTTTTATGGGGAGAGGAAATTCGGAAGGCTCGAATTGCTCAATTTGGCGAGCATTCCATGGAGCGGCGGAACGTGTCCGCCGATGCCCATGAAGAGCCAATGAGGTGAGCGAAGCGCTTTTCATTGTCCTCACATGGTCAGGGCGAACACGTTTCGCCCCTCCGTGAACACATTTCGCCGCTCTGTGATCATGTCTTGCGGTTTGGTCCGAATGATCATCACTCGTTCTTGCCTGGATTCCGCCACTTTTTCCATGGCGGGGTCTTCTCTCTCCATGTTGAGGCTGGCAGTTCATCATCGAATTCGAAGCGGTTGCCGATGCCGCTGAGCAGTCCGCTGATTTCCTTCGCCTCTTCCAATAATTCAATCATGCGCGCGGCGTCCAGGCCGGGCTCTTTGAGAGCTGCTTTAATCGCCGCATCACGGCGCTGAAGCACCGTGCCGGAAAGCAAGGCCAAGGCATGCTCCGCCGCCAACATTCCGTCTGGTGGGGCGATGTCCAAGCCGACTCCACGAGTCAGTGCAAGCCGATCGGATTCCGGCAGGCTGCCGAGGAATGCGTTTACCGCGGCGTGCGATCCCGGGTCGGGTGCGGATGCCAGAATGCTTTCTAACAAATAGATTCCTTCCAGCCATCTCGATGCCTCATGCAGGCTTTCGAATTGTTCGCTTAACAAATGTTGCGCTGGTTGCGAGGTGAGCGCCAGATGACACAGCACGGCCACGATCCGATGCATGGGAGTCGGCTTGGCGGGTGTGGAATCAGCATCCTCCGTGACGGTCCGTTCACGGGTTGCGCGCTGGGGTTTGGCTTTGATTTTGGCGATTTCCTGACGCAGTGAACTGGTTGATGTTTGCAGATGCGTCGCCACGATATTGAGCTGGTTGTCCTGGACCGCGAAGTCGGTGATCAGCGACAACAGTTCGGCGCATTGATTCAGTGCTGCGGCGCGCTCCGTAGGCGAATCGAAAAGGCCGGTGGACTTAGCCCGCTCGAGTTTGAAATGGAAAAACTCCTTGGCGTTGGTGAGTAGTTGCCGGAATGCCTCCTTGCCATGGGTCTTCAAAAAAGAATCCGGATCATCACCCGCTGGCATTTCGACCACGCGCACGCCGAGACCTTCGGGCACCAATTGGCGGTAAGCTTTTTCTACCGCGGCCATGCCGGCATTGTCCGCATCGAAACAGATCAGCACATTGCCCGTGTAGCGTTTGAGAATTTTCGCATGTTCGGTGGTGCATGCCGTGCCGGAGGTGGCGATGGCGTGGGTGAATCCATGCTCATGACAGCAAATGGCATCGAGCTGCCCTTCGCAAAGCAGTGCGGCCTTCTCGGTGAGGATGGATTTTTTCGCGCGATCCAAGGCGAAGAATACCCGGGATTTTTTGTAGATGGCGGTCTCCGGTGAGTTGATATATTTGCCGCTGTTTTTATTCTCCCGGAGTTGCCGCGCGGTGAACGCGATCACGTCGCCCACCTCATTGCGGATCGGAAACATCAGCCGGTCTTGAAACCGTACGAACAATCCGGAACGCGCATTGTTTTCTTCGCGCAAATTGCAAATGCCCGAGTCTTTCAATTCGCGCCCGGTGAATTTTCGTGAACGCGCCCAATCGAGGAAAGTCCGCCCGTTTTCCGGCATCCAGCCGATCGTCCAGTTGGCCGCCATTTCGCGGCCAAACCCGCGGGATTTCAGGTAATCCCGGGCATGCGCCGCATCAGGGGATTTGAGCAGGAGTTGGTGAAAATACTCCGCAGCCTCACGATGGAGATCAAGAATGCGGCCTTTGCTCCGGCGTTTTTGGTCGGCATCCGGATCGGCCTCCTCCTCGCGGAGTTGCACCCCCGCGCGGCCGGCGAGTTTTCGCACCGCCTCCATGAATGGTAGGTTTTCGTATTCGCGCACAAACGCGATGGCATCTCCACCTTTTCCGCACCCGAAACAATGGAACGATTGCCGTGCCGGATTGACATAAAACGACGGCGTTTTCTCACTGTGAAACGGGCAATTTGCCCGGTATTGCGAGCCCGCGCGCTTCAAGGGCACATACGAATTCACCAGATCGACGATATCCGTCGCGCTGAGAACTTGCTCGATGTTTTCCTTGGGGATTTGTGCCACGATTACCGGGGTGCGGCCGCCACCATACGTGACCCGCCCGGCGCCACAACTCCACACTCCGCAAAACCAAAAATCGATGCCGTTTTACCGAAGTGCTTGCCAAGTGCTGGAGAGCCGCTTAATTCTCCCGCCCGGCGGTTTTCTGAAAACCGCCCCAATTCCAAGCGCGCTTAGCTCAGTGGTAGAGCACATCGTTCACACCGATGGGGTCGCAGGTTCGAAACCTGCAGTGCGCACCATTTGAAAATCGCCCACTGCCATAAGGATTCCGGCGATTTCACCAAAGCCGAAGTCGGGCGACTGTGTCCTAAACTGTGTCCTATTGAAAATTGGCACCCGCATCAGGTGCCACACTTCAGGCGAGTGAATTTTTGGATTTTCCCTGGGGATGGAATCGCCACGGAAATTGCGCTGCGCCTTCTCGAAAATCAGTCCATTCTGGTGGCCAACCAATGTTCGACGCTCTCCCGGCTGAAATACGACAACCGCCAAGCGCCTGAACGATCAGTCATGGCTATCTCGCCTATTTCTTCGCTCCCGCTGGCGGGGACGGCACCCTTACCACGCTGGGACATTTTCCGCTGCCCGAGCTGCTGCCAATCAGGCGACCGGAGGCATCACGCTTGGTGCTGGTCGCGGTTCCGGACGAACTTCCGTGGGTGGTTTCGCTGCCACTGAGGCGGCCGGAGGCATCACGAAATTGAGTGCTGCTGCCGTTACCTGCGGATTTATGGGTGCTTGCGCTTCCCGCCAGACGACCGCTCGCATCCCGGTAAGTGGTGCTGGATCCACCCGACGTGGTGCCATGCGATGAAGCTGATCCAGCAAGCCTGCCGCTGGCATCACGATAAGTGGTTTGCGAGTTGCCGCCGGAACTCGGCCGCGTGGTGGCTGTGCCGGTAATCCGGCCAGAGGCGTCCCGGGTGACGGATTGCACTGAGCCGTCTGAGCTTTTCTGGCGGTCGATGGTCTGGGCGATACGTCCTGAAGAGTCACGGACCACCTCGCGGCAAGTTTCAGCCGGAAGGGCAGGGGACAGAGCGACGGTGAATAGAATAGAGTGGAGGATCGCCTTCATGCGAATTGAGACTAAGATAGTTAGGAATCCATTCAAAATCAATCATCAAAAATCCAGGATTCCCACACCCTGCCCCCGCATTTGTCCCACCCGGGTGGCAAAAATGAAATTTCCAACCGCCTCCAATCACCCCAAATTCATTCCTCTATCTCCCCATGCACTTTGACGACTTCGCCGCGCTGCTATCCACTGCCTCGGATCCCGTGATCCTGATCGAGGGCCGCCGGTCGATTCCGGAAACATCCGCCCGGAGCGCGCAACGCGTAGCCTCTTTGCTGGCTCGGCATTTTTCCCAACTCCGCTTCCGCTCCGGCAACGCGACCGGAACTGACGAGGCTTTTGCCGCAGGCATCATCGCCACCGCGCCCGAGCGCCTCGAAATCATCGCTCCCTACGCCAGTCACCGCAAACGCGATCGCCACCCGCTCGTCCATTACGATTCGCCCGAGTCACTCGATCCGGACGCGCTCGCAGACATCCAAGCTCTCACCATCGCCGCCAGTCCCGCCAGCCGCGGCCTCATGAAATGTTACGGCCGTGGCGGACGCGCCGCTGCCCAGGCCGCCTGTCTGATTCGCGACACCATGAAAGTCTCCGGCATTCCCGGGAAACTCACATCACCAGTCGCCGCCCTGTTCTGGGTCGATCCTGCCCACCCCGAAGCCGGCGGCACCGGCCACACCATCCGCGCCTGCCGTCTCAAGGGCATCCCCGTGGTCTTCCAAAGTGATTGGGAAAACTGGCGGATTCCGTGACCTTGAAATTTAGGAATCGATTCCGAATTTTCGAGGTCGGATGATGGATCGCCGACTCACCTCTCCGCTGGGGCTGTGCGTCTCCAGACGCGCCCGCGAAGCGCGCCGCCAATGAGCCGAGCCCCATGTTATTCAAAAACGCCATTCCTGCTTGATGTGACGTAAAAAACACCCATTTTATCCGTCTAAAACTCGATGCCGACAACCACCCAAACCATTGATTCACAAATTCGTAGCCGGATTTACGGCCACAGAAGGGGTTGGGTATTCACTCCAAAGCACTTTCAGACGCTCGGTGGCACAGCGGCGGTTGATTCCTGCCTCCGTCGCTTCAAGGCCGCAGGTGTCATCCGCCAGCTCACCCGTGGCCTTTACGATTACCCCGTCAATGACCCAGTCCTCGGCACGGTCGCCCCCTCCTCCGACGCAATCGCCCGTGCACTCGTTGCCCGTGATGCCATACGCATTCAGCCCTCAGGGGCCTATGCGGCCAACGTTCTCGGACTTTCGGATCAGGTTCCGTCCCGCATCGTTTTCCTGACCGACGGCCCTGCCCGCAAAGTCAAAATCGGCAAACGAGAAATCATCCTCCAGCACACCACTCCTCGAAATATGGCCACTGCCGGGCGAATCAGCGGAACCATCATTCAGGCCCTCCGCCATCTCGGGCAGGAGCAGGTCGATGATCAGGTCATCGCCGTCCTGCACCGTCGCATCACCAACGCGGATCACCCCGCCATTCGCAAAGATCTCGTCCATGCTCCGGCGTGGATCGCCGACATCCTCCGTCAACTGACCGAGCCACCACAATAGCCTATGAACGCCTTTCTTCAGATCACCCCCGCCCGCCGCCACCTCGCCTTCCAGCAGGTCGATGAAACGATGGGTTTGCAAGCCGTGAGCGTGGAAAAGGACTTCTGGGTGTGCTGGACCTTGCGCGAGCTCTTCTCTCTGCCCGGCATCGCTATCGACAACTTGCGCCATCGTCTTATCGGCACAAGCGTGTTTTTCGTCCCGTAAATCATCCCAGAATGCCAGTGACAGGTGCGCCCGATGAGGCTAGGGTTATTGCATGCATATCGAAATGGACATACCGGAATCCGCGTTCAGCGCATTGCGCTTGTCGCCGCCTCAGTTCGCCCGCCAGCTGCGGCTTGCTGCGGCTTTGAAATGGTATGAAGCAGGCATGATCACTCAATCCAAAGCAGCAATCCTTGCTGGGGTATCACGCGAAGAGTTTCTGCTAGGCTGCGGTAAGTTCCAAGTCTCCGCCGTGCAAACCACTGCTGAAGAACTCGCCGAGGAGCTTGCCCGTGACTGAGCACTGGATCATTGATGCATCCCCGCTGATCCTGCTGGGAAAGGCTGGGCAGCTCGACTGGTTGCCGCAGATGGGGCGCATCATTGTCCCCGAATCCGTGGCTGCCGAAGTGGCCGCCGGATCGTCTGCCGACCCCGCACGACAGTGGCTCGAAACAGCAAAAGGAGCGGCATATATTGTGCAGGGTGTTGCCTTTACGAGCGACTTGCTGGCCTGGGATTTGGGCGCGGGCGAAACCGCCGTGATTGCCATGGCTATGGCCAATCCCGGACATGAGGCGGTATTGGATGATGCCGCCGCTCGTCGTTGTGCAATGGTTTTCGGCGTTACCATGCGTGGCGCTCTCAGCTTTGTGGCTCTCGCCAAAAAGCGCGGGCTCATACCCGCCTGCCGGCCAGTCTTTGATAAAATGTTGGCCGCCGGCCTTTATGTCTCACCCGCGCTGGTGGAGCAGGTCGCGCTGGCTGCGGGTGAATGATGCACAATAATACCAGCGCAGCATGGCAGTCATGTCTTGCAATGCACAAAGCGGTATTTCGCCATGTTCGTTGAGTTGCTTACTCCGTCTCGGTCAGCCATTTTAGCGTTTTAGATATTTTTTTCTACCCTCCCCCCGCATTTGTCCCACCCCGGGTGGTAAAAAGCAGGAATGACCTCAGCCCGTTGACCCTGCTTCCGGCCAGATTCTCAGTCGCGACCAATTCCATGCTGCCATCAAGGCGGCCCAGGAGCGGTTTCCCCTGATCCGAAAAAAGCACCCCAGTCTCAAGGGTTACCTCGTTATCTCACTGGCAGGCGGACAAACCGGGATCGGTAGTTCTGACGCCCCCTAAACGCCAACCAACAAACCAAAACCATCCCATGAAAAACACAGAAATCGCATTCATCCTCGACCGCTCCGGCTCCATGCAGTCCATGACCAACGCTGCCATCTCCGGCTTCAACGAGTTCCTCAAAGCCCAGCAGGCCACTCTCGACGACCACGGCAAGCCGATCCCCGCCACGTTCACTTTGATCCTGTTCGACCACGAATACTTGGCCGTCCACAACCGGCAGGATATTCAGACCGCGCGCCCGCTGACCTTGGAAACCTATCAGCCCCGTGGAAACACCGCATTGCTGGATGCCATCGGTCGCACCATCGACTACATCGGCAACGAGCTTGCCACCACACCGGAAGCCGACCGGCCCGCCAAGGTGATCATCGCCATCCTCACCGATGGTGAGGAAAACGCCTCCCAGCTTTTCTCCATGGCGGACATCAACCAGCGCATCACCCATCAGACCGAGAAATACCAGTGGGAGTTCATGTTCCTTGGAGCCAATCAGGACGCCATTGCCACCGCCTCCCTCATGGGCATCCACGCACACCAAGCCGCCACCTTCTCCGCCGATGCAGACGACATCCAGGCATGCAACCTCGTCTTCTCCAAACGAATCTCCACCGCACGCAAAGTCAGTTCGATGTGCAATCTCAACGAGGAGGAATCCGCCACCTTGAACGAATCGATGGAAGAAACCCTCCAAAAATCCCGGAAGGAAAAGAAATGACACCAATTTCGGACTTATTCCCCGCTACAATGACTTTCGGCTGTTCACCTAGCAGGAATTCCTCTGTGGTTCATTTGTTCAATCTTTAATCCGGAAATCCCGGAATCCACTATTCCATGCCCGCCTTCTCTCAACCCTGACCATGCCCGAATCCGAAACCATCGAATTTAAGAAAAGCCTCGCTGAACTCAGCGAAGGGCTCAATTCCGTGGCCGCAATTCTCAACAAACATGGCAGTGGTGAGCTCTGGTTCGGAATCAAAAACGACGGCAAACCTGCTGGAATGGACGTATCCGAAACCACCCTGCGGAAAGTCTCCCAAGCCATCGCCGCGCACATCGAACCGAAAATCTATCCGGACGTCTCCACCGTCGCGATCGATGGTAAGTCGTGCATCCGCGTCGCCTTTTCGGGCAGCGAAAAGCCATATTACGCCCATGGCCGCGCTTACATGCGCGTCGCCGATGAGGACCGGCAACTTTCCGCCAAAGAGATCGAGTCCATCATCCTCCGCAAGAACCGTAGCCACCGCGGCTGGGACTCGGAACCGATCACGAACCCGGCCTTCAAGCCCGACGCCGCGAAAATCCGCGCCTATGCGCGCAAAGCTGGGCTCCCTTGGGTCAATGCGCAAAGTGCCCTCGAAAGCCTCGGCCTCTACACGGACGGACATTACCTCAATGCCACGAGCGTGTTTTTCGCAAAACCTCCCGTCCTCACTCTCCGCTGCGCGGTGTTCGCCACTCAGTCCACCGCGACCATCATCGACCAACACGACTTTTCCGGTGACATCCTCACTCTCATCGAAGAAGCGGAAAAATACATTCTCAAGAACATCCGCATCGGCATGAGACTCAACGGACTCGTCCGTGTGAACGTCCCTGAGATCGACCGCGATGCTTTCCGAGAAGCCATCATCAACGCTTTCTGCCACCGCGATTACCGCGATCCCGACGAAGTCCGCATCGCCGTCTTCCCCGATCGCGTCGAAGTGCGCAATCCCGGAACTCTCATGGAGGGAGTTACCCTGCGGACACTCAGAACTGCGAAGGTTTCCCGTCGCCGCAATCCTTTGATCGCCGATCTCCTCCGCCGTATTCAGTTTATCGAAGCTTGGGGCCGCGGTATTCCTCTGATCCTCGAAAAAGCCCCCAACGTTCTCTTCTCCCAAGTCGCTGGCATCTTCATCACCGAGTTCCCAAGAGCGCTTCCGCCCAAGGAAACAGAGTCAGGGGCCCAGTCAGGGGCCCAGTCAGGGGCCCAGTCAGGGGCCCAGTCAGTCCAAATTCTCAAGTTGTTGGAAACCGGTCCTTTCTCCGCGAATGAACTGGCAAACCGACTGGGACTCGAAAGTAAAACCGGCGCATTCAAGCGGTCTATCAAAGAGTTGATCGACGGCGATCTCATCGAATATACCCTCCCAGAAAAACCCAACAGTCGCCTCCAGAAATACAGCCTCACGGAGAAAGGAAGAAGGATGACGTATGAAGGATGAAAATGGATGAAAACAACCAACTCCTCGCCATTTTCACCACAATCTCAAAAAAGGCAAAAGGCTGAAGTCTCATCTTCCCTTCAACCTTCAACCTTTCAATGCTACTCCCATCTACTGATTTTTTGTCCAATCTTCCGACTTTCAAATCTCTTCTCTACCACTGCTCACTGCTCACTGCTCACTGCTCACTGCTCACTCGGCACTTCTTCCTCTTCCCCATGAGCCTCCGCATTCTCCACACCGCCGACAACCACATCGGCCTTTCCTTCTACCAATATCCGGAGGCTGCCCAGAAACGCCTGACAAAGGCACCCTCGGCTCGCTCGCCCTCGCCGCACGACTGGCCCTCTCCGAACTCTACCTCAAGGACATGGCAGGCTTCTTCCTGCTCGACGATCCCTTCACCGACATGGACAGCACCCGCCGCGCCGCCGCCATCCAAGCCATCGGAAACTTCGCGGAAAACCACCAGGTCCTCTTCTTCACCTGCCACCCGGAACACGCGGGGGACTTGCAGAACCTAGCGGGTGCGAAAAACCTGCAAATGGCGGAATGACCCACAACATCGGGTAAGTCACTTTCCCACCTTTCTCCTATCCAGCAATCAGCCTTCCCGCTTCTCTATCCCCGTGCTCCTAACGACCGCCGATCACACATTAACGTTATGAAAGAGAACTCACGCGAAGGCGCGAAGGCGCGAAACAAAGAAGAAAAATCTAAGCAGCCAGCGGATGATGGCGCAACCCTGCTCCTAACGACCGCCGATCACACATTAACGTTATGAAAGAGAACTCACGCGAAGGCGCGAAGGCGCGAAACAAAGAAGAAGAATCTAAGCAGCCAGCGGATGATGGGGCAACCCTTCGCGTCTTCGCGCCTTCGCGTGAGACCTGGAATGTGGAGGAGCTATCCGCCATCGTCGTGGATTGTGCCTATAAGCTGCATGTGGAAGCTGGGCCGGGGTTGTTGGAAACCGTTTACGAAGTGGTTT
>CAIXKE010000069.1 GCA_903919975.1 Akkermansiaceae bacterium | reverse complement strand
TTGACCAACCCGGGAAATCCAGTGACCCAAAGAATCCTATGAAATCAATAGATTACCCACCATCCGAGGGCTTGCCAGCCCATCCGCCAGTTTTAAAATCCCCAATGCGGGATTTCCCACAAAGCCACCTTTAAGCTTTCGCCGGACCACTAAACAAAGGGAGGGATGAGAACCCCTGCGCAGCACTGGGTTTGAACGCAGGAGCGAGCTTCGCGAACAAGCATTCCTAACGCGCAGCGCAAACTGGCATAGCCAAAGGCAATCCCTCCCTGTCCGCCATTCTTCGCTTCCGTGCCGGAAGCTACGAATGGCAAGCCATTTCAGGAGCTAAAGGCAGCGAAGTAGGCAATGAAGTAGGGCTGAAACGTGTAGAAACAACCGAATGTTTTACGCCTATATTTTGCGCTCTGAAAGAGGTTCCAAAGTCGTTTACCACGGATTTACCCGGAAACGCAAACGCCGTAGCAGTGTCGTGGAAATCGGCAACGGTCCCGCGAGAATCAAGATTTACACGATGAACCGTCGGGATGGTTATCTCGAGTTCACGCTTTCATGGAAGGAGGCAGCCAGGCGCAAGACGCGCAGCTTCCCCTCGATAGTGGTGAGCCAGCGGTCGTCGTCCGTCACGGCGGTGGAGTTGGCTTTCGTTCGGAATCCGCCGATGGTGAATCCACTCGCCGCAGGCAGCACGCCTTCCATGATGCCCTTCACCGCATGGGCGAGCGCGGCGTGCTGGGTCCGGTTGTCGGTGGGTGACGAGACGAGAATCTTGACCGTCGCTCGATGCAGTGGGCCGACCACGTTTTCAATCGAGTCTGCCAGCACGAGAATCGCATCGGATTCGGGCGGACGGATGTCGGAGGAGGTCCCGGTGAACACCTCGGGCGCGGAGACCAGTTGCGCGGAGGTGAACAGGGCGGCCAGGTAATCTTCGATGGCTTGGTTCATGGTGGTGGTTTTCAGCGGCGGGCCACGCGGTATTCGATGATGCCTGCGCCGGGCTTGCGGTTGATCTCGTCGATCTTGTAGCGGTCGCCGCCGATCAGGATCACGTCGTTGTGGGCGAGCTGCGGAATTGGCAGATGCGCCACGAGCAACCTCACAGTGAGTGCGCCGTCCTGGGTGAAGCCGCCTTCCTCAAGATCGACGGCAAGTCCGCTGGGCGAAACCATCGCCTGATAGTCCTTGCCGCCGATGGTCACAGGGACACCGGCATCGCGGAGGATCTCAACGAATGCCTCTGCGGCGGCAGCTTGGAGCGAGTTCACTCACTGCGCATGGTGTCAATCCGATCAAAAGCCATCCGTTTTCACAGCGAGAATTTCGAATTCAAGACTCCAACTTGCACGGTAGATCACTCGTATGGAGCAAGGATTTTCAGATAGCCGTCATAGGCATAGAGACGGCCATATCTGCTACCGGTGATTTCCCTGACCATCTCGATCTTTGCCAGCTTGGCAAGGGATGCGGCGGTCGTGGTCGGGGTAAGCTTTGTGGCCAAGGAAAGAGCGGCGATGGATGTCATCGGTTGTGCTTTCATGCGCTCATGGATGAGCAAGCACGAGCGCGCGGAGCGTCCCATTTGCGAAATGCGGAATCTGTCTTTCTCAAAAAGTGCCAAGGCTTGTTGAATGTCCGATGCCGTCTTTTCCGCGATGTCGCGAACTCCCTGGAAAAAGAAATCGAGCCATGACTCCCAGTGTCCTTTGAGGCGCACCTCCTGAAGCAGTTCATAGTATCTCGCCCGGTGTTGCTTGAAAAACAATGACAAGTGCAGGAGTGGATATTGCAATACCCGTTCCTCACGCAGAATTAGCGGAATCAACAATCGGCCGACACGTCCGTTGCCATCGAGGAACGGGTGAATGGTTTCAAACTGCACATGGGCAAGTGCCGCCTTGATCAAGGGCGGAGTTTTCACCGGATCATCGTGCAGGAATTTTTCCAGCGCGCCCATGCAGTTCAGCACTTCATCGGCCGGTGGTGGCACGAACCTCGCGTTTCCGGGACGGCTGCCGCCGATCCAGTTCTGACTTCGCCGGAATTGTCCCGGGCTTTGATCCTTGCCCCGTCCGCTGGCCAGCAACTTTTCGTGGGCCTCGCAGATCAGTCGCAGCGAAAGCGGAAATCCTCCGGTCATGCGTTGGTCGGCATGCTCGTAGGCCGCCACGCAATCGGACACTTCGCGGACGTCTTCAACGGGGATGCCCGGCGCCGCCGTGACTTCGTATGCAAGCAGATCGGACAACGAGGACTGGGTGCCTTCGATTTGAGAGGACGCGACCGCTTCCTTGCGAACGTAGGCGTAGAGGAATTGTTCCGGGGCGGGCAATAGGCTGACGATTCCATCTAGCCTTCCCAATGCGAGCTGGGCTTCGCCATGAAGTCGCTCCAGCGTCGAATCCATCACGATCGGAGGTCGCGGCGGCAGGGAATCGGGGACAAACGCCTTGAACGACTCGTCCCTCGTGGAAACGGTCACGTAGCGCCCTGTTTTGCGTATTTTCACCTCCACAGGTTGCCCTAAACTTGGATTTTGGAAAGCTCTAATTCCAACTTGGTGACAAACATGGAATTTGTGAGTCCGGAATTCCAAGTTCCCATTGGCGGCGATGTTTGAAATTTGCTGCGTAGATCAAGCCCAGCTTGATGAATGCCACAAATTTCAAACAAAAGCACCCCCTCCAGTTTCCCGGAGAGGGTGTCCACGATCCACATCCGCAGGAGAATGGTTCAGGGTTTGACGATGCGCTTGAGTCTGTCGGTCTTGTCGTCACGCGAAGCGGCTTCTTGAATCGCAGATCCGATTTCCTCGGAGTCGGTGGCGCCCATCAGCATCCGGGCGAAGATGTCGGGCTTGCGGATGATGGGGCCGCTGATTGATACCGTGGCCACTCCGTCTTCAACGGATAGAAGAGAGCTGGATGCAGGGTCGCGGACGACTGGATTACCGAGCGCACGGAAAGAATCCGCCGCAGCAAGCATCGACCGAAGTGCATCAGGCTAAATCAACCATTCGCGATTTTGCAGGAGGAGCGATTTCACGCTCGGGCATGGGTGTCAACGCGTCATCTCGATGCTCTCATTCGTCTTCACCAGCAACTCGCTCTTGTCTCTGGCATAGCTTGCCTTCGCCAAGTTCTCCAGCACGTCCATGACGTGGTTCGAGAGCTCCTGCCCCAGAATGAAGCGCTGGCTTGTTCCCGAGCTCGTGGATATAGAACATTTCGCAACTTCCTAGCCATAGCATACTGGATTGCAGGCAATCTAACAATCCATAAACCCGCATCAGCAACCCACTAAATGTTCAGCAGCGCCACAAAAACTGAACACAAACCAAGCGCAGCCCTTTTTAAGACGGGAAGGGCTTGATAAACTGCTGCAAAGATGAAGCGAGTTTGAGTCTGGATTTTACTGCCGTCCCACAGGCTGAGGACGAGTCCTGCTCAGCCTGTGGGACGGCAGTGTTTTATTTTTTAAAGTTCTTGGACAATTCCTGCGTTTGGATCTTTCATAATTGCCCCCATAGCCGGCCAACCTTACCGAAAACTTCGGCATTCTGGATCGAGACGCATTCCTTACTGAATTATTTTCAGAAAGGAGACCAGCTAAGCAGCAAGGTTTCCCAAGGTTGACTGGAAAGGCGATTCAAAACGGTTCAACCGGTTAGAAAAACACCCTACTTCAATATTCAAATGAGTTGGCACAACCAATGCCATTGCTTGGCGTGTGCCGTTGACTGATTTAATCGGGATTTCATTAGCGGGACACCTTGAGACGCAGGTAGCGTTTCGGTGCATTGGGGGGTGCCGCGCCCTCGTCTGTGACGGTCACAGCCGTGCCGACTGCGCCAGGGTTGACCGCCACATCACTCCAGTTTATTAAATCGTTAGATGCTTCTACGGTGTATGTCAAATCGGAGCGAGCGCGGATAAAGGTCAAAGCAAGGTTGCGATTTGGGTTGATTTGGGCATTTAGGGCCTCACTGCTCCCGGACTGATTTGCATTCAATCCCAGCGCATATTTGAGTAGATTGTTCATCCCATCCCCACTCGGATTGGCATCGTCCGCAGCACTGCCGGAATTACTGGTAGTGCCAAAATTGACGAACCTCCATTCATCATGAATCGTTCGTATCGCAAAGTCTTCGCTAACCAATATTCCATAATTTGGATTAGTTGAAACTGCGGTGACCGTATAATCTCCCGCATCAGTAGGCGCGCTGGCTGTGGCGGAATAAACAGTAGAATTGCGTCCCACATAGGAATAGCTGAAGCCACTCACTCCGGCGGCCACCGCAGAGAAGCCCTTAGCCGCGCCGTCCTGAATCAAGCTGGCAGGCCTCATGAAATTGACTCCCGTCGCGGCGGAAATCAGAACTTGGCTGCCGGAGAGATCACCGACAATTAGTTGGCCGGTGAAGTGATTCCGAGTGAGAAAAATCGGATCTATAAACCCTGCAGGCTGACGCCACTCCATTCCGTCATAGGTCATCTTTCCGGTCGCAAGGTCGTAGGATTTGTAGCCAGAAAGCCCAGCGAGGCGGAAAAAACAAGTCCCGTCAGTCGCCATTCCGTGCTCGTCAGGGTGCCAATTGCTGTTGTTTATCGTGTAGTCGCGTTCCCAAGTCAGACTCGATCCATCGGCCGAAACACGATAGATCCTCACGGTGAATGTCGCTCCGTCCGCACTGATCGGCCCCATGACGCCAAGCTGACCGTCCGGAGTGTCGAAAAGACTGCCGCCAAGATACCCAGCGCTGATCCAAAGCAAGGGATATTCGGGATCTACCGATACCAAAGTGCTAGTCCAATCCGTAATGGAAATGCGATAAAGATCGGTGCCGTTTCGGGCAAAAAGATAACCGCCGGCAAACGCCATCTGGTTATAGTGGACCGGCAGGTTCGCGACGTTGTGAGAGGCTACTAAAGCGCCGCTGAACCGATAGACTGAGATGCTGGCGCCCCCTGTGTTGACATAAAGATTCGTACCATCGCAGGCCAGTCCGCGGATATCCGCCGCACCGCCCAGCGCGAGAACCCGATCAGTCGTAGACTGAAGCACCCGGCTTGACTGAAGGTCCATCAACGAGACGAGGTTTCCAGCAGTGATCGAGAGATTCGACCCGCTGAAGTTGATCGCGTAGTTCGCACCCGCGGTGAGGGTTCCTTGAAGGATGGCATAGGTGCCGACATCCTCTCCGATGGCGCGAACCGGATTTCCAGTGAGAGCATCCGTCCCCACGAGTCCCTCGCAGGCATAGGTCAAAGACGGATCCGCAGCCCCATGAATTTTGGTTTTGGGGGTTGCCGTTAGCGCTAGGGTCTTGGCTTGGATCGTGAAATTCATGCGATATGATCCGGTGTAGTTTGGGTCCGGGGATGTCACGGTGAAGGTGTAGTCCCCTGCATCCGACGGCGCATTCGCACTGGGCACGTAGCTGGTTTCCCCCACCCCCTCGTAGGTGCAAAGCAGTCCGCTCAGTCCCGTAGCCGCAGCGGTGAATTCCTTGCGTGTTCCATCATAAATCATACTGGCGGGGGCGGTGATGCGAACGCCGTAACTGGGAGCGGAAACGAGCAAGCTGTTGCTGTCAAAGTCTCCCACAATGAGGTCACCGGTGCGGTGATTGCGGGTCATCCACGTTGGATTCGCGATGGACTCGCCGGATGCGGCCGTCCGCACATCCCATCCCGCCCCGTCGTTGGACACGCTGCCGGTGGCCAAGTCATAGGTTTTGCAGCCGTCCAAGAAGGTGAGGCGATAAAGCGAGTCTCCATCGCAAGCGCTGCCATGTTCATCCGTAATCCAAGAGTCGTTCAGGGTGTGATCCTCGTCCCAGACGAGGAAGAGGCCGTTCTCCTGCACTTGGTAAAGCCTGACGGTAAAATGACCATCCACGGTTTCGCCCATCACGCCAATCCTGCCATCCGGAGTATCAAACAGACTGCCGAGCATCCATAATCCAGAGGTCAGTAAGGCGTGGGAATCATCCACCGCCACCAGCGTGCTGGACCAGTCCACTGTGGAAATCCGGTAGATCGAGTCACCGTTCCGGGCAAAAAGAAAGCCACCGGCGAAAGCCATTTGGTTTTGCCCCTCCGGGAGATTTTCTACGGGATGACTCGCTAGGAACGAACCATCCAACCCGTAAACTCCGATTCTTGCGGCTGATAAATTCACATAAATTCTGGACCCGTCGCATGCCAGTCCGCGAATCCGGGTGCCATTGGGTAGATTGACTACCGACGATGCCGACGCCCTGAGTTGGGAATTTGGAATGGATGAGATTTCAGCGGCCTGGATGGCTAGATCGGCTGCAGTGAATAGAATATGGTAATTCCGCCCCGCATCGAGAGATCCTTGGGTGATTGGATATAGGCCGGCATTTTCTCCCGCCTCGCGCACGAGCGCTCCCGTGACGACCGCGGTGTCGGATGCCACAATCCCTGTGACCTCGTAGGAAAGCTCAGGGTCGGGCATGCCGTAGGTTTTCGTCCTCGCAGTCGCGGTGACTAGAGCCGCTGCCGTCTCGATGGTGAAAGTTTGGCTCACGGAGCCGGTGTGGCTCACATCGTCGATGGTCGCGACCAAGGTGTAGGTGCCGGCTTCTGTTGGAGGAGTGGTCACCCCGTTGTAAGTGAGAATCACGTCCAATCCTGCGGGGGAAGTGGTCACCGAGGGACTTTTCGGAGTTCCATCGTAAGTAGTGACCAAGTTGCCAAGCGTTAACGTGGCGACTAGCGGGTTGGCCACCACCTCCGCCGTGCCATTCACGAGGTTGTAGTTTGCCGGGTCTGCCGGGGTGAACACAAATTCCTGCGACGATGTCCCCACTCCCGGCTCGGTGCTTGAATAAGTCCAGGCAAAGCTGCCTGCCACCGATGCTTCGCCACCGATGAGCGTGGAATCGGCTAAGGTCTGGCCGAAGTTGAGCGATGAGGCGACCGGATTTACCGTCACCGTCGGAGTCGCCTTGTTGACTGCTAGATTCACCGAGCCGGTCGTGGAGGCGTAGTTCGCCGTGTCATCTGGCGTGAATACAACCCCTTGCGGCGCAGTGCCTGCGCCCGGTGCCGTGTAGGAGGCTGCCCAGGCGAATCCGCCCGCCACCGAGGCCGCGCCGCCGTTTAGCGTGGAGTCCGCCAGGGTCTGACCAAAGGTGATCGCCGAAGCGTTAGGGGCGGCAAGGATCGTCGGGGTGGCCCGTGTGACGAGGACATCCACCGTGGTGGTGAATGAGTTGTAATTCGTCGAGTCGGCGGGCGTGAAGGTGACCCCCTGGCCGGCGGTGCCTGCCGGGCCGGTCGTGGCCGGAGAGCTGAATGAGAACGAGCCCGGCACGCCGGCCAACCCGTTAGCGAGCTCCGAGGCGGCCAAGGTTTGGCCGTAAGTGATCGTCGTGGCGGTGGGCCGCGTCACGAGAGTGGGCGTGGCCTTGGTGACTGAAACGGATACATCGAACGTCGTGGGCACGTATTTCGTGGCGTCGCCGGGCGTGAAAACCACACTCTGGAAACTATTTCCGGCAATGGGAGCGATGCCGGGCGTCGCGAACGCGAAGCCGCCCGCGATGTTAGCCGATCCGGCGTTCAGCGTCGACGAAGCCAGCGTTTGGCCGAAGGTGATCGATGTCGCCACGGGAGACGTCGCGATCACGGGAATGCCCTTGGTGATGGTGAAATCGATGACCTTGGTGGCGGCGAAGTCCGGGTCGGAACAGGTTGCGGTCACCCGGTAGTTGCCCGGATCCGTCGGGGCGGTGGAACTGGTGGCGTAGGTGGTGCCATCGCGGCCGCCGTAGCTGTAACTGAAATCGAAGCCTGCCTGCACGCCGGCGACAACGGTGGCGATCGGAACGTCCCTGGTGGAGTCCTGCGCATCCCGATACACCTCGCCATTCACGCGGTAGGTGCCGATTTCCGAGCCATATCCCCAAAACACCACCGAGCCATCCGCTTTCACAGCCGTGGTCTGCTCAGATCCCGCGGCGATCGCCACCACGTTGTTCAGCCCGGCGGGAACGAGGTTGACGGTGGGCAGGTCGGGCGCAAAGACGCAGCCATAGCCCCAGGTCACCACGGTGCCATCCGCTTTCAGGGCGGCGCTGTGGATATTGCCTGCGGAAACGGCGACCACGCCCGTTAGACCCGCGGGAACGGTGGTCTGCCCGTAAAAGTTATTGCCCCAGGCGACGACGGTTCCGTTGGATTTGAGCGCAATGACGTGAGCGGGCCCGCTGGCAAGCGCCACCACTCCGTTCAGACCGGCAGGAACGCTCAGGCCGCCCCAAGTGACCACCGAGCCATCCGATTTCAGGGCGACGGAGTCATTCCGCATGGCCGCCACCGCCACGACATTCGACAGTCCGGCCGGCACATCGCATTGGCCGTTGGGGTTGTAGCCCCAGGCCACCACCGTGCCGTTCGATTTCAACGCGAGGTTGTGGTTCCCGCCGGTGGAGATAGCCACCACGCTCGAGAGACCTGCAGGAACATTCTCCCCAGCCACGACCGAACCCCATCCGACGACGGTGCCATCCGCCTTCAGCGCCAGGGATCGGTTCAGCCCCGCCGCGACGGCCACGACGCCGGAAAGCCCGCCGGGAATCGTGATCGAACCGTTGTAATTGGTTCCCCAGCCAGCCACCGTGCCGTCCGGTTTCAAGACGAGGGTATGGTCAGTTCCCATCGAGATGAATGCGCTCTTCGAGCCCGAGAAGGATTTCCGCAAGCCGTCATAGGAAAGGCCCGGCGGTGGGATCAGCGCGATGTTGAGCGGGCTCACCACCCCATCATAAACGGTGACCAGCACCGCAAGCGTGACCGCCTTGTAGTTCGCAATGTCGGTCGGGATAAACGTCACACTCTGGCTGGCAGGACCGGAGTTGGGAACGCTTAGCCGCGACGAAAAGACGAACACGCCCGGCACGCTCGCGCTACCGCCGGTGAGGACCGATGCGTCGAGTTTTTGGCCAAACGTGATCGCCGAAGCAGAGGGAGTGGAGGCAATCGTCGGCGTGGCGGCGTTGGTTCCCTGAACGAGTGCCGGCAGACTCGTCGTCACGGTGTTATAATTCACCGGATCGGCGGGAGTGAAGGTCAGGCTCTGACTGCCCGCACCCGCACCGGGAACATGGGCCGGAGTGCTGAAAGCATAGGTTCCGCTTACACTGGCGGCGCCGCCGCTCAAGGTGGCGGATGAGAGTGCTTGGCCCTGGGTGATGACGGCGGCCACTGGCAGTGACGTCAAGGTCGGCGTTGCTTTGGCAATCGTGAAATCAACCGTCTTGCTGCCGGTGTAGTTGGGATCGGTCGAAGTGACCGTTAGCTGGTAGTTGCCGGCGTTGACCGGAGCGGACGCACTGGCCGGGTAGGTCGTTCCCGCCCGGCCGACATAACTGTAGCTGTAGGCGAAATACCCCGAGCCGGCCGCTGCCGCGGGAATGGTGGTCTGGCCGTCGTTGTTGCTGCCTACCGCCGTCACGGAGCCGTCGGATTTCAGCATCACAAGGTGCTGGGCTCCTGCCGCGATTGCGACAACTCCGCTCCCCGGGGCGGCGATCTGCTCGGTGCGCGAGTCAGTGATGCCCCAGCCGACGACCGAGCCATCCAACCTGAGGGCAAAGGATCCGAACTGGCTCGCTGCGATCGCAACGACGCCGGTCAATCCGCTTGGAACCGTGCTCTGCCCCCGCGTATTCCTGCCCCACGCCACCACCGTTCCATCCGCCTTCAAGGCCAGTGTGTGGTCACTGCCGGCGGCAACTGCCACCACGCCGGAGAGCCCGGAGGGGACGGTGGTCGCTACGTAATCACTGTCACCCCACGCCACGACCGTTCCATCCGATTTAAGCGCGACGGCGTAGGCCCATCCCGAGGCGACCGCCGTGACGCCGGTGAGCCCCGCAGGCACGTTCACCGCGCTCGTATCGGCGGCGCTTCCCAGCACGGCGACGGTGCCATCCGCCCGCAACACGACGGTCTGCATTCCCCCTGCGGCGACCGCCGTGGCGTTGGTGATCCGGTCGACCGGTGACACCAGCGGGTCCAAACTGTCAGGAACTCCGGTTCGCTTGTAAAACGAATTGCTGCCCCAGCCGACGAGTTTGCCGTCGGATTTTAAGGCCATGGAATAGGTATTGCCCGCGCTCACTTGGACAGCACCCGTTAGATCGGAAGGAACATCCGTCTGGCCTTCCGAGTTCCAGCCCCAAGCTACCACCGTGCCGTTGGACTTCAGTGAGAGAGAATGGCTGAATCCGGCCGCGATCGAGGGCATCTGCGAGACCGCATACGCTTTGGCGGTGCCGTCGTAGGTGAAGTTGGTCGGCGCGTAGAGCGCGATTTTTTTCGCGGTGAGCGAGGTCGTGTTGACCTGAAGGGGCACGGTCTTGGTGACCGTGTTATAGTTTGCCGTGTCGGTCGGAGTAAAAGCAACAGAGAGCGTGCGGGCACCCGCGTCGAGAACCGCGCCGGAGGCTGGTGAGTAAACCATGGCCCCGGCGATGCCCGCCGATGCGTTGAGCTGCGTCGCGGAAAGCGACGTGCCGTAGCTGATATTGGCGGGTGTGGCCCAGGCGATTGTGGGCGCGGCCTTCGCGATCTCGAATGTCTGGCTGGCAGCGCCGGAGTGGTTGGCACTCGTTGCTGTTGCCGTCACCGAGTAAGTCCCAGCATTAATGGGAGGAGTCGCGCTTTCCGCATAAGTCGTGCCGCCAATGCCCACATAGTTGTATGCAAAAACGGGATTCAACCCCGCCGCCGCCGCGGTGAATGCTTTGCCGGTGCCGCTGTAGGTCAGGCTGGCCGGCGGCGTGAACGCGATGATGCTAGGGCTGAGCGCCAGTGGATTGACCGTCACGCTGGCATCGGAACCCGCGGTGTTGTAATTGACGATGTCCGCAGGGGTAAATGTAAGCGCATGGCTCGCGGTACCGGCATCCGGAGCCGTCCCCGGCGCACTGAAGGCGAAGGAACCAGGCACGCTCGTCACCGCGCCGCTGAGCACCGATGAGGCAAGCGTCTGGGTGTAGGTGATAGCGGAAGCCAGTGGCTTGGTCGTGATAACCGGAGTGATTTTTGAAATTGTGAAGTCGAGACTTTTGACACCTTGATAGTTCGCGTCGTTGACCGTCGCCGTTGCCGTGTAATTCCCAGCATAGGTCGGAGCCATGGCGCTCGGGCCGTAGGACGTGCCGGCGCGACCGGTGTAAATGTAGGTGAATCCACCCACGTTGGTGGCCGATGCGAGATAGCTTTTTGGCGACCCGCTATAAGTCAGGTCGGAGGGTGCCGTGAGCGTGATGTTGCCAGAAGCCACGGTGGCCTTGGTCACGGTGACGGTGGAGTAAGCGACCGAGGGATTGAAATTCACAGAGTCCGTTGGGATGAACGTGACCCCGAGCGTGTGGGTGCCGACGCCGAGCAAGGTTCCCGCCGCGGGGGAATAGACCCTCGTCCCGGCAATTTCCGTGAACGCGCCGTTGTTCCACCAATACGGGTTGGACGAATCGAGTTGGAGCCCACCCAGCGTGGTTCCATAGGTGATGGATTTGACGAGGGTGTTGAAATAGATCGGCGTGGAGACCTTCGCGATCGTGAAGGTCCGGCTGACGCTGGCCACGCTGTCAGTCGTGGTGACCGTGTAGTCGCCGGCGTTGCTGGGGGCGGTGGCGCTGGGTCCATACACCGTCGCGCCGCGGCCCTGATAGAGCGACGTGAATGCCGTCGAGAACGTGTTGGATGGATTCATGTTTCCAACAGCAGGAAACCGCGTGGCAGCCGGCGGGCTGTTTTTCCCACCGTAGTTTCCGCCCCACAGAAGGATCGTGCCATCGGACTTCAGCGCGATGGAATTGTCATAGCCGGCGGCGAGAGCGACGACCCCCACTCCCTTGGTGGACTCCGGCACGTTGAGTTGGCCGGACAGATTGCTGCCCCAGGCGACCACGCTGCCATCGGACTTGAGCGCCAGGGCATGGATCTCACCCGCCTCGATCGCGACGACGCCGGTGAGGCCGGCGGGAGGATTCCAATAGGAATACCGCAAGTCGCCCCAGCCCACCACGGTGCCGTCCGATTTGAGCGCGAGGAAGAAATCGGATGCGGCTGCGATCGACTTCACCCCGGACAGCGCTGAAGGAACCGCCGCTTGTCCATTGTTCTGATAGCCCCAGTACACCACGGTGCCGTCGGCCTTGAGGGCCAGCGAGCCGTCCTCCGCCGCCGCGACCGCAATCACCTGGCTGAGTCCGCTGGGAACGCTGGACTGGCCGAAGCGGTTTTCACCCCACGCGACCACGGTGCCATCCGTCTTGAGGGCGAGCACGTGGTCGCCGCTGGCCGCGATTTTCACGACCCCCGTGACGCCAGCCGGCAGGTTGCTGGCATAAGCGCCCCAGGCCGCGAGGGTGCCATCCGATTTCAGGGCGACCGAAAGCTGATCCCCCGCTTCCACGGCGACCACATTTGCCAATCCGGCGGGCACATCCGATTGCCCATTAGAATTTCCACCCCAGGCCAACACGGTGCCACCGGACCGGAGTGCCAGCGTGTGGTCCCTGCCGGTGGACACCGCGACCAACGAATTCAGTGCCGCCGGGATGAAACGCTGGCCCAATGAATTGCTGCCCCAGGTGACCACGGTGCCGTCGGATTTGAGGGCCGCCACGTGCGAGCCGCCGGCATCAATGGCGACCACCCCGGTGAGCCCGGCCGGGATGTTGGAGGGCAGGCTGTTCATCGTGGTGCCGTCGCGGTCACCCCATGAGACGACGCTGCCGTCCGATTTCACCGCGACCGAATTGTTGGTGCCCGCGGAAATGGCGATCACCCCCTTGAGCCCCGCCGGGACCTGGCTTTGGAACACCCCATTGTTGCCCCAGGCCACGACCGAGCCGTCTGACTTGAGGGCAAGGCTGTGGAATTCACCGGCGGAGACCGCCACCACATCGACCAGCCCGGCGGGCGGGGTGGCGTAGTCATAATAGCCATGGCCCCAGGCCGTGACGGTGCCGTCCGCCTTGAGCGCGAGGCTGTGTTCGGCACCGGCGGAAATCGCGATGATGCCGGTGAGGCCCGGCGGCACGTTGAGCTGGCCACCCGAGTTGGAGCCCCAGGCGACGACGGTGCCGTCGGTCTTCAGCGCGAGGCTGTGCGCCTTGCCCGCAGAGACCGCCACCACATTAGTTAGACCGGCGGCCACCGTGGCGTAGTTGGAAATGCCACCCCACGCGACCACGCTGCCGTCGGATTTGAGTGCCAGCGTGTGATAGCCACCCGCCGAAACCGCGGCGACATTGGCAAGTCCCGGCGGCACGTTGGTCTGGCCGTAGCCGTTCCAACCGTAGGCGGAGACCGTTCCATCCGATTTCAGCAGCACCGTATGGCCGATGCCCGCGGAAATGGAAGACTCATTGTGAGAACCCGTGAAAACCTGGAATGGCTTGGGGGCGTCGTCGTAGGTCAGATTCGCTGGCGGATAGAGACCGGCCGTTGGCGAATATTCGCGGTTCGTCAGACCGTAAAGGTGGAAACCCGATGAGCTGACCGCGAGGGTCGCCGAACCGTCGGCGGCGGCCAGATACTTGTAGTCGATGCGGAGACCGTTGTTGTCGCCATAGGCGTCCTCATTCACCGTGACCTGCCCCATGGCACCCTGCAGCGTGACGTTGCGGTCGCCGTTCTCAAATCCTACGGAGAACAAGGACAGCACGTAGCGCGCGCCGGGGGTCAGGCCGTCCAACCGGATCGTCGCCGGGGCGGCGGAGGTGGAGATGAAATCATTGGCGAGCGCGCGGCTGGCACCGCCCAGGTTGTTGGAGTCATTGTTGGAAACGCTGCCGAAGGAGCGGGTCGCCAGTTTCCCGACGACCGCCGGGTTGGCGCCTGCGACGCCTGTGAACGCCACGCCGCCGAGGGTGAACGAAGCCGCGGAACCGAAGCTGTAGGCATGCGTGTAGTGGAACTTCGGATCCAGTCCGCTCGTCACCTCATTCGTCCAAGGGGAGACGGTCCAGCGGGCCGCATCGACTTGCACTTGAATCGCCGTCGCCGATGCCAACTGGCCGTCCCAAGCCTTGACCGTGAAAGCGTTTTGCAACCCGCTGGAGCCGCCCGCGGGCGTCCAGAGCAGCGTTTCACCGGTGGCAATCAAAGTGGTTCCCGGCACCACAGCCGCCCAGGCCGAACCGTTCCACTTTTGCAGCACGCCTGAGCTGATCGCCTCGAGCCGGAATGAGAGCACATCGCCATCGACGTCCGATTCGTCACCTGCGGAGACGAGCGAGGCGGACGAAATTTCGATTGGGGCACCGTCGGTCTGTCCCGAAATGATGCCGATCGAGGTGAGCGTCGGAGCGTCGGAGACGGGAGTCACCGAGACCACGGCCTGCACCGGCGTGGCCGACTCAGCAGCAGCTCCATCTCGCGCGACCACCTTGAAGGCGGACTGCGGTCCGTTAGCATTCGGCGCGGCAATCCAGTAGCCGTTCACGCTGCCGGTGATCGCCTTGTTCGTCGTGGCATTCCAAGGAGTGGCGGTGGCTTCGCTCGTCCCGATTTTTAAAGTCCCGGTGGTCACTTCCTTAACGACGAAGGCCGTCACCGCATTGTCGATGTCCGCCTGATTGCCGAGCGCCGCGAGCGCAGCAAACGAGATCGCAGTCGGAGAATCCTCGTTGCCAGTCGCAACCGGACCCGAAAAAGTCGTAAATGTAGGCGCATCGTTCACGGCAGCGACGGCGATCTGAACGGTCTCCATAGTCGCGGAATACAAGCTTCCGTCGTAGGCCTTCACGGTGAAAGCGTCGCGGGCACCGTTATAGGAGGCGGTCGGTGTCCAAACGATACTCTCGCCGGGAGCGATCCATGTTGAGCCAGCCACGACGGAACTTCCATTCTTTGTGAGCGTGCCGGACAGAACCGACTCGATCCGGAAGGAAATTACGTCACTGTTTGGATCGGTATCATCGAGTTGCGCGGCCAAAGCCGCATAGGTGATGGTAAAGGGAGTATTCTCCAGCGCCCCCGACACCACAGAGGGAGCAGCATTCGCAAAACCAGGGGCCTCGTTAGTGATCGTGAAGGTGACGCCGATCGTGCTGCTGCCGAAGCCGTTGTTTGCCCGGATACTGGCATGATAAACTCCGGCCGTCGTCGGAGTGCCGGTGATGAATCCATCGCTAGCACCGATTTCCAGCCCCAGCGGCAATCCGGTGGCGGAAAACGTCATCTCGCGAGTGCCTGAGATATTGCCGTAAAGTGCCTGAAACCAAGTGCCGGACGAAGCCGACCAAGTGGTTGGAAATCCATAGAAACTCGGTGCGGAAATTGGATAGGTGGCAGGAGCATCACTCGCACCGGTAAAATAGGTGTTACTTTGCGGATCGACTCGAAATTCATTAGTCCCCACATTGAGTGCAAAATTCCCGCTGATGGTGAGATTGCTGCCGGCGGCCACCGTCTTCTGAGCCACTCGTGAGCCATTCACATACAAATAGGCGGGACCGGTGGTAGATCCCATGCCATCACTGAGATAGAAATTACCGGACATGTCGAAGGTCACCTCGACAAAGGCAGTCCCGTTCTGATTATTTGAAAAACGCGTGACCCGATAGTTAAACATATGCGCCGCTAGAGTTTGATTTGCTCTCTCGTAGCTAGCGACCTTGGCGCGCAATCCGGTCGTGACCTCTCCGACCTGAAATTCGAGATCGGTATCGCCGCCCTTTCCGGTTATGTTCGTGCTTGCCGCAATGTCAGCCTGCGTCAGGCGACCGAGTTTCTCGACGAACAACCGTCCCCGGTCGCTATCGGCAACCGAGCAACCAAAAAGCAGAATATCCCCGTTGTCCGCGAGTGATCTTCCCCACGCCGCGACACTTGCAGAATTCGAGGTCAGCACGCCCGCATCCAGTGCCTGTCGACCGAACCAGATCGTCCCGTCACTACCGTGCGTAATAAAACGCAAGGACGGAACATCCGAAACCCCCGCCAAAGCTGTCGTGATCTGCTCTACAGCGTCGCGCCTGCCGTCGATCGGTACCACGAACAGATCCGTAAGCTCTTCGCGAGGGATGCTTTCCACCAGCGCTGAGTCAATGATCACCACGCCACGAGCCGAGACATCAACAGAATTCTTCGAGCTATATGCTTGGACTGCGGGGCTGAAAACAAAAACTGAACACAAACCAAGCGCAGCCCTTTTAAAGACTGGAAGGGCTTGATAAACTGCTACAAATATGAAGCGAATTTGAGTCTGGATTTTACTCCGGAGAATTAAGTTAAATATGTATGGATGAAATCTTGAAACCTCAGAGTTTCGTGTTGGTTTAAAATAGAGGTCAATTAAAAAATCGCGACGAATTCTGTCGAATTTATCACCAGTTCGCCCGACCGCTAATTATACCCGCGCCAGCACGACCCGCACTGTGAGAAAGTCCACCCCAAGCTTTTAACTTGGCGATCCAAATTGGCGATTTGAAAAAATCCAAACATTGGCCCACAATTTTTCGTCATCGCCTCAATCCGACATCGTTTTGTAGGTTGCAAGGAAGCAGCACGATGCCAGACTGCGCGCACCAAACCGATGACAATGGAAAACTTGCAAGAACGTATCGCCGAGACCAGTGGCTGGATCCAGGCAGTGAAAGATGAAATGGGACAGGTCCTGGTAGGCCAGGAACGATTGGTGGATCGCCTCCTGATTGGCCTGCTCTGCAACGGCCACATTCTGCTCGAGGGCGTGCCCGGCCTCGCCAAAACCCTTGCCGTCAAGGCCCTTTCCGGATCACTGGCCGCCTCGTTCGCACGCTTCCAGTTCACCCCGGACCTGCTCCCCGCAGACCTGGTCGGCACCATGGTCTACCATCCGCAAGCCACGACATTCGAACCGAAACTCGGACCGATCTTCAACAACCTGATCCTCGCCGACGAAATCAACCGCGCCCCCGCCAAGGTCCAATCCGCCTTGCTCGAAGCCATGCAGGAGCGCCAAGTCACCCTCGGAGATCGCTCCTATCCCCTCCCCGAGCCATTCCTCGTCCTCGCCACACAGAACCCGATCGATCAGGAAGGAACCTATCAACTCCCCGAGGCCCAACTCGACCGCTTCCTGCTTAAGGTCACCGTCGGCTACCCATCCAAGGACGAGGAACTTCTCATCCTCGACCGCATGGCCACCTCCACCCCACCTTACAAAACGAAAACCGTAGCCACCCCGGAACAGGTCGGTCTGTCCCGCGAGTTGGTGAACTCGATCTACATCGATCCGGCAATCCGCAAATACATCGTGCAAATCATCCACACCACTCGCTTCCCGGCACTGGTGGATGCGCCGCTCAAAAACCTCGTCCGCGCCGGCGCCTCACCCCGCGGCACCATCAACCTCGCCCTCACCGCAAGAGCGCTGGCCTTCATGCACGGCCGCGCGTTTGTCACTCCACAGGATGTCAAAGACATGGCGCACGATGTCCTACGCCACCGGATCCTCCTCACCTACGAAGCGGAAGCCGAGGAAATGACCACCGACTCGATCATCGAGCGAATCATGAGCAAGGTGCCGGTGCCCTGAAAATCTCAAATTCCAAATCTCAAATTTCAAATCGGCGGTGCTCACGGACCAACAGATCGAGGAAATGATGGCGCGCGTGCGCAGGCTGGAGCTCAAGGCCCGGCGCTTGGTGCGCGAATCGTTTTCCGGCGAATATCTATCATCTTTCCGCGGGCAAGGCTTGGATTTCGACGACTTCCGCGAATACCAGCACGGCGACGAAGTGCGTTTCATCGATTGGAACGTCACCGCACGGATGAACCAGCCATTCGTTAGAAAATTCCGCGAAGAACGCGAACTGTCCGTCATCCTCGCTGTGGACGTCTCCGGGTCGGCGGATTACGGCAGCGTGACGCTCAGCAAACGCGAGGTCGCCGCAGAAGTCGCCGCTGTACTCGGATTCAGCGCGTTGCACAACGGCGACAAAGTCGGACTGGTGATCTTCGCGGACGAACCGATCCTCTTCATCCCGCCGGAAAAAGGCAACCGCCACTTGCTCCGCATGATCCGTGAGATCCTCGTCGCAAAGCCCACCCATCCCGGAACCTCAATCACCGGCGTCTGCGATTTCCTCATCCGCACCCTCCGCCGCAAGTCTCTCGTTTTCCTCGTCTCCGATTTCTTCTCGGACCCGCTGGACCGACCACTCGGAAAACTCGCCCGCAAACACGAAACCGTCGCCCTGCGTGTCATGGACCCACTCGAATCGAAACTGCCAAAAGCCGGGAAAGTCGTCATGATCGATCCCGAATCCGGCTTCGAGACCCAAGTCAACACCAACAATCCGAACCTGCGCATGGGCTATGAAAAACTCATGCGCCGCCAACATGAAGGCGCCGCCTCGGTCTTCAAAAAACACGGCATCGATTCCGCCGACCTAACCACTCACGGCGACACCCTCGCCGAACTCCACAAACTTCTGAAACGCCGCAGCCGCAAACGCGCACGCTAACCGTCGGACTTGGAATCTTTAAACTATGGACGGCGATACACCAAAACTCGAACTGATGGAACCCGCCTCACCCGAGGCGCTTATTCCCAGCTACGAACTATGGCCGTGGCTGACCGCCGCCGCAGTCCTCTTCACGCTACTTCTCATACTGCTCTGCATACTCCTCAAAAAACGCAAACCCACCGCCATCAATCTCATGGCCCTGCGCAAAGCCGCATTCGACGATGCGAAAGCAACTCTCGAAAGCATCACTCCCACCACCTGCCGGGAAACCGCTATCATCACCTCACTCATCCTGCGAAAATATCTATCCACCGCCGCCAACGATCCCGCCTTGTTTGAAACCCACGAAGAATTCATCTCCCGCCACGATTCCCTCCAAGCGCTCACCACGGAATCCCGCGCCGCCGCCGAAGCCGCTTTCACACGCCTCGCTTCGTTGAAATACGCCGAGGAAATCCCCGCCGATCATCCTGCGGAAGTGATCACGGATGCTCGAAAATTGCTCGAAACCCTCCACCAAGGATTCGCCAAATGAACGCCTTTTTGGAACATTTCCGCCTCGCCCAACCCGGTTGGCTGCTCCTGCTGCTGCCCGCCTTCCTCTTGCTCGCCCTGCGGCGCGGTCGCGGTGCGGACGCGGCCGTGATGTTCCCGAATCTATCTGTTCTCGTCAGCCTTGGAAAACGCGTCCGCCACACCGCGAACGGCTTCGGCCTGCCGCTCGCCCTCATCTCTCTCCTCATCGCTATCTTCGCGATGTCACGCCCTGTGTGGAGAAACGAATACCAAAGCCGAACCGCCAGCGGAATCGATATCATGATCGCCCTTGATGTCTCACTCTCCATGGACATCGATGATTTCGTCGATCAGGGCGAACGCGTCAAACGCATCGATGTCGCCAAAGCAGTGGTCGATGATTTCATCAGCCGCCGCCCGGATGACCGCATGGGACTGGTCGCCTTCGCCGGCCGACCGCGCGATGCCAGCCCTATCACGCTCGATCATAAATGGCTCCGCAGCGCTCTCAGTGAAGTCCGTCTCAACGACCAACAAAACCGCGGGACCGTCAAGGAACAAGGCACCGCCATCGGCTCCGCTCTCGCCGCCGCCTCGTCCCGTCTGGATTCACGGGACGCCAAAAGCAAAATCATCGTTCTCATCACCGATGGCGCCAGCAACTCCGGTAAAATCTCCCCCATCGAAGCCGCCGAACACGCCAAAATCCTCGGCATCAAAATCTATACCATCGCCATCGGCACCAAGGAAGGACGCGTGGATCCCAATATCATGCGCTTCCCCTATCAGGAATTCGACCTCCCGACACTCCAAAAGATCGCCTCTCTCACCGGCGCGGAACATTACTGGGCACAAAATCTCGAATCCCTAAAACAAACGTTCAGCACCATCGATCGACTCGAAAAAACGGATGCGAAAAGCTACACCGTGATCGAAGATACCGAGTTGTTTCCTTGGTTTCTCATCCTCACACTCCTTGCAGCACTCTCCGCCGCCACCATCGTTTCCATCAATCCTCCACCCTCACCCTGATCCGTTGATTCTCGCCCAACCCACTTGGCTGATCCTGCTGGTCCTGCTCCCACTTCTGGGACTTGGCGCGATCCTTGCCGCCCGCTTCCGGCGCGATCAATGGTCCGCTCTGGTCGCCCCGCGTCTGCGCGCTTCACTCCTGAAACACAGCAATCCCCTGCCCCGCTGGTTCGCAATCTTATTCCTGCTCGCCGCCTGCGCCGCCCTCATCATCGGCCTCTCACGCCCACAAGGCGACCTCGGCACCCGCACCGAAAAAACCCTCGGCCGCAACTTGCTCATCGCTCTCGACCTCTCACGCAGCATGCGCGTCCAAGACGTCAAACCGGACCGCCTTTCCCAAGCAAAACTCGTTATCTACGAACTGCTAGACGCCATGCCCGGCGAACGCGTCGGCATCATCGGCTTCGCCGGCAGCTCATATCTCTACGCACCCCTCACCGTCGATCACGGCGCCGTCCGCGAGACCGTTGAACAAATCGATGAAACCTGGGCTCCCCTCGGTGGCTCGGATCTCGCCTCCGCCGTCGGACTCGCCATCGATACCCTCAAAAAAACCGGCCAGAAAAACAACGCCCTCGTCATCCTCAGCGATGGCGAAAAACACGACGGCGATCTCGATCAAATGATCGCCGAAGCCGAATCCTCCGGCGTTTACATCCTCGCAGTCGGCGTGGGCACCGAAGATGGCGACTACATCCCAAACCCCGATTTTCCCGGCAACCGGATGGTAGATCGCAGCGGCAAACCCGTCATCAGCCGCCTGCAAGCGGATGTCATGCGCAAGCTCGCCACGGAAACCAAAGGCCGCTACGCCGTCGCCGGATCCGGCATGGACGTTCCCAACATGGTCAAGTCCGCGATCGCCGACCTCGACGCCTTCGAGATGGAGGGCCGCGAACGCAAAATTCAAATCGAATTCTATCAATGGCTGTTGCTGCCCGCGATCCTCTTTCTGTTCGGCTCTATTTTCGCAGGCACCCGCTGGAGAGGCGTCTCCACTTCCATCCTCGCCGCAGGAATATTTCTATCACCACCCGGCGCACACGCCGATTCCATCTCAACCGCGCGCGAAGCCCTGCAACAAAAACGCTACCCGGAAGCCCGCGAAGCCTATCGGAAACTCGCGGAAAAATCCAAGCTCCCCGACCGCCGCGCGCGCTTCCACCTCGCTCAAGCCGATGCCACCTACCACGAGGGAGATTACAAACACGCCCGCTCCGCCTACAGCCTCGCCTTACTCTCCGCCGACCCCGCCGTCCGGGCCAACAGCTCTGTCGGCATGGGCAACACCTTGTTCCAACTCGGTTGGCTCGGCCTAACCGATTCACCCTATCCCGACAACCCGAAACAACCTCCAACCCTCGACCAATTCGACGCACTCGTCAAAGCACGACTCGCCAAGCTCAAGGAATCCGCCGATCCGGACACCGACGAAGCCAAAGGTTACGTCCGCATCGAAACACTCATCACCAACTGGACGGATGCCGTGCGACACTTCGACTCCGCACTGACATCCGAACCCTCAAACCAGCAAGCTTCAACCAACAAGCAGACCACCATGGTCTATCTGAAACGTCTCGCCGAATTACTCGAGGAGGATAAACAGCAAACCGAGCAATCGATACCCCAACCGCAACCGGGAGATGGTGAACCACAAGCCGGCCAAGGCGAGGAAGACCCCAAAAAACCCGGCGAGGAAGGCGAGAAAAACGAAGACGGACCGGACGGACCAAAACCGCCCGGCGACCAAGGCCAAGACAAAGACAAGGAACCGCCCAAGGATGGCTCCGGAGATGAAGATCAAAATAAAGAAAATCCCAGGGAAAAACCCGGTGAAAAAGACGATGGCAAGCAGCCCGACAAAGCTCCGCAAGATCCCAACGAATCTCCCGAAGACCGCGCACGCAGAATCCTCAAGGAAAACGCCGATCTCGAAAAAGGCCCCCTCACACCCGGACAACGTGAATTCCGCCGACCCGAGAAAGACTGGTAACATCATGAGCCGACCCCACTATTTCAAAATCTTCTCCAGCCTGCTCATCGCATGGTTTTTCCTCACCGCGATCAGTCACGGGAAAGCCCTCAGCCGACTATCGACCCGCTTCCTCGCGCGTGGTGAACAGGCGTTGTTAGAAATTTCAGTGATCGGCATTAAACCTACGGCGTTTCCGGACAATCCCGCAGTGAAAGGCGTGCAAATCCGTGCCGCCGGCACTGAACCGCAAACCCAACTCCTCCCCGGCAGACGCTTGGAATACGTCTTTGAATATTTGGTCTCCAGTTATGATACCGGAAGTCATATCCTTCCTCCTTTTAAAGTCATGGCGGGCGGAGTGGAATTCACTACCGAACCGATCGAATTCACCGTCTTCAATCCGGACGATCTCCAATGGTCCGAGGCCGTCGTCGGCAATACGAAATTCCGTTACGCCACCGCATTCCGGGTCATGAACCCCACTCCATACGAGGGCGAAACCATTCCAGTGGAAATCAAACTCTTCGTCCCACGCGACCTCTTCGTCGAGGACTGGGGCATCCCGGATTTCCAACGCGATGGCCTCACCGCCTGGCGCTTCCAACCCTCCGCGATGCGTGGTCAAATCAATTTGTTAGGCATGCCCTACATCTCGGTGGCCTACCCGAGCACCCTCACCCCCACACGCACGGGCAAAATCGGCATCGGCCCCGCGACGCTCCGCCTGATCACCACCCAGGTGGTGATGGATGGCGTCCTCCGGCGGGTTTCCCTAGAGTCGAATCTCACAATCCCCAAACTGGAACTCAACACCCGACCACTTCCCCCCGGTGCCCCGGAGGGATTCGAAAATGCCGTCGGTGATTTCAAAATCCAAGTCAGCGCCGCCGTCACCGAAGTTCAGGAAGGCGACCCAATCCCAGTTCAGATCGTGGTCAGCGGCAGCGGCAATCTCGATACGTTACGCCCGCCAAAACCTGCGGATTCCGCAGGCTGGAAACTCTACGATGCCGCCTCCGAGCAACGCGGCGACGAACGCCGCGATCTCTCCGGCACCACCGTGTTTCAGCAATTCATGAGGCCGCTGGAACTCAAGTCAGCTGTCCCACCCTTCCGACTCGTGTTTTTCGATCCCAAGGAAAAATCTTACAAGACCGTGAGCTCCGAGCCCATTTTGCTGAATATGAAGCCGGCCGCCACTCCCACCGTAAATTCGTTGTCTCCACCGCAAGCCTTGTCCGTCCCCGTCGAACGCATGACCGACATCCTCGGCCTGATCAGCCCTGCCGAACTTACCGTTCCCGTCGGCACGAAACTCACCTCATGGCTGGGTCACGCCATCGGCGGATTGCTCGCTTTGTGCCTGATCGTCAAGGCCCTGTGGATGCGCCACGGCCATCGTTTCCACAAGGATCCCGTAAAGGTTGCCCGCCTCAAAGCGCTGGGCGAAATCGAACGAATCAAAGGCGATGACAACGAATTTCTGATGTCAGCCGGTAGATATATCGAACAATGGATCAGCACAAGCAACCGTCCCGAGGTTCAAGAAATTCTAGCAGAACGAGACGCGCTGTGCTTCCAACCGGATAAATCAAACAAACTCTTGCTAGAACCCAAACGCCGTCATGCCATTCTCAACTCACTCCGCAAGGCCGCAATGGCATCGGTCATTTTCTGGTTCCTCGGCAACGGCCAAACCCACGCTGCAGTGCCCGCTATGGAGGCTCGGGAAGCCTATGACTCCGCCAAATACGAGGAAGCCATCGCTCTCTGGCTGAAAGCAGGCCAATACGAAAATCTCTCGCCTGATGTCCTCTACAACATCGGCAACGCCTGTTACCGCGCCGGCTCTCCCGGTTATGCCGCACTCTATTTCCGCCGCACACTCGCCCGCGATCCCGCCCATCAGGAATCCCGCCAAAACCTCCGCTTCATCGAGCGCAAATACGGATCGATCACCATCCATCGGCCGGAATATCAATATGTCCTGTCACGGATTCCCCTCACTACCTGGCAAAACATTCTGTGGGCCGGCGCATGGCTCTGCGGACTCGCCGCACTCGTATTTCCAGCCTCCCGCCCCGGTGCCCGCCTCCGCCTATTCGCCCTCGCCGGATTCGTCATCGGACCGCTGTTAGCAACCTGCGGCGCTCTCGGCTGGCGCTATTTCCCCAACGACGCCGAGTTCGCCCCTCTTGAGCGACAAGCCATCGTCATCAGCGAAAAAGCCATCCTGCACGCCGATGCCGCGCGGACCTCCCCGGAAGTCATCGACGCTCCACCCGGCTCGCTCTGCGAAGTCATCCAGCAGTCGGGTCGCTGGTCCTACGTCGCCTTCGCCACCAAAACCCGCGGCTGGATCCCCTCGGAATCGATCGAAAAAATCCTCCCTAAAAATCCGCCCGAACCACCGAAAATCCGCAAACCCAAAGTGGACGGCAAGAGCGCGTAAGGCTTTTTATTCATATCCAATGCCGCCTCCGGTATTGTAACACCGCCTGCAATCCGGCACTCTGCCCCCGTGAAAGTCACCAAAGCCGTCATCACCGCCGCCGGAAAAAACCAGCGCACTCTCCCGATTCAGACACTCGTGGACCAAGATGGCGTTTCGAAATCCGCCCTCGCCATTCTCGCGGAGGAAATCACCGCCGCTGGCATCACTGAGATTGCCGTGATCGTCTGCCCCGGTGACGAAGCCGCCTACGCCGCGGCCGCCGGACCTCTCGCCCGCCAAATGCGCTTCATCCCACAAACGGAAGCACTCGGCTACGGCCACGCCGTCCATTGCGCGTCAGATTTCACCGGTAGCGATCCGTTTCTCCTCATGGTCGGCGATCACCTCTACACCAGCCGCACCGAGAAATCCTGCACCGCACAACTCCTCGAAACCGCCCTCGCCGCCAGTTGCTCCGTCTCCGCCGTCCAAGCCACCCACGAGAGCAAACTCCCCTACTACGGCTGCATCGGCGGAACCCGCGTCCAAGGCTCGGACCGACTCTACGAAATCGATACCGTCATCGAAAAACCCACCCCCACCGAGGCCGAACAAAAACTCGTCGTTCCCGGCCTCCGCGCCGGCAACTACCTTTGCTTCTTCGGCATGCACGCGCTCACCCCATCGGTCATGGAAACCCTCGGCCGACAACTCGCCAATGGCAGTGCCGACCTATCATCCGCCCTCGCCGAAACCGCACGCCGCGGACGCTACCTCGCCTACGAAGTCCAAGGCCGCCGCCACGACATCGATCTCCACTACGGCCTCCTCACCACCCAACTCGCCCTCGGCCTCGCCGGCAAAGACCGCGACAAGGTGCTCTCCCTGTTAGTTGAACTCCTCGCCCAATCCCAAGCCTAAACACGTGATCCTCCTGGACCTCATCACTTCGCCGGATGAAAACATCCGCAACCAATCGCTCGACTCCGCTTGCGCCGGCCTGGATCTCGACACCCTGCTCACCGAAGCGGAAAACCTCGATGCTTTCCGCCGCCAGAGCGACAACCTTTATCAGCGAGTCCGCGCGCTGTTGTTTCTCCACGCCATCCATCGATTCCACCTGCCCGCCCTGCTCACCGGAGGCAAACCCGGAGCCATTCCATTCAAAGGCTACGAACATCTGCTCGAACGCCGCTTCGAGGAAGCCATCGATGTGTTTCTCAAAACCCAACGCGACTCCGGTCCCGGCGACTCCATTTCCAGCGCACTGGCCTCGGCCTATCAGAAAATCGCGTTCCAAACCCTCGCCGATCAAGTCCGCCGCAGCGTCCGCAGCGTGGCAGGAAACCAATGGATGTTCCGCATGGGACACCCGGCCGACCAGCCATTGCGCCTGCGCAAGGAACTCACCCAACGCGATCCAGCCACCAATCTCTATCCGATCCTACGCGAACGCACACCCGTCCGCATGGACCTCACCCACTGCGGCTGGAGCGATATCTTCTTCCTCGGCATGGACTATCCCGAGGGCGCGAAGGTGCTCAATATTTCCGTCGATCTCGCCGTCCATGGCCGCGACAAGGAACCAAGCCCGCCAGTCGAGGCCAGCCTACGCGTGATCGAACAACCGATCCTACGCCTCACCAGCGTCGATCTCGGCTGCACCGCGGAAATTTCCAACCTCAATGAAGTCTTCGATTTCGCCAAAGACTATCTCGGCTTGCTCAAAGCCGCCGTCATCGCCAGCGGAATCGTTCCCCCAGGCATCGAAGGCTCCGGCCAAAGCCTTGCCGATCTGTTAGCGCGGGTGGTCGGCCCGGGCAAAGGCCTGGAACTCGTCTCCAACGTCAACAACATCCCCAAAGGCTCGCGCCTCGCGGTTTCCACCAACCTGTTAGCCGCGCTGATCGGAGTCTGCATGCGCGCCACCGGCCAGGCGGGATCACTCACCGGCGCACTGGCGGAAAACGAACGCCGCATCGTGCTCGCCCGCGCGTTGTTAGGCGAATGGATCGGCGGCTCCGGCGGCGGTTGGCAAGACTCCGGCGGCGTCTGGCCGGGCATGAAACTCATCTGCGGAGCAATCGCCACCGAAGGCGATCCGGAATTCGGCATCAGCCGCGGACGCCTAATGCCCACCCACCAGATCCTCGATCACGACGACGCACCCGCTGCGGCCCGCAAAAAACTCCAGGACTCGCTCGTCCTCGTCCACGGCGGCATGGCCCAAAACGTCGGGCCCATCCTCGAAATGGTCACCGAGAAATACCTTCTCCGCAGCGAACCCGAGTGGACCGCCCGCCAACAAACCCACGGCGTGCTCGATCGCATCCTCGCCGCCCTCAAAACCGGCGACATCCCAGCCATCGGCGCAGCCACCACGGAAAACTTCAACGGGCCGATCCAAACGATCATCCCATGGGCAGGCAATCTTTACACCCAGACGCTCATCGAAAAAACCCGCGCGGAATTCGGTGACGATTTCTGGGGTTTCTGGATGCTCGGCGGCATGGCCGGCGGCGGCATGGGCTTCATGTTTGCTCCTAACCGCAAGACCGACGGACAGAATTTCCTGCAAAACCTGATGTCGGAAACCAAACGCACGCTCGCCTCCGCGTTGCCTTTCGCCATGGAACCCGTCGTTTATGATTTTGCCATCAACGAACGCGGCACTTGGGCGGATCTCCTCACCGGCCGCGAGGCACTGATGCCCTCCGGCTACTACAGCTTCATCGTCCCCACTCTGCTGCGCATGGACCGCTCAGATCTCGGCCAACCTCGCCTCGCCGAGCTAGATCAATTCGCCGCCGCCTGCCGCATGCGCCCGGAACTCTCCGGCATGGTCCAAACACTCTTCGACGCCATATTTCCCAACAACGGAGAAAACGCCGACAATCGTGAAACACTCGACGAATTGCTCGCCAGATACGGCTTCGACCGACCCATGCACGAGCAGATCCGCGAGGACCTCAAAGCCGGACGCATCGGCCTCGCCCAGAACCGCCTGCCCGCAAACTCAATCATCGAGGATGTCCTAGAAACCGATCTAACTGATCATTCCAAGCTCACCGAAAAACATCGCGATATCGGCTTGGCCGCATTGAAGAACGGCGAGGTCGCCATCGTCACCCTCGCCGCCGGAGCAGGCACCCGTTGGACCCAAGGCGCAGGCGTGGTCAAGGCGCTGCATCCGTTCTGCAAACTCGGCGGACGCCATCGCTCGTTCATAGAAACCCACCTCGCCAAAAGCCGCAAAACCGGAAATCTCTACGGCACTCCCCTGCCCCACATTTTCACCACCAGTTATTTCTCACACGAGCCAACCCAACGCTTTCTCGATCAACACGATCAATTTGGCTACCCGGGACCGCTCATTCTATCCGAAGGAAAATCCATCGGCCTGCGCACCGTCCCCACCGGGCGCGACCTGCGCTTCGCATGGGAGGAAATGCCGCAGCAAACGCTCGACGTCCAACAACAGAAAGTCCGCGAAAGCCTCCGCGCAGCCCTCATCGGCTGGGCACAAACCGCTCGCGAAGCCTCCGATTACACCGACAACCTACCCCAACAATGCCTGCATCCTGTCGGACATTGGTATGAAATCCCCAACCTGCTGCGCAACGGCACACTCGCTGATTTGTTGGATGAGCGCCCGCAGTTGAAAACCCTCGTCCTGCACAACATCGACACCGTCGGCATGAATGTCGATCCCGCCCTGCTCGGCCACCACCTCGATTCCGGCGCTGGCCTCACCTTCGAGGTCATCACCCGCCGACTCGAAGACCGCGGCGGCGGCCTCGCCCGTGTCAATGGCCGCCCGCAACTCGTCGAAGGCCTCGCCATGCCGCGTGAGGAGGACGAGTTCAACCTCACCTACTACAACAGCAACACCTGCTGGATCGATATCGACGCGCTGCTAGCCACCTTCAAACTCACCCGATCCGACCTAACAGACCAAGACAAAGTCACCGCAGCCATCCGCGCACTCGCCGCAAAAATGCCCACCTACATCACGCTCAAGGATGTCAAAAAACGCTGGGGTCACGGCCAGGAAGACGTCTTCCCGGTCTGCCAATTCGAGAAACTCTGGGTGGACATGAGTCACCTGTCTTCCATCGAGACCCGCTACATTTCCGTCCCGCGCCTCCGCGGTCAACAACTCAAAGACCCCGCGCAACTCGACGGCTGGCTCCGCGACGGATCCGCCGCCTACGTCGAAAACCTCTGCGCCTGGGAATAAAATTCGGACTCTGGACATCGTTGACCGCTTGTTCCATGTTTCAGCCGTTTCCAATCCACAATTCCCCACGCCATGGACATTCTCACTCAAGCTCTTCAAAACCCATTCACTTGGGGCCTGCTGCTCGGGCTTCTCATCGCCGCATTTCTCTGGAAAGCCGGCTTCACCGCCCGCCGCCATGTCGCCCGTGAACTCAAGCGGGTGGAAGCGGAAATGAAGAATTTACAGAGCCACCTCAACACCCAGCTCAAGATCAACGCCAGCGGCAACGAGACCTTGCAAAGCGAACTGACCTCACTCCGGCAGCAGAATGAAATCCTGCGCATGAACAACGCCGCTCTCCAACAGAAACCCGGTCGCGCCGAGCAACGCCAACTCCACGTCTACGAAATCGCCATCCGCTCGATGCGCGAACAAGCACCCGGTTTCGCCGCCGCTTGGGAAAAAGCCCTCCGCCAAGGCGAGGCCGAGCTGGATGCAGCGGAATCCGGCCTCAAGAAACTCATCCGCCGCGTGATTCCCGGATTGGGAAATTCCCCATCGCCGCAGACCGCCGTGATGGTGCACGATGATCGGGACGACAAGGCCTGAGCCTCAGACATCCTGACCTCTGCCGGAATTCCGGACAATATCCGTGAAATCTCCGTGACCCAATTTGTCTCCGGGCGGAGACGCCCGGCCCACTGTGGCGCGGGCGTCTCCGCCCGCAGCCTAATCTTCGTTAAGTCATCCCATTTCCCGGCGCTTCAGGATGTCTAAACCTCACTCAAGATACGGATTCCCCAAGGCTTCCCGGCCGATGGTGGTGGCCGACCCATGACCTGACAGAACACGCGTTTCCGGCGGCAGTGTCATCAGATGGCGGCTGATCCCCTCCAGCAATTGTTCGGTGCTGCCACCAGGCAAATCCGTTCGACCTATCGATCCGGCGAACAAGGTATCGCCCGAAAAAACCACGGCGGAATCCGCCAAATAAAAGGTAACAGCATCCGCCGCATGACCGGGAACGTGTGCCATGGCGATTTCCAATCCTGCGAGGACCAGCGGGCGATCCACTTCTAATAACAAATCGACTTCAAACGGTGTCACCGAGATCGGCATGCCCCAAGCGCGCGCGGCGGCTTCAAGGGTGAGCTCCTTCGAGTAGGGCGCGAATGCATGCAAACGGGCACCCGCCGCCTGCATCGCCGCCGCATCCATGACATGGTCATAATGCTGGTGAGTGAGCAGCACGTCATCGACGCGCACGCCTTTTCCCTCGATCCATTCAGCAACCCCTTCGGGCGCATCAATCAGGAAATTTCCGTTAGGAGTTTCAACGAGGTAGCCGTTGGTCTGGACGATTCCGCCGGTGTAGGATGTGATTTTCATGGAGTGTGGGACTTGGGAGATCATAACAAAATCGCCCCGTTCAACATGAACGGGGCGATTTGAAGTTTCAAAAGGCTGAATCGGTTACCAGAAGATGAAATAGAGGATAAGCGTGCAGATCACCACGCCGATACCACCGAATTTTGCGATCTTGGAGGATTCCAATGCAATAAGATCGGTGGTGGGCAACACCACCGGCTTGGCAAGCGGTTTCAGAAGGGTGATCCCCATCATCACCACGAACACCACTCCGAAACAAATCGCCATGCGATTGAGGAACGGAATCCCGGATTGGAACAGATAGAGATAACCGTAGAGTAGAACGTTCACCAGAATTCCAAGCCAACCAAGGAAACGCGGCGCGCGCGGCACCAGGAAGCCAAAGAGGAACACCATGAGAACACCCGGGCTGATGAAACCTTGGAACTCCTGAATGAAGGTGAAAATACCACCGAAGCCCGGATTGCCGAGGTTGGGCGCGATCAAACAGGAAATCAGCACGAACAGAACGGTGAAGAATTTTCCGACATTGACCAAGGTGCCTTGCGAGCTCTTCGGTTTGAGCTTTTGGAAGATATCGATCGTCGCGATGGTGGACGCCGAGTTGAGCATCGATGCCAGCGAGGAGACCACCGCGCCGAAGATGGCCGCCAACACAAACCAAGTGATGCCCGGCTTGAGTAGCTTGCGCAAGAGCATCGGGAAGGCGGCATCGTAGTCGTAGCCGATGAGCTTGGTGCCCTCTTCAATTTTCGCGGCTTTCGCAGCTTCGAGCATGAGGGTGTTCGCGGAGAGCATTTCCAGCGGAGTGGCGGTCGCCGCGGCCTCAGCCTTGAATGCGGTGACCTTGGAGTTGTGGGCCAACACCTCGCGGGCTTTTTCCGGGTTGGTCAGTGCGAAATTCTCGGTGATCGGATAAACCTTAGCGCTATCCTTCTGCATTTCCTCCAAGGTCACTTGGTTCTTTTTGATCGCCTCCGCATGCAAATCTTTGCTGTAGAGGTTGAAACATAGAATCCCAGGAATCACGACCACAAACGGAATGATCAACTTGAGCGCCGCCGCAAAAACGATGCCTTTTTGCCCTTCCGCCAGCGACTTCGAGCCGAGGGTCCGCTGCACGATGTATTGGTTAAGCCCCCAGTAGAAAAAGTTAGGAATCCACAGACCGAGGACCAACGCTGTCCAAGGAATGGCGGGATCGGTCTTCGGACGCACCATGTGCAACTTTCCGCCTGCCATATTCTCACCCTCACGGGCCACAGCTTCGCCATCCTTGCCGTCGTTGAGCAACATGAAGCGCTCCCACCCGCCGGCATTTTCTAGATCCGCAACCGTGGCCGAGGAATTGGAAACTTTCGTCACGATCAAATCCTGCGGATTCGCATCCTTCATGGCACCCAAAGCCAACCCCATCACCACCGCGCCGCCGACAATCAGCGCCGCGCCCCAAATGAGGTCCGTCCATGCGCAGGCTTTCAAACCACCGACAAAAACGTAGGCCGCAGCCGAGAGACCGATGATCCAGCAACCCACCGTGATCGATCCAAGATCCAGGCCAAATATTTGCTGACCGGCGAAGAACACCGAAACCACTTTCGCACCGGAATAAATCACCGAAGCCGTCGGCACACCGACGAGAATGACCAGCGTGGAAATCGCCATCACCGTGCGGGAAACGACACCATAGCGGTATTCAAGGAATTCGGGAATCGTGTAGATCCCGCAACGCAAGAGCTTTGGAAGGAATAGAAACGCCACGACCACCAACGTGATCGCCGCCATCCATTCATAGGATGCAATGGCCATGCCCAACCAATCAGCCGCCTGACCGGACATACCGACGAACTGTTCGGTGGAAATGTTAGCTGCGATCAGCGAGAATCCGACCAACCACCACGTCAGCCCCCGCCCGGCGAGGAAATAGCCAGCGGCTCCTCCAGACTCGGCCTCATCCTTGTTTTCTTTGTTTCCCTGCCAGATCCCGAACCCGATGACACCAATGACAGCGACAAGGAATAAAATCATGTCAAGGGTGCTCATTGCGCCTGTTTCGACTGCGGCAGCGGCAAGATAAGATATGGATATCATATGGTTTTTTGTTGGTTTCTATTGTGCTAATGGATTTTTATTCTGCGGAGAATTTGTGAATCAACGTGTGCTGATAGATCTCGCCGGGGCGGAGAACCGGGGATGGGAAAGCGGGTTGGTTCGGCGCGTCCGGGAAACCCTCGGTCTCAAGGCAAAGTGCGCTGCGTCTGGCATACTTCACCCCACCTTTTCCGACGGCCGTGCCGTCGAGAAAATTACCGGCGTAAAATTGGATCGCGGGCTGATCGGTGAAAACCTCCATCACGCGACCGGACTTGGGATCCTTGAGGCGGGCCGCAAAACGAACGACTTCGCTTTTTTCAAGCACCCAGCAATGGTCGTAGCCAGCACCGTGTTTCAAAGCTTCAAAATCCGCCTCCACCCGCTCGCCGATCACCATCGGCGTGGTGAAATCCATCGGCGTGCCCACCACCGGAGCGATTTCTCCCGTAGGAATGAGACCGGCATCGGTGGGCAGGTAGCCCGGCGCGGCCAACATCAACTCATGGTCGGTAATCGACGTGGTGGGATCACCGGAAAGGTTCCAGTAGGTGTGATGGACGAGGTTGAGAATCGTCGGCGCATCGGTGGTCGCTTGCGCCAGCCATTTCAGCTCGTTGTCATTCGTGAGGGTGTAAGTCACCTTTGCGGTGAGCGTGCCGGGATACCCTTCCTCGCCGTCTTTGGAGATGTAGGTGAACTCGACGCTATCATCACCCACGGCTTTTCCCGACCAAAGGGCTTTGTCGAAGCCATTGAGCCCACCGTGAAGATGGCACGGAATACCGCCGGGATCATTGTTGGTGGCAAGTTGGTATGAATTGCCGTCGAGCGAGAATTTACCATCCTTGATGCGGTTGCCGAACCGCCCGACCGTAGCGCCGAAATACGAGGTGTTGGTAAACCAGCCTTCCAGCGTGTCGTAACCATGGGTGAGATCGGCGGTATTTCCGGACAAATCCGGCGCTTCCATCGAAACCAGAATCGCCCCGTATTCGGTCACGCGGGCACGCAGACCGTTCTGGTTGGTGAGAGTGAATATTTTCACCACACACCCATCCGGCGTTTTCCCGAAAATTTCATCTCTCACTGTAGATGCGCGGTTGCTCATGCGAGCCGCTTTCTGGCAAGAGTTCAGTCCGATGACCAGCGCGGAAATCGTTAAAATGAGCAGGCTCCACCCGAAATCCAAATCACATCCCCCTCCTCCTTGTCCAAAATCACATCATGCCCATTGCCCTTCATTCGTGAGCCCTGCCCGACAATCATTCGACAACTTATCCAGATCCAAAATCCCGGACTTGACAAAAATATCGTTCAAACGAACAGTTTTCGAGTGAACATCATCAAATTCCTCATCGAACAAGCATTGCCGCTTTTGGATCAACGCTTTCCAAGGTATTTCCGGAAACCCGTCAGACGCGAGCGCAGAACGGAAACCCAGATGGAGTTTCCGTGGCATGCAAAAAAATGAATTCCGGGGATTTTGCGCTTACCCTCGACGCCCGGGATGTTTATACCGCCAACAAGCATCCACATGGAGATTCACCCAGCCATTCTCTTAAACCGTCGTCGGGCGATCTTGCTCGCCGCCGTATGCATCATCGGGCCCATGGCGATCAATAGTCGCTGCGCCGCCGAGGATCTTGCCGGCACCGAGCTTTCCCGCCGCAGTTCCGCCATTCAGGAAGCTCAGGAATTACTTCTCAAGGGAGACGAGGCCTACTTGGCAGGGCGCTTTGATCAAGCGATCGAGGCTTTCGCCGGGGCCCGCGAAATGATTCCCGATGCCCCAGTCTCCGCCGGACTCCGTGCAGCCGCCACCCAGCGCTACGCCCAGGCAAGCGTCGAACAGGCACGCTTGCTTTCCCGAAATGGCGACATCGCTGCCGCCAAAGACACCGTGGACAAAGTGCTTCTCGATAGCATCGCCCCCAAGAATCCCGCCGCGCTCGCCATGCGCGCCCAACTCGATGACCCCATTCGCACCAACCCCGCCCTCACCCCGGAACATGCCAAGGACATCGACCAAGTCCGACGCCTCCTTTACATGGCGGAAGGCGCGTTCAATCTCGGGAAATTCGATGAATCCAACTCCCATTACCGGGAAGTTCTTCGCATCGATCCCACAAATACCGCAGCAAGGCGCGGCATGGAACTGATATCCGCCGCAAAATCCAGCTACCAAAAGGCAACCTCCGATCACGCCCGGGCGGAAATGCTCAACCAAGTGGACGCCGCATGGGAAACCCGCATTTCCGCTCCGGATCTCGGCAGTGCCCCGGAAGACCCTGGTGGCTTACCCAATTCGCCCCTCGGGAAAATGAGCGTCGCCGCCAAACTTGACCGGATTATCATCGAAAAAATCGCCCTTGATCAAGCATCTCTGAACGAGGCGATCGATTTCCTCCGCTCCAGCACCCGAAAAACCAATTTGGCCGACATCGACTCCGAAACCATCAATTTCACCCTCAACCTCGGCGCTCCCGACTCCGAATCCGCCATCCGCATCAACAATCAGAAATTCGATCTCCAATTATCCCAAGTCCCGCTCTCGCAGGTTCTCAAATACATCACGAGCCTCACCCGCACGTCCTACCACACGGATGATTTCTCAGTGATCATCACTCCTGCGGGCTCAACGTCGGCTGAGTTGATTGCACGCACCTATCGGGTAGCTCCAGATTTCCTCACCAACATCAGCAACAACGGCGGCGGGGAAGCTTCCGGGCCCGCCACGGATCCATTCGCACAAAATACAGGCAATGGAGGCCTTCTCACCAAACGCCTCAGCGCCCAAGAGGCACTCACCACTCAAGGAGTCAGCTTTCCCGAAGGCGCCAGCGCAAACTACAGCCCGGCCACCAACACCCTGCGTGTGATCAATACCGCGATCAACCAGGACATCATCGCCCAAATCGTCGAAGCCCAAGGTAAGACCGAACCTGTGACAGTCTCCGTCCGGGTCACCATGATCAAAACCCAGCAAACCAATCTCGAAGAACTCAGCTTCGATTGGCTGCTGAGCCCTTTCAATCTGGATAGCAATAACAAGCTCATCGGCGATGGTGGCACCGTTGGGAACACCTCGGGCCGAACGGCAGCCGATTTCACCAATACCGTCCCCTTGCCCGTCAACCCGAACGGTATCGTAAACCCAGGAGTCGTGACCAATGGCCTGCGCTCGGGAGATCTGGCGAATACGCCCAACAACCTCGACTCCATCATCAATACCACCCGCCAAATCCAGAATCCCACAGTGGCCCCCGGCATACTATCTCTCACAGGACTCTTCTCGGATGGCCAAGCCCAAATGCTGATGCGTGGCCTGAATCAGAAAAAAGGCATCGATGTCATGGCCCGCCCCTCGATTGTCACGCGCAGCGGTCAGGCCGCCAGCGTCTTGATGGCACGGGAATTCATCTACCCTACCGAATATGACCCGCCGGAATTGCCGAATCAGGGCAACCTCGGTCAAGGGCAAACCCCTCCAGTCACACCCGCTAATCCAACCACATTCGAAACCAAACAAGTGGGGGTCTCGCTAGAAGTGCTGCCAGTCGCAGACGCTAGCAAGCGCTACATCGACGTCACGATCAATCCCTCCATCACCGAATTTGAAGGGTTTGTGAACTTCGGAAGCCCAATCACAAGCACGGTCCAAGACGCGTTAGGAAACACCCAACAGGTGACACTCACCGATAACACCATCCTGATGCCGGTCTTCAGCGCTCAAAAAACGGCCACCCAAGTGACCGTGGAGGACGGCTCGACGATTGTCATCTCCGGCCTAATGTCGAATAGCATCCAGAAGGTGCAAGACAAGGTCCCGGTACTTGGCGATCTCCCATTCGTCGGTCGATTGTTCCAATCCGTTGTCAACAAGCCAGTTTCAACCGTGATTATCTTCCTCGTTCATGTCGAACTCTTGGACCCTACCGGAAGGCCTTATCGGGACCGCTGATTCTTTTCTCCACCCGCTCCGACAATTATTCCCAACATGTCCGCCCCAAGCGATCCGGAAAAATATTCCATCGATGAAATCATGGAGCGTCTCAAAAGACGCCCGGCAGATGAGTCCATCGATCATGGAGAATTGGTAACACGCTCGGATGGCACTCAGGCGATACGTGTGCACCGGAAAAAACGCCGCTCCCACCAACCCATCAAAGAACCGAGCAAATCCCAACTCCATTTCCGCATACTCCAAATTTCGGGACTGCTGATTTTCTTGCTCTTGGCGCTATTCGGCGCCGGCTCTGCCATCGTCTTTGCTAACAGCACACTGTTCAGAGAAAGACTCTCCAATAAAATCGCGGCCACCTGCGGCGCGAGCGTCGAATTGCAACAATTCCGAATGAACCCTACCAGCGCGAACGCCTCGGCCCTCACCCTCACTTGGCCGGGCGACAGCGCGCTCGAAAGCCTTTCCCTGAAGGGCCTCAAGGCTGACATTTCCCCTATCAGCTTTCTTGGGAAATCCATGATTGGCAAAGAAGTAAGCGCCGCCGAGGGGACCCTCACCTTGCGCGCTTCTCCATCAATGAGCCCCCCAAAAGAAATCCCCTCACCAGAGGAAAATTCCGTAATTCGCTTCGGCCATTATATAATCCCGAAATTTCATATCATGTTCGGAGATCCAACCGCGGCGTCCATTCGCCTACGTGATTCCGAAGCCACCTTCATTCCGCAAAATCCGACCCAGCGCCCCCAATTGCTCCTCACCCGCGGACAGGTCTCCATCACCGGCTGGCCGAAACTCCGAATGGACCGATCGCATATCGAACTCAGTAGCCTGGATGCCAACATCGTCAGCATGCGACTCAGGCATGAAACCGATTCCCTGGGCATCTTCCAACTCAGCGGTATCATCTCACCATACACGACGAATCCCACCTCGACGCTTGCCGTCCAACTCCAATCTTTCCTACTCTCCGGCATCGTCGGCACCGAACTCAGCCGCCTTGTTTCAGGCAGAATCGATACACTTCCCTCAAACTCCTCCAACTTCCTTTCGCTTACTCCAGGACAAATTCCCGATTCTTCGCTATCCATCTCCTTCGGTAACGCCCTTGCCTCCACCATCGATGTCACTGGATTCCAATTCCTTCCCGTCCTCTCCCAAGCCCTGAATGACAAGTGGTTCGCCAACCCGGTTTTCGACAGCGAAATCCGCGGCCTTCTTCGCCGGATTGATGGCAGCGTCACAATCAGTGACCTTAACCTCGAAAGTAAGGACAGAATGGCCTTGCGCGGCACGATCACAGTGATGCCCAACGGTGAATCATCAGGAGAACTCGAAGTCGGCATCGCCGAAGGGATGATCAAAACATCCGAAAACCAGCGTCTGGAATCGGTATTCACCCCTTCGAAGGAAGGATTCCGCTGGCTCACTCTCAAAATCGGCGGCAATGCCAAAGCGCCCACCGACAACTTTAAGGTGCTTTACGACTCCGTCGTCATTGAAGCAACGCCAGCTCCAACCCGCAGCATCCCAACCTTCGAGGAACTCACCAAGCCGAAATAAAGGCCTCCCGTCCCCTCCTCACCACGGTCGGAGCCCCCCCTCGCACCACCTGCCGGTCACACCGGCAAATCATGCGTAAATTTTTTTAAAGAAGTGCGTGGCATTCCTCTGAAATATCGTTCAGATTGTTTAGCGGATAAGGCCGGTAAAACGGCCATCCATTCACAAACAAAACGACAAAAACCATGCAAACTGCCAACGTCAACCTGCCAATCACCGTCACGGTGAGGCACGAACAAGTGACCGATGCCCTCCGCGATCACGCCCATAAAAAAATCGAAAGCCTGCATCTCGATTACCCGCGGATCATCGAGGCCAAAGCAATTCTCGACGTGCAGAAAAACCGGCACATCGCCGAAATCATTCTGTTTTGTGCCAACCACATCACCATCGAAGCCCACACCGAAGGCAAAGACATGTATGCCGCACTCGACGAGACGATCGAAAAAATCGCCCGCCGCATGCGTAAGCACAAGACGCGTCTCCTCAAAAAACACCGCCCGCACCGCAATGAGTCGATTCGCCACCTCGAAGAACGCTTCTTCCGCGAAGAAGTCCTCGACCATCCGGAAGGCTCCGATACGGATCCAATTCCTTACATCGTCCATCCGGACAACTATGCGGTCCGCACCATGTACAAGGAAGACGCCATCATGCAGCTGGAACTCTCAGACCGGCCCTTCGTGCTATATAAAAGCGCCCGCCGCCACTGCCTGACCATCGTTTATCGCCGCAAAGATGGAGAATACGCCGCTATCGATATCAAAGAAGGCAACGCCTGATTCATAAACATCCAAATCCAAGGCCGGAGTGGGCTAGCTCACTCCGGCCTTTTCATATCCAAGCACCCACCTCCCCCCCTAAATTTGCGTCAACTCCCCGCTTTACAAGCTGTAAAGCGGCACGCATAGTCCCGCGCCCATGACTTTCGCAGCGATCCCTTGGCTCTCCATCAGTATCAACCTCTTGTTGGTAATCTTCGTTATTGTCTGCCTTCTGATGATCTTACTCATCCTGATGCAACGCCCAAAACAAGAAGGCCTTGGCGCGGCATTCGGCGGTGGAGTGACGGACCAAGTCTTCGGCGCGCGAACCACCAACGTCCTTCAACGCGGCACGGTCTACCTTGGTTCGCTGTTTTTCATTCTGGCACTCGCCCTAGCCGTCCTCATCGGCCATCAAAATAAGAAAACCAGCATGTTGAAACCTGCGGCTCCCGTCGTCACCGTGGATGAAAAATCAGCGGTCGCTCCTCAGGAAGAAAGCAAACCGAAGTCTCTCCAAGAAGAACTTCCTGTCGAAAATGCACCCCCAGCCACTCCTTCGACACCCACTGAGTCCGAAACAACTCCTGCTATCATCCCCCCTGCCGATGCCGCCCCTCAGCCCGAAAAAATCCCTGCGGCTCCGGAAGAAAAAACCGACCAACCTTGACCTTTGAAAGGGTGACGAAAACCGTCAACGCAAATTCCGTCGTTCCTATTTGGGCCCGGAATGAAGCATTCCCTAAGTCTCCGCCAGGCTGCGGATGGCTCGACATCAAAGGCAAACCCCACCCGAGCGAATCCCCTGAGTCGCTCATTTCAGCCATCCGCGATGACCACAACGCGGACATCGCGCTCGTCTGGACTCCCGACCGGGAACACATGATCCTCCCGGAGGAAATGCCCGGCTCCACGGATGCCGTCCTCGCCGCCCGCAAACGACGCGCCAACGATGACTTGCTCGACTCCTTCGGCAAACTCCGCTGGTTCGGCCTCCTGCTCGCCGGACTCGCCGCTTACATCTTCCATCAATACTGGATCATCGCCCCCGGCATCGCCTCACCTCCAGAGCAATTCATCTTCGCCCTACGCGCCGTTCTCAGCTCGGTATACATCGGCATCGCGCTGCTGATGTTTCTCATTTTCGCCTTCATCCCATGGTATCAAGCGCGAAAGCGTCTCGCGGAACTCGCCAAATCGAGCGCCGGTGACCTAACCACCATCATCCCCCTGCTGCGTTTTGAAACATGGCTGGATTTCCAAAAAGCACCGGTCACCCGCCTCCTGCTCGGCTTGATCGGACTGGTAGGACTCGCCCAATTGAAACCCGGCGACTCGATCTCCGCCGCAGGTCTCGTGAAACAATCCTATCTGCAGGGCGAATGGTGGCGCCTCCTCACCGCTCCGTTGATGCACGGCAATCCGATCCATTTCCTCATGAACGCAGCCGCCTTGCTTTATCTCGGCAAACGCGTCGAAATCTTCGCACGTTGGCCACACATCCCTCTCGTGTTCCTGTTTTCCGCCTGTATCGGTGGCGAGACATCCGCACGCTTCATCGACGCTCCCTCGGTGGGAGCATCCGGCGGGCTCATGGGCTGGCTCGGATTTCTGCTGATCTTCGAATCCCTGCACGGCTGCCTGATCCCGCAAAAAGCCCGCCGCCGACTCATCGCCGGGGTATTACTCACTGGTCTCATCGGACTCATCGGCTATCGCTTCATCGATAATGCCGCTCATATCGGCGGTTTAATCGCCGGCATGCTCTATGCGGCTATCGTTTTCCCGAAATCCTCCTCCCCCAACCGCCCGAATTCGACACTCACCGACCGAATCGCAGGGAGCGCGGCGCTAGTGATTCTGGCGTTTTCCGCAGTCTTCGCCGTCAGGAAAATCCTCGGAATTTAAATTCCCCGGCGACTATCGCCCCGTGGATCCCGAAAGCAGAATTCGCGCGCTTCACGACAATTCGTGCGTAGCTCTTGCCTATCCGCTGTTGGACAATCCACACACAAACCATCACCCAACCACCATACCCATCATCTGATTATGATTATGAAACCAACACTCACCGCCTTCGGCCTTCTCGGATCTTTCGCTCTCGCAGGGTCCGTCGCGACTGATATCAACACTCCGGCACCCACCGCGTCCTCTGACGGCTTCGCCCAAGCCCGTCGCCCGATCAGCAACCCCACCCTCTTCGATCTCGCCCTCCCAGGCACCAACGTCCACCCCATCTTTATCTATCACGGTCTGCCAAACCGCATCAACCTCGCCGGCGGAGGATCGGTGGATTTGGGCGGCGATGTCGAACTCTACGCACTCCAATTCGAGATCGCTCTCAACGAGCGCCTCTCCATCGTTGCCACCAAAGACGGCTACGTGGATATGAATTTCGACAATACCCTCGATGACCAATCCGGTTTCGCCAATCTCGGCGCTGGCCTCAAATACGCCTTCATCCTCGATCCGGTCTCACGCACCGCGCTCAGCGGCACCATGGCTTTCGAAATTCCCACCGGAAACAGCGATGTCTTCCAAGGCGAGGGCGATGGCAGCGTCAACCTGATTCTCAATGGCCTGAAACTCATCAATGACTGGCAGTTCGCCGGTTCCGCCGGACTTCAAATCCCCTTCTCTGACGAGCAATCCACCAATTCCTTTATCAGCGCGCACGCCAGTTATGAATTCTGCAAGTGGTTCACCCCGCTCGTCGAAGTGAATTGGTTCCACGTGCTCGACTCAGGCGATGGCCGCGGCAACTATCCGGCTTACCTCGGTGGTGCCCTTCCCGGCGCTATCAACTTCGAAGGCGGCGACCTCTTCAACCTAGGTGCCGTGAATGCCGATGAAAACCGTGATTTCGTCACCGCCGCGATCGGTTTCCGCTCGCGCATCACCGACTCTGTCGACGTCGGTGCCGCTTATGAAATCCCTCTGACCAATGACGAGGAAAGTCTCATGGAGGAACGGTTCACGGTCGATCTCATCTGGAAATTCTAATCCATTTTCATTGGAGTATTGGGTTGTCTCAAAGCCCGGAATGGTCCGCCGTTCCGGGCTTTTCTCATTTCGGCAGCCCAGCTGAAATTTGACTCCAACGTTTTTTATAAGTCTCGCTGCTTTGCGAAAGTGTCGCCGCAGCGGTAAACGCTCTCTCCCGGTTTCCCGCGAGCCAGTCAAAGGCGATGGCACACTCATGACGACGAATCTGCCACGCCAACTCAGTCTTCTGATTTTTCATCAAAACCCGGTGCAAGGCGATCAGCGCATCCGGAGTGAAATCGCGCCATTTACAAATCCGCGGCCAACCATCTGCAGAAGTCACTGTGATCACCTTCTGCGGATCGATGGAAATTTTAGCCATGATTTCGCCGCTCTTGAGTTTCATTTCAGCGGATACGCCTTGCTTGGTCAGATCCTGCTCGATCGAGAGAAGAAAATCCTCTGATAATTCCGCCACGGCGAACAATGCGGAACATGCCGTATCACTTGGATTCGTGGGCAGGGATTTGAGATAAACCATGGCGTCCTTAAACTGGTAATCGACCGAAAAAATCTGAATTCGGGCAAGCACTTGCGCCAGTGAGGGAGGCAATGGTTTGGGCACATCCAAGAGCTTGGCGCGCAATTTGAGGTCCGATTGCCAAGCCAGCACATTGAATTTGGCGCGACCCCGCGTTTTCAACATAATCAGCACCCGATTCAGTTGATCCACCGCTGCCTCACAACCCGCCTTGTCGGCAGGAATCTCCGTGAACAATGAACCGGAAATCAACTGGTAATCGCCCACATAATCCGCGGCAACTTTTTGATAGACCAAGGCCCATGTATCCTGCGGCGGAAGCTTGACGGCAACGGCCTTTTGAAAACAGATGGCGGCAGGGCCAGTCATTCCTTGATCCCAGTTCTTGAGTCCGGCAAGCATGGCGGAGACCACTTGGGATGCCCCACCTTGCGGCATGTCCGGCATGGAAAGTGGTGGAAAATTATCCAACTGCTCAAGAACCCTGATCAACCCAGCCCTGTTTTCCACCACATTGCCCGGCCCGGAGCGCATGTGATTCAAGATCTCGCGCCCTTGGATCACAGCATCGGCGGAACGTCCATTGAGAAAATGCGCCAAGACCGCTTCAAGGCCCGTCCATGTCCGGGTAGGCTCCTGCACAGCGGAATTGTTGAAAATCTCGCGGAATTGCACTGCGGCGCGCTCAAAGTCCTTCCTCTCCATCGATGAGCGGGCATCCCGATAGTTTTGAGCGATGTTGGAAACTTTCGCAGCCTTATTCGGCACTAAATCAGGCACCACCGGCGCGTGAATCTCAACACTTGGCTTCGGTTTCCGAGAACTCACCCACCACAAAAACCCTGCGGCGGAGAGGATTGCTACGACCGCGCCAACTGCCATTAGACTCTCCCAATGTTTTTTCTTCGCCCGGCGCTTTGCGGAAATCTCAGTAAACTGGGCACGACCGGATGTCAGGTTGTTGAGTGAACCCGTTAGACTCGCGAGCAATTCTTCATACGAACTAAATCGGCCGCTCGGATCATACGCCATCGCCCGTTCGACTATCCGACAGGTTTCCATCGAGATACTCGGGTCCACCACGCTTAATGGAATGATTTTTTTCTTCGCTGCCCGCAGAAGATCGGTGGCCATGGACTCCTCGCCACAGGGCGGCTTACCACAAAGCGAGTGATAAAGTGTCGCCCCGAGCGCATAGATATCCGAGCGAAAATCTTCTGGATGCCCTTCCACCGACTCCGGCGGCACATAATACGGAGTGGCCCACAATTCCGTGGCCTGGGCCTTGCCCCCATGGGTCACAAGTGCGAGTCCGAAATCGACCAAACGCGCGTGACCTTCAGAATCCAGCAGGATGTTTCCAGGCTTCACATCCCGGTGAATCAACCCCGCCGCGTGGGCGGCCTTGAGACCTTGGGACACCTCAATGGCGAGCGCCAAAAGTTCGGCCTCCGGAATCTTTCCCCGTTCGCGGATCTGATGCTCGAAATGCCCGCCAGGAACGAATTCCATCGCAATGTAGAACCGCCCGAACGCACGTCCGGTCCTAAGCACCCGCACCACATTCGGGTTGCTAAATGACGCGGTAATCCGTGCCTCCTCCTCGAAGGCCACAATCCGGCGCTCGTCGGCGGAATATTCTTCACTCAAAATCTTAAGCGCCACCTCCCGATCCAAGGTCTCGTCATGAGCTAAAAACACCATGCTCATGCCGCCTACCGCATAGCGGCGGACCAAAGTGTAGGGGCCAAATTGTAACTTTACCCGGGTGTGCGCAGCACAATGCGGGCACTCAACATTGGAAAACGGCGCCAATGCCGAAACATCCATGGGATTTCCACATGAACCGCAGGTCGCGATGGTTTCCGGATGATCGGGCATACGCAGAGCCTAATAATACGCAGCGTAGGAGTGCAAACTTCAAACTTCGGACATCTTTCTGATGAATTCACCCTAAGGATGGGCTGAAACTCAAAAACCGGATTCAGGCATCCTCCCATCCGCAAACCGCCGGATGCTCCGTTCCTATACGCCTGTTTGCAATCACTGCGCATCGGTTCGCTGCGCCTTGCCATACCCGCGCCGAAGCCCCAAAACCCGAAAAATGACCACGAGCACCACGCCCCAATCGCTGCGCCAAACCCCGGATTCCTCGGGATTCTTTGGAAACTACGGCGGAGTATTCGTCCCGCCAGAACTCGAGTCTCCACTCGCCGAGGTCCGAAAAGCCTATGAAATCCTCTCACGCTCGCATGATTTCATCGAGGAACTCCGCCGCATCCGAAAACATTTCCAAGGCCGCCCGACCCCCACCTATCACGCCGCCCGACTTTCTAAAAAACTCGGCCGCACCCAAATCTACCTGAAGCGCGAAGACCTCAACCATACCGGCGCCCACAAGCTCAATCACTGCATGGGCGAAGGCCTACTCGCCCACTACATGGGAAAAAAGAAACTCATCGCAGAGACCGGTGCCGGCCAACACGGCGTCGCCCTAGCAACGGCCGCCGCCTATTTCGGCCTCGAATGTGACATCTACATGGGCGAGGTGGACATCGCCAAGCAAGCCCCCAACGTCGCCCGCATGAATATCCTCGGCGCACGCGTCATCCCCGCCACCCACGGACTCAAAACCCTCAAGGAGGCCGTGGACTCCGCCCTCATGGCATACATGCAGGACCCCGTGGACCAAATCTACTGCATCGGCTCGGTGGTCGGCCCGCACCCATTCCCGATGATGGTGCGCGATTTCCAACAGGTCGTCGGCATCGAAGCCCGCGAGCAATTCATCGAAATGACCGGAAACCTTCCTGATGTCGTCACCGCATGCGTCGGTGGCGGCAGCAATGCCATGGGCATGTTCGCCGGTTTTCTCAACGATCCGGTGGAACTCCACGGCGTGGAACCCCTCGGCAAAGGCACCACCTTGGGCGAGCACTCAGCCACCATGACCTATGGCCGGGAAGGCATCATCCATGGCTTCCGCTGTTATCTCCTGCAGGATGAAAATAACGAACCCGCACCCGTCCACTCGATCGCCAGCGGACTCGACTACCCGGGCGTCGGCCCCGAACATTGCCACCTCAAGGACAGCGGCAGGGTGAGCTACGTCACCGCAACCGACCAAGAGGCGGTGGCCGCCTTCTACATACTTAGCCGCAACGAGGGCATCATTCCAGCGCTCGAAAGCGCCCACGCAGTCGCCCACGCAATGCGTCTCGCCCGCGAAAACCCGGATACCGCACGCACGGTCCTCGTCAATCTGAGCGGCCGCGGCGATAAGGACATGGACTACATGATCGAACACTTCGGCACTGGCGGAGACTTCATCTGTTAGTGAACCAACCTGATTCCGGCCGCTATTCCAACAATTTTTAAATCTGATAGATCACTCATCATTTTAGCTCAGGAAAAGCTGAGCGCATCCATATCAAACACGACCGTGACGTCTTCCGGCAGCGTCGTGCGGGCGAGAACCGCCTGAACATGGCGAGTCAGCGGCCGCGCACGCTCTGAACGCAAGGTGATCTGAAACCGGAATTGCCCGTGAGAGCGGATCAACGGCGATGGCAAAACCTCACCGAGACCAATCCCAGCCGGTAGATTCTCCGCCAGTCGCAGATGCAAGGTCTGCAGAGTAAACTCCGCCCGCCGCTCATGATTCGAACGCGCCGTCAGCACCGCGCAATGACCATAAGGCGGAAATGCAAATTGACGGCGAAACTCCATTTCCTGCTCGGAAAAACCATCAAAATCATGCTTCCGCGCATACTGGATCGATGGCGAGTGCGGTGTGTAAGTTTGCACGATCACCTCCCCCTCAAGCTCCCCGCGCCCCGCTCGTCCGGCCACTTGCGTGATCAATTGAAAGGTGCGCTCGCCCGCCCGGAAATCCGGAATGTGCAAACTGAGATCGGCGTTTAAAATCCCCACCAGCGTGACGTTTGGAAAATGCAACCCCTTGGCGATCATCTGAGTCCCGATGAGCACATCAATCTTGTGCGACTTGAAGGCGTTGAGAATGTCCCGCAGCGCATGCTTCCGGCGCATGGCATCGGCATCAATGCGGGCGATTTTCGCCTTCGGCAGCACCTTGGCCATCACCTCCTCGACCTTTTGCGTGCCGTAACCTTGCAAGATGATCGCTGGATCTTTGCACTCCGGGCACTTGCGCGGAACGATCGCCTGATGGCCGCAAACATGGCAGACAAGCCGCTCATCCGTACGATGATAAGTGAGCGCCACCGAACAATGCGGACATTGGCAAACATGACCGCATTGCGGGCATTGCAACGATCGCGCGAACCCACGGCGATTGAGAAATAGAATCGATTGCTCACCTTTTTCCAAACGTTGCTCAAGCGCGGTGCGGAGCTTGTCGGATAAAATCGCCGGCGCACCCTTATGCTTTGCCGCCTCCAAACGCATGTCCACAATGCGCACCAGCGGCATCGCCTGGCCATCCGCGCGTTGATCAAGACGGAGGAGTTCGTATTTCCCGGTCTGGGTGTTATGCCATGACTCCAGCGATGGCGTGGCAGAACCTAACACAATCGCGCAGGGCTCGAATGCGGCGCGCAGCACCGCCACGTCGCGCCCATGATAACGCGGCACGTTTTCCTGTTTATACGTGTTTTCATGCTCCTCATCCACCACGATCAAACCGAGATCCGGCAGCGGCGCGAATACGGCGGAACGCGCGCCAATCACGATCCGCGCCACTCCCTTGCGGATGCGGTGCCACTCATCAAATCGCTCACCCTGCGAGAGATTCGAATGCAACACGGCCACTTGCTCCTGCATCGCAGCAAAGCGCGATTTAAAACGCCTAACTGTCTGTGGCGTAAGGGAAATCTCCGGAACTAACACCAGCACCGTTTTACCGAGATCCAAGACATGCCGCGCCGCCTGCAAATAAACCTCCGTTTTACCGGAACCCGTCACCCCTAACAAAAGAATTGGCTTCGGCGCGGGAGTTTGCAAACTCGCGAGAATGGCGTCCAACGCACGTTGCTGATCTTGATTCAATGCCAGCGGTTGGGATTCAAGCACCTCGTCCACCCCATCCGCCTCAGGATCCCGCCGCACTTCCTCTTGCTCGATGCGCAACAACCCCGCCTTCTCCATCGCCTTGAGAACCGCCGCAGATCCATCACCCAAATCCGCCACCGCCATCCGCAGGTCAGGCGCATGGGATAGCAGCGCAAGCACCGCATGTTGCCGCGGCGCCCGTTTCACTAACTTCTCCATCACCGCCTCCTCTGGCACCCGATCCAAAATGACAATCCGCCGGGTTTTCGCCGAGTTTTCCTCCGAGCGCACCGACTCCGGCAACAACGAGCGAATCACCGTCTCAATCCCGCATCCGTAATAATTCGCAATCCATTCACCCGCCCTCAGCAACACCGGCGTGATCAAAGGGTCCGGATCGATCAAGGATTCGAGATCACGCAACGCGAAATCCATCTGCACCCCGTCCACGATCGAGAGCACCGTCCCACTCGACGATTTCCGTCGCAACGGAACCCGCACCCGACATCCCGGACGCACGTCCAGCCCCTCCGGAACCGCATAGTCAAAGACCAGCTCCGAAGGACCATCAATCAATACACGAACGTTCACCGCGCCCAACCTGACTCCTAAAATCCGGACGCCAAGATTCATTTTTCCAAAAACTGTTCTACTGAACACTTTTTTGCTTGCGGTGCCTAACGCATCGTGCCAAGGTTTTTTCGAATCCAATCCCAATCACCATGCAAGACACGATCCAAGACATCAAGCAAGACACCGCCCAAGATCCAAGCGCCTTCTCAGATCGCCCCGCGGATTACGCCATCTACAAACCAAATTCCCGCGGCAACGGCGGAGTGATCCGTTTCGGCATCAACCATGCAAAGGCCTCACTTTTCGTCGATGCCACCAACCAAATAGGCGAAAAACAATTCGACTGGGAAAATAAAATCACCATGAAATGGGGACTTTCCGATATCGGCAACGTGCTTGCCACACTCCAAGGAAACCTCCCCCAAGCAAAACTCTTCCATCAATCGGAAAAAGCCAACAGCGCCTTCGAACTCACATTTCGCGAAGACCCCGATCGCGCCCCATTCTTCATGAGCCTCTCACGCCAAGACGCCACCGATAAATCCTTGCGCAAAGTCACCATCCCCCTCTCCCATGGCGAGGCCGCCGTCTTGGAAACCGCCTTGCGCGCCGCCGTCGTCCGCCTCCTCCGCTGGTGAAAAATCCTCCCGGCTTGATTCCGGCGACTACAATCCGGTAACTTCCTCTAAGTGACCACCTACACCGCACCGCTCACTCTAGATCAGGCGGAAACCCTCCGCCGGGCGCTTGAAAACCATGGCTTTGATTTCGAACCCAAAGCCCACGCACTCTTTGCCGCCCGCAAGGGGAAACTCAATGTCACGGTCTATCACAAAGGCCCGAAGGTGCTGATCCAAGGCAAAGGCACCGAGGATTTCATCCGTTTCACACTAGAACCGGAAGTGCTCGGCGAAGCAAAACTCGGCTATGAGGAAATCCTTGATCCCGATAAGTTCGAACCCCACTTCGGCATTGACGAAAGCGGCAAAGGCGATTTCTTCGGCCCACTCGTCATCGCGGGAGTTTTCACCAACGCGGAAATCGCCCGCAAACTCATCGCCGTCGGCATCATGGACTCCAAGCGCGTGACCAGTCCCGCCCGCATCCGCAAACTCGCCGCCCTCATCCGCGCCACCCCGGGATGCACTCATGAAATGGTTTCCCTCGGCCCGGAACGCTACAACCAAATGCACACCTCATTCGGCAATCTCAACCGCTTGTTAGCTTGGGGCCACGCCCGCGTGATCGAAAAACTCGCCGCCGCCCGACCAGACTGCCCCCGCGCCCTCAGCGACCAATTCGCACGACCGGAAGTCCTCCAGCGCGCGCTCCGCGAAAAGGGACTTACCCTCACCCTCGAACAACGCACCAAGGGCGAGTCCGACACCGCCGTCGCCGCCGCCTCGATCCTCGCTCGCGAGCGATTCATCGATTGGATAGACCAAACATCCGCCGCCTGCGGTGTCAAACTGCCACTCGGTGCCTCCGATTCCGTCATCCAGGCCGCCCGCGATCTCGTCGCCCTCCATGGCCGGGAAGCTCTTGGAAAAACCGCCAAGCTCCACTTCCGCACCACCGCGGCGGTTTTCGACAAGCCATCGGAAGAATCCGGGCATGATGCCGACCCAATCACGTAACTTGCTGGAGATTAGTCAATTTTTGACGAGACAAACAAGCTTCCGTAGTTGTTCAATCCGCGCGCACCCGGAATTTTCCACCGCTACTCTCCTCATGGCCACCATCACCAAACGCGAACTCGCTCTCAAAATCACCGACCAACTTGGAGTCAAAGGTATCGAACTCACCCAACAGGACGTGCTGGAAGTGCTCCAAACACTCATCGATGAAATCACCGAATCCTTAGCACAGGGAGACACCGTGGTGATGCGAAACTTCGGCGCTTTTCAAGTTCGTGAAATGAAAGCCAAGATCGGCCGCAATCCCAAAAATCCTAGCAAGGATGTTAAGATCCCCGCACGCGCCGCAGTGAAATTCAAACCAGGCAAGGAAATGAAGGAAAAGGTGGCCACCACCCTCAAGATCATCCGCCAACGCAAATAACAACTCATGGCGGCAACCTACAACCGCTCTGCCGAGGTCATGAACTTTCCGATTTTCATCCGAAGATCGATCGCAGCGGCCATGCTCCTGGCCTTCTCGCTCCTCGCCTCCTGCTCTTCGGGCTATCGCGGCTACATGACCCGCTCCTACACCGTCCGCGGCCAGAGCTACCAACCGATGACCGTGGATGCCGCACTGAATTTCGAAGAAACCGGCACCTGCTCATGGTACAATGAATCCAAATTCCTCGGCCTCAAACGCGGCAATACCTCGATCGGAGAAAAAGTCATGCCTTGGGATCTCTCCGGTGCTCACAAAACCCTCCCCCTGCCCTGCATCGTCAAAGTCACCAACCTGGGAAATAACAAATCCCTCAAAATCCGCATCAACGACCGCGGCCCCTTCATCCCAAATCGCCACCTCGACGTCACTCCCCGAGCCGCCAAAAAACTCGGCTTTCACGACCAAGGCCTCACCACCACACGCATCGAAGTCCTCTCCGTCGGCGACGGCTCCTACAAACGCAAAAAACGCCGTTGGTTCTTTTTCTAATCAACCCTTCTCAGCATTTCAGCTTTTACCACCTTATGTCCAATTCTCCTGAAATTCGCGTCTTCGCCCCCGCCACCGTAGCCAACGTCGCCTGCGGTTACGATGTCCTTGGCTTCGCCATCGACTCACCCGGCGATGAAATCGTGGTCCGCCATTGCGAAAAACCCGGCCTGCACATCACGAAAATCACCGGCGATAACGGCAAACTCCCGAAAAACCCCGCCCAAAACTGCGCCGGTGTCGCCGCACTCGATCTACTCAAACACCTCGGCATGACCGACCGCGGCATCGAGATGGAGATCCACAAAAAAATGCCCTTCGGCTCCGGCCTCGGCTCCTCGTCCGCCTCATCCGTCGCCGGTGCCTACGCCGTCAACAAACTCATCGGCTCGCCACTCAGCAAAAAACAACTGCTCCCCTTCGCCATGGCCGGCGAAGCCTCGGCGGATGGCGCATGGCATGCCGACAACGTCGCGCCCTGCCTCTTCGGCGGCATTGTTTTCATTCGATCGAATGACGAACTCGACTTCGCGCAAATCCCCGCTCCCAAAAACCTCTGGGCCGCCGTTGTCCATCCGGACATCGAAATCCTCACCAAAGTCGCCCGCGAAATCCTTCCCAAAGAAATCCCGCTAGAAAATGCGACCCAACAAATCGGCAACCTCGGCGGACTGCTCTGCGGCCTCATCCAAGAAGACTACGGCCTGATCTCACGCTCGATCCACGACGTCATCGCCGAACCCCGACGCCAAAAACTCATCCCGGATTTCTACAAAGCCAAACGCGCCGCCCTAGCCTCCGGTGCCCTAGGATTCTCGATCTCCGGCGCAGGTCCCTCAGTCTTCGCGCTCTGCGAAGGCGAGGAAACCGCCCGCAAAGTCGCCGATGCCGTCTCCAAAGTCTTCTCCGCCATCCCCATCGAAAACCAAGCCTACGTCTCCCGAATCAACCCGCTCGGCGTCCACGTGGTGAAGTAATTCCTAGGGGAGCACACGCACCCACGCACCCACGCGGCATGGCCGGCGAGATAAGGAGCCACGACACTCTTGTCGTGCCGCCAATGAAAAGCGAAAGTGAAGCGCTTTAAGCTCGTTCTTCTCCACGGGGAGCACACGCGCCCTCGCGAGTTCCATGTCGCGCCCTCGCGGCATGGTCGGCCCGCAACACTCTCGAGCCCGCCGCACCATCAGAAGCATCTCTCCCTCTTTTCTTGTATCTTGCCGTCTGGCCTCTCCCCGCAAGGGCTCAAAGGACTTGCATCACCAGAACAAGCTCTTTTACGCTTCGTCCGTCTGAATTCATTATCTTCGTTTAAAATTTAGTGCTTCATATTTAGCGCTTTCTTCCCATGTTGTACCACTCGACCAATAACACTTCCTACCGCGTCGATCTTAAGGAAGCGATCCTCCGCTCGCTGCCGCCGGACAACGGCCTCTACATGCCGGACTCACTGCCGGTGCTGGGCGATGAGTTCTGGCAAAATTGGCGTGATCTCAGTTTCCAAGAAATCGGCATCGCCGTTGCGGACGCCTTCTTCGGAACCGACGTCCCAGCCGCCGCCTTACGCGAAATCGTCGACGGCACACTCACCTTCGACGCCCCTCTCGTCACGCTTAGTCCGGGCGATCACATCTTGGAACTCTTCCACGGCCCCACACTCGCCTTCAAAGATTTCGGCGCGCGTTTCATGGCCCGCCTCATGGCCTGGCTCACACGCGATGAAAACCGCCTGCTCACCGTGCTCGTCGCCACCTCCGGCGATACCGGCGGCGCCGTCGCCTCCGCCTTCCACAACGTGCCCGGCACCCGCGTGGTCATCCTCTATCCAAAGGGCAAGGTCTCCGGACTCCAGGAAAAACAACTCACCGCCCTCGGCGGAAACATCACCGCCCTCGAAATCAACGGCTCGTTCGATGATTGCCAGGCACTCGTCAAATCCGCCTTCCTCGATCGCGAACTCTCGGAAAACCTCAACCTCACCTCCGCGAATTCGATCAACCTCGCGCGCCTCGTTCCCCAGAGTTTCTACTACATCCATGCCGCCCGCCAACTCCCGGAAGGCGTGAAGCCAGTCTTCGTAATTCCCTCTGGAAACTTCGGCAATCTAACCGCCGGCCTGCTCGCCATGAAACTCGGCCTACCCGTCGAGCATTTCATCGCCGCCACCAACCGCAACGATGTGGTGCCCGAATTCCTCAACACCGGAACCTACACCCCACGCCCCAGCGTCGCTACGATCTCAAACGCCATGGACGTCGGCTCCCCCTCGAACTTCGTCCGCATGCAGGCACTCTTCGGCGGCTCATGGCAGGACATGAAATCAACCATCAGCGGCATGTGGTTCAGCGACGACCTCACCCGCGCCGCGATCCGTGAAGTGAAGTCGGTTTACGATTATAAAATCGACCCCCACAGCGCAGTCGGCTGGCTCGCCGCAAGAACCTGGCGTGGTGCCCATCCGTGCAGCACGACGATCACCCTGGAAACCGCCCATCCCGCGAAGTTCCCCGATGTCATGGAAGCCGAGCTCGGACAAGGCTCCGTGGAAATCCCCGAGCGCCTCGCCATCCTCGCCAACCGCGAAAAGGTCGCCATCCAAATGAGCACCGATCAAGCCGCCTTCCGCGAATGGTTACTCGCAAGTAACAGTTCAGCTCGCTGATGCATCGCTTGTAGCGGCGTTTCTATCAGCGCCGCGGCCCACGATAGAATTCTAAAAGACAGGCTTTTAATCAAAAATTCGCCTTGCCAAGTCGGCATTATCTGCTAATCTGATCCTGCAATGAGTGTGAACAACCGCAAGCGATGGATTGTGCCGTGGAAGAATTCGCGGACGAAACCGGTGATCTATCACTGCATCAGTCGCGTGGTGGGTCGGGACTTTGTGTTGGAGGTGGATGAACGTGAACATTTCCGGATGCTGATGCGGATGTGCGAGAAGTTCACGGGCTGTCGGGTGCTGTCTTATTGCCTGATGTCCAATCACTTCCATCTATTGCTGGAAGTGCCGCCGATGCCGGAGGGTGG
>CAIXKE010000068.1 GCA_903919975.1 Akkermansiaceae bacterium | reverse complement strand
GTTAGAAATGGATTCAAACGTTTGTTTGACCATCCCCAAATCTACCGACGCAGCGACCACAACAACTAGTATAAAGCAGCCCGTTGACGACCGCATATTGACGTCGTTTTTGAATTTCTTCAAATCCGACAGGCTGCTAGGGGAAAAATCGCAATCGGAGCCACGGTGTTACTCGGAGCGAGATGCTGGATAGGGCGGGATAACGAAAGCTGCGGAGCCTGAGACGCGCCGGATGCCAATGCTAGGTGGGATCCGGCGTCTCGCGATCAACCGCAGGGTGGTTGGCGACGATGATTGGAAGAAAGGGGGGGAGTCATATTAGTCGATGATCAGTTCGAGATGGCTCTGCAACAACTCATCACACAGGAAATGTTTCCATCAGTCCAGGCCCGCGCTATATTCCGTCCGAGCCCATGCAAAACCCGATTTCCAGCGAAAAAACCACCGCCCTCGAGGCGCGAATGGCCGCGCTCGGCATCAGCGAGTGCGAGTTGTTGGAAAAATTCGTCCGCGGCTCCGGGGCGGGCGGCCAAAAGATCAACAAGACCTCGAACTGCGTGTTTCTCAAACATTTGCCCACCGGCGTCTGCATCAAGTGCCAGATAGATCGCTCGCGCGAAATGAACCGCTTCCTCGCCCGCCGCGAACTCTGCGATCAGCTCGAATCCATCCGCGACGGCAAAAGCAGCGCCAAAACCCAGGCCATCGAGAAAATGCGCCGCCAAAAACGACAACGCTCACGGCGCTCAAAACAACGCTCGGTGGCCGATAAACGCCAACTCTCGCAAAAAAAATCCCTCCGTCGGTCGCCCGCAAGTGAGTGATTTCTCATTTTCGGCTTTTCAGAATTTAAGAATTTCAGCATTTACCCATCCATGGACCGCTGGTTTCTCATCCTCGCCACTTTGTTTGCCGTGATCGCAGGCGTGTGGGGCATGGTTTCGGTGCATCGCGGCAGCCGCAGCCCTTGGACGGTGAGCTGGATGGTCGCCGTGCTGGTCTGCCAAGTTGGCTTCCTTTCACTGCGCGGACAACAACGTGCCGCCTGTCCGCTGGCGGATTTCGGGGAAATCCTCGCGTTCTTATCGTGGTCGCTCACTCTTTTTTATCTGCTCGTGGGCCCGGCATACCGCATTTCATTGCTTGGCGTGTTCACCGCCCCAGTGGTGATGGTTTTTCAGGCGGTAGCGCTAATTCCCGGCATCCTGGATTCTGAGCCAGCGAGAATGGCCGGCGGAAACCCATGGCATGAAACACACGCGGCCACCTCGGTGCTCGGCTACGGAGCGCTCGCCTTGGCCGCCGTCGCCGGGGTGATGTTTTTGGTCCTCGACCGTCAACTCAAGGAGCAGCATTTGAAAAGCGGCCTGTTCCGCAATCTACCACCGGTGAGGGAATTGCTGGTCTCATTGGAACGCCTGCTCTGGCTCGGCGGCGCGCTTCTGACCATCGGTATCACGGCCGGTTTCATGATGCCGCATGAAGGAGCCCCGCTCGGGCATCTAATCGCCGCCGTCGCTGTATGGACCGCTTACGCGTTGTTGTTGACTGTTAAATCGGTGCGCGGCCTGACGGGGCGTAAACTCTCCCTTTTGACCGTGGCATTGTTCATCCTTTCACTCGGAGTTTTCGCCTTCATCTGATGGAACTGATCTGCCTTGGTCTCAATCACAAGACGGCACCTGTCGAGGTGCGCGAATGCTTTGCCGTGGGCAACACCAAACTCGGGGCATCATCGAGCGAACTGATCGCCATGACCGGGGTTTCCGAAAGCGTGGTGATCTCGACCTGCAATCGCACCGAATTCTATCTGGTAGGACCCGACGCGCGCGTGGCATTCGAGCGCTTGGAGGCGCACCTCGCGGATACCATCGAAGTCCATCACATCGCCAAGCCGCATTTCTATCGGATGGAGAAATCCGCCGCCGTCCGCCACCTCTGCCGCGTCGTCAGCGGACTGGACTCGATGATGCTCGGAGAAACCGAGATCTTCGGCCAAGTAAAACACGCCTATCAGGAAGCACTCGACGCCGGATCCACCGCCACCGTCCTCAATAAATTGTTTCAACGCGCGTTCGGCGTCGGAAAAAAAGTCCGCACTGAAACCACCATCCAAATCGGCTCGACCTCGGTCGGCAACGTCGCCGTGGATCTTGCGGAAAAAATCTTCGGCCACCTCAAAGACAGCCAAGTCATGATCCTCGGCGCCGGGGAAATGAGCCGCATCACCGCCCAAAGCCTCGTTTCCCGTGGTGCCCGCTCGATTTTCGTCAGCAACCGCTCATACGACCGTGCCGTCGAACTCGCCAACGACATGGGCGGCCAGGCCGTTCGCTTCGACGATTGGCAAAGCGTGCTCGAACGCGTGGATATCGTGATTTCCTCGACCGGCTCGCCGCATGCCATCGTCCACCGCGCCGATGTGGAAAAAGCCCGCCGCGCACGGAAATTCCGACCCTTGTTTTTCATCGATATCGCCGTCCCGCGCGACATCGATCCCGCTGTCGGCGAGATCGAGGAAGTCTATCTCTACGACATCGACACCCTTGAGCAACTCGCCCAAGAGGCCCGCTCACGCCGCCAACAACAAATCGAAGATTGCGAACGCATCATTGACGCCGAGCTGGCAAAAATGAATCTGCCGGGAATGTGAGAAGATTTTCATCGAAATAATCGAAGGGCTGATCTGTTGCTTCACCCTAAAATCCGCAGTTGAAAGGTGTATTTCGGGGCCGTTTAACCACAGATTACAGGATTACACAGAGAGTTTTGTGATCAATTTCAAATCACCCATTAGGTGAAGGATATTGTTTTCATAACTCATTTAAAATCTGTGCACTCTGTGTAATTTGACTCATTTTTGAATTGCGAGTTCGTCTATCTCCGCCGCGCTCCGGTTGTGGTTCAAACTGCGGATTCTGGATTCACTTCCATGCAAGGATCTTCAGACCTTTCACGCGTTTGAACTCGGCGACATTCGCGGTGACCAGCGTGGCATCGAGGCTGCGGGCCTGAGCGGCGATGAGAAGATCGAGCGGACCAATGGTTTTGCCTTTCGCTTCCAACGAGGCGCGGATGTCGGCGTAATGCAGAGCGGCTTCAAGATCGAAGTCGGCGAGATGAAATAGACCGAGAAAGGCTTCGAGACGTGCAGAGTGATGCGGATGGGTTTTGAGATTCTTCTTCACACCAGTCCAAAGTTCGGCCGCGACGATAACGGGAATGCCGGTGAGAACCGGGTCAGGCAGCTTTTCAAGACCGGTTTTGTTGCGCAGAATCGGAATGCAAGCGCTGGAATCCAGAAGAAACCTGGGTTTCACAGAGTGGACGGGTCAAAGTTCAAGAATCGTGCGCTCATGCTCGGATGGCCTCGGTGGAGGTTCGGGAAAATCACTCGCCGCCGGAAACTTCTCCGCAAGATAAGAGGCGATTTCGGTAAAGTTACGGAATTTCGGGGTCGGCACGGGTTTGAGAATCACCTCGTCGCCATGCCTTTCGATGAGAACCTCGGTGCCTTCGAAACGGAAGGCCTTCGGCAAACGAACCGCTTGGCTGCCTCCGTGCGGGAAGATTTTCGCAGTAACCATAGCTATATTCTGTATCTATAAATCAGGAGGTCAAGGAGTGATTGCTGTCTTGTCGGCGCTGGTTCAAAACTGGATTTTTCGCCGGAGCAAAACTAGACAGATTTCAACGTAAAATGGCCGAGAATTGGGGGCCATGTTAACTTTGGTGAATGATCGAGAACCCAGAGCTTGCGAAACGGGTGGAAAAGCAC
>CAIXKE010000067.1 GCA_903919975.1 Akkermansiaceae bacterium | reverse complement strand
TCGAACTGCATGCCTTCGACCACTTCGAGAGTGGTTTCGATGCCCTTGGCTTCTTCCACGGTGATGGTGCCGTCTTTGCCGACCTTGTCCATGGCATCAGCGATGATGCCACCGATTTCCAGATCCGAGTTGGCGGAAATGGAGGCGACTTGGGCGATTTCCTTGGCGTCGGAGACGGGCTTGGAAAGCACTTTGAGTTGGGCGCAGATCGCTTCGGTGGCCTTGAGGATACCGCGTTGAAGCGAGATCGGATTGGCACCGGCGGTGACGTTGCGAAGGCCTTCTTTGTAGATGGCTTCGGCAAGCACGGTGGCGGTGGTGGTGCCGTCGCCGGCGATGTCGGACGTGCGGCTGGAAACCTCACGGATCAATTGGGCACCCATGTTTTCATACGGGCATTCCAGTTCAATTTCCTTGGCGACGGAAACGCCGTCCTTGGTGATGGTCGGGGAGCCGAATTTCTTGTCGATGATGACATTGCGACCGGCAGGTCCGAGGGTTGCCTTGACGGCGCGGGCGAGTTTTTCCACACCACGCAGCAGGGCTTGGCGGGCGGTTTCGTCGAATTGTAGTTGTTTGGCCATAATGGTAATAGAGATTGGTTATTGGTGATTGGATATTAGGATGCGGGGCGGCTGGATTTTGGCGATTCTTGGGCTTTCCCAATGTCGAATTTTCCAATCTCCAATGTCCCCGCCTCAGCGGTTCAGCCAACGATTCCCAGGATGTCGGATTCGTTGATGATGAGGACTTCTTGCCCATCGACTTTGACTTCGGTGCCGCCGTATTTGGAGATGAGCACCTTGTCGCCGACCTTGACGGAAAACTCGATGGTCTTGCCATTGTCGTCCTTGCCACCGGTGCCGAGATTGAGAACTTCAGCTTCTTGTGGTTTTTCCTTGGCGGTGTCTGGAAGGACGATGCCGCCGGCGCTGATGGCGTCGGCTTCGAGACGTTTGACGAGGACGCGTTGTCCGAGTGGTTTGATATTAGCCATATTGTTGTATGTGTTTGTTGGTTTCTGTGAGAAGCCACGCCGCAGTGGCGGCGTGGAAAGTGTTGGTGAGAGAGGGAAGAAGTGCTCAGTGATCAGAGTGGAAGAGGAAGAAGATTTTTTAACCGCAGATGAACGCAGATAGACACAGATGGAAGAAAGAGATGAAGACGGATTCTTTGGTTTAAGAATTAGGCTTGGGAGCTCTTATCTTGCGTCTTCAAGTCTTGTGTCTCAATCCACCACTTCGGCGTCCACGACTTTGCCTTTCGCTTGTTTTGGTTCGTTGGACTCGGATCCCTGGCCGTCGTGTTGGACTTCGGGGCCTGGGGCGGGTCCGGCGCCGGCTTGTTGGGCGGCTTGGGCGAGGGCTTGCAGCGAGTTTTCGAGTTCGGTGGTGGCGCTGTTGATTTTGGTGACGTCGTCGCTGGAGATGGCGTCTTTGACGGCTTGGATTTTGCCGTTGAGCATTTCCTTGAGTTCGGCCGGGGCGTTGTCACCGAGTTCGGCGAGTTGTTTTTCGACAGAGAAAACGAGGTTTTCAGCCTTGTTCTTGGCATCGACTTTTTCGACGCGTTTTTTATCTTCTTCGGCGTGGGCTTCGGCGTCGCGTTTGGCTTGTTCGATCTCGTCCTTGGATAGGCCGGAGGAACCTTGGATCGAGATTTTTTGTTCCTTGCCGGATTGTTTGTCCTTGGCTGAAACGTGGAGAATACCGTTGGCGTCGATGTCGAAGGTAACTTCGATTTGCGGTTCGCCGCGGCGGGCGGCGCTGATGCCGTCGAGTTTGAAGTTTCCTAGCAGTTTGTTGTCGACAAACATCGGGCGCTCGCCTTGGCAGATGCGGATGTCCACGGCGGGTTGGTTATCGGAGGCGGTGGAGAAGACCTGCGATTTCTTGGCCGGGATAGTGGTATTGCGCTCGATCATCGAGGTGGCGCGCGAGCCTTCGGTTTCGATCGAGAGGGTGAGCGGAGTAACGTCTAGCAGAAGCACGTCTTTCACATCGCCACGGAGCACACCGCCTTGAATGGAGGCACCGATCGCGACTACTTCGTCCGGATTCACACCTTGGTGCGGGGTTTGTCCGGCAAGTTCGCGGGCGACATCGACGACTTTCGGCATGCGGGTCATGCCGCCGACGAGCACGAGCTCATCGATTTGGGCGGCGGTGACACCGGCTTCCAGAAGGCAATCGCGGACGGGCTTCTTGGTGCGCTCAAACAACGAGTCGGTCAGTTGTTCGAGTTTTGAGCGGGTGAGGGTGAGTTGGATGTGTTTCGGTCCGGTGGCATCGGCGGTGACGAAGGGCAGGCTGATGTCGTAGGATTGGGTGGAGGATAGGGCGATCTTGGCTTTTTCCGCCTCTTCTTTGATGCGCTGAAGGGCGTCCGGTTGGCTGGAGAGATCGATGCCTTGGTCTTTTTTGAATTCGCCGACGATCCATTGGATCAGGGCGTTGTCCCAGTCGTCGCCGCCGAGTTGGGTGTCGCCATCGGTGGCGAGGACTTCGAAGACGCCGTCGCCGATTTCGAGCACGGAGATATCGAAGGTGCCTCCGCCAAGGTCATAGACGGCGATTTTTTCGTCGGATTTTTTATCGAGGCCGTAGGCGAGGGCGGCTGCGGTGGGCTCGTTGATGATGCGGAGCACTTCGAGCCCGGCGATTTCACCGGCGGCCTTGGTGGCGTTGCGCTGGGAGTCGTTGAAGTAGGCGGGGACGGTGATGACGGCCTGCTTGATGGATTCGCCGAGTTTGGCTTCGGCGTCGGCTTTGAGTTTGCCGAGGATCATCGCAGCGATTTCTTGCGGCGAGAAGGTTTTGGTTTCGCCGGCGACTTCCACCTGAATGTGGGCGTCGCCATTTGAGGCAGCGACGATCTTGTAAGGCATGCGTTTATCGGCGTCCGTGAGTTCGGCGAATTTGCGGCCGATCAGGCGTTTCGACGAGAAAATCGTGTTTTTCGGGTTGGTGACGGCTTGGCGTTTGGCGGCTTGGCCGACGAGGCGTTCGCCGTTTTTGGCGAAGGCGACGACTGAGGGGGTGGTGCGGGCACCTTCCGAGTTTTCGAGCACGGTGGGCTCGCCGCCTTCCATGACGGCCATACAAGAGTTGGTGGTGCCGAGGTCGATTCCGAGAATTTTGGACATAAAGTGGTTTCCTTTCGATTGTGCCCGATCGGGCGTTGGTTGTGAGCCGGGCTTTTCGCAGGGAATGTGCCAAGGTCGGGTTTGGAATTCGTAATGGATTCATTATGAAGCAAATATAAGCATTTCGGGATCCTTTTGGATGATTCAAACGGGGCAAAATCGCGTCAAAATGGCGCGATTTTTCAGGACAAATTGACGCAGTGGGCGGAATTGCGTGCTTTTCGTTTCCGATCTTGAACCGGCATGCGATCCGCCCCTAGGGTCCGGGGCAATCATGCGAGCGCAGCCATTCCGATGGATTCCGCGTGGCGAGCCGTTCCAAAACCCGGGAAATGGTGAGTCACGTTCGTTTCCGCCTATTTTAGAACACTTGATCCGCCAGCGGGGGCTTCCCGAGGGCGTGGATCTGGAGGGCTACTTGCGGCCGCGCCTGAAGGATTTGGCCGATCCATTTTTGATTCCGGACATGCGTTTGGCGGTGGAGCGCATTCTTGTCGCCATCGATCAGAAGCAGGAAATCTGCATTTATGGCGACTACGACGTCGATGGCGTGGCCTCGATCACCCTGATGAGGCGGATTTTAATGGCCTATGGTTTGGATCCTCGGCACTTCATTCCACGTCGGGGGCCCGAGGGCTATGGCCTAAGCACTGCGGCGATTGCACGCTGCATGAGCGAGGGCAGGAAACCGGATCTTCTGATCACGGTGGATTGCGGAACAGTGTCGGTCGATGAAGTGGCAGCCTTGCGGGCGGATGGCGTGGATGTGTTGATCGTCGATCACCATGAACCGCTGCCTAGCATGCGGCCGGCTTGTTGCGCCTTGGTGAATCCCAAATGCGGCACGGAATTCACCTATCTCTGCGCTGCGGGGGTGGTATTCAAACTGGGTCACGCACTGCTGAAGACGCGCCAGGTGGATTTGGATCTCAAGGAGCTGATCGATCTGGTGGCGGTGGCAACCATTTCGGACATCGTGCCGATGATCGGCGAAAACCGCTTGATGGTGCGCCACGGACTCAAGCATTTGCCGAACACGATGAACCCGGGCCTGCGGGCGCTGCAGGACATCACCGGCATGAATGGAAGCGCCACCTCGATGGACGTCGGTTTCCGGATTGGTCCGCGCCTCAACGCCGCCGGCCGGATGGATGCGCCGGAAGATGCTCTCGCCACGCTGACCACCGATTGTCGCCGACTTGCCCAGGAATTTGCTCAAAAGCTCGATGCTTATAACAAGGAGCGCCAGAATTACGAGGGATTGATCCGGCGCGAAGCAGTGGAAATGCTCACCCGCCAGTTCGATCCGGCCCGCGATCCGGTCATCGTGTTAGGCTCGCGATCCTGGCATCACGGCGTGGTCGGCATCGTCGCCTCGCGTTTGATGCGGCAATATCACAAGCCGACGTTCGTGATCGCCATTGATGACAATGGCGTTGGCAAGGGTTCCGGGCGCAGCATTGAAGGGGTTTCATTGGTGGAGGCGCTCCGCGTCTGTGAGGACGATCTGCTGGCTGGCGGCGGACACGCGATGGCGGCCGGACTCTCGATCCAAGAGGGAAAACTGGATCAATTCCGAGAGCACTTCGCCGAATACGTTCTGCAACAAACGAACGAGGAGCAACGCCAGCCCAAGCTGACCTACGACGCCGAGATTTTCTTTGACCAACTTTCGTTAGAGTTTCTCGCCAGCTATGATTTGCTGCAACCTTTCGGCAACAGCAACCCGCAGCCGGTGTTCATTTCACGGGACGTGGGACTTAGTCGCTCGCCGCTGCACATGAAGAACAACCACCTGCGTTTCATGCTGCGGCAGGGCTACCACGAACAGGATGCGGTGTTTTTCGGCGGTGGCGAACATCCCCTGCCCGATCCGCCGTGGGACATTGCCTTCACGATTGATCGAAACACCTTCCGCGGCCGGACGACGCTGCAATTGATTATCCAGGACGTGCGGGCAGCGGAGATCGACTGATCCCGTAGGGTTCTTTTTTGAATTGGAGCAGTTTTACCACTGAAGCACTGAGCACCACTGATTCCGCTGAGAGTAAGAAAAAATCAGTTCCCTCAGTGGTTCTTTGACTCCATTGAATTCCGTCCAAGCGGAGTGGACTACGCCTTGTATCCAAATTCGCTATCGCTCACGCTGCTTTGTGCTTCAGTGGGTCAATTTGTGCTCTCCATCATAATTCCGCGTTATCGGAACACAACCCTCACACCACACTCCAGCGCAGCGCTAATTCCGGGCCAAAAAAACCATTTCGGTGATTCCGGTGAAATTTCCGGTTTCCAATCGGGATTTCCCGGGCTTGAATCCCGGCCCGCCCATGAGCCATCCCACATTCCGCATTGCTATCGGAGCCGACCACGGCGCCTTTGATCTCAAAAACGCAGTCGTTGAACACCTGAAAGCCGTTGGACATGACGTTCACGACTTCGGCACTCACACCAACGGCTCGGTCGATTATGCCGACTACGCCAACCAAGTCGCCCGCAATGTTGCCGATGGCACTTACGATTTCGGCATTCTCGCCTGCACGTCCGGCGTGGGCATGAGCATCGCCGCAAATCGCCATCGCCACGTGCGTGCCGCCAGCGTGCGCTCGGTGGATGAGGCCGCCATCACCCGCCAGCACAATGATTCGAACGTGCTTTGCTTGAGTGGAAAATACACCGATGCCGCCACCGCCGCCGCCATGGCGGATGCCTTCCTCGCAACTTCCTTCGAGGGCGGCCGCCATGAAGCCCGCATCTGCAAAGCGTCCGGCAGCCGTCTCGAACAAACGGATCCCGCAATTTACGAAGCCATCACCGCCGAGGAGCATCGCCAACGCAACAACATCGAGCTCATCGCCTCGGAAAACTTCGCCTCACCCGCCGTGATGGAAGCCCAGGGCTCAGTGCTCACTAACAAATACGCCGAAGGCTATCCCGGCCGCCGCTGGTATGGCGGATGCGAAAACGTGGACGTCGTCGAGCAACTCGCCATCGACCGCGCCAAGAAACTTTTCGGAGCTGAGCACGCCAACGTCCAACCGCACTCCGGCTCGCAAGCGAACACCGCCGTTTACTTCTCGGTGTTGAAACCCGGCGACAAGATTTTCACCATGGATCTGGCCCACGGCGGCCACCTCACCCACGGCCACAAAGCGAATTTCTCCGGCCGTTTTTACAACGTCACCCATTACGGTGTCAGCCCAAATGACGAGCGCATCGATTACGACGAACTCGAAAAAACCGCCCGCGAACTGCTGCCCGCACTGATCACCGTAGGCGCCTCCGCCTATTCGCGGAGCATCGATTTCGAACGCATGGGCAAGCTCGCCCGCGAGATCGGCGCCTATCTGTTTGTAGACATGGCGCACATCGCCGGCTTGGTCGCCGCCGGGGTTCATCCCAGCCCGGTGCCGCACGCTGATTTCGTGACTTCCACCACCCACAAGTCCCTTCGCGGCCCGCGCGGTGGGATCATTTTGTGCAAAGAGGAGTTCGCGAAAAAAATCGATTCGCAAGTTTTCCCGGGCATTCAAGGTGGGCCGCTGATGCACGTGATCGCCGCCAAGGCGGTCTGTTTCGGCGAGGCACTCAAGCCCGAGTTCAAGGAATACTCCGCGCAAGTCATCAAAAACGCCCAAGCAATCGCCGCACGCCTCACGCATCATGGATTCCGCATCTGCTCCGGCGGCACGGACAACCACGTCATGCTGGTCGATCTGCGCAACAAACACCTCAACGGCACGGATGCCTCCCATGCGCTCGATGAAGCCGGCATCACCGTCAATAAAAACGGCATCCCCTTCGACACCGGCAGCCCGATGAAACCCAGCGGCATCCGCATCGGCACACCCGCCGTCACCACCCGCGGCATGAAGGAGGCCGACGTCGAACAGGTCGCAGATTTCATCCACGAAGCCTTGTCCGATCACACCAATCTCGAGAAGCTCCACGCACTCCGCGAACGCGTCTTCGCCTTCAACCGCGCGTTTCCGCTGCCTTGGTGAGATGTTGAATGATGGATTTTGAATGATGAATTCAATTCGCGCTTGCGCAGGATCTCTTCCATTCAAAACTCAACATCTAAAATTCAACATTTTTTCCATGAACCCCTTCCGAGAAGACCTTGTCGCCCGTTCGATGGCGGAGCCTTGCACCGTCGTGATCTTCGGAGCCACGGGCGACCTCACGCATCGCAAACTCATCCCCGCTTTGTATAACTTGGCGGTGGATGGCGAGCTGCCAACGGGAGTTCATATCATCGGTTTCGCACGGCGTGAAAAATCCGACGCTGAGTTCCGCGCCGGCTTGGCCGAGATCAACCGCAAGGTTTCCCGTTCCGGTCATGATGAATGCGTTTGGAATCCATTTATCGAGACCGTGAGTTATCATCAATCCGAGTTCACGGATGAAGCGGGATATCGCAGTCTCGCTGAAAAACTCGATGCCATCGATACAGCACGCGGCGGCAAGGGCAACCGTTTGTTTTACATCGCGTCCGCACCCGAGTTCTTCGATGAAATTCTCATCAACCTCAAGAACGCCGGCCTCAGTCAAGCAGCAGATGGCTGCTGGGCCCGGGTGATCGTAGAGAAACCCTTCGGCACCGACCTCGCCACCGCGCGCCATCTCAACGAAGTGGTCAACTCCACTTTCCAAGAGCGCGACACTTATCGGATCGACCATTACCTCGGTAAGGAAACCGCGCAGAATCTGATGGTCCTGCGTTTCGCCAACGCCATTTTCGAGCCGCTGTGGAATAGCAAATACATCAGCCACGTGCAAATCACCTGTGCGGAAAACCTCGGCATGGAAGGTGGCCGCGGCGGATATTATGACACCGCCGGTGCCCTCCGCGACATGGTGCAAAACCATTTGCTGCAACTCCTCAGCCTCGTCGCCATGGAACCGCCCACCGATCTAACAGCCGATGGCGTGCGTGATGAAAAAGTCAAAGTCATCCGCTCGCTGCGCCAGTGGGACACTCCGGAAAAAGTCGCGGCCAATGTCGTGCGCGCCCAATACACCGCCGGTCACGTCGATGGCAATCCGGTGCCCGGCTATCGTGAGGAAGATCGCGTGAATCCCGAATCCGACACCGAGTCCTATGTGGCCGTTCGATTGTTGATCGACACATGGCGGTGGAGCGGAGTGCCGTTTTACATCCGCATGGGCAAACGCCTGCCCAAGAAATCCACCGAGATTTCCATCCACTTCAAAGACGCGCCCTGCGTGCTTTTCAACACCCCCTGCAGCGGAATTCCCGGCGGCAACGTGCTCGTCATCCGCATCCAACCGGACGAGGGAATCTCGTTGCGCATGGTTTCAAAAATCCCCGGCAACAGCCTGCGCCTCGAACCGGTGAAAATGGATTTCCATTACGCCACGAGCTTTGGGAAAATCAGCCCGGAAGCCTATGAACGATTGCTGTTAGACGCAATCGCCGGAGATGCCACCCTTTTCGCCCGCCGCGATGAAGTGGAAGAAGCATGGAAGTTTATCGATCACATCGAGCACGCTTGGCACCAGTCCAAGACACCGCCGCCGATGACTGAATTCGTCGCCGGTTCTTGGGGCCCCAAGGAAGCCGACGAGCTTCTCATGCAGGACGGCAACCAGTGGCGGCGGCTGTAATTCCACGAGTGATCATGGGATTGCGGTAAACACCAGGGTGGACGCATCTAAATTTTCTTAGCCGCAAAAAAGTCGCAAAAGGGCGCAAAATCCCGATTGGGTATTTAAATCCGCACGCCGGAGGGTCATTTCGAGTGGCGATGCGTGGTAGCTTGCAACAAACCGAGAATCACCGACTTCAGGTTTTTTCATTTTGCGTATTTTTGCGCCTTTTTGCGGCTGAAAAATCATCGCCTTAATTTGATGCGTCGGCCCTGCGGTAAACACCCTTGGTTTTCCGCCGCCGCCGCCATAGCGTCCGCCATGCAGACCCAACGCCGCTTCGAGGAACTCGACTATCAAAAGACTCCTCTCGGCGAACTCATTCTCCGCCGACGCATTCTCCCATCGCTCGATGACATCGAGGTGTATGAAATCATTCTGGGCGACGCATTTTTGATGACCAGTTTGTTCACGGAGGTCGAGCAGGCGCTGTCACGCCTCGGCATGGCTGCCGCCGAATCCGCATTTCCGGGCGAAAAACTGGATGTGGTGGTGGGCGGCTTGGGATTGGGATACACTGCGCGGGCGGCACTGGAATTTCCCGCGCTGCGCTCGCTGCTCGTCGTGGATTTTCTGGAGGCGGTGATCGGTTGGCACCAACGCGGTCTCGTGCCTCTCGGCGCGGGGCTGACGGCGGACCCTCGTTGCCAGTTCGTCCATGGAGATTTTTTCAAACTCGCCCTCGCGGTCGGCGATGAGCCGAGCTTCGATCCGCTTGATTCCGGGCGGCTCTATCATGCCGTGCTTCTGGACATCGATCACTCACCCGCAAATTTTCTCCATGCGGGAAACTCCGAGCTCTACACGCCGGACGGCCTCCGCCGATTGATCGGCCATCTGCATCCCGGCGGCATCTTCGCGTTGTGGTCCGATGCACCCCCTGATCCCGAATTCATCGCATCACTCAACGCCGTCTTCACCACCTGCGAGGCGCACATCGTGAGCTTCCACAATCCCCATCAAGACCGGGACTCCGCCAGCACAGTCTATGTGGCAGTTTCCTGATAGAAACAGCAGAACCTATTCCCAAGCAGTTACCCCGTCTTCGTCATGTCCACTCCGGCCCAAACGCCCTTCGCCACCGGTTCCATCGGCCTCACCCCGAAAGGCGTAGTCATCTGCCTAGACGCGGAAAGCCCTCTCCACCAAACCTTCGCCGCCTCTGAGTCCGCCGCCCTCATTGCACTAGGCGGCCACCTTGCGGACCCGTCCGCAGACGCCTCTGCCCTCTACTGGAAATCCATCGCCGACCACCTAATCCGTGCCCTCTGCCAATTGCCTGAATCCAGCGATCCGTTCGCTGAACTGTCGCCGCCCGACCCCGCACAACTCGCGACCTGGACTCTCAACGCCCCACCCATGTCCGGCGCGGAATACCTCTCGCCCGATGTTCTACTCGCCCTCTGGCACCGCCTAAGCGACTGGACCCGCGCCCAGATTTCCCGCGAGAAATCCATCGCCGCCTTCCTCCAGAAACACGCCCCCGCCTGGTCGCGCGTCGGCCGCGTCACCCTCCACCTCGCGGAGCAGAAAAACGATCCGGATTTCCCCTTCGCCTTCATGGCTTCCTACGCTTCCGGCCTCTCGCAATCCGGTCGTCTCACCCAGGTCCCACTCGGCAAGGCCTTGCAAGAATACTCCGGCGCGAAAAACAAAGCCGCCCTCCTCAAGCTCCTCACTCCTCTCCACGCCGCCGGAAAATCCTGCCCGCTGATGGCCTCGCTCGTCGAGACCGGCGATGTCTTCCACCCGCTCGCCTGGACCCCGCCGGAAGCCTACGAATTCCTCCGCGACATCCCCGCCTTCGAAGACGCCGGAATCCTCGTTAGACTCCCGAACTGGTGGCAAAAACGCGGCAAGCGCCCGCAAGTCGCCGCCACCATCGGTGAGAAAAAGGGCACTTCGGTCGGCCTCGACGCCCTGCTCGACTTCAAACTCGACGTTGTCATCGACGGCCAAAAACTCAGCGCCAGCGAAATCAAAGATCTTCTAGCAGGCCCCGACGGCCTCGTCCTCTTCCGCGGCCAGTGGATCGAAGTGGACCGCGAAAAACTCCGTCAAGCCCTCGACCATTGGAACTCCATCGCCTCCAAAGACGGCATTTCCTTCATCGAAGGCATGCGCCTGTTAGCCGGTGCTCCCGCCAACCTCAAGGACGCCGACGACCTTGAAGAACATCGAGAATGGGCATTCGCCCAAGCCGGCACCCAGCTCGAAGAAACCCTCCGCCGCCTTACCACCCCGGACTCCTCCCCTCCCCCGCCCGCCCTCCGCGCCACCCTCCGTCCCTATCAGGCGCGCGGACTCGATTGGCTGTGGTTCTGCGCGAGCGCCGGACTCGGCGCCTGCCTCGCCGATGACATGGGCCTCGGCAAAACCATCCAGGTCCTTGCCGCCCTGCTGCGCAAAAAACAGGAAATGCCCGGCAGCCCGCCCAGCCTGTTAGTCGTGCCCGCCTCGCTGATCGGCAACTGGCAACGCGAGGCCGCCCAATTCGCGCCCACCCTGCGCCTCCACATCGCCCACCGCTCCTCCGGAGATACCGAGAAACCCAGCGCCCGCACCCTCGCCGCGGCCGACCTCGTCATCACCACCTACGGCATGGTCGCCCGCCTCGATTGGCCCACCGCCACCCGCTGGGGATGGGTCATCCTCGATGAAGCCCAAGCCATCAAAAACCACAGCTCCGCCCAAAGCAAAGCCGTCCGCAAACTCCAAGCCGCCACTCGCATCGCCCTAACCGGCACCCCGGTCGAGAACCACCTTGGCGATCTCTGGTCGCTCTTCGATTTTATCAACCCAGGATTGTTAGGCAGCTCCGGCCAGTTCTCCACCTTCGTCAAACAAATCACCCGCGACAACTCCGCACATTTCGCCCCGTTGCGCCGCCTCGTTTCCCCCTACATCCTGCGCCGCCTCAAGACCGACAAATCCATCATCTCGGACCTCCCGGAAAAAACCGAAATGAAAGTCTTCTGCGGCCTCACCCCCGCCCAGGCGAAACTCTATCAACAAAGCGCCGAAACGCTCGCCAAAGACCTCGAAGCCAGCGATGGCATCCAACGCCGCGGCCTCGTGCTCGCCTACCTCATGCGCTTCAAACAAATCTGCAACCACCCCGACCAACTCACCAAATCCGGCAACTACGATCCGTCTAGTAGTGCCAAGTTCACCCGCCTCGCCGAACTCTGCGAGGAAATCGCCTCGCGCGGCGAAAAAGCCCTCATCTTCACCCAGTTCCGAGAACTCACCGATCCCTTGGAATCCTGCCTCGCCACCGTCTTCGGCCGACGCGGCCTCGTCCTCCACGGCGGCACCCCCGTCAAGGAGCGCCAGAACATGGTCCAGAAATTCCAGCGCGACGATGGACCGCCCTTCTTCGTTCTTTCCCTCAAAGCCGGCGGCACCGGCCTCACCCTGACCGCCGCCACCCACGTCATCCACTTCGACCGCTGGTGGAATCCCGCCGTCGAAAACCAAGCCACCGACCGCGCCTTCCGCATCGGCCAGAAACGCAACGTGCTCGTCCACAAATTCATCACCTCCGGCACCCTCGAGGAAAAGATCGACGCCCTCATCACCGAAAAACAAGACACCGCCGACGCCATCCTAACCGGCGGAGCCGAAAAATCCCTCACCGAGATGAACAACGCCGAACTCCTCGACTTCGTCCGCCTCAGCATCTAACGGCGATCACCGGTCGCCGTGTCCATGAGAAGCCCATGAAGAAAGCGATGCCCCCGGCACGCCGACGTCCCCGTCGGCACGCCCATGAAAAGCCAATAAAATGAGCGAAGCTCTCTCCGTTGGCCCTCATGGTCATGGGCGAACGCCCGACTTCGCTCTGCGAACTACGACGAACAAGTTGTTTCGCTCCTCCTTAGTCCATCACTCATCCCCCTCATTTCCCGATGATCCTTCCGTCGCCGGAAATCAAGCATGCTCCGCACTTGATCCGTCAAATCTCCAATTCATCACACCCGAACCCGATCTTTAAATTCCATCCGCAGAATGACTAAAGGAGCGGCGGAATGTGTCCGCCGAGGTCCATGAGAAGCCTCGCCGAATACAGCCAGAAAGTAGTGCAGGCGCTACAGCGGTGAGTGGGGAGGTAGTCTATATCACTCTAATCCCATTCATTGGCTATTCATTGCAGAAATGCGTTTTGAGTTTATTTTCTGAAATGCTGAAAGAAAAAGACCGATGGGAGATACAGACACTGCGACGCGCTGGACATTCTATACGGCACATTGCTGAGATCACTTACCATAATAGAAGAACGATCAGCAATGTTCTGGCCGCGTTTTCGTGTGGAGAAACACTGAACGGAAGTTCTTCGGGCGAAAAATCTGTAAAGCCGAAGCGATCAGGCAGACGGAATGCGTTGGAACAGTTCAAGGAATTCATATTGAACAAGGTCATGCACGGAGCATCCAAGGACGATGTCCTATTGGAGTTGCGCGGTCTGGGCTATTGCGGTTCGTTGCTTTCATTGCAGCGATTTATTCGGTCTAGCAGGTTAATGACAGTTACAACGCCACAACAAATGATAGATTGGGTGCGTTTGGATTTAAAGAGAAGAAAAACGGGCATTGACGGCGGAACTTTTGAGGGAGGAGCATGGATGCATTCGGTTTTGGTGGGAAATAGAACCAGTTCTCAGATCATACAGGATATCGGCGATTCATTGACAGTGGATGATGTCACGATCCTCGTCGAATGCATAAAAACCAAGCCACTCAAACTTCGGAACCGGGCCCTCTCGGTGCTTGCTTACTGTAAAGGTATTGCTTGCGGAAATATCGCATCCTTTCTTTGCATTACGCCGCGAACAGTCCGCAACCATATCTCCATCTTCAAGAACGGAGGCATCTTGTGCGTTCTGGATTTTTCGCGCAAAGGAGTCAAGAAGGCCTCCGATCCAAATTACTCATCTGCGGTTTTCAATACTCTACACACTCCTCCAAGTTTTTTTGGATTCAACAGAACCACATGGCGCATGGACGAAATATACGCTGTACTTTTCAATCAAGGGGTGAAGATTTCAAGGGCTAACATCCGGAAGATTATCAAAGCCGCAGGCTACAGGTTTCGGAAAGCAAAGAAGGTGCTGACAAGCACAGATCCCGAATACCGAGAGAAACTCCAAAAGATTACCCAGATTCTGGCCCACCTGAAACCAGATGAAAAATTCTTCTCCATTGACGAGTTTGGGCCCTTTGCTGTCAAAATCCAGGGAGGCAGGGCGTTGGCAAAGCCCGATGAGATGAGATCAGTGCCGCAGAGACAAAAGAGCAAAGGTAGTCTTATCGCAACTGCGGCTCTGGAACTCTCCACAAACCAGATAACCCACTTCTATTCGGAGAAAAAGAACTCGGATGAAATGATCCGTATGCTTGAACTCATGGTCAGCCAGTATCGCACTCAAGCACGAATCTTTCTCTCATGGGATGCGGCTTCATGGCATGGGTCGCTTAAATTCTCTCACCGTGTTGATGAGTTCAACGAACCGGCCTATCGTGAAAAACATGGAACTCCTTTAGTTGAATTGGCACCACTGCCATCGTGCGCCCAGTTCTTGAATGTCATCGAGTCTGTCTTCAGCGGTATGGCTAGGGCCATCATTCACAACAGTGACTACGCATCGGTCGAAGCTGCCAAAGCAGCAATAGATCGGTATTTTTCCGAGAAGAACGACCACTTCAAGAAACACCCACAGCGGGCGGGCAAGAAGCTATGGGGAAATGAGCGAGTGGAACCGGAATTCAACTTGGCTAACAACTGCAAAGACCCCCGCTGGTGACCACTCTCGGTGTGTAACCACCAGTCATCGCGCATTCAGATGTTCTGCCCCCCTATCAATCCAGCGGCGGGATCCCGTCGAGTGCGGTTTTCAGGCGCTCCAGCGTGCCGTGCACGGTGCACCAACGCTCGATGTATTCCATGTCCAGAGTTTCCGGGCCTTGCACGGCCAACACGTCGCGGGCGTCATCGAGGTCCTTGTTGCGACCCCAGCGGAGTTTTTGCACCACCACGTCCTCGGGGGTGGGGAGCCAAGTTTCGCATTGAAGAATAGGAACGAACACTCTCTGTCGACGCGAAAATTCCGACCGCACGAACGGATCATCAAAGGTCTCAAACAACTCCACCTTGAAGGGAGGACTCGAATGGCTGGTGCCCACGTGACGCTTGCCCCAAGTGAGCGTGTCGAAGCTGACCTGCGCGTCAAAAATCACAAATTCTGAAAGCCTGCGGATCAGCGCTGCGACGTTGGCCGGAATTTCGATGCTCACCAAGAGGTCAACGTCGCGAGTCGAACGTGGCACTCCGTATGCGCCCGCGGCAATGGCTCCCACAGCCATGAAATCCACCCCCTCGGCTTCGGCGGCTTCGACGACCCGCACGGCGAGTTCTTCGAGCCTCACGCCTCCCTCCTCTCAGCGACATAAAGCCCGTGTTCCCTGACCCGATCGAGGCGTCGCATCCAACGGGCAACCTCCTTCCAACCTTCCTCTTCATCCGTCGTTCCGAGTCGATGCATCGCACCTCCGTGCATCATCCCAAACTGGTGATTTGAGAGCTCGAACACATCCGCCAGCCGCTGCTCGGGCGTCAATTTCCGGGCGCGGAGGATTTTCTCCCGGTAAATATCATCCTGCATCGCCTTCAGGGAGGCAGCGGCATCGTCGGGTTCGCTCATTAGGCGCACACGCTAGCGGGCGGAAACCGGCATTTCAACCGCAATTGGGGATTCGGGCCGTGCCTTGACTCTTTTTCTCCACCCCCCGTTCGATGGAACGAAGGAAGAAAAAATCGACACCCGCGCCAGAGGAAACCAATCTCATCCCGCAACTGGAGTCACCGATCCCGCCATCCCGGAAACCATCATCACGAACAGCCACTCATGAGCCTGTATTACAGCCATTTCGCCCCTTACGTCTCGGTCGCCCAACGCCGGATCAATGCGCAGAAGGAGTTGGCAAAACTCCAGAAAAAAGGCCGGATCATTGAACCGTTAGGCGAGCTCAGCCACCGCACCAAGATCGCCACCAGCTTCTGGGGCAGCGCCTGGTGCAAGCACCTCGAATCGTTCAGCGACTACGAAAACCGCCTGCCGCGCGGCCGCACCTATGTCCGCAACGGCTCCGTTCTCCACCTCGCCATCACCCCCGGCCGCATCGAGTCCCTCGTCCAAGGTTCCTCGCTCTACGAGCAAACCATCACCATCGGCGCACTCCCCGCCGCCACTTGGAAAACCCTCCAATCCCGCTCCCAAGGAAAAATCGGCTCACTCATCGAACTGCTCCAAGGAAAAGTCTCAGGTGAAATCATGACCATCGTCACCCACAAGGACGACGGGCTTTTTCCCAAGCCCAAGGAAATCAAACTCAGTTGCTCTTGCCCGGATTACGCCGGCCTCTGCAAGCACCTTGCCGCCGTGCTCTACGGCGTCGGCGCCCGCCTCGATTCCCGGCCCGAACTGCTCTTCAAACTCCGCGGCGTCGATCACAACGAGCTCATCTCCGCCGTCGATCCCGCCATCGCCCTTGGCAGCGCGGCCAAGACTTCCGGCCGCCGCCGCACCCTCGACACCACTGCCCTCGGCGATGTATTCGGCATCGATCTCGAACCAGAAGCCACGCCCGCAGTTTCCCCAGCGAAACCCAAGCCCGCGTCCAAAGCCACGAAATCAGCCACGAAATCAGCCACGAAATCAGCCGCAAAAAAAACTGCAAAAAAAACTGCAAAAAAAACTGCTGCTAAAAAATCGCCCGTTTTCAAAGCCAGCTCAGCCTCCATCTGCAAACTCCGCAGCCGCCTCGGACTCACCCGACCATCCTTTGCCGCCAAGCTCGGCGTCAGCTCCGCCAGCATCGCCAACTGGGAAACCAAAGGCGGCCCGCTCAAGCTGCAAGCCGCCAGCTTGGCGCGCCTGCAAACCCTGGCCCGCGAGTCCGACCTAGACGCCTGATTTGCTTTTCCCATAACATAACCCACTAGCTCGCACGCAAACTCTCATCAGCACAGGTGCTTCAGCCACAGGATCACCATGAACTTCATCAAACACCTATCTCTATCCACCATCTATCCAAACCAACCACATCGGCACGTTCAGCGGTTCACAGAGCAGGACCTGGGTCGATCCGATCATCGGTGCTCGGACTCAACAGGAACTGCCGAATCACTTTTTCTTCCGTGGCCTAGGCGACATCGGCGGCTTCGGTGCATCATCGGATTTCACTTGCCAGGCCTTTGCCACCCTTGGTTATCACATCAATGATTCCGGCAGTGGGCTTTCATTTGGCGCGGGGTCATCGCCGAGTTGGTGGCGTTCCCGGATTTTCGAAAACGCTCGTCCTGGATTTTGCGGGCTTGCACGACACGCTCGCGGATCGTCTCGGACTTGTCTCCGGTGGCCGTATTCGAGGACAAGTCCCGGAAATCCACCAATGGCACCTCGACATGCAAATCGATCCGGTTCAACAACGGCCCCGAGATGCGTTGGCGGCAGTTCTCGATCTGGCGCGATGAGCAGCGACATTGTCTCTTGGAGCCCCCGTAAAACCCACAAGGGTGTGGGTTCCATTTTAGGTGACAATAGCATGAAAATCGAAAATCCAAATTTTCCGGGGAATCTCAAGATCATCGATCGTGTGCCGAAGGAACCAAACGCTACCGGATTTGCCAAGAAGTGAAAAATCACACTGAATTTCACCCCTTTAGGACAAAACTGGGAATATGGCCTTACAGCGCCTTTAAGCCCTTGCTCGTGAGCTAAAACGACAGGCATATCTGCGCAAAAAAGGCCAAATCGGCGCGCCAATCCAAGGCCGATAATCTAAACATGAAGTCGTCCGGCATCCACTACACATCGATGGCATCAGATTTCTCCCGAATAATCTTCTCCGATCCGAGCAAGAAACGCGGATTCAAGAAATACAAATTTGAGAATCGATCTCAAATTCGCCTTGATTCAGTATTGACGATGGCTAGGTTGCGCCCGCCATCCGGGATATGTGCGCCACGACATTTCCGGAGGCTTGTTGAAAACACATGCAAGCCATCCTCCGGAGTCTGCTGATCATCGCTGTCACGTTCGTTTACGTGGTTGGTCCGTATCTCACTGTCGAGATGGAGCACTCGCATGAGGTTTGCCAGAACCACGGCCACCAACACCCGGGAGACGATCACGATCACTCCCACCATCCGCATGATGAGGGTTCCGTCCCATCTTCCGACGCCCCGGAAAGTGATGAACCGGACGAGGATCCTCACTCACACACTCATGAAGTCTCGCTGGGTTCGGACGCTCCGTTCACGCCTGCCGCTCACAACATTTTCATGGCCAACCGGATTGGTGCCTACCATCCCACTGCCATCTCGGAATTCGTCCCGGACGGGCCGTGTTTTCCTTTGATCAAGCCTCCCCAATTGGGTTGAGGCCCGTGTGCTGACGGATTGACTGCTTTGATCACAAAGCGGCTCTGAACTACTCGATGCCCGTGTTGGGCTTCCCGTTGCACATCGTTCGTGGCCATCACGAGACAATCTTACGCCTGCCGTGCTGACTTTCACGGAGCAACATACCCGCGCAAACCGGCAGTGGCTCGTCATTCAGGACAGCGCATTTCATCATTTCACAACCATCATCCATGCATCCTTTTCCTATCCATATTCCACCAGAATCCGTTCGCCGCGTTCTGCGAGCGGGCGCGAGACTCACCATCACCGTCTCGGTAGCAGCCCTAACCGGTTGCCAGTTCTACCAACCTTCACCCCTCGATGCATCCGCTCATGCCGAGGCTTGGCGGGATCGCGGCCCGTCGGACGAAAAAGTCCACGACTTCGCCCGCCGGATCGAAACGACCGCACCCCGGTCGGTGACCTTCAACCCGAATGATGGCCTCACGCTCGCCGAGGGCGAGGTTGTTGCCCTCGTTTACAATCCTGACCTGCGCGTCGCCCGCTTGAATGCCGGAGTCGCACAGGCCACCGCCGAACACGCGGGTCGCTGGGACGATCCCAAGTTGAGCATCGACCTGCTCAAAGTCACCGAGAGCGTGCCTCACCCATGGATCGTCGGCTCGGCGCTATCGCTCACGATTCCGATCTCAGGCCGCCTTGCGGTCGAGAAATCCCGGGCTGAAGCCTCACTTCATTCCGAACTCGCACGCATCGCCGAGGAAGAGTGGAAAACCCTGCGCGATCTCCGCGAGGCCTGGCTCACATGGTCTGCGGATCGGCTGCGGCTTGAGCAGGCGGAACGCATTGTGGGGTCGCTGGACTCGGTCGTCGAAACCACCGGTAAGCTGGCTGAAGCCGGCGAGTTGCCTCGCACCGAATCGGCTCTCTTCAAGATCGAACAGGAAAGCCGCAAGGCAGACATTGCCCGCCTGCGCGGACGGGTGAAGGAAGGAGAACAGGAAATCCGCTCGTTGATGGGAATCTCACCTGGCGCACCCGCTTCGCTCACCCCCACGCTCTCGGCGGCGGGTGGCAACGACGGCGGAAACCTCCCGGAAACCAACCCCACACTGATCCGTCTGCGGAGCGATTACGAAGTCGCCGAGTTGACCCTGCTCCGGGAAATCCGCAAGCAGTTTCCTGATCTCGAACTCGGACCCAATTTCGAGGACGACCAAGCCCAATCGAAGATCGGCTTAGTCGCCGCGATCCCGATTCCCATCTTCAACTCAAACAAGGGCGGCATCGCCGCCGCACGGGCCGAGCGAGAGATTGCCCGTGCCGCTTACGAAACCGAGGTGGAGCGAACCGAGGGCCGCCTTGCTGCCATGCGCGCCCGCCTCGATGGTGCCCGCTCACGCCGACAATCCATCGACACGAATGTCGTGCCGCTCGTTGACCGACAGATCGACGATGCTCGCCAACTGGTTGAAATCGGCGAAGGCGGCAGCCTTGTCCTGCTGGAAAGCCTCGTTCGCGCCCACGAAGCCAAGCTCGACCTCATCGAAGCCCGTCTCGAAGAGAGCGCCACTCAGAATAAAATCCGCCACTTGCTAGGCCCTGACCGAATTGCTGCCAGCACCAAATAATTCACAACCAAAAAAATTTCTAACAATTATGAAACCTTCAATTCACCGATGGATCCCGCTCGCCGCGATGATCGTGGCATCCGCCTCGTGCGACAGCGGGAAAAAAGCCGACGAAGCCGCAGCCAAGGAGGAAAGCGAAGCCGCCACCAACCGCATCGAAATCCCGGCAACCGTCCGCAGCAACCTTGGTATCACTTTTGCCAAGGTTGAGCGGCGTCAAGTGGCCGATACCTTGCGCGTCCCCGGATCGTTCGAACTTAAACCGCTCGCCAAACACGAATACCGCTTGTTGCTGCCCGGGCATGTGCGCTTCGAGATCGACCAGTTTGCCAAGGTGAAGCCCGGCATGCTGCTTTACCGTTTCCAGTCGCCCAAGTGGCTGGAACTCCAGTCGCGCATCGACCAGGCCGTCGCGGGCTATGAGCAGGTCAAATTGAAACACGAAGCGCTCGACGTTCGTCTCGAAGCTCTTGCCAAAGCCGACTTCAAGCGCGCCGACCTCGAAACGGAGGCCTCCGTCCTCCATGCCGAACTGTCCGGACACAAGGCGGAGCTGGATGCCGCGCTTACCACCGCAACCAACATCATCAACGCACACGGCGGCCCGAAGGAGAACGCAGTAAACCCCGACGACCTGCTCGCGCCCGTTCAAATCGATGGTCGTTCCGTTCCCCGCTACCGCAGCATTGGCTGGATCGATGCCAAGGCGATTGAGCCGGGCATCGTCGAGTCACTCGCGATCACCGATGGCAGTTTCGTGGATGAAACCACCTTGGTGCTCACCACCATCGACCCGACCCAAGTCCGTTTCCGCGCGCTCGGCTTGCAGAGCGACCTTGCGAAGTTCGGGCGGGCACCCGCTGCTCGCATCGTTCCTCACCAGAGCGGTGGCGGCAACTTGAACGACTCGGTTCCCGCCGATCTAACACTCGGTCTCGATGCCGATCCCGGCCAGCGCACGATTCCGCTTTACGCAAACCCGCTGGAACAGCGCCCGTGGTCCCGCCCCGGCGTTTCGGCATTCCTTGAAGTGGTCACCGCATCGACCGGCGGCCCGGTGCTTGCGATTCCCCGCTCGGCAGTCGTGATAGACGGTATCACACACGTCTTCTTCAAGCGTGACCCGATGAACCCTAACAAAGCGATCCGCGTCGAGGCCGACCTCGGGCTGGATGACGGCCGCTGGGTCGAGGTGAAAAGCGATCTCGGACCAAACGACGAAGTGGTGCTTCAGGGTGCTTACGAACTCAAACTCGCCTCCGCACAAAGCGGAACGAGCCAAAAAGGCGGACACTTCCACGCTGACGGAGCCTATCACGAAAAACACTAACAGTCATGCTCTCGCGCCTCATCAAGTTTTCGTTAACCCACGCCTCGTTGGTGTTGCTGGCCGCCGGTCTGCTGCTGGCCATCGTCGCGTTTCGCCTTCCGCACACCTCAGTCGATGTGTTCCCGGAACTCAACGCTCCGACCGTCGTTATCATGACCGAAGCGCCCGGCCTTGCCGCCGACGAGGTTGAGCAATATGTCACCTTCCCGATTGAAAGTTCGGTCAATGGGATGCCGGGCGTGCGCCGTGTGCGCACCTCCAGCGCGATTGGTTTGTCCATCGCCTACGTCGAGTTCGAGTGGGGTATGGACATCATGACCGCTCGCCAGCTTGTTTCCGAACGCATCGACTCGGTGCGCGAGGACTTGCCGCCGGACGCCCATGCGGAAATGACGCCGATCACCTCGATCACGGGAGAAATCCTGCTTCTAGCAGTTTCCTCGCCCGGCGGGGAGCTAAGCGACATGGATCTCCGCGCCTATGCCGAGTATGACTTGCGCAACAAACTGCTAGCCATTCCCGGGGTGTCGCAAATCTCGGTGATCGGTGGCGAGCTACCCGAATATCAGGTGCTCGTCCGGCAGGATAACCTCCGTCTCTACGGTCTCACCGTCAAGGATGTGGCCGAGGCCGCGGGAGCATCGCACAGCACGTTGAGCGCCGGATACCTCCCAAATGTCGACTCGCTGGAACTGCCCGTCCGCCAAAGCGGGCGCGTGCGTTCCGTGAAAGACATCGCCGGCACGGTGATCAAATATCACGACCAGTTTCCCGTCACCATCGGCGACGTGGCGGATGTCCGCATGGGTCCCGCTCCGAAGCGCGGCACCGGCGCGGATGGCGGATCACCTGCAGTCGTGATGACAATCCAAAAAGCCCCCGGCACCAACACGCTTGCCATCACCAAGAAAATCGACGCGATGCTCGACGAACTGGAACCGATGCTCCCCGACGGGCTGAAAGTGAACCGCCAGATTTTCCGTCAGGCCGACTTCATCGACATCTCCGTTAACAATGTCGTCATCGCACTGCGCGATGCCTCCATCATCGTGGCGGTCATCCTCGTCTTGTTCCTGCTCAATGTCCGCACCACAATCATCACTCTCACCGCCATTCCGCTGTCGCTCGCGGTCGGCATCCTGGTGCTCGAATGGATGAACGTGTCGATCAACGTCATGTCACTCGGCGGCCTCGCCATCGCTGTCGGCAGTCTGGTCGATGATGCCATCATCGACGTGGAAAACGTCTTCCGAAGGCTCAATGAAAACTCGGCGAAATCTCTTTCCGAGCGACGTCCGCGACTGAATGTCATCCTCGATGCCAGCAACGAGATCCGTCCGGCGATGGTCTTCGCCACCGTCATCATCGTGCTGGTGTTCCTGCCACTGATGTTCATGGAAGGCATCGAAGGTCGTTTCTTCCGCCCGCTGGGCATTGCCTTCGGAGTTTCGATCATCGCCTCGCTATTGGTCGCCCTAACCGTGACTCCGGCGATGTGCCGTTTCCTGATGAAAGGCAATGCCGAGGGCGCTGAGGAGAAGGACACTCCGATGGTCCGTTGGCTCAAACGATTTTATGTGCCAACCGTGCGCCGGGCGGTCCATTATCGGAAAATCGTGATCGGAGCCGCGCTTGCGGCAACCTTGGTGGCGCTATTGCTTGCCTCCACCTTCGGGCGCTCATTCCTCCCGGAGTTCAACGAAGGAACATTCACCGTCGGGCTTTTCGCACCACCGGGAACCTCGCTGGAGGCCAGTGACCGCATGGCCAGCTCGATTGAAAAGCAACTGCTCGCGCTCGAAGGCGTGCGCAGCGTGACCCGCCGCACGGGACGCGCCGAGCGCGACGAACATGCCGAACCGGTCAGCAACTCGGAGATCGATGTGACGCTCAAATCCGGTTTCAGCAAGGAGGAGGTGCGCGAACAAGTCAGCATGATTCTGGAAAAAGTCCCCGGCATCACCACCAACATCGGCCAACCCATCGAGCACCGCCTCAGCCACATTCTATCAGGAACACCGGCGGCCATCGCCATCAACGTCTATGGCGACGACCTCTCCAAGCTGCGCAACATCGCCAAGGAAATCGAGGGCGCGCTCAAGCCCTTGCCCGGCACACGCGATGTGGCGGCCAATCGGGAAGTGATGATCCAGTCACTGCCGGTGGATTACCGCCCCGCCGACCTCGCCGCCTACGGACTCACGCCACAAGATGCCGCCCAACAGGTGCGCGACTCGATCTACGGTGTGTCGGTTGCGGAGATCAACGAAGGGTTGAAACGCTATGATCTCGCAGTCCGGCTCGCCGATGAGGAACGCGATGACTTGCGAGACTTGAAAAACCTCGTCCTGCGCGGCAAAGGCGGGGCCTTGGTCCGCCTGCATGAAGTGGCGGACATCGGCCCGGAGATGACCTCTAACTTAATCGCCCGCGAAAACGCCCAGCGCAAGGCCGTGATCACGCTCAACGTCGCGGAGGGTTACAACCTCGGCGACCTTGTCGGGGAGGTGCGCCTGCTCGTGGATCCCATTGTGCAGAAACATGGCTATTCCGTGACCTACGGCGGCCAGTTCGAGGCCCAGCAATCCGCCAGCCGGACGATCCTCGTGTTCAGCGGGCTGGTCGTGATCATCATGCTCATCCTGCTCCAACTCGCTATCGGCTCCCTCCGCGTCGCACTGCTGGTGATGGTGAACCTGCCGCTGGCGCTCATTGGCGGCGTCGCCGCGATTTATCTAACGGATTCGCCAAGCATTATCGGAAACACCTTCGCCCTGTTCGGTCTTGGTGGACACTACACCGCACCGGTCATTTCGATCGCCAGCATGGTGGGTTTCATCACTCTCTTCGGCATCGCCGTGCGCAACGGAATTCTTCTGGTGAATCACTACCAGCACCTCATGGAACACGAAGGATACACCATGTATGATGCCATTCTCCAAGGCTCCTCTGAACGATTGGTGCCGATCCTGATGACCGCCCTAACAGCGGGACTCGCGGTCATTCCCATCGTTCTACAAGGTGACAAACCGGGCAACGAGATCCTCGCGCCACTCTCCGTGGTCATTCTCGGCGGCCTCCTGTCATCAACTTTCCTCAATCTTGTCGTCGTCCCCGCCGGTTATGCCATGCTGCACCGCGTGTCCGCCAAGAACCCGAATCCCAAACCAAACCAATAAACCACCACAACCAATGAAACAGAAATACCTGATGATACCCGCCTTCGCCCTGTCCGCCCTGCTAGTCGGTTGCGATGAAAAGAAAACCGTCGCAGCGGATGACCACGGCCATCCTCACAAAGAAGGAGAAGCCCACGGTGAACCGCAAACCGGGAAGAAAGTGGAAGAAGCCCATGACCACGCCCACGACGAAGTCGCGCTCGGCAAGTTCAAGGCCGGTGAACTGGAAATCGAAGCCGCCCAAAGTCACGGTATGGTTGAGGCGGGCAAAGAAGGCCACCTCATCATCAAGCTGCCCTACAAGGATGATGGTGCCAGCATCGTTCGCGCTTGGATCGGCAGCGAGGACCGCACCCTGTCAGCCGTCGGCAAAGGCGAATACGCCCCCTTGCACGACGACTACGACATCCACGCCTCCGCTCCATCGCCGCTCCCGGCTGACACCAAGTGGTGGATCGAAGTCGAAAAACCCGACGGCACCAAACTCGTTGGCTCCATCGCACCGAAGATGTAATAGATCATCGCCGCGATCGTGGAATGGCCTCCGCGCTCGCGGCTATTTCACAAAAGACAAAAGACCATCAATCTAACAATTGTTGAAGAAATCCGAACCCACACCGCCAGCCGAGACTTCATCATCCCTCTGGAATCACCGCGTTTTCCAACAACTCTTTAGGGACACGCTCTGAGTTTTTTTGGCAGCGGATTGTCTTTACTAGCGCTATGACTGCTGGCACACCAGCTTGTTGGCGCTTCGGCATCTAGACGGGCAATCTCCAGGGATTTTGCCGTGTCATTGGATGGAGTCTAGCGGCAAATCGACCGCTTCGAGCGTTCGGGTGCCATCGTTTGCAAACGACAAGGCCGCACTCTCGTGTATACTTGGAATCCGAAATTCAGAGTGGCAGCGAAACTACGGGACCTGACTGGCGTGATCTACGACGGGCTGGGCAACGAGGCCAACGAGGCGCTTTTCCCTGAGCGGCGTCAGCCCAGCGCCAAGGACAAACCGGTGATCCACTGACGAGTGGGGATGAAGTGTCATTCACTCAATCCCCAGCCGCAGATCACGTGCGGTCCACAACAAATCCGCCGCACCTGACCCACTTGCCGCCTTTCCTCTCATCTTCCGCGCCCCGGTCTTGCGCTTTGGCCCGAAGCGGTCCCGACATTGCGTGAACAGCTTGTCCACGAACGCCCGACTGCCAACCGCCGCTCCATCGGTAAAATATCTCACCCTCCATCGCAGCATCTGACGCAAGGCCACATCCCGACTCGTTGCCAACTCATTGAGTTCCGCCGCCACTTTTCCCGCCGTCATTCCTTTTCTAACCAGCTGAGTCACGGCTTCGCCTTGTTCATTCAACCCTTCCCGCGTTTTCTCCTCCCCCTCCTCCAGCAAAATCATCCGGTAACTCCTCGAAACCCTGCCCGCCCAGTGTCGAGCATCCGCTTCCCAGCCTTTGTCCGCCATGATCGCCCGCACCAGGCCAGCCTTCGCTTTGGCTCCGCTCCTGCCGGTCGCTCCCATCGCCTCACCATAACTGCTCCAGCGATACTCCGCCGGATCCTGCACCATTCCTGCGCGCACCGGATTCAAGTCGATGTAAGCCGCGATCGTTTTGGATGCCAACCCATCCTCCACCACCACACTCTTGAATGTTTCCTCCCACAAGTTTCCTTTCCGTTTCGCCCGGCTGTTGTGCCAACGGGTGAATCTTTGCAGCAGCGTCTTCATGAACTCCGATAAATCGTACATCCGGTAAGTGAAACGCTCGTGAATCCGCTGCACGTAAGCTTCGCCATCAGTCGCCATCCCCTGCGCCACCACTTGTCGAGCTTCCGCCAATTCCTTCGCCACCGTGGCCAAAAATGCCTTTGGATACAGCGCTCCCAAGCGCTTAAGAAGTTGCTCATCCGTCAACGCGACCTTCGGCTTGGGCGGCACTTCGAGCAGCAGGTGGAAATGATTGCACATCACACAGTAAGCCAATACCCGACAGCCTGAAAAGTTCTCCATCATCCGCATGTAAATGCGAAACTGCTCCTTATCATCCGGCCCAAACGCAAACCGCTTGTCCACCACCCTTGCAACGCAGTGATATACGGAAGGTTTCGTTTCCGAATCCGCCCAAGGAGTAATCCATCGTGCTCGCGCCATGCTCAAGCAAACCCTTTACCCGAGGCCACTGCAAGTAATATTTTGATTGTTTCTGTCTCTCTTCATTTCCGATATATCGGCTCCGCCGCTGGATTTTGACTTCAACGCACCCGTGGCGGCATGGTCTTACTATGGGCGGGTTGGACCGCAATGGGAAGTGCGGCAGTGGAGATTTTTCAGCTTAGTTTTCCACACC
>CAIXKE010000066.1 GCA_903919975.1 Akkermansiaceae bacterium | reverse complement strand
TGAAATGCTGAACGCGGAGTGAGTTTTAACGAACTTTGAAAATCATGGCGTAGCCGAAACTAGCATAGCCGCAGGCAAAAGCTGAAAAGCTGAGATTTAGAGGAAGAGGTGGAGAGGTAAATGCTGAAATGCTGAAATGCTGAAATGCTGAAATGAAGAGGAATAAAAAGAGCTAAAGCCAGTCCGAAGGTTCTTATTTCAGTTTTTCAGCTTTTCAGTTTTTCAGCTTTTATTTCTGAAGGCTTTTATTATTTGTGAGGTTGGATCTGACTTTGTGGACCATCGTTGTGAAAATAGCCATAAGCTCGCCGGCTTCGCGATGGATTTCGGGGAGATTCGGATCGGTAATCAGGCAGTCGTCAATTAGGAATTCAATCCATAGTTGGGTTTCATCGGCTTCTTGGAGAAGAACGTCGAGTTTCGAGCAGAATTCAGCATCGGTGCGAGCACGTGAAGCTTCCCGCGTGTGTGAAGCAACTGAAGTTCCAGAGCGAAGCATCTGTTTGCCGAGAATAGCGGCTTCTTCCCTGTTTTTTGGGAGACGCACGTAAGAGCGAATGATCGATGAACCGAACTCTTTGGTTCGAGTGCGTAGGGATTCGTTGAGACGCATATATTGGTAAAAGCTGAAACGCTGAAATGCTGAGAAGCTGAAATGAAGAGGAAGAGGAAGAGGAAGAGGAAGAGGAAGAGGAAGAGGAAGAGGTAAAAGCTGAAAAGCTGAGAAGCTGAAATTAAGAGGAAGAGGAAGAGGTAAAAGCTGAAAGGCTGAAATTGAGATGAAGAAGAAACTGAGATTGAGGCGGAGCGATGTATTTAATTTCAGTTTTTCAGTTTTTTAGGATTTCAGCTTTTATTTCTGAGGAGGTGGTAGAGGAAGAGGGTGTTGTAGGTGAAGTAGCGTTTGAAGAGGCGGCGGGGTTCCATGGCGAGGCGGTAAGCCCATTCGAGGCCGAGTTTCTGGAAGATGGGTGGCGATTGTTTCACCTCGCCGGCATGGAAGGCGAAGGCGGCACCGATGCCGAAATAGACGCCGGGGGGGAGGAGGTTTTTGTGATTGGCGATCCAGTGTTCTTGTTTCGGGCAGCCGAGACCGATCCAGATGAGGTTGGCTCCGGAGGTGCGGATTTTTTCGCAGACGCGGTCGAATTCGTCGGCGGGCCACTCGCCGAAGGGTGGGGAATACATGCCGGCAATGGCGGTGCCGGGGAAACGGGTAGTGAAGCTTTGTTTGAGCTTGGTGAGGGTGGATTCCTTGCCGCCGAAAAGGAAGTGGCGGAACTCGCCGCGATCCTGGGTGGCGAGGAGAGTTTCTAACATGAGAGTCGGGCCATAGACTCGGGCGGTGAGTTTTTCGGTAGCCGGGAGTTGTGTGTTGACGGCCCAGACGAGAGGCATGCCATCGGGGACGATGAGGTCGAATTTCCGCATGGATTCGCCGAATGCGGGATCGTGGCGAGCGAGTGCGGCGACGTGGGTGTTGGCGGCTTCAACGGCGTAGGCACGGTCGGCCTTCGCTGCGTGTGTTAGAATCCACTCGACGGCACCGGTGTAGTTGGTGGCGGCGATGGGTAGGCCTATGACGGGGATGCGGAGCATGGGGGTGAAGAGGAGATGAAGAAGTGATCAGTGAGCAGTGATCAGAGAAGAGGAGAGAAGAGGAAGACGCTGCGCGGTCTAAAGGTCTGAAAGTCGAAAGTCGAAAGTCGTAGAGGGAGAGGGGCTTCTTATTCTTCACTTCGATGTTCGATGTTTAGCGTTCGATGTTGGATGTTTATTAAGAGGATTGAACCGCTAAGGCGCAAAGGCCGCTAAGGATCGCAAAGCGGGGTTGATGGAGTTTTTTTTGTTTGGATAAAGCGGAGACTGTTGGGAGGAGTTAGCGCCAGTCTTCGAGGGTTAGTCCTTCTATTTTGAGGAAGTCTTTCGTGTTGTTGGTGACGGTAGTCGATTGATGGCGCAGTCCGGTGGCGGCGATGAAGACATCGGTGATGCTTACAGGCGTTCCACGGTTGAGTAATCCGGCGTTGAGACGAGCTGCGATACGGGCGCACTCAGAATCGAAGGGCAGGACTTGCAAGGATGCAATGAAACGCAATATTTTCGTGTGTTCGTCCTCGCGGTATTGGGCGGGTGCGCGGTCAGCGCCTTGTAGGAGTTCGAACTCGGTGACTACTGAAATGAAGCAATCTTTTGGACGGCATGCGGCAAGTCGATCGACGACCTTTTTGCGGCCCCGCAGGATGTCGATGCAGACGTTGGTGTCGAGGAGACGTCTCACAGCATTTTCTCAAGGTAGGTGGTTTTATCACGTATGAAGTCTTTGCGGGAGATGCGCACGCTTTCAAAAAAACCTTCAGGCCAGCCGTTTTCCGTTAGTTCCTCGATGATGATTTTGCGGCCCTCGCGATGGATGGACACCGTGCCGCAAGGTAGTTCCAATTCCTTCGGCAGTCTGACGGCGAGCGAATTGCCACTCTTGAAGATTTTTGTTTTCATGGATGATGTATATACTGATTTGGATATACAGTCAAGCGGGGAATTCGCCTCATTGGTTTTTCTTTTACTTCTCGGCCTCGGGGCCAGTTAGCGACGGTCACAGACCGCCGCTACAGGTTAGAATGAATCGCATGTAGCGGCGCTCTGTGAGCGTCGATGTCGATGATGTGCGCGGAGCTCATCTCATCGGCTTTCCTTAGGCGATTCGGCCTCTGGGTAGTTAGCGACGGTCACAGACCGCCGCTACAGTTTAGACTCTGCAGAAGGGTTCGATGGGGTGGAGGTTGGGGGTGGTGGCGATGGCTGCGTCGCGGTGGGAGGGATCTGTGAACAGGTGGAGTGCGTAGCCGCCGTGCCCACCGCCGCAGTATTTTTGGGCGATGGAGTTGGGTATGTTCGTTAGAGTTTGCATGCCTTCGTTGAGTTGTGCGGCGTGGTAGAGGTTCACGCCTTCGGCAAGTTTGGAGATATCAGCGTGTAGGACGCCATCGCGGGCGGTGCGGGCGCTTTTTGCGATGGTATCATAGTCGCGCGGGAAATTAGCGATGCCGGGGGTGTCGTGCTGGGTTCCGGTCCAGTAGATGGCCATGCGGCCTGATAGGAAATCGCCGTTGTGTTTGAACTCTAGGACGGGGTGTGTGCCGGAGCGCCAGACGCAGAGTCCGGTTTCGCGGATGACGGCGGGGTCTTGCCAACCGACGCCGAGGTCGAGTTCGGATTCGAAGCTGTCTTTGCCATTGAGGAGGGCCCATGCGCCGCTGCCGCCGAGGCCGGCTTGTTTTTGGTAGGGCCAATCGCGCAGTGAGACGAGCGGGGAGATGGCACAATTGACGATGAATTCGCCAGGGCGCGAGAAGCGTGGGACATCGAGCCAGCCGCCGGCGAAATCGACGCGGAGGGGTGCTTCGGTGGGGGCTTGGACCCAGCGGACGATGGAGGAGGTGGAGACGGGTTCGAAGCGCGGCGGGGTTTTTGGCAGGATGGTGTATTGTGCACCGACTTGGGCGCAGAGCTCGCGTTTCACGTCGCCGTATTTATCATCTTCGGTTACGATGAGGAAATCCGGTTGGATGCGGAGGAAGTCATCTTCGAAATCGAGGCCTTCCTTGTGGCCTTGGGTGATGATGACTTCGTCGATCATACGGAGGCCTTGGAGAAGCACGCGTTTGTGTTCATCCGGGATGGAGGGTTTGCGGCGTTTGTGATGCCAGAGGACTTCGGCGGAGGCGAAGGAGACGATTAGATAATCGCCGAGGGCGCGGGCTTCCTCGAAGAACTGGAGGTGGCCGGCGTGGAGGATATCATAGCATCCGGAGACGAAGACTTTTTTCATGGTGAAGAGAGATGGGAGATTGGAGATTTGAGTAATGATAGCGTGCTTGGGCGAAGAGTATGCGATCGTCTTTTACTTGATAGACCAATCGGTGTTCCTGGGTGATCCGGCGTGACCAGATGCCGGAGCCTAAATGGCGCAGTGGTTCGGGTTTGCCGATTCCGGTGAAGGGATCGCGGCGAATGGCTTCGACCAGTTCAAGAATACGGAGTGCGGGTTTCCGATCGGAGGATATCCAGTGAGCCAGATCATCGAGGAAATCGCGGTCGAAGATTAGGCTACGGTCGCCTGGGTTCATGGGGTGTGGATTTTGGCGGCCAAGGCATCCACCGTGAGTTCCTTGCCTTCGCCATGGTCAAGACGGTTTAGGGCGGCTAGGAGGCGTCGGGCGTTGGTGGGAGAGCGAAGGAGGTGTGCGGTTTCAACGAGTCCCTGCCATTCGCTGGCGGGCACTAGCACAACGGATTCGTGGCCACGGCGATCGATGGTGACGGGTTCGCGGGTGGAGATGGTTTCATCCCAAACGCTGGCCAGACGGTCGCGGGCTTCGGTGTAGGAAATTGTGGGCATGCGCGAAGGAAGCATTGGACAGGTTTCCTGTCCAGAATAATGGGGGATGAGCTTGGGACAGGATGTCCCTTGGACGGACTGGGACTGCAAGTCCCAGCTACTGCGGATTGGATTACTCGCGTGACACGCTGATGGAGTGGCCGTGGGATTTTAGGAGGGCGTGTTGGCGGGCGGTATTGAGATCGGATGCGATCATTTCGGCGCACATTTCTTCGACGGTGATTTCCGGGGTCCAGCCGAGTTTGGCTTTCGCTTTCGAGGGATCGCCGAGTAGGGTTTCGACTTCGGCGGGGCGGAAGTAGCGGGGATCGACTTTTACGATGACGTCGCCGGGTTTCAGGGCGGGTGCTTTGGAGGGATCGATGATGGCGGATACGGTGGCGATTTCATCTGTGCCGGAGCCGCTGAAAGCGAGGGTGATGCCGGCTTCGGCGGCGGACATGCGGACGAAATCACGGACGGAGATTTGTTTGCCGGTGGCGATGACGAAATCGTCGGGATGTTCTTGTTGGAGCATCATCCACTGCATGCGGACGTAGTCCTTGGCGTGGCCCCAGTCGCGGAGAGAGTCCATGTTGCCGAGGAACAGGCAGGAGTCGAGGCCTTGGGCGATGTTTGCGATGCCGCGGGTGATTTTGCGGGTGACGAATGTTTCGCCGCGGCGGGGTGACTCGTGATTGAAGAGGATGCCATTGCAAGCATACATGCCGTAGGCTTCGCGGTAGTTTACGGTAATCCAGTAGGCATATAACTTGGCGACGCCGTAAGGAGAGCGCGGGTGAAAAGGAGTGGTTTCCGTCTGCGGGGTTTCTTGGACAAGTCCGTAGAGTTCGGAGGTGGAAGCTTGATAGAACCGGGTGGTTTTTTCCATGCCGAGGAAGCGAATGGATTCCAGGATGCGCAGAGTGCCGAGTGCATCGACATCCGCGGTGTATTCCGGGGCTTCGAAGGAGACGGCGACATGGGATTGTGCGCCGAGGTTATAGACTTCGTCTGGTTTTACCTCACTGAGTATGCGGGTGAGGTTCGAGCTGTCAGTTAGGTCGCCATAGTGCAGGCGGAAGCGTGAGTTTTCGACGTGCGGGTCTTCGTAGATGTGATCGACCCGTTGGGTGTTGAAGAGAGAGGCGCGGCGTTTGATGCCGTGGACTTCGTAGCCTTTTTCTAGCAGGAATTCGGCGAGGTAGGAGCCGTCTTGGCCGGTGATTCCGGTGATTAGTGCGCGTTTCATGGGAGATAGTGGGAAGTTATTGGTTGTTGGGGGAGAAGAATGGGAGTTATGGGAGGAATGGGAATTATGAATGATGTTACAATCTTGCTGCTCCGGTGGTGAGAGAGGTTTTGAAGTCTTGATAGGCGGCGGCGAGGCCTTCGAGGAAGGGGACGGTGGGTTGCCAGCCGGTGGATTTAATTTTGGAGATGTCTAGCAGTTTTCTGGGAGTGCCGTCGGGCTTGGTTGGATCGGTTAGAATTTTGCCTTTAAAGCCGGTGGTTTTTGCGACGAGATTTGCAAGTTCTAGGATGGTGAGGTCGTTGCCGGTGCCGACGTTTACCCAGTCCGGTGGGTTATCGAGGTCGAGCAGGTGGAAGCAGGCGCGGGCGAGGTCGTCGGTGTGGAGGAATTCGCGGCGCGGGGTGCCGGTTCCCCAGATGGTGACGGAGGAGGCAGCGCATTGAGTTGCTTCATGGAAGCGGCGGATGAGGGCGGGGATGACGTGGGAGTTTTCCGGGTGGTAGTTATCGCCGGGGCCGTAGAGGTTGGTGGGCATGGCGCTGTGATAGAGCAGTCCGTGCTGGGCGCGATAGTGTTGGCAGAGTTTGAGGCCGGCGATCTTAGCGATGGCGTAGGCTTCGTTTGAGGGCTCCAGAGGTGATGTGAGGAGGCATTCTTCCGGCATGGGCTGGGGTGCCGATTTTGGGTAGATGCAGGATGATCCGAGGAAGAGCGCGCGGGGGATTCCAGCGCGGCGGGAGCCTTCAATGAGGTTCGTGGCGATGGTGAGGTTTTCGTAGATGAAGTCGGCAGGGTAGGTGGAATTTGCATGGATTCCGCCTACCTTGGCGGCAGCGATGATGACGATATCTGGTTTGGTGGACTCCAGGAAATCGAAGACGGCGGATTGTTCGCAGAGGTCGAGAGCGGAGCGAGTGGCGGTGAGTATGTGATAGCCGCCGCGGTGGGTGGCTTCACGGACGAGGGCGGAACCGACCATGCCGCGATGGCCGGCGATGTAGAGGCGTTTCATGGTAAAAGCTGTGAGGTAGGTAGGGAATGAGAGGATTGAATCGCTAAGGTGCTAAGGACGCGAAGCGGGGTTGATGAAGCTGGGTTGATGAAGGTTTTTGAGTATTGGATGATGCGAAAAGCGGAGGAAGAGGTAGACGATGCTCGGTCGAAGGTCGGAGAAAAAGACGCTGCGCGGTCTAAAAGTCTAAAAGTCTAAAAGTCGAAGTTCGGAAGAGGAAGAGGAAGAGGAAGAGGAAGAGCCAGAGCGTTCTAAGAGGCTGTGTGAATATGGCCTAGGGAATGGACCGACCGGAGGATCGGTTCCGGCTATTTTAAAGACAGGCTTTGAAAGTCTGAGAGTTGGAGGGCAACATGGATCTGTCGTCGCATATTGGCGATGATGAAAAACACCTCGAGCGTTTAACATTGAATTGAAAAGGAAGAGATTTGATTGATGGTTTTTGATTTTGGATTTGTAGAGAAGAGTTAAGTGTAGCGTGTGATGAGTTTTTCGGCTTCCGTGAGGGCCATGGCGGTGACTTGGTCCATGTTGTAGTAGCGATAGGTGGCTAGGCGGCCGATGAAGCTGGTGGTTTTTTCGGCAGCGGCGAGTTGGGAGTATTTTTGATAAGCGGCGTGGGCGTCTGGTGCGGGGATTGGGTAGTAGGGTTCGTCGTCGGGTGTCCAGTCTTTGGGGAATTCTCGGAGGATGGTGGAGGCGGCGATGTTTTGGCCGGTGGCGTGTTTGATCTCGACGATGCGTGTGAAGGGGATATCGGCGTCGGGGTAGTTCACTTGCATGGCGGGTTGCCAGAATCCGGGTTTACCGGAGATGGATTCGCGGTGGCGAAGTTGATCGGAGTTGAATGATTCGTGTTCGAAGCGAAGCGAGCGATAAGGCAGCGGGCCGAAGCGGCGGCCGAAGTATTCGTCGATGGCACCGGTGAAGATGAGATGTTTGTAATTGAAGCGGGACTTGGCCTCGGTGAAATCCATGCCGAGGTGAAGATTGATTCCGGGGGTGGCGGCGAGCAGGTTTTCAAAGAGGGCGGTGTAGCCTTTGGCGGGGAGCGCCTGGAAGGTTTCGGTTAGGTAGCGGTTGTCGCGGTTGGTGCGGATCGGGACTCGGCCGCAGACGGAGGCGTCGAGTTCGCGCGGGTGGCGTTTCCATTGTTTGCGTGTGTAGCTCTCGAAGAAGAGTTCATAGAGCTCGCTACCGACTTGGGAGATGATGACTTCTTCCGAGTTGGCAGGGGCTTCGATGGGGATGCGTTTTTTTTCCAGCCATGCGGCGAACTGTTCCGATGTCGATGGTTTGCCGGTGAATTCCTCGAAGGTATTCAGGTTGATGGGGAAGCTCCAGTAGCGGCCTTGGGTGTGGCTTTTGATCTGATAGGAAACCTCGTGCCAGGTGGTGAAGCGCGAGAGGTAATCGACGATGCGGGGTGAATTGGTTCGGAAATAATGCGGTCCGTAGGGGTGGATGAGGACGCCGGCGGGATCGATGCGATCATGAGCGTTTCCTCCGAGGTGGGGTCGGCGGTCGGCGACGACGCATTTCCACCCTGCGGAGGCTAGTCGCTCGGCGATCACGAGTCCGGAAAAGCCTGCGCCGATGATGAGGAAGTCGGTGGAGGACATGGGGGATGATGAGAAGAGGGGAAGTGAGCAGTGAGCAGTGAGCAGAGAAGAGGAAGAAGGGTCTAAAAGTCTTAAAGTCGAAGGTCTTAAAGTCGGAGAGGGAGACGCAAGTCTATGAGACAGAGGACGTGAGACGAGGAGAAGACGGGGTTGTGGGGGAGAGCTTCGCGCTTTTCATGGGCTGCGACACTCATCGAGTGACGTTAAAGGCGGTTCATGGGCTGCGATGTTCGAAGACTGCGGCACGCTGCCGCCCTTGGTCGGGCTTTCAGTTAGATAAGGAAGCCGGATTTGGGGAAGGGTGCGGGTTGTAGGGTGTCCGGCATGAGCTGGATCTGGTGATTGAGAGCAATCCTCGCGTGTGAGACAAGCAGGATAGATCAAGGCAGCGGGCGTCGGGGCAGGAGGAGTGAAAACAGATCTACGTCCACGGCGTGTTCTTGGCCGAGAAATTCGAGCAGGACTTTGACTCGTTCTGCAGTGGGAGCGACGGAGATGATGGTGCCTTGCATTCCTTGGAGCGGGCCGTGGGCGATTTCCACCTCGTCGCCGACTTGGATGACAGGTGAGATGGAGAATGATTCTTGGTCGTCAGTATCAGAGCGTTCTCTGACTTCTTTGCGTAGGGCATCGACGAAGTAAGTAGGGACTGGAGGGAATTCCGAGCCGAAACGGACGAGGCCGCGGACGCCTTGGCAGAAGGTGACGGCGCGTTCCATCTCTGCGAGGTTGAATTTGGCGAGCACGTAGCCGGGGAAAAGAGGTTCGACCCACCAGATTTTGCCACGTCGTGTGGCCTTTCGGTAGCGCAGGCGCGGGCAGAAAACCTCGATACCTTCGAGTTCGCGCATGTGTTCGGCTGCGATGTGTTCGCGTTTTGTTTGCGTGCGCACGCAATACCATTTGGGCGTGTTGAGGTCGCTGGAGGTCATTGGCCGAGAAGTTTTTGAAGAATAGGAAGGACCTTGCCGCCGCTGCGCATCCAGTTGTCGAGGCGGTCGATGCGGTCGCAGAGGAATTCGCGGTGCTCGGGGTCCTCGATTTGGCTGGCGGTTTCAGCGAGTTGGCTGATTTTGGATTTTCCACTATTGAGGTGCGGGCGGATTTGTTCGCGGATGAAGCCGCCGACGAGCCGTTTGAGTTCCACGGCGGGTTCGTAATAAGTGCGACGTTCCGGGCCATCGTTACCATTGGCTTCGCGGACGGCGCCGAGGTTTTTGAGCATGCGGAGTCCTTGGCTTGCGGAGCCTTTGCTGATCTTCAGGCGTTGGACCAGGTCATCGAGGGCGAGCGGCGAGCGGGAAATGAACAAGAGGCCGTAGATTTCCCCGATTGAGCGAGGCAGGCCGAGGACGCGCACGCCATCCACAAACACTGCCAGGACTTGGCGTTCCAATGGGGCGAGTTCATGAAGTGATCCATCCGTCAGAAGGTTCATAGACTGGATGGTAGGAGGATTTTTTGATTGTTCAATTCAAATTGAACAATGTGTGGGGGGCTGGATATTGCCTGTTACCTCACGTAAAAGCGGGAATTGGGGCTTGATTTTGAGGTGCTCAATTGCTGGGGTGGCGGCATGCGTATTTTGATCACTGGCGGGGCGGGATTTTTGGGTTCGCATCTATGCGAGCGTCTCTTGAATGAGGGGAACGAGGTAATTTGCCTTGATAATTTTTTTACGGGTCGCAAGCGCAACATTCTGCATTTGCTGGAAAACCCATATTTTGAGTTGGTCCGCCACGATGTGACCGAGCCGTTCAAGTTTGAGGTGGATCAGATTTACAATCTCGCTTGTCCGGCCTCGCCGCCGCACTACCAGCACAACCCGATCAAGACGACCAAGACCTCGGTGTTGGGTGCGATTCATGCTTTAGGCTTGGCAAAGCGGGTGGGTGCGCGGGTGTTTCAGGCTTCCACATCCGAGGTGTATGGCGATCCGGACATTCATCCGCAGCCGGAATCGTATTGGGGGAGCGTCAATCCGATCGGGATTCGTTCTTGTTATGATGAAGGAAAACGATGTGCGGAGACGTTATTTTTCGATTATCATCGGCAGAATCATGTGGATATCCGGGTGGTTCGTATTTTCAACACTTACGGGCCGCGGATGTTGCCTGACGATGGTCGTGTGGTATCTAATTTCATTGTCCAAGCGCTTCAAGGGAAGGACTTAACGATTTATGGTGATGGCACTCAGACCCGTTCGTTTTGCTATGTGGACGATCTTATTGAAGGATTCGTCCGGTTGATGAACCATCCGACGATTACCGGTCCGGTGAATATCGGTAATCCAGGCGAGTTCACCATGCTTGAGCTTGCGGAGTTGGTGTTGAAGAAAATCGGAGGGTCATCGAAGATCACGCATCTGCCTTTGCCCGGCGATGATCCGAAGCAACGTCAGCCGGATATCACACTGGCGCGGAAAGAGCTCGGGTGGGAGCCGAAGGTGGCGTTGTCGGAGGGGCTGGACTCCACGATCGGCTATTTTCGTAAGTTGTTAGCGGAGATGTGAATTTGCCGTAGCGGTTATCTGCGGTATCGAAATGGCGGTGGAGAGCATTGGGACGGGTATCAGTGCGTTGGCCGCCCAGTATCGGTTTTTTTTCAAACAGGATACTTTCCAAGAGGTCGGAGTGCTCGGATTTTGTGAGGGCTTTGCCGATATGTGAGGGGTAGTCTTTTTTCATATGAGCCGCGATGGAAACACGTCGAGTGCGCCTACGGCCATCAGGGATTGTAAGGCATGGTGGATGGTATCGCAGTGGTCGTTATCGAGGTGGTTTCCGTGAGCCATGGAGCGGTTGCCGACGAATTGCCTAACAGGAACTGTAGGGGATTGGGGATTGGCATCCGAGCGGTTGAGTTGGTTTTTGGCGGAGAAGGTAGGGAGTTGATCCATCTCGGCAAATAACTTTTTGGCCCGGTCTTTGGCTTCCACCTACTTTTCTGCTAGAATATGCTCCAGTCCTTGTAGAACCAGACCGCGTAAAGTAGTTTGACGCTCGGCAGCAATGATCTTGGCCTGATGCACAATCGCATCGGGAATCTCGATTGTAGTTTTATGGCCCGTATGTTCTGCCTTACGTGGCGTTTGACAAGGATCGTTCAATCTGAAGATTGCCGTATTTTTATTCCGGAGTATGGAGGAAGACGGGTTCGGCGCGTGGTGGGAGGACACCGATACCGGGTTCGGTGTTGAGGCTGCTGAAGGGCTGGGCTTGGCTGACGGGGAGAGGGCGGAATGATTCCGAGTGGGTGTCCACGCGGAATTCGAGTTTCATGATGTCGCGGTTGGTCTCGGCGAGTTGATCGAGGAGGTCGCGGTTTTGATTCTCCATGTTGGCCATTTTTTGGATGAGGGCCTCGTAGAATTCTTTTTGGTGAGGTTGCTGAGCGGGAATCGATTTGGGATTAATGCTAGCGGGGCGGCTTTCGTTGGTGGCTACTGCCATGGGCTGGGCCGCAGGGTTGGCAGCCACGAAATGGGTGGCAAGCGAAGTGGGGAACTCGCTGTTGAGCACGCGTGAAAATTGGTGGAGGGACCACCAGTGACTGGCAACGGCGGCGATCATCGCCGTGAGGACGAAACCGCAAATCACGGGAAAAATCGGAGTTTTCATCGTTTGGGTGTGGGTTTGGTTGCTGGTTTGTTGGTCGGTTTGGGCGCAGGCGTGGGCTCTGGCTTGGGTAGGGAGATGAGAAGTTGTTGGAGATGGTTGATGACGGTGCCGAGTTCCTTGGAGTCATCGTCGAGCTGGCGGATAGATTGCGCGAGCACGGCTCCGACGGTGGAATTCTGGCAGTAGCCTAACGAGGGATCGAAGCCCGGTTCAGGAATATCGAACGCGTCGGCAGCATCCGTATTCGGCACCAGAACGTGTGGGCGGACGGTGAGAGTGATGTGTTTGCCGGGTGCTAGCTCCACATCGCGGATGAAGGGCGGGGCATTTTTTGAGGTTTCGATATGCCAGCCGGTAGGTGCTTGGGAGAGCGGCTTGGCGGGGAAAGGTGCGAGGAGTTTTACGAGTGATGGATCGAGTGATTCCTTGCCGACCTGGATTTTTTCGACACGCACTTCGAGACCTTTGCGGGGGGGCTTGGGAGGTGAGTTGTCGGGTAGGGTGGTGGGTGGGGTGGGCTCCTCGGTGACCTCGGTGACCTCGGTGACTTTGGTGACTTTGGTGACTTTGTTGTCTTGTGGAGATTTGCCGATGACAAGGACGGGCGCTGCGGGAGTTTCTTTGGGAGCTGGTTCGGGTTTCGGTTCAGCAGTTGGAGGGGCGGGTTTTTCGTCAGGCGGAGGAAGGACGACGCTGACTTCTGTGGGTGGTTTGGATTTGCGACGGTTTGATTCGAATTCCTCGATCGCAGCTTGGATGGGATCCACTTCGGACTCTTTTGGGGTGGGTTGCGCGCCTGACCCAAGCGTGGTCAGCAGAGTGATGGCAAAAATGGTGAGAGTAGAATTCATTTTCCAGAAGATTGAATTTGGATAGACTCGGTGGTGCTCAGTCCGGCGGGGCGGGGCGCGTCTGACGCGTCTTGCTGGTTGGCGGGGAGTGATGGGCTGTCGGCCCGGAGTTCGGTGGCAGGGATGGAGTTTTCGATCAGGTGGTTCCAGGCGTCTAGCAGAGCGGCGCCATCGGAGCGCAATTGGAGTGATTTTTCCTGATAGTCCATGAGCCGGACGAGGAGATCCCGAGCTCCGGCGACTTCTTGTTCAGTCCAGCGGAGAGTGCGGCTGTGGTAGAGGACGGGGACATCGATATCGATGCGGTCGAGGTGGCCGCCCGGGGCTTCGGCGGTGAGGATGTGTTGGATGCGGAGATTGGTTTCCTCGAAGGGGCCGGCTGAGGTGAGGGTGGGCAAAGCGGCGTGTGGATTGGTGGGGATGGGTTTGCCAAGTGGGGTGGGTGAGGTTGTTTCGCCCGGAAGGCGGTCTGCGCTGGGCATCAACTTTGCGGGGCTGGAGGAAATGCCGGGAGTGATGGGGGCGATGAGACTGGTTTTATCAGGATTCGCCATTGATTGGGACGGCGCGTTTGCGGCGATCGTTACGGGTTTCGTGATGTATAGGAAGCAGAACAGCCCTGCGATGGCCGTGCTGACTGTGAGCATCCAGGGGTAGCATTGGTGGGTTGGGCTGCAGCGATTGCGTTGGTTTGCAACGGATGGACTGCTATAGGGCGAGGCGGCCCGACCTGGCAGAGCAGGGATGGGCGCGACCGGCGAGCGGTCTTCGTTGGCTTGTTGTGCAGCAGGTAAAGGTTTCATGGCTTAATCGGAAGGTGTTCCGGTGCGGGGGTGGCTGCGGGGATGGATTCGGCGGCGACGGCGTAGCTGATGATTGTTTGGTCTGAAACGCCGGGGAAAGTGGTGATGGTCATGGACTCGCTGGAGAGGCGCAGGTGGCGAAGAACTCCACCGGTATTGCTGGTGGCCTGCAAGCCTGGAATCACCTCAAGGGCGCCACGGCGGGGTTGTTGTCTGCTGATGCCATCCGAGCGATAGATTTCGAAGGTGGTATGAGATTCATCGTCGCTTTCGGCGGTGACTTTGATGCGGACGCCATCGGTTGAAACCCGGAAGGCGATGGGTTTCATCGGGATGGGTGTGATTTTGTCCCCGGTGAGTTTGAAGTGGGAATGCAGCAGGAAATTGCCGACAGGCTTAAACTCCTCGTCAGCGGTGGCGGACGCGAGCATCAGGCTGAGTGCGATGGAAAGGATTCGGATCATTGGCCTACGTCCCATAACGAGTCTGTGGTGCTGCCGGAGGGATCATAACGGGCCCCGGAGCCGTTGTTGATGACGGGTGGAGACTGATTGACGAGGATCGACAGAGTGGCTCCCGTCAGGGATTTGACGGTGGGCATGGAGGTCACTTTGTTGGGAAGGTAGGGAATGATATTGGTTGTGGTGATGTTTGCGACCAAAACGGTTGGGTTATCCGCAAGATACATGCGTTGGGCCGTGTAGACGGAGCGGAGAGTTTCGCCGCCTTCTCTACCAAGTTTCCATTGGTCGATGCCTTTTGATGAATACAATCCCACGCCGATCAGGCTTAGTAGAACCATGATTACGATGGTCATTTCCAATAGCGTCATACCTTGGGATGAGAATCTTGCTTGGTGTGATGATTTCATAATGTGAAAGATGGAGCAGAAATTCAGCCTTTCAAAATTTTCAGGGCTTCTTGGAAGTTTTTTTTGAATTCCGGGTCTTGGACGAAGCCTTTGAGGTAGAGGAGGGCAAAGAATAGACTGGTTGAAATCAAGACGGTGGAGATGAGCGACCAAGTCACGGATTTTTCCTTGGGTGCGATGAATGGGACGAACCATGCGTCGTTATCCACGATCTGGGTGGCGTACATCTGGCCGTTTTCCTTGAGATGGCTGATTAAAGCATCGGCTGCTTTAGAGCTTTTGGCGATGTAGAGGTGTTTGTAGCGCTTGCCAGGGCCATCGGGTAAGTCCACGGCAGCGATGCCATTTGGAATCTCTTCCACCGGACGCAGAGTCTGGATATGTGTCCGATAGACAAATTTCTCGCGGAGGAAGCGGTCGAAGCGAGTGAGTTGCATGGTGATCCTTCCAAGTTTTGGTCTAAATACCGCTTTGCATCATCTTCGGTCCCATCAAGAAGATCGGGAGGAAGGTGCCGATGAAGACGGCAGCGATGAGCATGACGGCGATGATGAGGACGACGAAACTGATGGCTGCGGAGAACGCATTCATGTGGTTTTGAGAGTCCTCCTCGTACATTTCGCAGAGCATTTCGAGCTGAGCGTCGAGCGAAGCGGATTTTTCACCGATGGCGAGCATGTGGGTGACTTGTGCGTCTACAGAAGTGAATTTGGCGAAAGCGGTGGATAGAGGGACGCCGGAGTGTTCGTATTTATCGGCGGCGGTTCGCAGTTCATCGTAGAAAGGAGTGCCAGGGACGCTGTTGGCGGATGTGCGGATGGATTTGGCGAGGTTGATGCCGTTAGAATGGAGCAGGCGGATGGTGGAGATGAAGGTCATCTGGCGCATGCTCATGATGAGTAGGCGCAGGAGGCGCCATTTGGACATGGCGAAACCGAGAATCAGGTTCTTGACATGAGTGGAACGGGCGATGACTACGGCTGTGCCGATGATGCCGAGAATGAACACCGGCCAGACGGCTTGGGTGAAATGGCTTACTTGGAAAGAGATGGCGGTCATGCCATCGGGTTTCGCGCCGACGCCGTTGAGCATTTCCTCGACCTGAGGGACGATTTTGACTTGGGAAACAATGAAGGCGCCGAGCAAGACTCCGATAATGCATCCTGGAGTGATGGTGGCTTTTTTGAGTTGTTTTGAGAAATAGAGTTCGGTTTTCATCCGCTCGGCGAGCGATTTGAATGCGTGGTGGAGTTGGCCGGCGTCCGAGCCGGCTTGGATGAGCCCGACGATGGTTTCGCTAAAACGCCCGCTGCGGCGGAAGGCTTCATGGACGTTGATGCCTGAGTTGATGTCCTCGCGGATGCGAGCGAGGGCTTCCACCATGGTTTTGTTTGGGAGGCCGTGAGAGTAGTATTTGAGGGCGTCGGCGGTGTTGATTTGGGCGCGCAACATTGAGCCTAGGCCGCGAAAAAGGTCGACCAGTTCTCTTTTCGTAAACTCCTTGACCTTGGCGGTCTTGTTGAGCGAAGCCAGAAGGCTTTTTGGGGCTGGTGCGGCAGAGCTTTTTGGTGAGGTGGTGGTGCTAGTCATCGGTGTAGGTCATGTCGATGACCTTGCTGACGGCGGCAAGGTCGGTTTTGCCATCGCGCAGCAAGCGGAGTCCGCTGCGCCTGAGGTTGGGGAGGATGCCTTCTTTCTCGACTTTGACTTCCAGTTCGTAGGGTGTCATTTCGCCCTTGGAGAGTTGGTCGGAGATTTTCGGGGTGATGGGGATGATTTCGAGGATGGCGGTTCGCCCGCTGTAGCCGGAGTTGCGGCATTCTTGGCAGCCGCCGTTTTTAGCGGCGAAGAGTGGTAAATTGGCAAATGATTCGTCGAGATTGAAGGTTTTGCGATCGAGTTCGCTGATGCCGTCGGTGGGTTCCTTGCAATAAGGGCAGAGGAGTTTTACGAGGCGTTGTGCGCAGGCGGCTTTGAGGGTTTGGGCGATTTTCCAGCGTTCGATGCCGAGTTGTTCGAAGCGCTCGATGATCTGGGACGCGCGGGGCGTGTGGATGGTGGTGAGTACTTTGTGACCGGTGACGGCGGCTTCGATGGCGAGTTCGGCGGATTCAAGGTCGCGCACTTCGCCCATGAGGATGATATCCGGGTCCGAGCGCATGAATGAGGCGATCATCGGTTTGAATTCCTTGGGGCTCTTGAGGTCGCAGTGGGTGATGCCTGGGACTTCATCTTCCACGGGGTTTTCCAGTGTGAGGATATTGACTTCGGGGCGGTTGAGTTCGCGGAGGATGGCGTTGAGAGTGGTGGATTTGCCCGAGCCGGTGGGACCGGACATGACGATGATGCCGGCGGGGATTTTCATCACCTTGTTGAGGGCGAACATCGTCTCGTCATCGAAGGCGAGGGTGCCTTTGCCGAGCGTAACGTTGATGTTGCTCTTGTCGAGCAAGCGCATGGTCACGTGATAGCCGCGATAGGTGCGGTGGCGTTCGTAGCGGATATCGATGGGGCGGTGGAAATAGGAGATGGTGAAACGTCCCGAAATGCCCGGCACGGTATTGCGGATTTCGGTGGGGAGTTTCATCAGGTTGAGTAGGAAGGCGTCAAGGCGGTCCTTGAGCTTCATGGGGATCTCCACCTTGTCGCCGATGTCGCCATCGACGCGGAAAGCGTAGTAGAAAGTTTCTTTTTCCACTTTGAAGTGGACGTCGGAGGCGCGTGTTCTAACAGCATCAGCCATGATGGTGGCGATGAGTTGGGCCATGGGCTCGGCGTAGTCGGTGGTGATATCGAAGTCATGGATTCCTTCATCCATGTCCTCGACGTCGATGGCTTCGAGTTCCGAGCGGCTGGGGCCATTGTTAGTGGCGACGGATTCGATGGCGCGTGCGATTTCCGAGGCGAGAGTGACGATACGGACGATCTCAAGATCGGGGAAGCGCGGGGCGAGGTATTCCTCGGCGAGGGCGCTCCATGGGTTGGAGACGGCGACGATGAGTTGCTTAGTGCCGCAGAGGCAGAGTGGCGCGAAGAAGCCGCGGGTCATGACCGTGGAATCGCAGAACGTGTGAAGCGAGGCATCGCAAAATTCGGCGACTTTTGGGAAAAACGGCAAGCCGTTGAGCTTGGCGAGTGCCGCCATGAAGCTGTAGCGGGTTACGCGGTTGGGGACTTGGTCTTGGGCGAGTTCTGCGAAGCTGGGATCATGTGCTCCAAGCTCGCCCATGATGCGGCGGCTGATGAGTTCGTTGAAGGAGATGCCGTCGAATTCGATCATGGGAAGAAGTGAGCAGTGAGCAGTGATCAGAGAAGAGGAAGAAGTGAGCAGTGAGCAGTGAGCAGTGATCAGTGATCAGAGAAGAGGAAGAAGTGAGCAGTGAGCAGTGAGCAGTGAGCAGTGAGCAGTGAGCAGTGATCAGAGAAGAGGAAGAAGTGAGAAGTGAGCAGTGATCAGAGAAGAGGAAGAAGAAGAGGAAGAAGAGGAAGAAGTGAGCAGAGAAGAGGAAGAAGTTTGCAGAGAAGAGGAAGAGGAGGGGGGGGGTCAGGAATTGGAGCGACGTTTGAGTGAGTTGATGAGGCCTTGGAGCATTTTGGAGAGTTCCTTTGTTTCGGCGATCATGTCTCGGGAGCCAGCGAGGGGTTGTAGGTCAAGTTTCCGGCAAACTCTCTCTGTGATATAGAGTTGGGTGCGGAGTTCGCCACAGGAACTTTTACTGTAACGGAGGAATTTAATAAAATCCGGGGTGCTGTCGCGTTCACAGCCCTCAGCGATGTTCGAGGGAATTGATACAGCCGAACGCTGCATTTGATCCTTCAGTCCAAAATCCCGTGAAGCGTGATTGGCGACGTATACATCCACTGCTAGTTGGCAGCCGCGTTTCCAGACTTCAAGATCTTCGAAGGTATTAATATTGCTCATGATTTAGATTTTTCTGATCACTGATCACTCGGCACTTTCAAAGTTCAAAGTGCTTTTTGGTTACAAACGTCCAGCTTTCGTAGTCGAGGCGGGCGACGGTGATGAAGGGGCGGATGCCGACGCGTTTGAAGACGGTGGTGCGAATTTCTTCTGCTAGGATTAGGGAAGCAATAGGATTGACGGAGGCGGTACCGATGGCGTCGGTGTCTTCAGCGTAAACCACGGGAGACAAGAGGATCCGAGCGAGGGCGTGGAGTTGATCGAAGGAATCGTAGAAAGCCGAGGGGGCGATGAGCTTGCCAGCAAAGGGGATTTGTGGCGGTGAAGGGCTTAGAGTGGAGGCCACTTTGTTGCCGAGTTCAAGGATCACGGGGCCGAGGTGTTCCTCGGCGTGGCCTTTGACTCTGGCCAATGTTTCGAGAAGATCGGCAGGCTTGCCTAGGGCGTGGGATTCCCGGGCGATAGCGATGGCTTGGCTGAGTTCTGCGGGTGAGGCGGCACGTGCTTCGTGCAAGGCGGCGGAGGTTTGATCAAGGCAGATCTCGGCGAAATCCCACGGATGCACAACTGTTTGGAGAGCCCCCGCCCGCGGATGGTCGTTGCTTGGTGGTGGATGGGTGGTGGGAAATGGAGAGGCGGACATTCAATCTGGGATAGTGGATTGTAGATTGAAAATGGTAGATCGTGAATCGTGGATGGTGGAGCGGAGATGGAGGATGAAAGATGCGTCAGCGCTTTCCTCTGCCGAAGCGGGTACGGCTGGAAGACGGCGTTTCGCTTGGGGATATTTCGCCCACCCGCGGGAAGTAAGGGGCTTGGGTGGGCTGGAGACCGCGGAGGGAGCGTTTCAGGTTCGCCTCATGGGCTTGGCCGGGGTTTTCGGGATCGATCCAGTCGTGGTCGCAATTGAGGGTGGTGGCACTGCGGAGACGAGAGCTGGCACTGCTGTTGGCAATGCCGTTGCTGGGATCGTATGATTTCGGGGTGACGACGAATACCAAACTGGTTTTTTCCTTGGTGGCGTCTTTGCTCTTGAAGAAGAAATTCAGGACTGGGATATCGCCGAGAATCGGGATCTTGGTTTTTCCATCAATTTGGGCTTCGCCATAAAATCCGCCAACGACGAGTGAGTGACCGTCTGGAACGCGGGCTAGGGTTTCGATCATCGATTCGGTGACCCGAGGATATTCGTTGCCGGTGATGCTTTTGATTTTCTCGACAATCTGGGCGGAACGTGGGCGCATTTTCATGCGGACGGTGCCATCGGGGAGCACGGTGGGTGTGACGACAAGCGAGATGCCGATTTCACGGTGTTTATCGGGGTCGGTATCGATGGACTTGTCGCTGGTATCGATCTTGTAGCGGACTTCTTCGGTGACGGTGGGAAATTCGCTGGCGGTGGCTGTGGTCGTCGTGGTGATGATGGGAACGCGGTCGATGATGGAGATGGTGGCTTGTTCGTTGTCTTCGGTGATGAGGGTGGGGTTGGAAACTTGGCTGGCGAGTCCGCCTTCGGCGAGGGCGCGGAGGACGCCGGTGAGTTGGAGGGGAGAGAGGACTAGATTTTGGCTGGAGGTTGAAGCCTCGCCTTCCGCGGCAGTAATAATGGGGGTATCTAATCCGAACACCGAGTTGAGATCGCGAATGACCCTGAGGCTTGTTCCGTCCTTGCCGAGCGAACTGGACCAGTTGACGCCTGTGCGTTCGGCCGCGCCGCTGTTGACTCGGAGGATTTTGGTTTCGACGATAATTTGTCCTTTGGCTTTGTCGATGCCGTGGAGGAGATCTCGCGCTTGTTCGATGCGGTGAGCGGAATCGATGATGATGATGGTATTGGTTTTTGGTTCGAAGTTCACGATGCCGCTGCCGGGGCTGAGCATCGGTTTGATGAGTTCCTTGATTTGCTCCATGTCGGTGGGGCGGAGGTAGCGGAGTTGGTAGTGGAATTCGGCGCTGGGAAGTTGGGCGAGTTGGGCGGAAGTGAGGGCGTAGATCGTGTTGCCTTTGGTGTGGAGTGAGAGGCCGTACATGAAGGCGAGTTCCTCCATTTGTTCGAGAGGATTGCCTTCATTGAGGTGTCCGGTTACGAGGAATTCGGGGCCGGCGATTTTGGCGTTGTGGAAATATTGGCGACCGGCGGCTTTGGCGAGGAATTGGAAGATGTCATTGAGGCCTGCATCTTTGATGATGAATCCTTCTTCGGATTTCTGCATTTCCTGTTGTCCTGCAACCGGTGTTGCGGGAGCAGCGGGCACGGGAGCTTGATCTGCGGGGATGTCGGTAGCGGGAGGCTGGCCCGCTGGATCCGCGCCTGTGGCTTCAGGGAGGGCGCTGGGGATGTCTTTGGCGGGCGGCTCAGCCAATTCCTGGCGTTCCTTGGTGGTTGCATCGACAGGTTCGATGAGAACACCCGCCGGGTTTTGGGCATAAAGGGATCCGGCAGCTAGGGCTACGGCGAGGACGATAGGGAGTCGGGCGGCTTTCATGATGGTGGAAAATGTTTAGTTCAGGGAATTGTCGCCAGGGGAGTTAGCGGGTTCGATATCAAGCGGCGAGTTTGCGTTTTGAGGGACCATTCCGGGCGCGGTGATTTTGCTGTTGCCCGGGGTCATGCCGGCAGGCATGAGGTTGAGCTTGAGAGATGCGGTTTCGCTGCTTTCGAGGTTGCGGAAGGATATTTCTCTGGAGCTTACAGCGGTAATTTCGACGTTGATGCTGCGACCGCTGCGGAACTTCATGGGGAAGCGATCGCCTTGTTTGAATGAGCGGTCATCAACTAGGAATTGGCGGTCTGCGGGCATGACTGTGGTGACGCGAATGCGGCGGACGATCTCAGCGAAGGGTGTGATTTGAGAGGGCAGTGTGGTTTTGCGAGTGGGGTTGACGAGGGTGGGTTTGATGAGGGGTTTGGCATCCGGATTTTGTTGTTGGCCGAATGGATCGGTGACGCGATTTTTTATTGAGAATGTGAGGGAAACGCTTTGGGTGTAGGCTTGTAGGTCCTCCGGGCTGATATAGCGTGACGGTCTTTCGCTGAGCACGGTGGAGATTGCGGGAGGCGCCATGGCCGGTAAGACAGGGGCGGCTTTGGGATTTGTTTGTGGGGGGGCGGCGTTGGCTGGGAGGCTGGAGAGAAGAGCCATCATGCACAAGAGCGCCGCGGGCTTTGGGGAAAGCGCGGTGTGGGTGGTGATGAGGCTGGAGTGGATCATAATGGAGAGGCTTGGTAGTGGGCGAGGCGCCTATGCTGAGAAGTTAAGAATTTTTCAACCACAGATGAACACAGATCGGCACAGATAAAGAAGGATATGGATTGATGTTGGCTGTGTTCATTTGGGTTTATTATTGGGAGGGATGCCCGGGGTTTTTGTTTAATTTTCCCATGCGGTGTAGGTGACCTGGAGATTCATGAGGGAGGGGTTGGTAGCGATGGGCTCAATCTTGATATCTTGGAGTTGGAGTTGGGGCATGCGGGTTTCCAATCCGAAGAAGGCGCTCTGGAGGGTGCGGTAGGTGCCGCGGAAGGCGATGCGGATTTGCGAGGATTTTTGGGCGGATGCGGCACCGAAGCCACCGCTGCCGCTTGGCCGTTCGAAGGCGGTTTGCTGGATTTCCTTGCTGGGAAGTTTCTCGGAGATTTCCCTGAGATTGCTGGCTACGGTGCTGGAGGTTTCTTCGGAGAGTTGTTGTTTCCAGCGTTCCAAGTGCACGCGTTGTCCGATGACTTGAGTTTCGATTGCGCGGGTGTCTCGACTGGTTATCTGGAAGGATTTGTGAGTGGCCACTTTATTATCGAACGAGAGGGTCATTTTGGATTTCAGCATTGAGGCAACACCGATGAGGGCTGCAGCAATAAAAATAGGCAGCACGGCTCCAAAGATGATGATAGATTGGCGGTAGAGGTGCATGGGAGAAAAGAGGAGAAGTGATCAGTGATCAGTGAGCAGTGAGCAGAGAAGAGGAAGAGGAAGAGGAAGAGGAAGAGAAGAGGAAGAGAAGACGCTGCGCGGTCTGAAGGTCTGAAGGTCTGAAGGTCGAAGGTGGAATGAGGAAGAGGAAGAGATTGAGTGTCGATTTTTGATTTTTGATTGAAGAGGAGGAGATTTGGGGATTTATCTGCGATCTTCTATCTACGATCTCCTATCAATATTTAAGGGGCTTTGGGGACGGTTAGGGCCATGGGGTCGGTGGCTTCGAAGCGCTGGGTGATGGTGAGGTCGAAGGTGTAGGGGTAGGTAGAGGTGTCTGCGACACTCAAATCTTCTGGGGCGACAGGTTTGAAGGAGCTGTTTTCCTGAGTTCGGACGTTCACGGAGATGCTGCGGTTGCCGATGGCGGGATCAAAGGCCGAGTTGTGGGTGGCGCGTGCGACTGAGGCGAAGTGGGCATTGATGCCATCCCGAGTGTTGAGTTTGTTGAGGGTTGTGAGTGCCTCATCGCGGGCGAAGCCGGAGATTTTCCATTCCTTGACGAAGCCGACTTTCGCTTGACCAGCGTTGTTATCGGGTCTGGCGGAGTGGGAGTAACCTTTTATCAGCATTCCGCCATTTTCGGGGAACAAGCGAGATAGCCACTCCATGGAGGTCCAGACCTTGGAGCGATCCTCGAGCAGGTTGTCCCAGTGGGCGGCTTTTTGGCGTTCCACCGTGAGAGAGGCCAAACGGCCTTTGAGCATCTCCGCCTCGAAGAGATTGAAGGACCACTCCGGTTGGCGGGCGATGTTTAGCATGCCCCATGCGAAATAAGCGATGCCGAGGAAGGTGAAGACCAAGATGGCAGCTCGTGCAAGCCGGAGTAGGCTGAGCAAGCGCATTTCCGAGCGTCTGGGATAAGTCTCGATTGCTTCTTGGCGGCTAGGAAGGAAGTCCTGAAGAGCCCACTTTTCTGAGCGGAGTATGGTGAAGGTCGTGCTGATGGGTTGCGACTCATTCGAGGTTGAAATAGCGGCAATCGCAGGCTCCGGGCACCAGGACGGGATTCCATCGATTGGTGTTGGTTTTACGACCTCCACGCGGGAGGTGGAGAAGGCGAGGCTGAGATTCTCTTCAAGTTCGGAGTCTGCATTCATGCTCAAGGGCATGATGAAAAGATCGGGATCGACGAATTCGAGAGCGGCGCTGGAGGTCGCGATGGCGCGGCGGCGTGATCGTTCCGGTAGTCCGTGGCTTTGGTGTTGGAGGGTGCGGATGAGGCGCAGATCGGCATGTTCATTGAAGAATGCCAGCGCGGTGAACCAGTCATATTGGAGGACTGCGACGAAAGCTTTGCCTGGAGTGAATTTCAGCAATTGAGGAAGTCCTATCATGGCGACCAAAGGCGCGCTAAGTGCTTTGGTGATGACGGGGAAATTGGCTTTTTCGCCGGCATGGCGGAAGGTTGTGAGGAGATCGGCGTATTTCAGGCTGATTGTCACAGCGGTAGCCATGACCTCGGCACCTGCGGCGGGGTAGGGTAGCACGCGCCAAGAGGCTTGATCGGCTGAGATTGAAGCATCCTCGATGATCGAAGCGGGATTGTGAGTGGCGGTTTCGCGGAGTTCGGGAAGAGCCGCTGGGTTGTTGAGTTCACGTTTCAGCTCCGTAGTCGCGAATTCGTCGGCGATGTGAAGGATTACACCGAGCGAGGTATTTTTATCTGCGCGGGCATATTTGAGGATCTCCGTCAGGGAAGCCTCGAGTTTGGATGCATCGCGAAGGATGTCATCGGTGAGGGAAGGGCCCGCGGTCCATTGGGCTTTCTTGTGATTGAAGTAGAAACAGGAAATCTGAGAGCCGTCCGGGCGGAGGTGGAGCTGGAAATTCAGATTAAGAGCGTCCTGATACCATGCCGGATTGCTAGCGCGGGAAGTTTGCCGCAGAATGGTGCGGGCTTGCCGGTATTTTTGCAAGGCATTGAGGGATGCCGGATGTTGGATATGAGCCAAGGAACTGGAATGTGTGAGAGTTCATGGAGGACGGGGGGGATCCAGGAGAAAAGTGTTTTTTTCGCTAGGGAAACGGCCCGCCCGCGGTGAGCAAGCGGGCCGTGGATTTTTTCATCAGAGCGTGGAATGCTTACCAAGTGTCGGTAGCAGCAGGCGCGTGTTCTTCAGTGGCAGACAAACTGCAGGTGAGGAATATGTATCCAGCGTCTGCGCTAGCGGAATTATAGGTATATGATCCGCCAGCGGGGCAAGTTGGGGTTTTCATGAAATTGGCTGGGTCGGTTCCATAAATCAGAGTATTCGCAGGAACTGTGGTAACTTCAGGGTGCATGTTCATGTAACCGCGGACGGCTTGTTGCACGTTGCGGATGTTCAGGATGCAACCGGCACGGTCGGAACCCTTTTTCCAAGCGCGTGCGCCAACGAAGAGGATCGAGATCAGAGAGAGCAAGACGAGGATGACGACCGTCAATTCGAGGAGGGTCATACCGGCTTTGCGCTTTTGGGTCAGTGTGTTGGTTTTCATAATTTTATTTCTATTATTTTAATCAATGGTTGGTGTTTTTTGTCGGAGTGAGACTGGTTGGCGATTTGGAAGGGGTTGAGGTCTTCGGGGTCGTTGGGTAGTCTCGGAGAGGGTTAGGGAAAAGTTATTGGGGAAGAGGGTCTTAAGGTCGAAGGTCTTAAAGTCAGGAAAAGTAAGATTTGGAAGACTTCGGGTTGGAGATTGGGTGGTGAGAGGATGGAAACAGGTGGGATATGGAAAATCGATTTAAGCCGTTATTTATCTCTATTTCTTAATTTTTTAAATTTCAAGAATAAAGTTTCAATTATATTTCGTCGTCGTTTTTGTTCATGCGGGCATTGATGAAGGCTTCGGGGGTGATGAGGCCTTGTTGGACGAGGCGCTTTAGGTTGTTATCCCACTCGATGTTGCCTGCGCGGCGGATGACATCTTCGAGTGAGCGGGCACCGCCATCATAGTTGGCGATGGCGCTGGCGACGGCGTCGTCGTTGTTTTGGAGGAATTCGTAGGTGAGGACGCGGCGTTGGATGCCGTTGAGAAGGCCTTGGGAGTGGATGAAGATGAGGATTTCCGCGAGGCGGCTGAGGACGGAGGAGTGGCTTTCCCGGGGGTAGAGCTCGAGGATCCGGCCGATGGTTTTGACGGCCCCGGTGGTGTGGAGGGTGGAGAGGACCAGGTGGCCGGTTTGGGCGGCTTCCATGCAGGTTTCCATGGCCTCGCGGTCGCGGATTTCCCCGAGCAGGATGATGTGTGGGGCTTTGCGGAGCACGTCTTTGAGGCCTTGACGGTAGGAGTGGAGGTCGCGGCCGACTTCTTGTTGGGTTACGATGCTGGGCGATGGAATGCGGTGGCCCGGGTAATCCGGATCGTCCATGTCATCGGGATATTGATATTCGATGGGATCCTCGACGGTGACGATGTGTTTGGGATGGTTGCGGCGAGCCCAATCGATGAGGGAGGCGAGGGTGGTGGATTTGCCGGAACCGGTGGGGCCGGTGACGAGGCAGAGGCCGGCGCGCTTGAGGACGCCATGGCGGAGGGTGGCGGTGGTATCGGGATCGATTCCGAGGGATTCCAGTTCGGGGATGTAATCGTTGAGGATCCGGCAGGTGATGCCGAGGCCGGAGGAGCTGAGGTGGGCTTGGATCCGGAGGCGGCCGGAGCGTTCGCCGTTATCGCCCATGAGGACGCCATCGCAGGAGAAATCCGAGACCCGGCGTTCCGAGAAATCGGCGATGGCGAGGCGGATTTTTTCATCGACGCGTTGCTCGAGTGAGTCTTCCTGGCCGAAGCCGTGGCTGCCGCTTTCGCGGGTGCTGATGAGTTCTTTGAGGATCTCGTCCATATTGGCCGGGGAGAGGATGCCAAGGGCTTCGAGTTTCTCCATGCCTTTGTTGGTGTGGATATAGACCGGGCGGGAGGCTCGCATCTGGATATCGGAGACGCGGAGTTCGCGGCAAACGCGGAAGATGATGCCTAACAATATTTTGCCTGGCATGCCCGGAGCAAAGCGAGTCGGTCCGCCTGCCGGGGTATGGCCGGGTAGGGGAGGGGGTTCGATGATTGGGAAGGGCATTGGGGTAAAAGCTGAAATTCTGAAAAGCTAAAAAGCTGAAATTTAGAGGAAGAGGAAGAAGTGAGTAGGGAAGAGAAGAGGAAGACGCTGCGCGGTCTGAAGGTCTGAAGAGGAAGAAGTGAGTAGAGAAAGGATTTTAGCTGGTGGGCTGGGGTTGGGTTTCGTATTGGAGGATGGTTTTATCGGCGTTTTCGCGGATTTTGGAGATAAAGTGGAGGCGGTCTCCGCATTCGGTGATGCGCATGGGTGATAGGAGTTCCCAGTTTTTTGATTCGTCCCATTGTTTGGAGATGGTGTTGTAGCGGGCGATGCAGTGATCGAGGATGCCCAGAAACTGGCGCATTTGGGCGGTGGTGAATTTTTGGGATTCGTTACTGTGATTCTCGAACATCAGGTGGAGGATGTTGGTGCAGGCGGCGGCGGCGGTGAGTGCCGGGCGGGGATCGTTTTCCTGTTTGAGGCAGTAATCGATGGTTTCCTGTGCGAGTTTTGCGGCGGAGGCGGTGAGTTGCGGGCGGGTGCCGACTTGGGGTTCGGTGAGGAAAAAGTGGAGTGAGTTGTAGTTCGCGTAGTGCGAGGGGTCCAGCTGATAGGCGAAGCGGAGTTTGTCTTCGGCCTCACGGCGGAGATGGCGTTTGAATGATTCGCTGGCGGCCTTGGGATTGGTGCGAAGGCCTGCGGCATTGTTCAAAGAGGTGATTAGATTGAGCAAGCGCACATTGATAGAGGGTGCTTTTTTTGCCACTTCAAGCGCAGCGTTGTTGTCGTGATTCAGGTGGCCATGTTCACAGTTTTCATCGTGCTCATGTTTTTGCTCATTCTCCGTGCATTGCTCGCCTGGGGCGTGCTGATGGTTTTCATGGCCCATTCCGGCATGGAAGTAGTTTTCGATAGGGCTTTGCATCGCCATGGCGAAGACTTCGCCATAGGGGCTGCGGTTGATGCCGAGTGGATTGAGGGGGGTGTCGAGGTCTGGGTTTTCGACCAGTGAGCGGGCGGAGAGTGTCCATGCGAGCACGCCCGAGCCGATGAGGCCGGTGGTGATGGCGATGGAGCGGAATTTCATAACTAAGAGAAGATGAAAGATTCAGCAGGAAGAGAAGAGAATTCTGAAGGGTCGAGTTGCTTTTTTCAGGTTGGAATTTTTGTGCGGTAGCAGAGGCGTGAGAGGCCGACGTAGGCGGCGAGGATTCCGGTGAAATAAGCGATCATGGTCCAGAAGGTTTCGGCGGGTAGTGCTCCGCTTTTGAAGAGCAGGCGTTGGGTGAGGTCTGCGAAGCGGTATTGTGGAGAGAACAGCCAGACACCGTGCAAGATCGGGTTTTCCTCAAGTTTGAGCATATTATCGAGGTAGCTGACGCCATAGAGGCCGTAGAGAGTGAGGAAGAGGGTCACGGAGAAACCTGTGATGCCGCCGAAGCGAGAGGCGAGTGCGATGGCAAGGGCTAGCAAGGGGGCGATGACGATCAGGAAGAGCGCGACGTATTGTGCATTGAGGATCCACCACATTGAGCGTTCGACGGGGTCCTGCGGGGCGGCGGCGAACTGACAGATTAGGGCGGTGATGATTGTGAGCGGGGCTACGAAGCAGAAGACCGCGAGCCAGATTTCAAAAAGTTGGCGGGTTGCGGAAACGCCGGAGGTGAGGAAATATTCGCCGATGCCGGATTTGGCGTTGTTTTCGCCTGAAAGAGCGGCGGTGAAGAGGCCCCAAGTGATGGAGACGACCCAAAGCGTGTTCCAGGCGGCGAGGATGCGGGCGGGTTGGACGAGAAGAGGTTTCTCGGTGGCGCTGGAAATGAGCGGTAGGGCGAAGGGGATGGCGATCACCGCAAGCGCGCAGATGGCCCAGGCCTTGTGCTGGAAAATCGTGGCGAGAGTGAGGCGGAAGAGTCTCATGGTCTAGTGCAGTTGGCCTTTGAGTTGGCTCCAGGTTTGGCCATCGACAGCGGCGTGACGGGCGGATTTTTCCTCAATTATGACGGCGCTGGGCATTTCCATCGCATCGTAATCCGGGTGGCAGCTCACCAGGCGCAAGACGTTGGCGGCGGAGTTTTTCCAGATTTCTTCGAATGCCTGACGGGCGAAGGCGTCAAGGCCGCTGAAGGGTTCATCGAGCAGGAGGATGTTGCCAGAATCCGGTTTTACGGAGAATTCGGCGGTGATGAGGTTGGTCTTGCGGCGGTTGCCGGTGGAAAGGCGGCCGTAGGGTTTTTTGACGTCGAGTTCGATGTTTGCGGCTAGGTTGAGGGCGTCTTGGAGTTTTGCTTTCGGCAAAAGCATGCGGAAAATCATGGTCGGGGTGATCTCAGGATCGAAACGCAGGTCCTCGGGAAGGTATTGAGTGAAGCCACTGAGTCGGAAGTTTCCGGCAACGGGTTTCAGGGAGCGGGCGAGGGTGCGCAGCAAGGTGGTTTTGCCGCGACCGTTTCGAGCCAGCAGGAAATGGGTGCCCCCGGCGAGTGTGATCGACTGCCCGAATCTGGCGATTGGACTGCCGTAGCCAATCTCCAGACCGGAATCGAGATGGATGGATGGGGCTGGGTGAGACATCGTGTGGATTTGGGACCCGGGTGATTTTTTAAAAAAATCTTCAAAATCATCAAGAAAAATTGAATATAAAGCTAAAATAATTCTTTTGAAGACACTTATATCCATTTCCGCTGGCGATTTCTTTTGGCAATTTTTTTCTTAAGATTGAATGCGGATGATTTATCCAGAGCGAGGTTTGAGCGTTGGCGAATTGGAGATCGTTCGGCTTTGGGGTGATGGGAAATCGGGCATTCGTGTAGGGTTGTGATTTTTTCCGGAGCTTAGGGGTTTTTCTGCGTGACGGGGGGAAGGAGGCATGTAGAACCGCCGCAGAGGATTATGGCGGGCAACTTAACATACCAACAGGCAGGAGTGGACACGCGCAAAGCGGCCGCTCTGGTGGGCGATATTCGCACGCATGTGCGTAGAACCCAGCAAACCAGGAAACTGTGGGGGGCTTTCGGGCTTTTTGCGGCGTGTTACGATCTTAGCTCCTACAAAGAGCCGGTGATGATGACCGGTTGCGATGGGGTGGGGACGAAGCTGGAGCTCCTGCTAGAGCACGATTTGCTTGAAACTGCGGGCAAGGATCTGGTGGCGATGAGCGTCAACGACATCCTGACCACTGGCGGCGATCCTTTGCTATTTCTCGATTACATCGGGATAGCGGCGCTGCATGAGGAGAAAATCACCCGTTTGATTTCCGGGATGGCGGATTATTTGGAGGCGTGCAACTGCATCCTCGCCGGCGGTGAAACTGCTGAAATGCCGGGGATCGTGCCGACGGATGTGATTGAGCTTTCCGGGTTTTGCATTGGATGTGCGGAAAAGCCGGATTTGATTGATCCGACGACGGTGGCGGTGGGTGATGTGCTGATTGGCTATGCGTCCGATAGCATTCACGCCAACGGTTGGTCGCTGGTGCGGCGTGTTCTCGCTGAGTTTCCGGGAGAAGTCAGCGCTGATGAGCTTGCCGCGTGGTTGAAGCCGACGCGCCTTTATCATGATGTGACGGGGGATTTGAAAAAATCCGGGGTCAAGCCCAAGGCGATGTCGCACATCACGGGCGGCGGGTTGCCGGAAAATCTGGAGCGTTTGTTCCGCGGCATGGGTGCTGATTTGGAGATCCCGCGTTGGGAGCTTCCGGGCATCGACAAACTTTTATCGCATGTGGATGCGGAAGACCGATTCCACACATTCAACATGGGCATTGGCTGGGTGGCGATCGTCGCCGAGGCTGATGTGGCTGCGGCGCTTAAAGCTGGGGCGGGAGGCCATGTGATTGGCCGAATGGTTCCGGAAGAAGGCGTCCGGGTTCGGGTGATTGGCGAGTGATGACAAGAGATAACCAAGCATGAGCGATTTCCTCAAACACGAATGCGGGATCGCCGCGGTGCGACTTCGCAAGCCGCTTGCCTATTATTACGATCGTTACGGCACCTGTCTGTGGGGGCTGAACAAGTTGTTTCTGCTGATGGAAAAGCAGCACAATCGTGGGCAGGACGGCACTGGGATTGGTTGTGTGAAGCTCAACATGCCGATCGGTCAGCCATATGTCTATCGCCGCCGCAGCATTGAGAAAGACGCCTTGGCCGAGATTTTCCGCAAGGAGATCAAGAATTTCTACAAAATGTCCCGCAAGGGGGTGATGGATCACAAGGCTCCGGATAGTGTGAAGCAGCACTTTGATTTCGGTGGTGAAATTCTTGTAGGTCACCTTCGATATGGCACATCAGGTGAATTCGATGAAGGAGCCTGCCATCCCTATCTGCGGCGTAGCAACTGGCGCACGCGCACGTTGATGGTCATGGGGAATTTCAACATGACCAATGCGGCCGAGCTCAATCAAGTGCTCATCAACCGCGGTCAGCATCCGGTTTTCGGAACCGATACTCAGACGGTGTTAGAGGAAATCGGCTATCATCTCGACGAAGCGCACACCGATCTTTACCGGCAACTGCGCGATTCCGGCGTGCCTGGTGAGGAAATCCCGGCTAAAATCTCCGCTGCGTTGGATGTTCCGCGCTTGGTGGCCGAGTCGGCAGCTGCTTGGGATGGTGGCTATGCGATTTGCGGGGCGATTGGCAATGGTGACATGTTTGTCATGCGCGATCCGCGCGGCATCCGGCCGTGCCACATGCTTATCACCGATGAAGTGGTGGCATTTTCCTCCGAGCGTGTTCCGCTGATGACTGTTTTCGAGGCTGAGGCGGAAGATGTCAAAGCGGTTGATCCCGGGTCGATGATCACGATTAAGGCGGATGGTTCGATATCCGATACTGCGTTCGCACCGCCGCAGAAATTCACTCCCTGTTCGTTCGAGAAAATCTATTTTTCGCGTGGCAATGACCCGCAGATCTATCGGGAGCGCAAGGCGATGGGAGCGGCGCTGGTTCCGCAGATTGTGGAAGCGATCGGTGGAGCGTTTGAGAAAACCGTTTGTTCATTCATTCCGAATACCGCGGAGACCGCCTATTACGGGCTGATGGATGGGCTTCGGTTGTATCGTCGGCAGCAGGTTCGTGCGTCCATTTTGGAAGCTGTGGAAGAGGGTAATCTCACGCCGGAGTTGGTGGATGACTTGATTTTACGCAACTGGCCGAAGGGCGAGAAGGTGGCCCACAAGGACATCAAGATGCGGACATTTATTTCCCAGGAAAAGGGCCGCAACCAGATGGTTTCGCACGTTTATGATATCACTTACGGCATCGTGAAACCTGGTGATTTTCTTGTGGTGCTGGATGATTCCATTGTTCGCGGCACCACGCTGAAGCAATCGATTCTCAAGATTCTCGCCCGGACCAAGCCGTCGAAAATCGTCGTATGTTCGACCGCTCCGCAGATTCGGTATCCGGATTGTTATGGCATCGACATGTCCGAGCTCGGGAAATTCATCGCCTTCCAGGCCGCCGTGGCGTTGCACCGCCGCGCTGGTCACCAATCGTTGCTAGATTCGATCTACGACCAATGTCAGAATGAGCTGAAACGTCCGCCCGGTGAGCGGCGCAATTGCGTTCAGAAAGTGTATGAATCTTTCACGGATGAGGAGATTTCCGCTGAGATCAGCCGGATGGTTTATCCGGAAAACATCGAGTGGAATGGTGAAGTAGAGGTGATTTTCCAGACCATTGAAAACCTGCATGCTTCGATCAAGGGGTCATGTGGAGATTGGTATTTCACCGGCAACTATCCTACAGCTGGTGGTTATTCGATGGTGAACCTCGCCTATCTTCGTTGGTTTGAGGGAGTGGGTGGAAGAAGTTACGATTTGCCGCTCTAACCGGAGCATGAAGGATTTTTTTAAAGTTCTGGGAGTTCCTGCGCAGTTGGTGATCGAGGCGGAATGCCTGAGTGCCGCTTTTCGCGAGGCGGGGAAGAGTGCGCATCCGGATGCCGGCGGTGGGGACGAGGAGTTTTCCCGATTGGGCGAGGCTTTTGAAAACATCTCCAGTCCGTCAAAGCGTTTGAAGCATTGGCTGGAGCTACGCGGGACTCCTGCCGAAACCCGAGGTGCGGTGGATCGGCATTTGATGGACTTGTTTGCCGAGGTGGGGGAGGCCATTCAGCAGGCGGAATCTTTGATCCGCAGGCGCGATGAAACGAAGTCCGCCTTGGGTTTGGCGATGCTCGAACGTGAAACCCATATTTGTCGGGAAGCAGTGGGAAAGGCGCTGGCCTTGGTGGAAAAAGCGATCATCGGGGAATGCGCTGCGTTTCCCGCATACCAGCAAGCGCCGAATCTTGATGCCGAGGCGGTGTCAAAAACGGCCCGCAACTTGGCGTTTTTGGAAAAATGGCGCGTGGGTTTGCGCGGTGTGTTTGGCAGGCTGGTTTAGCGATCGGTGGTGTCGGCTGCGTTCGGAGTTGTCTTCTGTGAGAATTCCGCAGTGTGGCTCAGATACCAGATGAAAGACCCGCCGCCGACCACGACGATGAAAAGAACGACGGTGAAGAGCATTCCGAGGAGGGATTTCATGCCAAGGTGATAATCGTTTTTATTGCCGGCATCCAGCTTGAAAAATGGTTGTTTGTTGCGACGGATGGGGTGCTAGAGAGGCAGATTTTAACCACTGATTTCACTGATTGAACTGATTTTGGATGATATGCTGAAGCGCTAAATTTATTTTGCCTCAGACTACGTTATGAGATTTCTCGCGGAATGAATTCCAATGCCTTTAAGGATTCAGGCTTGTCGGAGCGCGTGCATTTTGCGCGCTGCTGGATGACGGACATACTGTCCGGCGAGTCGCTTCGCGGAAGACGGGTGACAGAATGTCCCCCCGCCGACAGCCGACAGAATGTCGGCGCTCCGTAGGATGTTGGCGCTCTCCGTGCCTGAATCCTTAAAGGCATTGGAATGAATTCCGCGCTCCAGTTGATCTTTTATGAAGCAGGGCTCACTCGATTCTTGCGGCGAAGGCACCATCGGTGTGGTCGCGGAAGGGTAGGGCGTCGCGGGTGGCGGTGAGCTTTAACTCCGGGTGGTCTGCTAGAAATTTTTCGACTTGGCCGAGGTTTTCCTCTGCTTCGATCGAGCAAGTTGAATACACCAATCGGCCGCCGGGTTTCAGGCAGGGGAGTGCATTTTCGAGGATTTTGCGCTGGGTGACGGCGATTTTATCGATGTCAGGTGCTTGCAATCTCCAGCGCACGTCTACGCGGCGGCGGATGACGCCGGTGTTCGAGCAGGGGACATCGAGCAAAATGCCATCGAATGTGCCGTGCCACTCGGTGGGCGCGGGTTTTGTCCAATCATGGACGGCGATGGTGGCTTGCCCGGCGTGCAGGCGTTCGAGATTTTCGCGGAGGCGGGGGAGGCGTTTTTCGTTGGAGTCGGTGCAAAGCAGATTTTCGGCTGATCCGAGGGCGGCGGCGATGAGGAATGCTTTGCCGCCGGGAGCGGCGCAGGCGTCCAGGATGCGTTCGCCCGGTTGTGGATCTAGCAGATCCACTGCGTGTCTGGTGGCGGGATCTTGGATATAGATTGCGCCGGAGGCGAGCAAAGCGCCGGGCAGTGGGCCTTCGAGTAGATAGAATCCGGGTGCGCCATCGACCGGGGTTCCGGGAAGTTCGTCGGGTGGTTTGACGAGCGGGTTGACGCGGAAATAGGTGGACGCTGGGAGGTTGTTCCATTCCATCAGGGCGACGGCCTCGCGTTTGCCGAATGCGGTTTTCCAGCGATTGGATAGCCAATCCGGGTGGGAGTGGGCGACGGGAGCGGGGAGGTCTGGGATTTCGTCGATCAGGCTCTGGCGTTGAGTGATGGCGCGCCGCAGCACGGCGTTGACCAATCCGCGCACGTTGGCTTTGCCGGCTTCGACGGTTTCATTGACGGCCGCGTGGTCCGGTAATCCGAGCAGTAAGATCTGGCAGAGTCCGACCCGTAGGACGTCGCGCGTTTCGGAGTCGATTTTGCCTTGTCGCAGAATGCTGATCCAATGGTCGAGCAGGCGGCGGTTGCGAAGGACGCCGAAAAGGATGGCTTGCAAGAGTCCGCGATCGGACGATGAAAGCATCCGTCGGTGGGCATGACGCTCGATAAGAGTTTCCGCGTAATCGTGCCCCTTGGCCCACGCGCGGAGAGCGGAGACGGCGGCTTGGCGGACATGGAAGTTTTTGGCAGACATGAAAAGTGGATAATTCCCGCGATCGCGTAATAGCAGAATCGGGGTTGGGGCAGTATCCCTAGGTCCCTGTTCGGGAAATGGACAGCACAATTCACCTAGCAGGCTCCGGGAGTCTCCCCCTCCGGAGCAAGCAGGTGGTTTTTTTAATCGCCGATTTTGATGGCGCCGGGGTCCCAATCGATTTTTGGGAGCTTCATATCGAGTTTTTTCATGGTATCGAGCATGATGCGGGCGACGCAGAGATTGCGATACCACTTGCGGTCCGCCGGGACGATGAACCATGGGGCGAAACTGGTGGAGGTTTTTGCCATGACATCTTCGTAGGCCGCCATGAAGTCATCCCAGCGGGCGCGGTCCGCCAGATCATCGGGGTTGAATTTCCAGTGTTTTACCGGGTTTTTCAGGCGGGTTTCGAGTCGGCGTTTTTGTTCTTCTTTGGAAATGTGCAGGAAGATTTTTACGATGGTCGTTCCTTCTTCGGCGAGCATCCGTTCGAATTCGATGACATGCCGTTGGCGGTGTTTCCAGACTTCATCGGGAAACAGCTTTTTCACCCGCACGGCGATTATATCCTCATAATGGCTGCGATTAAAAATCACTAGTTGCCCGCGATGCGGGACCTTGGAATGCACGCGCCAGAGGAAATCGTAGGACAATTCCTCCTCGCTGGGTTTTTTGAACGAACGGACATGGATGCCCTGTGGATCGATGTGTGAGAAAACGTGCTTGATGCAGCCATCTTTGCCACCGGTATCCATGGCCTGCATCACGACCAGAATCCGATGTTTGTTCTGGGCGTAGAGGATTTTCTGCAATTCTTGGAGTTGGTCCTGAAGGGTTTTGAATTGCGGCTCGAAGTCGGATTTGCTGTCGCCATTGAACAACGATTTCTCGCCGCTATTGAACTTCGTGAAATCAATCTCGCTGCCGGGTTTTACCCAATATCGTTCTAAAGCTCCAGTGACTGGCATGCGTGAGTTATTCGCGGCAGCATGCGCTTTGCAAGTTCCGTCTTGATTTAAGCAACATCGTCACATTTTCGGGATTGAAAGATCGGCTCTCCCGCGTTGTTCTCTCCCGATGCCTAATGCCCGGAGATCAGCCAGCCAGCCGCCCGCTCGCGAATCACTCACCACCGCCCTGCACATCGGTGCCAGTTCGGTTTCGATGATGGTGGCTGAACGGGCGCAGGATGGGTCGCTTACGCCGATTGATTTTCTTGAAAAACCGGCGCCACTCGCACGGGATATTTTTCGATTTGGCGATATCAGCCTCGCGACGACGGAGCGGGTTGTTTCGATCATCAAGGGTTACCAGAAAGCACTTGCCGAGCTGGGGATTGATCCTCACGAGGTCACCCGCGCGGCATCCACCAACATTCTCAGTGAGGCCCGCAACCATGAGGCATTTATGAACCGCATCCGCGTGGCCTGCGGACTGCGGGTTGGCATCATTGACGATGGTGAGATGACCCGGCTGATTTATTTGAAGACCCGCCGCCGCCTCCGCGACATGCCAGCGATGCGGAAGGACACTACGCTCGTCGTGCACGTCGGGCCGGGAAACACCCGCGCGCTGCTGTTTAAGAACGGCCTGATCACGCGTTACACGAGCTACCGTCTCGGCACCCACCGCACTCGCGAAGCCGTGGAAGGCTCTCATGCCGAAGGGCCGGCGCTACTTCGCGTTATCCGGGAGCATGCTTTCGGAAATCTTGCGCAAATCCGGTTTGATTATTCCGACGTCACCATCGACGGCTTGGTCATCATCGGCAGTGAAGTTCAATCTGTGGCGGAATCTTTGATTAAATCCGGCAGTTCCTGTTCGCTCAAAAACTTGCGTCAGTTCACGGCGGAAGCGGCCGGGGTCAGTGACGCGGTTTTGGTCAAACGTTTCCATCTCGACTACCAGACCGCCGAAGCTCTTCTTCCGGCGCTTGAGATCAACCTAGCCATCGCGGAAACCCTCAAACTCGATCATATCCATGTTCCCGCGAGTGAATACGAGCAAGGTCTGCTGCACGACCTACTCGTCTCGCGTGATCTAACAGGTGCTTTCGCGGATGAGGTATTGCGGTCGGCCCGTATCCTAGCCGGGCGTTATCAATCGGATCCGAGCCATGGCGAGCATGTGAGGAACCTCTGCGCGAAATTTTTCGATGACCTGGCGGATTTGCATCAACTCACTCCGCACGACGCATTGCTGCTGCAAGTGGCGGCCATCCTACATGAAGTGGGCACGTACGTCAGCCCGCGCGCCCACCACAAACATTCCGAATATCTCATTTTGAATTCCGAGGTTTTCGGACTCGACCGGCTGGATGTCACAATCGTCGCCTTGGTGGCGCGCTATCACCGTCATTCCGGTCCGGTGCTCGATCACCCGAGTTATGCGGCCCTGAGTACTGAAGACCGCATCCGTGTTTGCAAACTCGCCGCCTTGCTCCGTGTGGCGGATGCCTTGGAACGCACTCATGCCCAGCGGGTCTCGCAAATCGAAATCCGTCGTGAATCCGGCAAACTCCGACTGCGTCTCCCCGGTCTCGCCGATGCTGCCGTGGAACGCCTTGCAATGGCCTCGAAAGCCGATCTTTTTGAACAGGTTTTCGGACTTGCTGTTGTCATCGATGAAGACAGTTAGAGAAATGATGAATTTTGGATTTTGAATTTTTAATTCAAGATTCGGATATTTTCTCTTAAAATTTAAAATTCAAAATTTATAATCTAAAATTCGCTTATGTCCGCTCCCTATCTGAATCGTGAACTCTCATGGATTGAGTTCAATCAACGCGTTCTCAATGAGGCGCTTCGCGACGATGTGCCATTGCTTGAGCGCGTCAAATTTCTCGCCATCACCGCGTCCAATCTCGACGAGTTTTTCCAAGTCCGAATTGGCGGACTCATGGCGATGCGGCGCGGCGGGTTGAAGTCCGCCGATCCCTCGGGACTCACTCCGGTTCGGAATCTCGCCGCTTTGCGCCAGCGTATTCTCGCCATGACGGCGGACCAATACACGCTCTTCAGGGAAACGTTGATTCCATTGCTTGAAAAATCCGGAATTCGACTGCTGTATCCTCGTGAACTATCGGTCGAGCAATCCGCGCAGGTGTCCGCCACCTTCGAGGATCTCATCTATCCGTTGCTCACGCCTCTTGCGGTGGATACCGGTGAGTCGCCGCCGATGGTTCCGGCTCTTCAAGTGATCGTTGCCTGCCGCTTGCGGGATCCTGAAACGCAGACCAGCCGCTACGCGTTGATTCCTATTCCTGAGAGTCTCGGTCGCCGTGTGCCTGTTTCCGATGGTGCGGATATTCATGCGTTTCTTCTCATTGAGGATTTGGTCGCGGCTCACGCTGCGCGGTTTTTTCCGGGGGAAAACATCGCAGCCACCACCGCCTTCCGCGTGACCCGTAATGGCGACATTGTGGTGCAGGAAGAGGACGCTACCGACCTCGCCGATGAAATGGAGGATGTGCTCACCGCACGCCGTTTCTCGGATACGGTGCGACTTGAGCTCCGCGCTGATGCGCCGCGCGATCTTGCCCGCATGATTCAGGAGGTCACCGCGGCCGGGCCGCGGGAGGTTTATCGGGTTGACGGTCCGCCCGGCCTGGCCTCGTTCATGGAGTTGGCATTTCTAGCGGATTACGACCACCTACGAGATCCCGATTGGCTCGGGCAGACCTCGCCGTCCATTGCGCCAGGGGCATCGATGTTTGAAACGATCACGGCGGGTGATGTGATGTTGTTTCATCCGTATGAATCCTTCGAGCCGGTGCTGCGCTTTATTGAGGAAGCGGCGGGCGATCCGGATGTCATAGCGATCAAGCAGGTGCTCTATCGGACTGCTAAAAAATCCCGCATCATTGATGCGCTTATTACGGCTGCGGAAAACGGCAAACACGTGACGGTGCTCGTCGAGCTGAAGGCCCGCTTTGATGAAGCGCGCAATTTGGATCGAGCGGATGAGCTCCAGCGTGCTGGAGCGCAGATTGTCTATGGAGTTAAAGGTCTCAAAACCCACGCTAAGATTTGCATGATCATCCGCCGTGAGTCGGGGCATTTGCGGCGCTATGTGCATCTTGGCACCGGGAACTACAACGAGTCGACTTCCCGGCTTTACACGGATCTTTCCTATCTCACGTGCAAGCCGGAGTATGGAAATGACGCCTCGCTATTCTTCAATGCTGTATCCGGGCGCTCGAAGTTGTTGCGATTCCAGCGCTTGATTCCAGCGCCTAGCTTGATGAAGGTGACTTTGTTGGATCTCATCAGCGGCGAGGCGGAGCGTGCGAAGCAAGGGTTTCCCGCGCGCATCATCGCCAAGGTTAACTCGTTACAGGATCCGGAGATCATCAACGCGCTTTACAAGGCCTCGCGTGCCGGCGTGGAGATCAAACTCAACGTCCGGGGGATTTGCTGTCTCAAGCCTGGTGATCCGCGTTACTCGAAAAACATCGAGGTGATCTCGGTGATTGATCGGTTTCTTGAACACGCCCGGTTGTTTTATTTCCATCAGGGAGGTGATTCCAAGATCTACATTTCCTCGGCGGATTGGATGACGCGCAATCTTGAAAAGCGTGTTGAACTCATGATACCGATCGAGGAGGCCGCGTTGAAGCGTCGGCTTGTCCGGACATTGGATGCTTATTTCCAGGATAATACCCAAGCATCGCGCTTGCTTCCGGATGGCACGTCACAGCGCATCGTCCGGGCCAAAGGCCAGAAGGCATTCCGCGCTCAGGAGCATTTCTATCAGCAGGCGAGAAAAACCGCCAAGGCGCTTGAGCACGAACGAGCGATGACCTTTGAGCCGCACGTTCCTGCGGAGTAGCGATCGATTAAATCTCGTGGACTGGGAGATTCGTGACTTCCTCGCGCACTTTCTCGGCGAGAGGAGTGGACAGGTAGCGCTCGGTGGACGAGCAGCCGATGGTGACGATGCGTTTGCCTTTGAATTCCGGGCGTTTCGCGACCTGCATGGCGGCCCAGACGTTGGCACCGGTGGAGATGCCGGCGGGCAATCCTTCCTGCTGCGCAAGCGCTTGGGCGGTGGCGAAGGCATCCTCGTTGCTCACTTGGATGACTTCGTCGATGATTGCCACGTTAAGATTCCCCGGGATGAATCCGGCGCCGATGCCTTGAATCATGTGTGGTCCGGGAGCGCCGCCGGAAATCACCGGACTGGCGGCGGGTTCCACCGCGAATGCCTTCATGGCGCAACGCGATTTGAGAACTTCTGAAACTCCGGTGAGCGTGCCGCCCGTGCCGACTCCGGCGACGAAAGCATCGATTTGGCCATCGGTGTCACGCCAGATTTCCTCGGCGGTTGTTTCGCGGTGGATCTGGGGATTTGCCGGGTTGTCGAATTGCCCTGGGCCGAATGCGCCGGGGGTTTCCGCGAGCAGTTTTTTGGCCATGGCGATGGCTCCGTTCATGCCGCGGGCGCGGGGAGTGAGGACGATTTCCGCGCCGAGCAGGCGGAGGAGAACGCGGCGTTCGATCGACATGCTTTCCGGCATGGTGAGGATGCAGCGGTAGCCTTTGGCGCGGGCGATGAAGGCCAGGGCGATTCCGGTGTTTCCGGAAGTGGGTTCGATGATGAGGCCTCCGGGTTTGAGTGAGCCATCTTTTTCCGCTGCCTCGATCATCGCCTTGCCGATGCGATCCTTGACGCTGAAGAGCGGGTTAAAAAACTCCGCCTTCACACAGATCTCGGCATCAAGGCCAGCGGTCACGTGATTGAGGCGGATGAGCGGTGTGTTGCCGACAGTCGCGGCCATGTTTTCAGCGATATTCATGGTGATTTATAGATTTGAGGTTCTTGGGTAAAAATGGCTCGGGAAGGAAATTCTTCAGTTGCGACTGCCTGCAAACTAAATCCGCCACAGGGCAGCCTGTCATTCAAAAAATCATTTTCCGGTTTCTTGCGCTGCGAGGGACACATCCTCTTCGTGCGATAGAATCTGGAGCAAGACATCCACGTTGCTTTTTCTGCCGATTGCTTTGAGCACGCTGCGGATGGCCGACGCCGTGTGGCCTTCCATCCCAATGAGCATCGCGACATCTCGTTTCACCAGCACGAGTTTTATACGTAAAACCCCGGGTGAGATTTCCATGACTTTGATTTGCGCATGGGATGGTTCGTTGATGAGATTGACCGCAACGTATTGGAGAAAGTTTTTCAGGTGATCAATGAGCGCTTGGGCTTCGGGGGAGTGCTTTATTTTCTTAGCTCGTTTTTTAGGATTTGGTGGCGCGGGTGGGACCACGGTCGGAGTGGATGCTTTAAAATCCCAGTCCAGCACTTTGTAATTGGCGACTCGTTTGATGCCGCCGATTAAATCGATCTCGATGTTGGCGGTTTTTTTAACTACAGGGATGACGTTTTTAAAATCCCAATCCAATACACGGATATTGCCTAGGCGCCTCAGTGAATCTCCGATTTCAAGTTCTTTGATGTCTGTGTTCAGCAACTCCGCGAAATTCCAATCTGCAACTTGGGTTTCCTCAAGTTGCTCGGGCGATTCGGTGGTTTTTAACCGACGCTTCGGCATAAAGTTCAGTGAACTTCTAAACTCAATTGCTACGAGATTACAAGCTTCCTTTCCAGGCACTTTAGATTTGGAAATCCGCCGATGTTGAATCGAGGTGGAGTCCGCATTCGTATTTCTCGCCATTGAAGCGGGATGCTTCGGCTTCCTCCTTGGTGGATGGGCGGGTGCTGTGCCAGTCGCCCATGGTGACGTAGCCTTTTTCGGCGAGCGGGTGCGGCGGCAAGTCATGCTGGTGCATGTAAATTTCCACCTGCGCGTCCGCCCAATCGAGAATCGGATAGACTTTGAGGGTTTTTTTCTGGCGCTCGGCGAAGCTGCGTGAGGCGCGCGTCTGCGAGTGGCTGCGGCGCAGGCCGCTGATCCAGACGTCCGAGCCGAGATCGGTGAGGGCGCGGTTCATCGGTTCGATTTTGGTGAGCAGGGCGTAGCGGTCCGCGCCCTCCTTGTCTCGGGCCCAGAGATCGCCCCAGAGTGCTTGCATGCGGGCGGCGGAGACGGTGGGTTGATAGACGCGCATGTCGAGTTTGAGGCGGTCCATCAATTGCTCCGCATACTGATAGGTTTCGGGAAAATGGAATCCGGTATCGATAAAGACGACGGGCACATCCGGGGTGTTTTCGTGAAGCAGGTGGAGCATCACGGCGGATTGGAGACCGAAGCTGGTGCTGGCGACGAGGTTGCCGCCGAAGCGTTCATTTAGGAGTCGCAATCGTTCACCGGCGCGGAGTGGCACGAGATCGGCGGAGAGGATCTCCGGATCGAAATCGGGTTCAGCATGGAATTTTAAAGCACGCATGGGGGGATTCTCAGGCTTTCTTCAGAGCTTCCGGCTTGATGTTCTGGTGAAAATCGCCGCCTTGGATGGTGGCGGCGACGTAGCCGGTCCGGATGCAGAAATCGCCGAAGCGTTCGCCATTTTCACGTTCCTTGGCGTAGCGGGAGATGATGGGGGCGAGCAGGGATTTGATTTCGGTGTCGGGCACGCTTTCGCGATAGAGTTTGGAGAGGCGTTGGCCGGCGAATCCACCGCCGAGATAGACGTTGTATTTTCCGGGGGCGCGGCCGACGAAGCCGATCTCTGCGATGTAGGGACGCGCGCAGCCATTCGGGCAGCCGGTCATGCGGATGGTGATGGCGTCATGGCGGAGGCCGTTTTCCTCGATGACTTCTTCCAGTTCGGTGAGCAGGTCCGGGAGGTAGCGCTCGGCTTCGGCGAGTGAGAGTCCGCAGGTGGGGAGTGCGACGCAGGCGAGTGAATTCAGGCGCAGGGCGCTTTTGAGGTGGCTGTCTTTGATTCCGTATTGTTTCAACAATTTCTCGATTTCCGGGCGCTTGGCGGGAGAGATGTTGGCGATGATGAGGTTCTGGTTGGCAGTGAGGCGGAAATCGCCGTCGTGGATTTTGGCGATTTCGCGCAAGCCGGTTAGAAGTGGATAGGCGGGTGTATCGAGCACGCGTCCGCCTTGGATGAACAGGGTGAGGTGGGAGTTGCCATTGGCATCATCCACCCAGCCGAAGCGGTCGCCATTGTCCTCGAAGGCGAAGGGGCGGACCAGGCCGAGCTCATAGCCGAGGTATTCGTTGATTTTGGCAAGGATCCATGCGGGGCCGTGGTCATCGACGGTGTATTTGAAACGTGAGTGTTTGCGGTCGGTGCGATCACCGAAGTCACGTTGGACGAGCACGGTTTTTTCCGCGACATCAACCACTTGATCGACGGTGCAGAAGCCGATGACATCGGCGATGCGTGGATAGGTTTTTTCGTTGTTGTGGCTTGAGCCCATGCCGCCGCCGACGGCGACGTTGAATCCGACTAGGCTGCCATTTTCGACGATGGCGATGAAAGAAAGGCAGTTGGCGTAGATATCGACATCGTTAGAAGGTGGGACGGCGATGGTGATTTTGAATTTGCGGGGGAGATAGGTTTTGCCGTAGATCGGCTCGACCTCCTCCTCGGAGCTTTCGACTTTTTCGCCATCGAGCCAGATTTCATGGTAGGCGCGGGTTTGCGGCGTGAGGTGGTCGGAGATGCCTTGGGCGACTTTGAGAACCTTGGCGTGGATCTCGGAGAGGTAAGGGTTCGGGTTGCACATCACGTTGCGGTTCACATCACCGCATGCGGCGATGGTGTCCATGGCGCACTGGTTGATCTCCTTGATGGTGCGCTTGAGGTTGCTCTTGATGATGCCGTGAAACTGGAAGGCTTGGCGGGTGGTGAGCTTGATCGTGTGATTGGCGAATTGCGTGGCGAGGCGGTCGGTTTCCAGCCATTGGGCCGGGGTGGCTACGCCTCCGGGCACGCGGATGCGGATCATGAAAGAGTAGGCTTTCTCAAGCTTGTGCTTGCGGCGGTCGGCGCGAAGATCGCGATCATCCTGTTGATAGGTGCCGTGGAATTTGAGTAATTGTTGATCATCCGCGGACATAGATCCGGTGGATAGATCGGCAAGGCCTTCCTGAATGGTTCCACGGAGGTAATTGCTATCAATTTTGATGTATTCGTTGGCGGAGAGTTTCTTTTCTTCGGACATGGGGATAGGTGGGGAAGTGAGCAGTGGGCAGTGGGCAGTGGGCAGTGGGCAGTGGGCAGTGGGCAGTGAGTAATATTTTCTGATCACTGATCACTCGGCACTCAATACACATCGCGTTGGTAGCGTTTGGATTTTTTGAGGTCTTCGAGGTAGGATTCGGCGGTTTCTCGGGATTTGGAGCCGTGTTTTTCGATGATGGAAATTAGAGTTTCATGGACATCGGCGGCCATGCGTTTGGCATCGCCGCAGACGTAGAAATGAGCGCCTTGTTCGAGCCAGGCATAGAGGTCCGCGCCGCGTTCGGCCATGCATTGTTGGACGTAAATTTTCTCCGGTTGGTCGCGTGAGAAGGCGACGTCGAGGCGGGTGAGAGCGCCGGATTTGAGGTGTTCCTGCCATTCGAGTTGATAGAGGAAATCGTAAAGGTAATGTTGATCTCCCATGAACAGCCAATTTTTTCCGGTGGTACCGGTGGCAGCGCGGTGTTCGACGAAGGCGCGGAACGGAGCGATGCCGGTGCCGGGGCCGACCATGATGATGGGGGTTGCGGGGTTTTCCGGGAGGCGGAAGTTTTTATTGGGTTGGACGAATACCGGGAAGAGATCACCGGGTTTCATGAGATCCGCGAGGAATGTCGAGCAGACGCCCTTGCGAGCGCGGCCGTGGGATTGGTAACGGACGGCGGCTACTGTGAGGTGGACTTCATCGGGGTGGGCGAGTGGGCTCGATGCGATCGAATACAAGCGGGGCGGGAGTTTCCGGAAGATGCTGGATAAGGCATCGGGGGCGAGGCCGGTGGGAGCGAACTGGAGGAGGGCGTCGATGATTTCCCGACCGTTGACGAATTCCCGGAGTTGGTCTTTCGCGTCATCGGCGAGCAGGGATTGCAGCGTTCGGGTTTGGGTGATGTCGGCAAGTTTGGTGAGGACGTTGCGGGAGAGGGCGGTGATGTCGAAATCCTCGCGCAAGGCATCTGCCAAGCGTTTGCGGCCGGCGGTTTTGGTTTCGATCTCTTCATTGCCGGTGAGTTTGGCGGCATCGAGCACGGCTTGGACCATGTCCGGTGCGTTGACGGGCATGACGGCGAGCGCGTCGCCAGGTTCGTAGGATAGGCCGGAACCGGCGAGGGATAGTTCGAGGTGGAGGGTTTCCTTGGTTGAGCCTTCTCCGTTGAGTTGCACGACATCGAGCAACTCGGCAGGAAACGGATTTTTTTTGCCGTATTCAACGGTGGTGCTCGTCGGGGCGGCGGGTTGGGTGACCGCTGCGGTGGACGATGAAGCGGGAGCGAGTGCGCTGAGCGAGTGGGAAAGCCATGCCGTAAATGCATCCTCGTAATCCACATCGCAATCTTGTCGGTCGGTGACGCGTTGGGCGCCGAGTTTTTCCAAGTGGGCGTCGATGTCTTTGCCGGTTTGGCAGAATTTTTCGTAGGAAGTATCGCCGAGCGCGCAGACGGAGAAGCGGACGCTGTTGAGCGAAGTCGCGGAGGCCATGAATTCCTTGTAAAAGGGGGTGGCGGTCTCGGGTGGATCGCCATCGCCCCAGGTGGAAACGATCACCAGCAGGTTGGAAACCTTTGCGAGTTCGGTTGGAGCGAGATCGCTCATGTTTTTCATGACCGCTTTGAAGCCGCGTTTTTTCGCTTCCTTCACGGCGCGATCGGCAAGGGATTCTGAGTTTCCAGATTCGGTGCCGTAGAGCACGGTGAGTTTTCCTGCTGAAACAGGGGCTGAAGCGGCTGCAGCGGGAGCGGCACTGGCCAAAAAGCCGCTGAGCCATCCGCGCTGGAGGGGATCGAGGCTGGAAATGAGGGAATTCAGCGCTTGGCGCTGGTCAGAATTGAATGGAGCGTGCTCTGGAAGCATAAACCTTAGTTTGTTACCTTGTTTTGTGAGGTTTCGGGAAAAATATGGGGTTGATTGCTGTCGGAGGCAATCACTATTTGCATTTTCCGCGATTCGCGAAAGTGCTCCGCAATAGCCATGAGCGTTCCCGGCCTCATTCGATCCGCCGTCAGCTATGAAACCGGAAGGTGTTCTCGCCACCGCGACACCACGGTGGGTGTCATTTGTCGGGTGGGGGCTGGTATCCAGTGAGTTTCTCAAATCTGGAGCTGGCCAATTGCCTGAATGAGCCGTCCTTTTCGCGGAGAATGAACAGGGCGGCTGAATCCTGGCGTGACTCGATTTTTTTCATACCTTCCACGAGACCGAGCACGAAAAGTGAGGTGGATAGGCCATCCGCAGTCATGCTGTCCGGGCCGACGATCGTGACGCTGGCGAGGTCGTGGCTCACCGGAGAACCGGTGCGGGGGTCGATGATGTGGCAAAGTCTGCGGCCCGATGAATCGATGAAAAACTTCTGGTAGTCCCCGGAAGTTGAGAGCGCTTGGTTGGAAATGGAAACCATCGCGGCCATGGGGTTGTCATTGCGCCAGTGATCAACGGGCACGCTGACCCCTAACATCCACTTGGTGCCATGCGGATTGTGTCCGATCACCCTTACCTCACCTGCGATGGAGGCGTAGAGGTTTTTAAATCCATGGGCGCGCAAGATCTCGATCATCCGATCCACTCCGTAGCCCTTGGCCACACCTCCCAGATCAAGGGCGATCTCCGGGGCGTCTTTGATTAACTCGTTTGCGTCGCTGATTTTCAAATGCTTCCAACCGATCTTGGCCATGGTGGAGCGGAGGGTGTTTTCATCGGGCACCACATGATTGCCGGTTTTCTCGCCGAATCCCCAGAGATTGATCAGTGGCCCAAGCGTCGGATCAAACGCGCCTTCTGAAAACCGGCTGATTTCCAGCGCGAAGCGAGCGACCTTTGCGAACTCCGGGGATACCTTGAACGGAACATCGGCTGTTGCGCGGTTGAAGCGCGAGAGTTCGCTGTCCGGTTGGTAATTGGACATCTGGCGGTTGACTTCGATGAGTGTTTGTTCGATCTCTAACTTGATCGCTGGTAGATTATTATCTGTTAGGCCGCTATCCACGATTTTGACCGCATAGGGACTGCCCATGGTGCGGCCCTGCCATTCCACGATGGAATGGGATGGCTGCGGTATAGGATCGCCTGCGGCGATTCCGGCTAGCAGGCAGGTGAATATTGTGGGGTTCCAGAACATGGGGATGGGTCGAATTTTGGCAATGGTATGGTAATCCCTCTTGCGGGAAAGATCACTGTTCGAGAATGATTGCAGCAGTTCTGAATAGATTTTTTCCGCCGACAATGGGCACCTTGACAAGACCGCAACCGGTCACTACTCCCCATGACTCGTCTTGAGCCAAAACGCCGCTGACTGCGGCATTACCTCCGGCGATTCCATCCGCCGCCCCGGCGGGGATTTTGATGGTGCCGGTGAAGGAACCGTCGGTTCTGGAGACCTTGCCGCTCCATACTTGAAATAGTGAACTCTTGTTATTATAGCGGCCGTCATTGTCGTCATCATCGCTGTCATCATCGCCACCATCTCCGGAGCTTGAAAGGGAAGTTTGGAGGTTGAATGTATCGTCCATCTTGAACTCCTGTGGAAGCACGAAGGGGGATTGGGGGTTCTGGTTTTCAAAACCCGCGCCCTCGATGGTAACCGAAGCGGTGCGATTGTCGCGCCAGCCGAGGGAAGCGCCCAGCTCCACGGCAGTGGATGGCACGATCCATTTGCTGGTCCCCAGGCTAATCGGCATGGCGGGGAAGCCATTCGGATAGCTTTGGGTCTTGGCATCGGCGGCTTTCGACCACCATAGGGTTTCGGTGATTTTTTCATGGGTGCTCCGAGCTTGGCCCAGATTGCCGAGTGAGACGATTCCTCCGATGAAAGACTGTTTGTTCGAGTAGGGTTGGGCCCAAAGGATGGCTTGGCCTGTGGAGGAGAGGTGGAGGGAAATTCTAATGGGATACCCGTCGCCCAGCATGCCGCTGAACGATCCTGATCCGGAGCGGTTCACATTTCCTTTCATCCAACCGAATCCGGCGGGGACAGAGATGCCGTCCTGAATTCCGGCATCAAACACCAGATTGGAAGCCACGGTGGATGGGAGAAAATCAGACGTGGAGGAGAGGCGGAATCCACGCAGTGTGCCGATCGCGGAGGTGCCGATAAAGTTAGGGGCTTCTCCATTGATCGCAAGCGCGACGGTTACAGCGGGTGCGCCGGACGAACGAGGGAAGACGGCGGAAACCTGCGCCACCGGAAGTCCGGGTGCGAGGCTGCACACACCCTTGGCCGTGCGTTTTTTGGTGTTCACGGATTCCAACGTGGCTGTCCAGCGGTTGGTGGATGTGATCGAGATCCGGAATACCCCTGTGGGCACGCCAGTCGTATTCTCGATGATGCCTTCGTAGTTACCCGCAAGAGAGTCTGGGAAGGAAAGCACCATAATCGGCAGGTCGATCGTTCTCACCACCGTGTTGCCTTGGAGGATTCGGACGACCACCCGATAGGTTCCGGGTTTGGCGGTGATGGCTCCGGATATCAAACCTGTGGTCGATTTATAGGAAAGGCCGGCTGGGAGTTTGCTGGTTAGTTTAACGGTCTCGCCCGCTCCCGTGAGCCGTTTTAGGTCCAGCGTGATCTGGTTGCCAACCCGGGGCTCGAACAAGGCACCCACAAAACAAATCACGAACGGATCGGTGGGATTGGCCGAATCCAGGGAGAAGGTGGCTCCGATGTTCTTATTGGAATCCATCAGCACGGTCAGTGGATTCGTGGTGCCGGAAGCATCGCCGGTCCAACCGCTGAAGACATATCCCGTATCGGGGGTCGCGCTCAAGGTTGCCTGCGTTGTCACGCCATAGACACCGGCACCAGTGAGCGTCCCATGGACGGCGCTAGTTGTGAGCAGATAACTGGAAATGCTGACCGAAGCGGTATTGGAATCCGCGACACCCGCAACATTGGAAGCGCGCACCCAGTAAGTGGCGGCGGCCGTCAAGGCCGGCGTGGTGAAGGATGACCCGTTGGCGCCGGAAATCGGAGAAGCCGTATCGCCGGATATTCCGCGATACCACTGATAGAGCGGAGAGCTTCCCGTTGCCACGGCGCTCAAGATTGCGGTTTGGCCACTGACAATGCCGGGGGACGCCGGATGGGTGATGATTGAGGGGGGCTCTATGCCGGCTGTTCCCGATCCGGTTAGATTGATGTCGAAAGGAGCTTCGTCGCTGTCGTTGTTGGCGATGTGGATGGCGGCGCTTCGCGTGCCGATAGCGGAGGGCGCGAAGGTCACGATGAAGGTCGTGGTGCCGCTTGGTCCGGCCACCGGGGCGACCGGGTTGCTGGAGACGGTGAAATCAGCGGCATGGGTGCCGTCTTTGGTGATGGCCAGTCCGGTCAGGTTCGCATTTCCCGTGTTGCGGATGGTGAAGGTCAGCGGCGAATTTGAGCCGACGACGACCGAGCCGAAAGCCTTCGATCCGGCATCGGCGATATTGGTTCCGACGGGTTGTTCCACGGCGATTTCCGGAGCGGTGGAGACACCGGACGGAGTCCAGACAATCGACATATTGGTGAAGTTGGTCCCTTGGTTGGTAGGATTGACCGTGCTGGCGGCTGGGCCTTTGGTCCACAATAAGCCTCCGGTCGTCACCGGACCTTGGCCACTGGCATCCTCGGCATATTGGATCCACAAACGGTAGGTTCCATCGGGGACCGTCGTTCCGGCGGCGTCCTTGCAATTCCATGTCTGGGTGAATGGGCTGTTGGGAGTGCTGTAGGTGGTGGCCGTCGCGCCAGTGAATCCATCGAGGGCCGGGCTGAAATTTGTCGCGCTGGTTGCCAAGCTCGCGGCGGTATACCAAGAGCCGCAATGTTGGTTCCAATGACTGCCACGGGATTCGTTCGACTGCTTACGGAGGGTGCGCACGTAGGCACCGGTTGTTGCGTTGGTCACCCAAACGACGGTCCAGTGATCGGGTCCGCTGCCGGTGTCGCTGAGTGTGGCCGTGAGACTGACGCTGCCAGTGGTTTGGGCTTGTGACAAACCGGTGCTGAATCCGGTGAAGATCAGCAGTGAGAGGAGAGATTTGATGAAACCATTCATGGCATTGATGATTTAAATTTACAGAAGGAATAGAATTCGACAATATATTCACTCCAATATCAATGGAGCGCTTGATAAGAAATTTCTTCTGAAGCGAGGATGCTGAGGCTTGAGGTATTAATGGCACGAGGCCGCAAGGAAGCCTTCACGGCACTCCGGCTGAAGGCTGACATTACTCCCGATGCGTATCGGAAAGCCCGCGAGTGGGCGACCGCGCAGATTGGGCGTGATTATGATGTGCGCTTCGGCTGGGACGACAAAAAACTCTATTGTTCCGAACTTGTCTGGAAATTCTATCAGCAGGCGGGGATCGAGCTTTGTCCACCGCGCAAGTTCCGTGATTACGACCTGCAGCGGCCGGAGGTGAGGAAGATCATCGAACAACATTACGGTCGCATGGACCGACTGGAAATGGATGAAAAAGTCGTGGCGCCATCCGACCTCGCGGCATCGAAGTTACTCATGGAGGTTCCGCGGAAGAAGAAGTAATGCTTCGTATCCGCTAGGGCGTGGTAGGTAAAAAGCGTGAACCTTCAGGTGTGGCCCGCATGCGATTGGATGGCAAGTTTCCTGAAATCTATTGGCAAATCAATAGCCGTCGAGATGCAGGTAGAGCGGAACGCCGCATTGGAGGTGGGGGAGCAGGCGATCGGAAACATCGATCTCGACGCGCTTGGTGGCCGAGTTTGGCGCGGAACTGAATTGGCTGATGGCGTCGAAAATCCCGAATTTCGGGGTGTAGCGGATGATGGTGGCATCCTCCACTCCTGCGGCTTTCATGGCGTGGGCGTATGCGTCATCGATGAAGCCGTTTTGATCGACCATTCCAGCGGCGAGGGCTTGGATGCCGGAGAAGATGCGGCCGTCGGTTAGGGGTGATGCGCGGAGTTCTTCGACGGATTTGGCGCGACTTTCGGAGACGACTTGCAAGAAGCGGGAGTAGGTTTCCTGGACGAGGCCGTTGACTAGAGTGGCTTCTTCAGGGCTGGTGGCGCGGGTTCCGGAGAGCAAGTCTTTGAGTGCGCCGCTTTTGTAAACTTCCATCGAGACGCCTACTTTTTCAAACAGCTCGCTATATTTCATGGTTTGCATGATCACGCCGATTGAACCGGTGAAGGTGCTGGGATGGGAAACGATGTGGCGACTGCCGCAGGCGGCGTAATACCCGCCAGAGGCGGCGATGGTATCGAGGTAGGAGATGACCGGCTTTGATCGATCCGCTTGTTGGATGATGTTGTGGAGACGGTCCGAGGCGGTGACTTCGCCGCCGGGTGAGTTGATGCGGATGACGATCGCTTTCACGGAAGCGTCTGCAACTGCGGCTTCGACGACTTCACGGAAGTCATCGACCATGGATGAATTGCCGCGTGAGGCGGAGGCGGTGATGATGCCATCGAGATCGATATGGGCGATTCGATCCGCGCCGCCGCTGCGGACCACCGTAGTGGCGAAGTGGTTGGTTTTGGTGTTGAAGGTGGCACCTTCCTGCAATGCGGCGGGAATGGAGGAGAGAACCCCGATGATGACCAAGGCGAAAAGTCCGATGCCGCCAAGGAAGACGAGGCCGAGAATCCAAGGCCAGATGCGGCGGCGTGGATGGGCATAGGATGGAATTGGCGGCGGGGTCTGGTAGTTTTCCATGCGCGGAGGCTAGCGTAAGGTGAGACCAATGCACGCGGAAAGCGTGCGAATGGCTGGGTGATGTGGGGGTTGCGTTGTTGTGGAAATTCCGACACGGTCGTTTATATCAGTCGAATTTCAAAAGCATGACAGCATTTCTTTTTAGTTGTGAGAACGCGACTTGCGCGGTTCCGGAGGCGTATCGCGAGATTTTCCGCGGATCCGAGGAGGTCGTGGCGTCGGCGGAGGGGTGGGAGCCGGGCTCCTTGAGTCTGGCGCAGGCATTTGCGATGAGATTCCGGACTCCGCTGGTGCACGGCGATGTGACGCGCTTGTTGATCGATTTTGAAAAAGACGGCGATGAGCGGTGGAGTCGGTTTTCCATGAAGCTCCCCGAGGCGACGCGCATCAAGGTGGCGGATCGTCATGAGCGGCCTTTTCGGGCCTTGTTGCGGCAGCGGATTGCTGAGGATTTGCGGCGATATTCCAGGGTGTTGCACGTGATGATTCACGCGGATGCGGAGACCGACGGGTTGGTGACTTTGGGGACTCCGGAAGGTGCGGTGCTGGCAGAAAAAATCGCCGCCGCATGGCGGGCGCGGATGGTGGCGGAGGATCTCGATATCCGGGTGGCACCGATTGTGGCGGATCAAGCGCTGGGATTGGGGTTATCGCAGGAATTTCCGGCGGAGCAATATGCCCGAATCCGCTTGGGTGTGTCCCAGACATTTTTCCTCGAAGGGCGGCCTTGGCGGTGGGAGAAGCTGAAGAAGCTACTGTTAGATTCTTTGGCGCAAGCGGCTGAGGATATTCATCCGGTCAGCGACCCAGAATCCCCTTCGATTGATCAATGCTGAGGGAGCGTTGTTGCGTCCAATCGATGATGTCCGGGGTGGGGTAAACTTTCCGGCGGATGTCGGTTTCGGTATCGGAGAATTTCTTGATATTTTTGGTGTCTTGCTCGCGGGCTGATTTGGTGGCGTAGTCACCAGTTTTGTAAGCCTTGGTCAAGTTGGCGGATTTGCCGGTGTTGCGGGCGCTCTTGCCATTGAGAGGCGAGGATTTCTGAAAGCGGCTGCCATCGGTTGAGCCGGCGTATTCTTTGGTTTGATAGTCCTTGTTGCCCCACCAGGATTTTTTGGAATAGTTGGTGGTCTTGTAGTCTTTCTTGGCGTAATCGCCTTTGAAATAAGCGGACGGGCCTTTGGCTTCGAAAGAACTGCGTTTCTCGGCCTGAGCTTGCCAGTTTCCATTGGCGTCCTTCTGGTATCCGTTTTTCTCATCGATCCGCTGGCTGAGCGGCTTGATGGCCGGAGTGGATGATGATTTACGCTTGTTGGAATCCGAAGCGCAGGAAACCGAGAGCAATACCATCAGGCACAGGATGGATTGTCGGAGTTTCACTTTTTGGCGAGGATGTCCTCAAGCTCGGGGTCCGGCAAGGCACCACGCTCAAGAGCTTGTTGATAGTAATTTTTCGCATCCTTGATGCGGCCATCGCGGGAGTAGATCAGGGCGAGATTGTAATAGGGTTCGCTGGGCAGGGGATCTGCGGTGATGGCTGCTTTGAAGTGGGATTCCGCTTCGCCGGAGCGGCCGAGGCGGTAACACAAGTTGGCGAGTAGCACGTGGTTTTTTGCGTCGTTTGGAGCGAGTTCGACCGAGCGACGGGCGGCTTGTTCGGCAGCGGGAATATCGCCGAGTTTCATGAGGGAGTAACCGAACATGCGGAAGGCGTATGAGTTGTTGGAATCGAGTTCGAGAGCGCGGCGGAAGGCATCGGAGGCGGCCTGCGGTTCATTGAGTTTGAGGTGGACGATCCCGAGTTTGCAGAGTGACGGGGTGTGGCCGGGGTTTTGTTCGAGAATCATTTCATAGAGTTCGCGAGTTGGCAGGAGGCGGCCGGCCATGAAGGATTTTTCGGCGGTGCGTTCGAAGATATTGATGTCGCGGTTGAGTTCGGCTGTGGCCACTCCGACAACGGCGCGATCTCTGGCAAAGGGGGAGACGAATTCACCGTCCACTTGTTTGTCGGCGATGAGTTTTTGTTCTTCCGGGGTGAGGGCGATTTCCTGGGCGTCGAACAAGGCGATGGCTTTGGCGAGGCGTTCGTCTTGTGAGCCGAGGTCGCGGGCGGCTTCGACTAACAGGTCTCGTGCCTGGCGGCGGCGTTCCTGGATGCGGAGTTGGCGTTTGATGATATCGCGCAGGACTTCCACTTCGGCGGGGTCGGCGGAGACTTGTCCTTTAGCGAGTGCTTGTTCCTCGGTTTTGAGACGGCTTTCCAATTCGGCGAGGCGTTTGTCTTGGGCGCGTTTGTCTTGGTGGAGGCGGTTGATTTGAGATTTGGCGATGGCGAGATCGCGTGCGGCGTCGGCGATGGCGTCCTTGTCGGCGCTGTTGTCACGGCTGACACGTTCGAACTTTTCGTTGGCTTCGCGGAGGGTTTTGGCGAGTGCCATGTTTTGCTCGATGAGTTGCTGGATCCTGCCACCTTCATTGAGCTTGAGGAGGGCTGCCATTTGGTCGCGCTCTTGGAGCAAGGAGTCTCGTTCGTCGCGGATTTGGGCGAAGGCGTCGTGGCTCTGCTGGAGCTCGTTCATCAGACTGCTGATGCGGTTATTGGCTTCGGCGAGCTGGGTATTTTTTGTTTCGAGTTGCTTTTCAAGGATATCGAGTTGGCGTCTTTGTCCGGCAACGACGTCATTGGCGACCTTGCGCTCGGCGCTCGAGTCGCGGTTGAGGTCGGTGTATTTTTGCCGTTCGGTTTTCAATTGGGTTTGGAGGCCAGCCAGTTCGGTTTGGAGGCTGGCGATGTTGGTCATCGCCTCGCTGTGGGCGCCTTGGCTTTGGCGGAGCGCCATAGACATGGCCTCACGTTCTTGTTCGAGCGTTTGGATGCGTTGGTTGAGATTTTTCATTTCGCTCTCGACCGGGGCGGCGGCGAGGCGGGAGCGGAGAATTTGCAGATTGTTTTCGGCGGCCTTCAGATCGGCGTTCAGGGAATCGCGTTGGCGCGTCACATCGTTGAGGCGGGATTTATCGCGCAAGCGTTCCGGATCATCCGCTGGGGTAGGGGGAGGGGTGGCGGGTTTGGCGTTAGCTGCTAGATCGCGAAGTTTTTTGATTTCATTTTCCGCATCGGCGAGGCGGCGGGTGGCGCTTTCGCGGTCTTGTTGGAGGATTCCGATGCGTTGGTTGAGGGTTTTAATTTCGTTTGCGGCCGGGGCTTCGGCGAGACGGGCGCGGAGGGCTTTGGCGTCGTTTTCGGCATTCCGGAGTTCGGCTTGCAGGGCATCGCGCTGGCGCGCCAAATCGTTGAGGCGGGATTTGTCGCGCAGATTTTCCTGATCATTGGTTGGGGCTGCGGGAGTTGGGGTGAAGGTTTTGGCGTTTGCAGCTAGATCGCGGAGTTTTTGGACTTCATTTTCCGCATCGGCGAGGCGGCGAGCGGCGTTCTCGCGGTCTTGCTGAAGGATTCCGATGCGTTGGTTGAGGGTTTTGATTTCGTTTGGAGCTGGGGCCTCGGCGAGACGGGCGCGGAGGGCTTTGGCGTCGTTTTCGGAAGTCCGGAGTTCGGCTTGTAGGGCGTCGCGCTGGCGCGTCACATCGTTGAGGCGGGATTGATCGCGCCGGCGTTCCTGATCGTTGGCAAGGGTGGCGGGTTTGGGGTTTGAGGCCAGATCGCGGAGTTTTTTGATTTCGGTTTCCGCATCGGCGAGGCGGCGGGTGGCGCTTTCGCGGTCTTGCTGGAGGATCCCGATGCGTTGGTTGAGGGTTTTGATTTCGCTTGGGGCCGGGGCTTGGGCGAGTCGATCGCGGAGGGCTTGGGCGTCCTTTTCGGCATTCCGGAGTTCGGTTTGCAGGGCGTCGCGCTGGCGCGTCACATCGCTGAGGCGGGATTGATCGCGCAGGCGCTCCTGATCGTTGGCAGGGGGCGGTGGCGTGGATTGAGGAGGGGTGGTGCGTTTGGCTTTTGCGGCCAGATCACGAAGTCGTTTAACCTCGGCTTCGGCATCGGCGAGACGGCGGGCAACAAGAGGATCGACTTTCAGAATTTCGCGAGTGGGAGGGATGAAGTCTTTGGCGGGGTCGATCAGGGTGCCTGATTTTTTTTCTCCGCCTTCGAGTTCGGCGACGGTGTTGCGGTTAGCCTTGAGTTGTTCTTCGGCTTTCGCTTGCACCTTGCCGATGGCTTCGGTGTTTTTTTCGCAACGGCCATTGACCATTTCCGGTTTCCACTCGGGATAATAAGTGCGTACTGCCCCGAACAATTGATCGGCTTTGCGGAGTTTTTCCAGGGCTCCGATGAAGTTTCCAGCCGCTTCCAACTGTTCGGCGGATCGTGTGGACAGATAGCCTTGGAAATAGACGTCGGACGGATCGAATTGCGCGGGAGCTGGCGAGGGTGGCGCCTGCCCGTGAACCGGTGAGGCTAGGCCCAAGCCAAGGGCAGCCGCCAAGCCAGACAAAGGCACTCGCAGGGTTTTTAGAATCCGAACCGGCATGGAGATGGAACACTAGGCACAAGACAGTCGAGGGGCAAGCGGGATTCCCCGACAAAAATGAGACGAAATACCGGAAGATGAGCCAATTTTCCGCGATTCCGGCATCCGTGCAACCCAACGATAAGGCATGCGTCAGGCGCGTGGAGCAATCCAAACGCCATGGTGGCAGACCTCCAGTTTTCGCGTAAGCCATCCAGCGCCTGACTTAAGGCTGTATAAAGTTCATTAGATCGTGAATATCATCACATATTTGAAAAACCTACTGGACTCCGCTCTCTCCCGGGCGCACGCATTGTCCCGTTTGTCCAATATCCCCCCCGCATTCCCCCAATGCTGTATACTGGCGTATGGAAAAATCTTAAAATCTCACTAATTGGGTGTAAAAATGATGACGGATTTGCAAAATGACCACGCTTCCCATAATATTTGAGGAAGATCCGATCACTGTGAATGTTAAAAAACAAACCTTTATGCGCCTACTTAAACCGTGAGTCCCGAACTAAACCTCATCGAAGAAAAACCTCTACGCGAGAGATTGAAAGCCAACCCAGCGGATTGGGATGCACGCCATCAGGTGGCGTGCTTGCTTTACGATCAGGGAACTCTCCATAAAGCCTCCGCGCTCATCTGGGAGGCGAACGAAATTCCGGCCACAGACCTCGACCTCGCATCAGCTGCCCGGATCCTTGCTAAAGACCAGCCCCGTAAGGCCATCCGCTTGCTTACTGGGGTTCTCGAACAAAACCGCGACAAGGCCGAGCAAAACATGGGAATGGCCAACGCTCTCCTTTACAACGGCATGGTTCTGCAATCGGCACGCTTCTACGGCGCGGCCCTTGAAACCAATCCGCAACTCGTCAGTCCTGAGCTGGAACATTTCATGCTCTGGAGCGACGACGAACAATCGATGTGGGGAGGCTTGAAGGGCCATAGTCCGCAACTCGGCGAACTGCCATGGATGACGCGCGATTCGAGGGAAGCTCTCTCGCTCACCAGCCGCGTTAGCCAACATACCACTCCCATCGCGGTTCCCAAGCTCAAGCCGATCGATGGCGTGATGCCTCTCTCTCCATCTTCAGCCTCTGGGGCAGCCCTAGGCGTCTCCCGCGATCAGCTGCTTGCCGGCAGCGAGGTCCTGCGCCAAAAGCTGGCGGCAAATTCAGGCGACTGGGATACGCGCCAGCAGTTGACTCACATGCTCTACGATCACGGTGAATACCGTGAAGCCGCCGCCCTTATCTGGGAGTCTGACCCGATACCAAGCATCGACCTCGACCTTGCGTTTGCCGCCCGGATCCTTGCCAGGGACCAACCTCGGAAGGCCATCCGCCTGCTCACTGCGGTTCTTGAACAAAACCGCGGAAAGGCTGTGCAAAACATGGGCTTGGCCAATGCCCTCCTACACCACGGCATGGTTCTGCAATCGGCACGCTTCTACGGCGCGGCCCTTGAGGCAGATCCTAATCTGGTCAATCCCGACCTTGAACACTTCATTCTGTGGACGGACGACGCGCGATTTCTGTGGGGGAATTTTAAGGAGCTACGTCCTTCTCTAGGAGACCTGCCATGGCCTTCGATCGACCCTATGGAAGGCCTCGGGACTGATTTTCAGATGCCCCCCATCGTGGTTTCTACGCTCAAGCAGGTCAAAGGGGAGGAACTCCATAACGATCTTTATCAGCAGTTCGCGAAAAAGGACGCCAAGATTACCCCACCACCCGCCGTCACAATCCCTGCGGACCGCGTCGCTCTGAAATACCGCCGCTTCGACTCCACTTATGGGGCTTCTGGTGGCCAGGATGCCAAACCCGCCGCCAAGGCAATTGTGCCGCCACAGCCCGAAAGGCCGTCAGCAGCAGTCACTCCGAAACCGGGAATCAAACAAATCCTTTTCCCCGCAGCGCCGGTGAAGGTCAGTTCGGTTCAAACTGCAGTTAAAGTCGAAGAGACTCCAGCTGCGGAAGAATCTGCCGTCATGACAAACGGACCGCAGCGGTCCGCAACGCTGGCAGCAACCATCCCGAAACCGGGAATCAAAAGGATTCTCTTTCCGGCAGCGACCGTGAAGGTTAGTCCGGTTCAATCTGTGGCTGGAGCCGCTGAGATCCCAGCTGCGAAACTTGTGGAAGAGGACGCCGTTAACATAGATGGCCAGCCACTGACTGAAGCGCCGCCAGCGGCAGTCACTCCGAAACCGGGAGTCAGAAAAATCCTGATTCCGTCGGCCCCCCCGAAGGTCAGCCCAGTTAAACCTGCGGTAGAAGCCACCGAGAAAGCTGCGGCAGAAGCTGCCGCGAAAGCAGCCGCAGAGGTTGCTGCGGAAGCCGCGGTAAAGGCCGCCGAAGAAGCTGCTATCAAAGCCGCCGAAGAAGCTGCGGCGAGAGATCGTGCGGAGGAGGAGAAAAAAGCCAAGGCTGCCGAGATCTCCAGACAACGTGCGGAGGAGGAAGCGAAGGCGGAGGAGGAAAGGAAACGACTCGAAGAAGAAACCAAGCGAATCAAGGCCCAGCAGTTGGAAGCCGAGGAACGACTCAAAGCAGAGGCGACGCTCCATCGTGCCGAAGAATTAGCCAAAGCCGCTGCAGCTGCAATAGCCCGCGCCGAAGAGGAAGCCAAAGCTGCCGCCGCCGCAAAAGTCCGCGCTGAGGAGGAGGCCAAGGCATTTGCTCTGGCCAAGCAACGGACCGAGGAGGAAGAGCGTGCCGTCGCCGCCGCCAAGCGGCTCGCCGAGGAGTATGCCAGAGCCGCTGAGGAACAGGCTGCCGCTGCGGAAAAGGCACGCCAAGAGGCGACAGCCGAAGTTGCCGCCATCCGCGCCAAAGCCCAAGAGGAACTCAAGGCCGCCATCGAACAGGCACGCTACAAGACCGAACAGGAAATGGCTGCAATCCGGGCCAAGGCCAGCGAAGAGGCGGAGGCAGCGGCGGATAGCGCCCGCAAGGAGGCGGAGTCCGAGGCCGCTCTGATCCGTGCCAAAGCCGAGGAGTATGCCCGGGCGGCGACCGCCGCGGCGGAGAATGCCCGTCTGGAAGCCGCCGCTCAGGCCGAAGCTGCCGCGGCGGCGAAAGCCCATGCCGAGAAGGAAACCAAGGCTATGGCGCAGGCCAAACAGCGGACCGAGGAGGAAGAACGAGCCGCCGCCGCGTCCAAACAACTCGCCGAAGAGCAGGCCAAATCCGCTGCGGAACACGCTGCCGCCGCTCAAGCTGCGGCGGAAAAAGCCGAAGCCGAAAAAGCCGAAGCCGAAAAAGCCGAAGCCGAAAAAGTCGAAGCCGAAAAAAAAGCGCGGGATATTGTCGAAAAAGCACGCCTCGAGGCTGAAGCGAAGGCGGACGCCCTATCTGCCGAGGCGGAGCAAAGCGCCAAGTCGTTGATCGAGCAGGCGCGTCATGAGGCGACGGCTGAAGTTGCCGCCATCCGCGCAAAAGCCCAAGAAGAACTCAAGGCTGCCATCGAACAAGCACGCCGAAATACCGATCAGGAATTAGCGGCAATCCGGGCCAAGGCTAGCGAAGATGCGGAGGCAGCGGCGGATAGCGCCCGTAAGGAGGCGGAGTCCGAGGCCTCTCTGATCCGTGCCAAAGCCGAGGAGTATGCCCGGTCGGCGACCGCCGCGGCGGAGAATACCCGTCTGGAAGCCGCTGCTCAGGCCGAAGCTGCCGCTGCCGCGAAAGCCCATGCCGAGAAGGAAACCAAGGCTATGGCGCAGGCCAAACAGCGGACCGAGGAGGAAGAACGAGCCGCCGCCGCGTCCAAACAACTCGCCGAAGAGCAGGCCAAAACCGCTGCGGAACACGCTGCCGCCGCTCAAGCTGCGGCGGAAAAAGCCGAAGCCGAAAAAGTCGAAGCCGAAAAAAAAGCGCGGGATATTGTCGAAAAAGCACGCCTCGAAGCCGAGGCAAAGTCTGCTTTTCTATCTGCCGAGGCGGAGCAAAGCGCCAAGTCGTTGATCGAGCAGGCGCGTCATGAGGCGACGGCTGAAGTTGCCTCTATACGCGCAAAAGCCCAAGAGGAACTCAAGGCCGCTATCGAACAAGCACGCCGAAATACCGATCAGGAATTAGCGGCAATCCGTGCCAAGGCCAGCGAAGAGGCGGAATCTGAGGCCGCATCCATCCGCGCCAAAGCCGAGGTGGAGGTCAAAGCTGCGGCCGCTGCTGCGGGGCAAGCACGAATGGAGGCCGCCGCCCAGGCAGAAGCTGCTGCCGCGGTGAAAGCACATGCCGAGGAGGACGCTAGAGCGCTCGCTTTGGCCAAACAGCGGATCGAGCAGCAAGAGCGCGCCGCCGCCGCGGCCAAACGGATCGCCGAGGAGCAGGCAAAAGCCGCCGCAGAACATGCAGCCGCGTCACAAGCAGCAGCCGAGCGGGCACGCCAGGAGGCGACTGCCGAACTTGCCGCCATCCGCGCAAAAGCCCAAGAGGAACTCAAGGCCGCCATCGAACAAGCCCATCACAATACGGAACTGGAATTAGCGGCCATCCGGGCCAATGCCCGCGAAGAGGCGAAGACTGCGGCGGAAAATGCCCGCAAGGAAGCGGAGGCCGAAGCCGCATCCATCCGTATTAGAGCCGAGGAGGATGTGCGGGCGGCGGAGAAGGCCCGTCTGGAGGCCGCCGCCCAAGCTGAAGCCGTTGCCGCCGTGAAAGCACGTGCCGAGGAGGAAGAACGTGCTGCCGCCGCCCAAGCCGCTGCTGAGCAGGCGCGCCAAGAGGCGACGGCTGAAGTAGCCGCCATCCGCGCAAAAGCCCAAGTGGAACTCAAGGCTGCTATCGAACAAGCACGCCACAATTCCGAACAGGAATTGGCGGCCATCCGTGCTAAAGCCGAAGAAGATGCCAAAGCCGCGGCCGCTGCTGCGGACCAAGCACGAATGGAGGCCGCTGCCCATGCCAATGCCGCTGCGACAGCGAAAGCCCACGTCGAGGAGGAGGCCAAGGCCCTGGCTTTGGCCAAACAACGGGCCGAACAGGAAGAGCGCTCCATCCTCGCGACCAAACAGCTCGCCGAGGAACAGGCGAAAGTCGCCGCCGCACAGGCCGCCGCCGCAGAGCAGGCGCGCCAAGAGGCGATCGCCGAACTTGCCGCCATGCGGGCCCAGGCTCAGGAGGAACTCAAATCCGCCATCGAACAAGCACGCCAAAACACCGAGCAGGAATTGGCGGCCATCCGGGCCAAAGCCCGCGAAGAATTGAAGATAGCGACGGAAAACGCCCGCAAGGAGGCTGAATCCGAGGCCGCGTTGATCCGTGTTATAGCCGAAGAGACCACCAAGGTCATAGGTGCCGTGGAGGAGAGGGCATCGCTGGGAGTCGCTCCCCAAGCCGAAGACTCTGCGCCTACCAAAGCTCGCGACGAACAGACCCAAGCTGCTGAAGAAGGCAGAATCAGGAGGGAAGAAGAAGCCAAAGCATGGGCGGAGGAGGAAAAAATCAAGGTCAAGAAGGAAGAGGAAGCCGAGGCAAGAGCTGAGGAGGAAACCAAAGCGATGATCGCCGAGCGCGCCGCCGCCCGTGCGCAACGTTTCAATGCCGCTGCCATGGGACTTCCGATTCCAGTCGCCGAAGGCCGGGTCGGCGAATGGTATTATGTCTTTAAAGGCGAAGTCGTGGGGCCCGTTGATGTGGAAGGGCTCAAGCAAAAGATCGATGATATCACCATCAAGCCACCGCTCAAAATGATCTGGACCATCGGCATGGATCATTGGAAGCCGGTTTACGAATGTGCGGAATTGTGGAGCAAGGAAAACGAGGTTTTCAGCAAACCTTGAGCATGAGTTCACTGTTTTTTTCCGGGAGTTTGCTTATGGCGGGATGCGTGATTGGTGTTTGAAATGCCCACCGGCAGGATTATCGGATTGACTTTAGGTCTGTGATTTCAGTGCCTTTATGTCGCGTAACCCATTGCGTATCAACCTCATTCATGGCCTTTTTTGAGAATTTAAATTTCTGGCGCTTGGTCCTTTTGATGTTTTCGGGAATGTCTATGGCCATGGGGGCTACCCCGATCGCTCCGACCAATTGTGTCGCTATCGGCGTTGGCGATGCATCGGGAGGCGCTGTGATATTCATCAGGTGGAATGATAACTCGACGGATGAGACGCATTGGAAAATCGAATACAGCGAAAATGGCGGGGAATTTGCTCTTCTGGCGACGGGGTCATCCAATACCACCACTACCACAGGATCCTATAGCATTCCATTGAACGGAGCATCCTCGAATACGACTTATCAGTTTAGAATATCGGCTTCTGATGGATCTGCTTATTCAGCAACGACCACTTCGGGTTCCATCACCACCACTGTCTTTACTCTTACGGCTGCCCCGGTGCCCGGCCAAACCGCGGTTAATCTCTCATGGTCTAACGTCCAGAATGAATCAGGATACAATGTTTTCTATCTTCCTGCGGATGGCTCCCTTGGATCTCAATATTCGTATCTCGGGTCGGTAAGTGCGGATACCACGGCCTGCCAAATCGCCGCCCCGACTGTCGAGGCGACCAAGACATACAACTTTATTGTCCAACCCTATTTTGGCTCTATCAGTAATGGAGTCGGCGAATCTAATATCGCGACGGCCACCGTTGATGGTATGACTAGTAAGACTGGCACATCCAGCACGCCTGGTGCTTCGTTTTCGCACACGTTCACGCAGCTTTCCGGCAGTGGCTCCGCAGTTGTCTCGCGCGCGTTGACCGGTGTTCCGAGCGGTCTGAGTTTTGACTCGAGCACCGGTGTGCTCAGCGGGGTTTATCCGGCGGTGGGAAATTACACGCTGAGCTACACGGTGAATTTTGCAAATGGTGGCGTCTTGACGCAGGCTTTTTACATCCGGGTCCGCCCGGTGGCTGGAGCGCCCGTCATCGGCACGATCATTCCGGCATGGACGGCTGCTTTAGGGGCGAGTCGGGATACGCCTCTCGCCGGAACCTTCACCGATGCCGAGGCCGAATCCGCAGTGCGGGTTAGTACCACGCTCGGCGATATGGATTTCATTTTATTCAATACGGCGACTCCCGCCACGGTGACGAATTTCATGAGTTATGTGAATGGCGGGAAATACACCGACGTGGCATTTCACCGGAGCATTGCGGGCTTTGTGATCCAAGGTGGGGGATTCAAAGGGGCGGGAACGGATAGTGACTTCACCAGCGTCGTCACCAATCCCACGGTGGTCAACGAGCCTGGAATCGGAAATGTGTTAGAAACGATTTCAATGGCTAAACTTGGCGGCGATCCGAATAGCGCCACCAGCCAGTTTTTCGTGAGCATGGGAGACAATCGTGCGAACCTGGATAATCAAAACGGCGGATTCACGGTGTTCGGCCGGGTCGCGGGGGATGGCATGGCGGTGGCGACAGCGATCAGCAATTTGCCGATCGGTAACTACAACTTGTTTCTCAACGGCAGTGGCACGGCCACCTTGTTTACGGATTTCCCTCTGAATGTTTCGAGTATGCCGGCCACGATGGATCAGACGAAACTGGTAAAGATGAACTCGGTCACAACGATTCCAACGCTCAGTTACAGCATTACCGGAAATAGCAACCCGGCCGTCGCGTCAGCGAGCATCGTCAGTGGACAGCTTCATCTGGTTGGTCTAACCGTCGGGCAAACGACCGTAACGCTCAGCGCCACGGATTTGGACAATCTTACGACTTCTCAAAGCGTCACGGTGAACATCAGTAATACTTTTGCTACGTGGGCAGCGGGGAGTTCTTTTCCGGGCGGAGCGAGTGGTTTGGGGCAGGATCCAGACGGGGATGGGTGGAATAATTTGCAGGAGTTCGCGTTTTTGGGGAACCCTGCGTTGTCGAGTCAGGCGAGTGGCGTGGTTTTTTCAGGGATTGTCGGAGTGGCCCCTGCGGATCGTTTTTTGACGCTGACCTTCCCGGTCCGCAAGTTTACCCAAGGATTGAGTTGCGCGGTGGAGGCGAATAACGGTCTATCGGGAACGTGGACCGAAATTTGGAAATCAGCGGATGGATTTGGCCATTCGCAGGTGATTTCCGCGGTGGACCAGACTGACCGGACCGTGGTGAAGATTCGGGATTCTGCAGCGATCGGCGGGCAGCTGAAAAGGTTCCTGCGGCTGCGGGTGGTGCAGGAATAATTCGGATCAAGATCGTGTGTTCCACACACGCATGAAATACCTCCTGCCGGAGTAGCGGGGGATTTTTTGCCTCGCGAATTTGGACGGTGCCGACGGTGGAAATGAAGGTGTGGGCAACAGCTAAGAAATTATCCAGCAGGTTGCGACCAAGCCTGCCAACGAATGGGGCAGGGCATTTTGTAAGGTGCGTGAAATTGCGCGGATTCAACCATCATTCCGCTTCACCCGTGGAATATTGCGATAAGGGGAGAGAAGGGTGCTTGTGCTTTATTTCAGTTAGGCTGAAAATCACCGCAACTCTTTGATTTACAAAGAGAGCCGCTGGTCGGATTTGAACCGACGACCTGCTCATTACGAATGAGCTGCTCTACCCCTGAGCTACAGCGGCGTTTCAACAGATGAAACGTTTGGTTGATCCTGTAAGTCGTTGATTTAACTCGGGCTTGCGTGGAACGCCGTTGTTTTATCAGCTGGGCCATGGTTGGCAAATTCAAATTTCGGGCTGCGCTGAAAATTCGTTGATATTGCGTTATCCCGGTTTTTTTTGGCCGCGCAATTTTTTCTGTAAAATCGTCTGATTGAGATCTGGAATGCTAGAGGATTTTAGTTAGTTCGGTTGTTGTGTTTTTTGGTTTCGATTCGGTAACCGGGGCTTGCCATGGCCGCGCTAACCGGCATCAAAGGTCGGTATGCTCCCAAACACGAAGCCTACCTACCGCCTGCCCCTTATCGCACCTGAAAAGAGGTAGTGACGAAAAATAAGCTGCGGTTGTAATCGGGAGTTTATATTCTCTATCACTTCACCCCGAGCTCCTTCACTAGTCTCGCCACCACCGTCCGACGCTCGGTGACTTTCTGGTTCCAACCGAGTTGGAACATACGTCGGTGTTGTTACCGCCCGGGCAACCTCCTCACCGGCACCCACAGTGCTAGGCAGCTGAAAAGGAGAGGTTCAAGCGCTTGGACTTGCCGTAAGCGGATTCCAAACTCGCTGGAAGCCGCAGTCGCGAAAGTCCTTTTCATTCACGGTGGCGAAATCGGTGACGCCTTGTTGGATGAGGAGGAGCGCGGTCCGCGAATCGTAGGCGCGGCGACGGGTGAAGTCGGCTTCGCGGAGTTTCGGCCAGAAGGCATCGTGAAAGGTGCGACTGTCAGGAGGGAAGCCGATGACTTGCCAACGGGGGTGCTGGCGAAAGGCCTCGCAGACATCGGTGGCGGCGGCGGTCGAGAGGGGCTTGGCAAGCACGGTAGGGTTCCGCAGCAGCACCTAGAGTTCGAGCAGAATGAATTCACAGATTGCGACGTCCTGGCGATCCTCGAGAGATTCAAGAAATGCCGCTGCTCTCGGGGGATTGACGTTTCGGGATTCGATGGCTGGCAAAAGGATATTGGTGTCCAGCGAGATCATCGGTTGGCGAGGCTGCGGTTGCTTTCATCATCCGCCGCGATGTCGCGAAGGATTTCCAAGGGAACCTTGATGCCGCCGGCATCGACGCGGGGAAGCTGCCACGCTCCACGGGCGGTTTCATTGTTTGGAAAGCCGGTCGAGAAACAATTCCAGTCCGCTGCGGGCGACCTCGGCGAGGGACAGCTCCCGCTGCGCAGCGAAGGCTTTGGGCCTCTGGTAAAGTGCGTCTGGGAGTTGAATCTGGGCGCACGTCATGCTGTAAATTTTACATCACTCGGGGATGATGTCAATTCGCAGGATCGGACCGCGCAGTCATGTGGCATGGGATCTTGGCGATGTAATCCGGAATCACCCCAGACACCGGCGCAGAAAGACTACATCCGAAATTGGAATGTCGCCCGCTGATGCGACAGAGTCAGCAGGCGACCCAACCCCCTCACCTAGGACCCGCAAGTATACGGAACAAAGGGTTTAAAACAGCGCCTTTGGCAGCGCGACAACACTCCCCTTATCCAGCCGCCGGCGTTTCGCTCCGCAGTTGTTTGACGGCCTGGTCAAGCCGACGCATCAAATGCCACACTCCAGCCAAACCCAGCAGCAAGCAGCTGACGAGGCCGAGCGTTAGGATGACTTCGGAGCCTGAAACCAGCCAGGCCAACGCGGCGCAGCCCGCAACGGCGGCGCTCGCCGCCAGCAGGCCGAGGCAAATCAGCCAGCTCGTCGCTTCCAGCGTCCACTGGGTCCATAGTTTCACGCTCTCGATCTTAATGGGTATCACAATGTTTTCTTTCATAGCGGGGCGACCATCGCCCGGCCACATGCCGACACGATGAAGCGCCAGTGAATCTTCGGTGAAATCCAACAGGCGAAGACTTCCGCTCCCGCGTGCCACCGCTTGACAAAAAACGGTCGGGCTGTTGGATAGACCGCAAAGGAACGGTCGGCCGATGGCGAGTGCGCCTATCTCTCCATGACCGAGATCTGAAACATCTTTCCGTGTGAATATGAAACTCAACGAACGCAAGTCGAAGACCGCCCCATCCGCCGCCAGCATCAAGGAGGCGGCCCCACGGGACGGCAAAAACCGGCGACCGATGCACCGGATTTACCAAATCCACGCCAGCATCCGCAGCGGTTCACTGCCGAACTGCTCGACGCTCGCGCAGTCCCTCGAAGTGGATCGGAAAACCATTCAGCGTGACATCAGCTTCATGCGCGACTCGTTGGGGCTTCCACTGATCTATTGCGACGACCTCCACGGCTATCGCTATGATGGCGATGTTTCGGATTTCCCGGTGTTCCAGATGTCATCGGAGGAACTGGCGACCCTATTCTTCACCCGCACCGCCCTCCAAGGCATCCGCGGCACTCGCCTTGCGGACGAACTGAGTGGAGCCTTCGCCAAAATCACCCGCGGTTTGTTGGGTCGGATCGAGTTCACGTGGGCGGATCTCGATGAGGCATTCTCCCGCAAGACAGTGAAACAAGACGAACGCCTGATCAAACACTTCGGTCAGATTTCCAAAGCCATTCTGGATCAAACGGAAACCGTCTTCCATTACCGAAAACTCGACAGCGATGGCGCGGAAGCCCGCAAGGTGCAACCCCTTCATCTCGGAGAGGTCGAGGGCGGATGGTATCTCATCGCTTATGATCTGGAACGCGGCGCGCTGCGGACTTTCGCGCTGCCCCGCATGTCGCGTGTCCGTGCTTTGCAATCGGGCTTCGAGAGACCCAAGGATTTCGATGGCGCGGCCTATCTGAACCGATCGTTCGGTGTCTGGAATGTTGCAGGAGACCATTCGCGCCACATGGTCAGACTTGAGTTGCGGAACTACGCCGCGAGGTTGGCCCAAGAGCGTCGTTGGCACCCGACCCAAGAGGTGACGCTTCTCGATGTCCACGGCAACAAGGAGGAAGTGCGCTTCGAAGTGGGACGCTTGGAGGAAGTCCTGCGCTGGGTACTCAGCTTCGGCAGTCAGGCGAAAGTTCTCGGCCCACCCGAACTAGCCAAAATGGTCCGCCACGAAGTGCGAGCCATGCAGAAAAACTGATCGATTCCCGGTGACCAGCGTTTGGCGCGCCTCTTTTTCAAATCACGGCATTCCATCCAAATCCGTCAAAGCGGCTCTTCGATCTCCCAGTCTTCAAGCCGCAAGCCGGTGACGCGTTTGAATTCGCGGGTATTGTGGGTGACGAGTGTCAGATCGAGCGCGAGGGCTTGGCCGCAGAGTTGTAAATCGTAGGGGCCGATTTTGCTGCCGGTTTTTTCAAGCTGAAAACGGATTTCGGCGGCTTTCAAGGCGGAGTCCCAATCGAAGGGCAGGAGGTGGAGCGGTTCCAGAAAAGTGGAGACTTTTAGCCCTTCCCTCTCCGGGTCATAGCAACGGAAGACTCCTGCGAACAATTCGAAAACGCTCACCATGGAAATGGCGCAATCCTCGGGACTGCGGCTGGCGAGTCCCTGCACCACCTTGGGATTTCCACGCATGGCCGCGATGCAGACGTTGGTATCGAGAAGGTAGGTCATCAGGTGAGTTCCACGACTAGTGGGAGTTCGCCTTGCTCGGGGCGGGTGAAATTGGCGTCATCGATGAGGATGTTCTTGAAGAATCCCTCCGGCCAGGTGCAGGCCTTGACCGGCACCAAGAATACTCCATCACCCAAGCGGCGGATGGAAATCTCCTTACTTTTGAATCTCAGTTCTTTGGGAATTCTCACCGCCTGCGAGCGACCATTTGTAAACAATGTCGTTGTCATAGCTGGTATATACCCGCTCAAGAGCCGCAGGTCAACGGGCAATCTTGGGTAAGCAAATTCCCCGTTATGTAGTCAGTTGGCGGGATTGGCGCGTTCCCCGTGCAGCCAGCGGTTTAGCAAACATCACTTTTTTATCTCACGGAATTCCATACAAATCTGTCAAAGCATCACTTCTTCGGTTGAAGCGCGTCCACATCGCCCAAGATCCCGATAAGTCTTCCTCTGGTCCACATTCACTATCTTCTAACCGCCTGATGGATCAATTCTGTTCTGGATTCTTGGGAACAGGCGACTCCACCGCTGAAATCCGCAAATAGTGGACTTCCCCCGCAAGCGTTGCAGCCGTGATGCAACCTCGAAAGCTGCGTTTTTGCCTCATGGATGGTGACTTGCATGACTGTGGGAACTTAGCCAAGTTGGTCGGGATGATCAACGGGAATTTTCCGTAAATCTGTAGGTTGGCGGAATGTGTGGCGGTCGCACTTCATGACCGCGCAGTCATGTGACATGGGACCTCGCCGATACCTATCCGATGAAGCCTTCCAAGGAGACGTCTTCCCAGATCCAGACTGAAATGGTTCAGATTCCGGCTCATGAGACGAAGATGACGTATGTCACGAAGAGTCTGCTGGTCTGGCTACAGGCGTCGTTTGTCCGATGGTCGAAAGAGGATGATAGCGCCAGGAACCAGCAGTGGGTCGAGGGGATCGTTGAGGCGTTTCAGAATGCCTTGGCGGGCACGCTGTGAATCAAATTTTTTCATCTATTTTCAGCCTACCCCCATATTTGTCCCACCCCTGGGGGTATTGTGAGCGCATGTTTCAATCACATTTCGCACTTCGCCGCCGTCATCGTTAAACCATCACCCGCGTGAAAAATCCGCAGGTGGTTCCGGGCCGGGCCAGTCCCCCCATCGTTTGCCTCTGGGCCACCTGCGCTTCGCTGTTTCCCGCATCATCCCAATTTCCATATCACCAACACCTACTGCCATGTCCAAGCCCCGCAACTTCCGGAAATCCACCACCAACGCAACCACCTCGCCGCTCATCACCATCATGAGGGAACTCGTCATCCCCGCGATTGAGCGGGTATCCGCTTGCGAAAATGCCCCGTCGGGCATCGACATCGAGGAATTGGATCCCGAATCCAGCGAAACCCCGACCCTCTGTGCCCTCATCCGAGGTCAGTATGTCGTTCAAGTCTGCCCCATGCCGGTGGATAACCTACGCACCAATATTCGCTTCACGTTGATCATTGGCTATCTCATCGCCGATGGCCCATCCGACGCTCTCCTTATTGGAAACCTGTTGGATCCCACGCCCTTCCATGTCCGGACTGACTGCGACCTCGGCTTGTATGGCCGACTGGCAGTCACCTGCGATCTCATCGTGCGTGCCGATGACGGAGCATTGATCGAACGTCGTTTCGGCGAATTGCTGCAACTTGCTGACGATCTCAACTGGTTTTTCCCATTGCGTCTGCCGCACCATCTCGATTGGCGCGAAATTAACGAATTCGAAATCGATTGGAACGAACTACCGCACTGCAATCTTGGCGGCTTCCTTGATGAAGGACTCGAATCGCCTCCCGCTGAACGGACCCCCGTGACTTTACTCCGCCTCGCCCAAGGATTGAGGCGCTGGCAGGATGTATTGCAACTGCTGCGCGAACATCCCAAAGAGCTCCCGCGCAAGAAATGGGCTCCGTTAAAATGCCTCGCCCTCCGCCAACTCCGCCGCTGGATGCCCGCCATCCGCGCTGCGAAGGACGGTGGAATTCGCGACGGTCGTTATCCAGATGCGAAGTCACTTAGTCCATCTTACATGCACGCACTGATCGAGGGCGGTGACGACATCGAAGCGCTGCGCTTGCTGGGAAACCCTAGGGATGGCGAACCCGGCTTCTATCATTGGCTGCGTGGACTAGCCCTTCATCACGCCGGCGATCACGACCAGGCATCCATGGCATTTTCCGAATATTTAGCCGCCTGGCCCGGTGACGTGCTAGGCGGCGCCGCATCCCAGGAACTGACAACAGATAGAGAGTAAACCAATCACAACACCTCATGGCAACCCAACGATTTCGCTCCCGCTTCGATCGCCTCATCGCACTCTGGATTCTCCGCATATTCTCACCGAATTTGTGCCGAGCTTCATTCATCGAGGGATCATCCTACGCGGACGTCGACATCGCGGATTTCCTAGGACTGCCCAAGAATGATGACGAAGAAACGATCGGCAAGATCCCGCGCTTACTGGATGATCTCCAGAGCTCGTTGGAGCAGTCCGTATCCACGGCACTGCCTGCTCAGGCGCGGGACAGCTTCACGCGCTTCGCCGCCTCGATCCAACTCAACCCAACCGAACAACGCCTCCTCGAATTCTTTGCCTGCATGGAAATCGAGCCTCCGCTTGCGGATACATGTCGCATAGTCCGCAAGTTCATCGGCGCGGAAACTTCACGGTTTCTCTCCAAGGTTCTGGATCTTCCCCGCAATGCCGTAACCAAAGCCATGGCACCTGGCGGACGATTGATGAAGTGCGGGCTGTTGAAGCGTGAACATTCTAACAAAACAGCTAATCCGGAATTTCATTCCGAAGCGCTGGCCGTCCGGCTTCTTCGTGATTCTTACAATCCGGCTAGACTGCTCAAACTGTTCGGCGTGGTCACCCTGCCGCCCCCTGATCTTGGTCTTGAGGACTTCCCACATCTCCAGACGAGCTTGAACCTTCTGCTGCCCTATTTGAAAATAGTTCAGGCCAAACGCAAGCCGGGGGTCAACGTGCTGATTCATGGTGCTCCGGGAACGGGAAAATCCCAACTCGTGCGCGTCCTCGGCCAAACCTTGGGCATGCCCGTATTCGATCTCGATACTGCGGACAACGATGGTGATCCGCTTCACGCCGATCAACGGCTTTCAGTTCTTAATCTCGCTCAGACGTATTTCCATGAAACCCAGGTTCTTCTCGTTTTCGATGAAGCCGAGGATATTCTAACTCCGTCATTATCGAATCGTGGCATGGCAAACACCCACAAAGGCTGGTTCAACCAAATGCTCGAAAACAACCGTCAACCGGTGTTCTGGATTTCGAACTCAATCGAGACGCTGGATCCGGCATTCTCCCGCCGCTTCGATTTCATCTTAGAGGTCCCCATTCCACCGAAAACCCAGCGCGGTCGAATCCTCAGAGAAAAGGCCGGAAATTTGGCTTCGCCCGGCCTGATCGAGCATCTCGCCGGAATCGAACATCTGGCACCCGCCGTGATCACCCGCGCCCGCAATGTCATCCAATCGATCAAGCAGGGCATCCCGAAAGCGGATCGGGATGCGGCACTTACGCACGTCATCGGCGGAATCCTGAAGGCGCAGGGCTATCCCGACCCCGCCAGGGCAACGATCCAGATGGTTCAACCCGGACTCTATGACATCTCCCATCTGAACACCTCCGCGGATCTCCCGCAAATCGCCGCCAATCTAAGGAAGAACCCGAGCGCCCGCCTCTGCCTGTATGGCCCGCCCGGCACCGGCAAAACTTCGTTCGGACACTGGCTTGCCAATGAAATCCGCCAACCGCTGCTCCTTCGAAAGGCCTCCGATCTTTTGAGTCCTTATGTCGGCATGACCGAGCAGATGATCGCCCAAACTTTCGAAACCGCCAAACGAGATGGTGCCGTGCTCCTCATCGACGAGGTGGATTCGTTTTTGCGCGACCGCACCCAGACCCAGAATTCTTGGGAAGTCACCCAGATCAACGAGATGCTCACCCAGATCGAATCTTTTCCCGGTATCCTGATTGCCTCCACCAATCTAATCGATCAGCTTGATCCCGCGAGCATGCGCCGATTCGACATCAAACTCCACTTCGGCTATCTGCTCCCGGATCAAGCCAGCCGCCTTCTTGTCTCCTACTGCCGGAATCTCCATCTGCCACCACCGACATCCGCCGATCTGAAGTTGGCAAGCACCATGGACCTAGCCGCTCCGGGGGATTTCGCAGCCGTTGCAAGGCAGCACCGATTCCAACCATTCCACAATGCTCACAGCCTGTTGCTGGCAGTGATTGCGGAATCCGACCTGAAAACTAACCGCTGCCGAAAGATCGGTTTCCAATAACTTCAATTCCATCAACCCGTGCGGTAGAATGAACAATGGGGAATCGGCATTGATTTTTTGCTAGAAGCTGCTCGTTAATCGACTGGAAAGATCAGGGGGATTCCAATTGGCCGTGAATTTTATGACATCCGGATGACTTGAGCTAGAACGACGCCATCGCTATCAAGTTGACATGACTCAAAACTCCAAAAACGACCGGATTGCCAGTGGAATAGTGAAACTTGCACGTCCTTCAGGGCACGTTGAAATCACCTGCTCAGAAAATGAATCACCGAAGGCCGGTCCACCGGTATTCCAAAAATCCTCCGGGCGATGAAGAAAAAATGGCTCGCCTCCACCGATATTCGATTTCGATGAGGATCACTCCTACTTCCTCATCCGCCTACCGGTGCATTCGAAAGAGAAATCGACTCTCGGGTATGAGGACGCCACCCCCCAAGTCGAAACGATCCTTCTCGCGATCGCTGCTGAGAATTCAAGGGAGGAATTGCAGGCCAAACTTAAACTGGCCGACAGGCGCAATTTTAAAAAGCTCTATCTGATTCCCGCCATCGATGCAGGCCTCATTGAGCGTACCATTCTTCTCCCATGAAACCTTCCAAGAATGGCGGAACTTCACAAGAAACCGTATGTCAAAGCAGGTGCGAATCCTATCTTTGAGGAAATTGAAATACTTTACCGGGATTTTTGCCGCCAATCGGCCCCCCCCCCCAAGACCCCAGACCATCGCGCACAATCTAGCCCGTTTAAAATGCATCATGAAGCGCGGCGATTTTAAAACAGTGGGGAAGATCGATAAGATCACCCTGCCCCGGAAATAGTTTGGCGAAAAATACCTACGCCGACCGAAAAAAAGAACTTTTGCCAGTGCTGTATCCGCTGCGGTTGGCGTATTTCGAAAGTCCGCACTGGAATACTACAAGGCACGGAACATCCCGCTTCAAAATCCATTCCAAGGCATCGAGCATTTGGCGAACGTGATGGTGAGAGCGCAACAATGGATTTAATTCGTACTCTCAGGCGCAAACCAAGGGAGGCAAACCGATGACGTTCGCCGCTATCGCAGAAAAATAAAATCAAGAAGGGATTCCATCACGCACTGGTAAACCGTGGTATCCCGAAGTGATCCGCAGACTGATGGGCGGGGAACGCTGAGGCCATGGCCCAGGGGGAGTCCCTCAAGCTCCGATATTCGTTGGTTTAAATCGGTTTAAATCTAGGGGGAGATTCGGGGGAGAGGTTCCAGAAAATCCTGTAAACGCCTTATTTTAAAGGGTTTGAAAAGTAGCCTCACTAGGGCTCGAACCTAGAATAACGGAATCAAAATCCGGGGTGTTACCATTACACTATGAGGCTTTTGGGGCGTTGTGCCCTGCGGCGGGCGGAAATTAAACCGCGATGCGGGGGATTGGCAACACGGAAAATCATTCAAATACGGATGCCGAACATTCAAGCAGGTGATTGTCGGCATTTGCGGCGTGAGGAGTGTTTCATGGCTGAAACAGCTTGGCATCGCTTGCCAAGGAGGGCTTTTATCGGCAAGTATTTATTATGTTTCTTGGCTTGTTAAGGATTTTAGCCGATTTTGGCCTCAGATCCATGCTTGCTGCTTATTCCGTAAATCCAATTCCCCTAAAATCGTATGACATCGCAGTTGTTCCTTACTATTCCGGCAGGTGTCACGCTTGCCTCAGTCATTGCCGCAGGTGCTTCCACTTATCAGGAAGATGTGGCGTTCATGAAAAAGCATACTGAAATCATCGAGCTTTCCTCCGGTTCGGCGCGAGTGGCCATCGCGCCGGCCTATCAGGGACGGATCATGACTTCGACCGCTACGGGCCCGGAGGGGACCGGTTTTGGCTGGATCAATCCGGAAGTGATTGAGGCGGGCATTAAGCCGGAGTCGGAGCGGGTGGGCCTCACCCAACACATTTACGTTTTCGGGGGGGAGGAGCGTCTCTGGTTTGGTCCGGAAGGTGGGCCGTTCGCGTTGTTCTTTCCGCCCAATGTCGAGCAGACCTTCGCCAATTGGAAAACTCCGGCGGCGATTGATACCGAAGCATTTGCTCTAGCCAAGCAACCCACGGCGGATAGCGCGGAGTTTGCCAAGTCGATTGAGATTCCAAACCGTGCGGGGACGGTTTTTTTGATGAAAGTGAAACGCAGTATTTCGCTCGCTTCGACTGCGGAGCTCGCGAAACTCTGCGGCGGCGCTTTGGCCGATGGCGTTCAAACGGTCGGCTATACCTCCGCCAATACCGTCGAAAACACCGGAGAAAACGCCTGGACTAGGAAAAGCGGTGCGCCGTCGATCTGGTTACTGGGCATGTTCAAACCCACGCCCAAGACCACCATCGTCATCCCGTTCAAACCCGGAGATGTTTCTAAAATCGGTCCGATCGCTAACACCGATTACTTTGGCAAGATCCCCGACACTCGGATCAAGTTCAGCGAATCCGTGTTGTTTTTCAAAGGGGATGGCACGGAGCGTGGTAAGCTCGGCCTTTCGCCGAAACGCTCCAAGAACATTGCCGGAAGCTGGCAGGCCGACACGGCTACGTTGACTCTGGTTTGGCTCCGTCCGAGTGAAAATGCGGCGAGTGAGAGTTGGCCCTATGTTGATTCTCAATGGCGCGAAGACGTCGATCCCTTCGGCGGGGATTTGCTTAATTCCTACAATGACGGACCGCCGGAGCCCGGAGCCAAGCCACTTGGCCCGTTTTACGAGCTGGAAACTTCCAGCCCGGCGTTGATGCTCAAGCCCGGTGAGTCTCACACTCACACTCAGACCACTGTCCATTTCACCGGGCCTCGCGACGCGCTCGACGGAATTGCCAAGCACGTTTTGGGGGTAGGACTGGATGCGATTGAGAAGGCTTTTGTTAGCCCGTAATGTGTAAGGAACCGCAGTCTCAGGCATCCTGAAGCGCCTAGAAATGGGATGGCCTACCGACGAGATGGCTGCGGGCGGAGACGCCCGCGCCACAGTGGCCCGGGCGTCTTCGCCCGGAGCCAAATTAGGTCATGCCTTTTTCACATCCACCCACTGCTTGGTGCGGGCGGATTCGAGGATGGCGTCGCAGACGTATTGGGTGCCTAGTGCGTGGCGGAAATCCGGGTAACGTTTCTCGGCGGTGGGATTGTCGAGCGATTTGAAGAACTCCGCGAGTTCGTGGATGAACGAGTGCTCGTAGCCGAGGCAGAGGCCGGGAACCCACCAGTTTCCGGCGTAGGGGTGATCGCTATCGGAGCAATGAATGCTGCTCCAACCGCGGCGATCGCCGGGGACTCCGTGGTCGAAATAGGAGAGGCGGTTGAGGTCGTGAAGATCCCAGGAGAGGGATTTTTTCTCACCGTTGATCTCGAAGGTATAGAGCGCTTTGTGGCCGCGGGCGTAACGGGTGGATTCGAAAATGGCGAGCGAGCCATTCTCAAAACGGGCGAGAAAGGCGCAGGCGTCGTCGATGGTGACGGCTTGCTTTTCCCCGGTGGCGGTGTGGACGCGCTCTTTGATGAAGGTCTCGGTCATCGCGCTAACCGAAACGATTTCACCGTTGATCCAACGAGCGGTGTCGATGCAGTGGGCTAACAAGTCACCTGTGACACCAGAGCCGGCGGCGGCGGCATCGAGGCGCCAGAGACCGGCGCCGCCTTGTGGAAGTTCTTCGGAAATCGTCCAGTCCTGGAGGAAATTGGCGCGGTAATGGAAGATCCGGCCGAGTTCGCCGGCATCGACGATGTTTTTCGCATGCGTGACGGCGGGGAGGAAGCGGTAGTTATACCAAACGAGGTTCGGTAGTCCGGCTTTTTCCACGGCGGCGACCATTGCTTCGCCTTGATCACCGTTGAGGGCGAGGGGTTTTTCGCAGAGGATCATCTTGCCATTGGCGATACAGGCGAGAGCGATTTCGGCGTGCGAATCGTTGGGCGTGCAGATGTCGATGGCGTCGATGTCCGGGCGTTTGACGAGCTCGCGCCAATCGGTTTCATAGGATGCGTAGCCCCATTTTTCAGCGAAGGCCTTGACCTTTTCCTCATCGCGGCCGCAGACCGCTTGGCGGACTGGGACGTGTTCGGTATCGAAAAAGTGGCTGAGTTGGGAGTAGGCGTTCGAGTGGGTGCGGCCCATGAAGCCGTAACCGATGAGTCCGATGCGGATTGGTTTTTTCATGATATTGAATGAATTATGAAGGAAGACAGGGTGTTTGAGAATGCGCGTGTTGGGGGAAGTCGAAGGTCAGGACGAGCGGTTCAGTGCCGGTGTTCTCGATTTGCACGCCGCCGCGGTTAAGCGCGGCTTGGGTGATGAATCCGATCTCGGGATAGATTTCGCCAAGTTTCATGTCCTGGTGATATCGCACTTCGAGCTTTCCGACCCGGCCGCGTCCGCGGTTTGTGTGGAAAAGGGTGGGGCTCTCCGGGTGGAAATTCGTCTTGGCGCCGGGTGCAACGGTGAGACGGAGAATGGAGGCCTTCTGATCGCCGAGAATATCCCCGTAAACAATCCACTTTGCGTCCACTCCCTCGGCGGAGAATTCCTCTGCGGTGATGGCCGGGCGCGAATTCTTCTGCACGAAGTCCGGGTCCTGATTTGCTTTGAAGTCGAAGGTTTCCACGAGGTATTCCCAGTCTTCGTGCTTGTCCTTCGGATAGTCCTGTTCGCGGCAGGCGTAAAACGCATCGGCTGCTCCGATCCGTCCATCCAGTGTCAGGTCCTCGGCGAGGAAATGCTCGTCCATCGTCACATGCAACTCGTGCGTGCAGAGGTCCGTGGGCGAGTGAAGAACGCCATTCGGCATCACGAAGCCGTTATCAATGTGCATCATCGTGTGCGGCGACAAGTGCCGCACTCCGTTATAATCGTCCTGTCCCCAACGCTTCATGCAAGCGAGGAACTGGTCCTTCGTCACGAACGGGTATAGGCCCATTGCCGTGGTGTGATAATGCGACGGACTGACTCCAGGATTGTCGAAAGAATTGATGTCGTAAACTTCCCACTTGGCCCAGTGAAGATGGTGGGGAATGGGGTTCAGATTGTCGAACTTCTTGGATACAATCGGCCAGGTGGCCTTGCCGAACAAGGATTTCGAAAGCGCCGTGACTTTCTCTCCCATGACAGCCTCTGGATTGGCCTCAATCAAATCCTGAAGTGAGATGAATTGCCCGTTCGGCGTGAGGACGTGTGCTTCTCCTTCACGAAAGGGTGCTTTTCCCGTGCGGGTATCGATGACTCCGGTCACAATGGGCACGGTGCAACACATCCAGACTTCATCGAGGCCTGTCCCATTCATGTAGTCCGGGTAGTACGATTTCGCATCCAGGCGAAGGCGCTTTCCCGGGGTGCAAAATGTTCGGCCGGCATAGCGGTGCACGAGCTGCAGCACCCCGTCGTTCTGATTGAGGCAGTCATCGAGAATCGAATTCGATCCTCCATCGATCACATCATGTTGTGGGTATTCGTGTAGTTTATCAGCGAGAATTGAAGGTGAAGCAGCCATAGCTGGTGGATTCTGAAGATTAGGTAGTAGAGTGGCGGCAGCTTCAGAGCGCCTCGTCGACGGCGATCATGGCCTTGAGGATGGCATTCCAGGTGGCGGGGCTTTCGAGCACGGAGTTGTCGAACATGCAGCCGTCCCAACAGATGTGCTTGATGCCACGTTCGGCGGCACCTTGGAGCCAGTAGGTCGAGCATTTTGCGATGTCGAGACGACCGTTTGCGTCGTCGGCGGGACAATGGCGACCGGTTTTGTCATGGGAGCCTGTGCCGTGGACGGAGCCGTCGTTTTGGGCGACGTGGAAATCGATGGTCCATGGGCGGAGGGCATCGGTCATGATTTTATAAGCGGCCCAGAATTCCTCGTCGCTGTAGCCTTCCTTGAGGAGTGCGGCTTCCGGGGCGTTGTAACCCATGAGGTAGAGGTAGGTGTGGGCGAGGTCAGCCTGAAATCCCACGACGCCAGGCATCGCGGTGGCTTCGAGGGTGTCCATTGCGGCTTTCCACGAGTGGAATCCGCCCCAGCAGATTTCTCCTTCCGCTGCGATGCGCTCGCCGTGTTGTTCGGCGACTTTTCCTGCCTCACGGAAGGTTTGCGCGACTTTTGCGGTGTTGCCCGTGATGTCTTTGGCGAAATCCGCGGTGCCGCCCGCGGTATCGACGCGGATGATTCCGGATTGGCGGATACCGTGAGCATTCAAAATTTTAGCAACACGGCAGGTCTTTTCGACGGCGAGCACGAAATTCTTGCGATCCTCATCGGAACCGAAGGCAGAGCCACCGACCGTGCCCGGCCAGACGGGAGCGACGAGTGATCCGACCTTGAGGCCTGCGGCTGCGATCTTGTCGGCCATGGCTTTGATGGAATCCTCCGAGGCATTCGGATCCGTGTGGGGATGGAAAACGAAGAGGTCCACGCCATCGAACTTGCGGCCGTTCACTTCGGCGGCGGTGGTGAGTTCGAGCATGTGCTCAAGCGAGATCGGAGGATGATCGGTGCCGGGTTCTTTACCGACAAGGCCGGGCCACATTGCGTTGTGTAGTTTCATAAGAGGTTGATGGTTGGAGATTGGAGATTGAGGATAAGAGATTGGAGATTAGATGACGAATTTCCAATCGATTGGAATGATGATGGGTTTACCGGAATCGCCTGAGATGGCAATGGAAAGCTCATCGTGGGGAACGATTGAGGTGACCGCGCCAAAGTCATTCGGTACGAGGGCGACCGCTTGGATGACACGCAGTGAGACGGTTTCCTGCGGTGTGAAATGGCGGCTTGTCGGGATTCCTTGGGCGGCGAGGGGATTTTGGCGCGAGACATCCACGCCATGGCTGAAGAAGGAACAAACCTCCTCGATGCCGATACGACCGAGGTGTTTTCCGTTCCATGGCGGAGCAGATCGTCCGCCGTTGGTTAGCCAGAGCAGCGTCGCTGGGAAATCGGCGGGGTTTTTCAGGGAAAACCACACATAGCCATCGAGCACGGCGGCCGACCAAGCGAAGGGTTGTTGCGGTGTTGCCAGCACATTGACCATCATGACGAGATCGTCATTTCCAACGCGGGCTGGATAGTGGGTGAGATCGGTGGTGCCGCCGTCGGCGAGTTTTACTTCCCGGAGATCAGTATAAACGGAGTTTTCTAGCAAAGACTGGGACTCACCATCGGCCGCATTCGAGAACGCGCCCGGAAACGTCGAAGCCCAGTGGAAGGGACTGGTTGTGACGCGTCCGGAACCTTCTGGAAGGTTTGATAGATCGAGGATCGGGTGAGTGCCGTAGTTAAAGTCGCCGTCGAGATGGGAAATCCGATGTTCGGCATAGATCGCGTGATGGCCGGGTTTTACGGAGATGGTTTTCACGACATGAGCGCCGGAATCCGTGGTGTGCATGGATAGCTCCAGCGAGCGTTCCTTTACCGCGAGTGGAAGCCACTCGGCATTCGCGGGATCGCCGTGTGGAGGGCCGTTTTCCTGACCGCCGAATGGCAGGCAGAGGAAATCGCCGCGCAGGACGGATAGAAGCGGTGGGATTTCCGGATAGTCCGCAGGCTGCCAAGGAGCGAGCGCGTAGGGTGAGACATCGCGGCCGGGGAGATGGAAAACGACCGGAGCGAGGTGGCCGCCACGTGCGGTGATATCGAGATCAAGCTCGGGAGTCGTCAAATGGAACGATGGCTCGCCGTAAACGGTGTGCTTCATCGGCTTAGGATTTCAAGATTCCGCGGGCGGCGAGATTGTTGAGACGGTGTGCTATGTCCCCAAGGCCGTCCGCCATCACTTCGGTGTAATTCCGGCCGTCACGGGTATCGACGCCGTGGCCTGGCTCCATGGTGCGGAGCATTTCGAGCCCGGCGTCCTCGTGATCGAACATCTCGACATAGACATGCTGCAATTTCCCGGTCGCGGCCATGGCCGTGAGAAGCACGCTGATCCAGCCATCGTCGGAAGAAAGACAGCCGCGGGTGGTCTTGGCGGATGCATGGAAAACTCCGAGTTCGTTTGCTTCGGCGATGCGGGCGATGAGCGCTTGGTTTTCGGCGATCGACACACCGGAATCGCCGCAGTGGGCGGCATCGACGAGAATTTTGAAGAATGGTTTTCCGAGCGCCTTGTTAGCAGCGCTGATGAATGCCCAGCCGCGCTCCAGGCTGGTGAAGGTTTTGAACTCGCCGGGGCGGAGGAATTCGATGTTCCAACTTTCGATGGACGATCCTTCCAAGCCCGCTTCCTGATAGGCGCGGAGGTGAAGTTTCACGTTTTGGGCGATTGCCGCTTCGAAATCCGCGCCTTCGCGGCGGGTTTCGTTAGCACTCATCCATTCTTCGATCGAGGTGGAGGAAACGTGGCGGGTGCCATGGGCGACGGCGGCCTTGAGGCTGGGCAGGAGTTGGGCAAGGACAGCGTCCTCGTCCGCAGGATTCATCGGATTGACTCCGCCGACCATCAGAACGAAATCCACTTCGAGGCCCAGGGCTTTGAGGCCGCTGACGAGAGCACCGATGTCCTCGGGGTCGGTTCCTGGGAAAATGGAAACCTGGACGCAGCTGAAGCGAACCGGCGAGATTTCGACGAGTTCCCTGACTCCCGCGACCACAAGGATGTCTCCATCCGCATTGCGGGGAAACCGGCCGTTTTCATCGGGAAGGAGTGCGCCGACGAAGCGGAGGTGGGTGGGAACAATGCCGAGATTGACCTTGGATTTTAGGGAGATTTCGCTGCGCATGGAAGGATTTATAGGATGAGTTCCGGGATGGGAAAGTTTGAATTTTTCCAAATGAAGTGTCGGTGGTGGAGAACGGCGCATGACTGCGCAGGCATTCTGGTGGAATGCCGGGAAAGATTGGGATCTAACTCACTCGCCTTTGGCGTCCACTGCGTGGGCTGAGGGCATCACGTTTTTGCGGGCACCATTGAAGCCATACATCAGGGGTTCGAAGGGGCCGACCGTGGCGACGTCCGTCTTGGCCGGGACGTCGAGTCCAAGACCCCAGAACACGCCATTGACGACCAAACGCCGGAGTCCTTCGTTGGCGAGATCCGTAGCGGCACCCATCGTGGTGCAGAAAATTTTCTGGGTTTTTCCAGCCTCGTTTTTGAGCTCACGGGTCCAAGCGACCGGCATCATGGGATCGTTGATCGGTTGTTCGACTCCGTCCTTCCGTTTTTTGGAATAATTGGCGGGTTGATCGTCGGGGTTCATTCCAGCGAGCACTTGGCCACGCAGCAGGATTTTCGCATCGGGGGGCGGGGCCGCCTCGTAAACATCGGAGTTGCCGAACACATCGCTGACACCCTTGAGGATTGGATCGCTGGCGTTGGCGGATTCGATTACGCCGCGAGTGGCTTCGGCTTTGTGCTTGCCCCAATGGGTGACCCATTGTTCGCCGAGGATGCGTTTTCCAAAACTGTTATAGTCCTTGAATGCGCTGGTTGCTGGCAGTTGGAAGGCATGAGTGCTGGTGCGCAAGGCGATCACCGGGACGCCGCGTTTCATGGCGGCTTCAAAGCGTTTCATCGTTTCCTCGGGCCACTTGCGGAAGCGGATCAACAGGATGATGGCATCGGCGGTATCGAGGGCTTCGGGGTTGCTGAGGCTGGTTCCGGCATTCGGGTCGATTTTTCCATCTGGCGAAACCGAGAAGAGCACGGTGCAATCGAAACCATGGCGTTGGGATAGGATTTTTCCCATCATCGGCAGGGAATCTTCGGAGCGATATTCCTCATCACCGGCGATCAGGACGACATGCTTGCCTTTGCCGGGGCCGCTGCCGCCGGGATATTTCACCGACGATGCGTCATCGGCGGACAGCGTGGTGGATGTGGCGATGCAAAGTGCGGCGGTGGTGATGAATTTTTTCATAAGAAGCACTGGATACCAGATGGCGCTTTGAGTTCTTTCATAGAAACTCTAGGAATATTGGGTATTTCGCCGGGTTGTTGGGCGGTGGCCTAGTTGAATTGGATTCGGAGCAATGGGTGGGGGGAGACGAATCGGCGACCGATAATCGCCGTTACGTGGGTTCCTCGATGAGGATTCTTGGGAACACGGGTTTGGGTTTTCCGATAGTGTGGCCTTCGGAAATGAGTCCCCAGCGGAGATCGGAGAGTTGGAGGGTGCTGAGCGAGGGGAGATTGAGTTGATCCGCAAGCTTGGCTGCGGCATCCGGCAAGATGGGGGAGAGCAACACGGCGCAATGGGCGACACTCTCGGCGAGGTGCTGGAGGACGGTGGCGAGGCGGGCTTTCTTTTCCGGGTCCTTATTGAGCTCCCAGGGTTTCATGCGCTCGGCATAGACGTTGCAATGGACGACGTGGCGGCTGAGGGCTTCGAGTCCTTTGGAAACGTCGAACTCATCCATGGCGGCGCGGTAGGCGTCGGTGGATTCGGCGAGTGAAGTTTGCAGGGCGAGGTCGTCATCGGAGAAACTGCCGCCGCGGGAGATGATGCCGTCGGTGAAGCGCTGGCTCATGTTGAGGGCGCGGTTGCAGAGATTGCCGAGTTCGTTGGCGAGTTCGGTGTTGAAAAGCATGATGAGTCGCTCGACATCGAAATCCGAGTCCTTGCCCGTGACGATGTCGCGCACGAGGTAATAGCGCAGTGCTTCGACGCCAAATTTGTCGGCGAGTTCCGAGGGGTCGACGATATTGCCGATCGATTTGCTCATTTTTTCACCGCGGATATTCCACCAGCCGTGGACTAACAGCCGTGGCATTTGCGCATCAGGGAAACCCATCGCACGGAGCATGCAAAGCCAGTAGATGCCGTGGGCGGGGACGAGGATATCTTTGCCGATGATGTGGACCGGGCGCTCGTCGGAGGTCCACAAGCGCTCGAATTCCGGGAGTTCTGCATCCGGGGCGGCGCGGTAGCCGGCGAAGGAGATGTAGTTGATGAGGGCGTCGAACCAAACGTAGGTGACGAAATCGGGATCGAAGGGAAACTCGATGCCCCAGCGCAGGCGCTCTTTCGGGCGGGAAATGCAGAGGTCGGTTCCGGAGTTGCGTTCGAGGGCGTTGAGGAGTTCGGATTTCCGGAAAGCGGGCAGCACTGCATCGGTCGTGGCTTCGAGGTAGGCTTTCAGCCATTCGGTGTGTTCGCTGAGTTTGAAATACCAATTTTCCTCCTCGATGACGATGACTTCACCCCATTCCGGGCCGAAATTGCCGGATTCATCGCGGTCGCGGTCGGAGAGGAATTGTTCTTGGCGCACCGAGTAGTGGCCGGAGTGGGCTTTTTTGTAGAGTTGGCCTTGCTCCTTGAGGGTGGTGAGGATGGCTTGGACGCAGGCCTTGTGGCGCGGGTCGATGGTTTCCGCCCAGCCATCGTATTGCACGCCGAGTTTTTCCCAGAGGTTGAGAAACTTCTTGGTCGTGCGTTTCACAAAAGTCGCGGGGTTTACGCCCTCTTTTTCGGCCGTTTGTTGCACTTTTTGGCCATGCTGGTCCACGCCGGTGAGGAAAAACGCCTCGTCGCCGCGCAGGCGGCGGTAGCGGACGATCACATCGGCAAGCACTTTTTCATAAGCATGACCGATATGGGGCGAGCCGTTGGTATAATCGATGGCAGTGGTGAGGTAAAACATGGGAGCGAGTGAGAAGAGAAGAAGTGAGCAGTGAGCAGTGAGCAGTGAGCAGTGAGCAGTGAGAAGAGAAGAAGTAAGCAGTGAGCAGTGAGCAGAGAAGAGGGAGTAGAGGCAAGACTTGGAGGAGGGGAGGAAAGCAGACGTGGGCGGGGTGTGCAAGGCGGAGTGAGAGGGGGGCGGAGTGCCGACATTCTGTCGGCTGTCGGACGGGGGATATTCTGTCACCCGTCTTCCGCGAAGCGACACGCCGGACAGAATGTCCGTTATCCAGCAGCGCGCAGAATGCACGCGCTCCGACGGGTTGATCGTCGGTTGGCGATTACTTGACGACTCTGCCGCCTAGGGAGAGGATGCGTGCGTTGCCTTTAGCGGCTTCGGCTTCGGGAATGTTACCGTCCCGGACATACATTTGGGACAGGCTGGTCCAAGCTAACAGGTCGTTGGGCTTAAGGGTGACAGCTTGGAGGCCGCAGCCGATGGCTTCCTTGACGTGGTCGGTTTTTAGAAGGGCCATGCCGAGGGCGTGCCAGCCGTCGAAAAAATCGGGGTCCAGCGCGACGCATTGCCGGTAGAGGGCGGTGGCCTCGTCGATCTCGCCGATGGCGAAGTGGCCGTTGGCGTCGTCGAAGAGATTCTGGACGGAGGGCATGGAGGAGAGGAAAGCAGGACCGAGTGACCGGTGATGGCCCTTACTTATTTTTGTAGAGTTGCTCGACCTTGGCGGCTTCGGTTTGGGTGGTGATCCAGGCGGCGAAGGCGAGGGTTTCGTTCTGGCTGGCGCGGGATGCGACTTCGCTATCGAGGCGCTCGGCGGCATTTGCTTCTTTCACGACTTCGCGTTTGGCGACGTGGACGATGAAGGTGCGGTCGGCTTCGATGATGAGTTCGGCGAGACTTCCGGGATCGACGCTGCGAGCAGCCTCAAACAGGTTTTTCGGTTCGGTGGCGGTGTCCGGGCGGTAAGTGGAATTCACTTTGGTGAAGGCCTTGGTTTTTTCGATTCCAGCTTCTTTGGCGGCTTCGGTGAGAGGTTTGCCGGCGGCAAGGGCGGTCTTGATTTTTTCGGCGGCCACTTTGGCGGCGGCTTTCATGGCATCGGCGGCTTTTTCCGAGATGTATTGGGCGCGGGCCTCGTCTTTGGCTTCTTCATAGGTCTTGGGGCGGGATTTTTCCTCACCGTCGAGACGTGCGACGAGCCACTGATTTTCGTCGATGGCGATGGGTTGGGAGATTTTTGAAATCGGATCGGAGGTGAGCTTGATGCGGAACAAATCATTGACGGCCTTGGCACCACGGTTGTTGGAGGAGCGGAGGTTGACGTCAAGTTCGGCGGGCGGTTTGGATTGCGGGAAGAGTTCGGTGGTCTTCACTGTCCAGTTGTTTTTCGCGGCGAGTTCCTCGAAACCGGCACCTTTTTGTTCTTCGAGCTTGAAAGTGAAATCATCGACGAGTGAATCGAGTTCGATTTGTTTCTTGCGGCGTGCTTCGGCGAGTTCAGCGGCGGCTTTGGCCTTTTCATCGGCCTTTTTCTTGGCGGCGGCCTTCTTCGCTTCGTCGCTGGCGGCGACATCGGCGATGGATTCCGGGGCGTCTTTGGTTTCTGCTGCTGCGTCTGCAGGCATGTCCGGAGTGGCGATGACGTAGGTGAATTTGCGCAGCGGTTCGGTGGTGAAGGCGTCCTGAATGGTTTCCCAGTAGGCTTTGATTTCTTCATCCGTGGGTTTGATTTCCTTTTCGAAGGGATCGATGGAAAGGCTGGCGATTTCGCCTTCGATTTGTTGGTTCTCGAGGGCAACTTCCAGGGCGACCATCTCACGGTTTACGCCAAGGCCGGAGCCGACGATCGCATTGATTTTTTTGGAGGCGATGATATCGGCAGCGAGATCCCGGAGGTCGCCTTCAGTCATGCCGAGGCGGCCGAGGCCTTTTTTGACGAAGTTGCGGTAGTTGTCCTCGTTGAATTTGCCGTCTTTATCGCTGAAGACGCGGAGGTTGCGGATGTAGTCTGAGATTTCCTGATCGCCAGGGTGAACGCCGAATTCATCCTTTGCCTGGCGGATGAGCATGCGGCCGATGAAGAATTTTTCCACGGCATCTTCTTGGGTGGTGGCGCCGGCTGAGAGGCCCATGAGAAATTGGTAAAGGGTGAAATCACCGGAGCGGGCGAGGCTGGAGGTGAGCTCGAAAGCACCGCTTCCGAGGTGTTGGTATTCTTTGTCATCGTATGTGCGGCCGGCGATTTTCAGGATTGCGCGGCCATTTCCCCCTCTGGCAACACTACTGCTCTGGAGGCCGACGACCAAGGCGATGGCGACGACAACGAGGCTGAGAATGATGAGGGCTCTGTATTTGCGGATGTTTTCAATCATGAAGCGAGTGCTGCGGGTTCGGTGAAGGCGGGAGTAAAGAGTGTGATCCGCTGGGCTTCAATGGTAATTCTTACGGGTTTTCGGGAGATCCTTCTGCGGCGGAGGAGAATGCAGCTTGCCGGGGGCGGAAAATACGGGTTTGTTCGCCCGACAATGAATCTCCGTTCGATCAACGCGTTACTTTGGGGGAATTCCGTGGCACTGGCCTGGATGTGGGGGTTGGGACTGTTTTTCAGCGTCCAAATGACGTTCATGTTCGGCTTGCAGGGGCTGTTGATGTTCGCAATTCCAAACGCACTCGGCCTGATGTTGTTCGGTTTTTTGACGCAAATCGTGGCAAAACGGCATGCGGGCGGACAGGAATCTCTGGCGATCTTTTTTGATAAATTCGCCAAGCCGTTCCGACTGATTTTTTATATCTATCAAGTGGTGGCGCTCACGTTGACGGTGTTTGCGCTGACGAAATACCTATTTTGGCCGCTCGATCTGGTTTCCGGTTCGATGACCGGGCTTTATCTGTGCATGGTGGTGTTCGTGGTGTTGGCGTCGGGTTGCTTGTTTGGAGAGGAATTCGGCATCCAGCGGATTAAATTCGGGCACGGCGTTTTCGGGGTCTTGTTGTTGGTTTGCATTGCGGTGGTGATTTCCAATCTGCACCCCTTGGTTCCGCAAAATTTCCGTTGGGATGCTGAGTTGCCCGGTGCTTGGGCGGGGCCGGATCTTTTCGGCTATGCAATTCCTTTATTGGTCGGGCTGCTGGTCGGGCCGTGGTTGGATCTGCAACACTGGCAGCGGGCGATTCAGATTCACCGCGAAAACACCTCGATCCGCAGCAGCTACTTTTTCGGTGGGCTGATCTTTTTCCTGCTGTTGCTTTTCCATGGCTGTCTGGCGGCATGGGTGCTGAGCAAGGGAGGGGTGGAAACTTACGCCTCCAAGCTCGACCACTTTCAGTATGCGCACGAACTGATCGTGAAATACATGAACCAGCTCGACGAGAGCTCGAAGGGAATGTTGCCGGCCGCCTATTTTTCGTTCCTGTGCATCTGTGCATTAACGACTTTGGATAGCGGCTATGTGGCGCTGAAATGGTTCCTCGGGGTCAATTTGAGCAAGAGCCAAAACATATTGATCGGCATGCTGCCCATGCGCTTGTTGGAGTCGCCGATTCCGACGTTTCTGATTGTTGCGGGGATTACGCTCGGTGGTCTATGGGCGCAGTTGGAATTGGAGTATTTCATGGTGTTTTACGCTTCGTTTTTCATCGGCTACGGCGCGTTGGCGATCGCCCGGTGTTTTGTGCCGAACTCGCAACAACCGTTGCCGCAAATCCGGATGTTTTCGTTTGCCAGCATTTCGTTGGTCATCTTCGCGTTTGGCTACTTCACCGGGGCGAATGCCATGCTCCTGTTAGGATCCTTACTGCCGGTGCTCTATGTGGTCTGGCTAGTCTTTAATACCGACCTGCTGCGTGTTGTCACGGAGAAGGCGGGGGAGGTGATCGAGGCGGCATCTGAAATCCCGGCCATCAAGGCGCTGACGAAAACCGCCAACGTGGTGACTGGTTCGCAAGTGGTTGCGCCGATCCCGCAGGATGCTCATGCGCTGAGCGGTCATTTTGAGGGCAAGTGGTTTGTGTATTCGATGATCGCCACCTATCAGGACACCAATTCGGTGGGTAACATCTATTTCGGCATGTATGGTCTCTATGTCGGAAAGACCCGCGAATTGTTTTTCAATACGGTGATGCCGGATTTCGACCTGAAAACCAGCAAGTTTTTCATTCTCACCCGGTCGTTCGAGCACAAATTCGTGCGTGAGGCGCGGGAGTTCGATGTGATCACGATCAAGATACGGGTGGCGGATTTCAACCGTAAGTTCTGCACCTTGGAGCACCAGATTTTCGGATCGGAAAACGAATTGCTCGGTAAGGGGAAACAAAGCCTGCTCTTCGTTTCTTCCAAGGACTACAGCCTGCTGGATATTCCGGGCGAGGTTTATACGGCGTTCATGCCGCACATCTGAGACGGGCGGGCGCGAAATAACTCGAATTCACGCTTTCGCCAGCGTTTCGCGGTCTACGCCGCGAAGTTCGAAAACTTTGAAAATCGTCTCCTCGATCAGGTTGTTTGGGCATGATGCGCCGGCGGTGATGCCGATAGTGACAGGGCGTTCGTTAGAAAATAATTTCGCATAGTCCGAGGTGATTTCCTCAGCCCGATGCAGATCGTAGTGGACGATTTCCGAGAGCGACTTGATGCAAGATGCGCTGCGGATGAAAAAAGTCGGCAACTGTGGCTCGGCGATCTCGACAAGGTGGGCGGTGTTCGAGCTGTTATAACCGCCGACGACGAGCAGCAGGTCCATTGGGTTGCGGAGCATTTCAAAAAGCGCGTCCTGGCGTTCTTGGGTTGCTCCGCAGATGGTGTCGAACATCTGAAATGCGGCGCTATCGCCGTCGCGGTCGAGGATGGCTTGCCGGACGCGGCGCTGGATTTCCTCGGTCTCGCTTTTGAGCATCGTGGTTTGATTGGCGATGCCCACTTTGCGCAAGTGGAGATCCGGATCGAATCCGGGCGAAAGGCTTTCTTTGAAACGTGATAGGATGGTATCCTTGTCTCCACCGTGGCGGATGAAGTCGCAGACGAAATCGACATCGGCCAGCGTGAGCACCACGAGGTATTGGCCGTCGCCATTTTCACCCAGTGCGCGTGAGGCGGTGGCGCGGGTTTCCTCATGGTTGGACTTGCCGTGGATGATCGAGGTGAAGCCATCTTTCGCGTATCCGCGGACCCGGCGCCAAACTTTCATGACGTCGCCGCAAGTGGTGTCGACCACGTAACAGCCGCGTTCGGCGACCTTATCCATGAAGGTGGTGGGCGCGCCGAAAGCCGGGACGATCAGCACGTCGTCCTCGGTGAGGTCGTCGTAGCTCGAGTTCATTTCCTGCCATGGCAGCGAGATGATGCCCATTTCGCGCAAGTGGCGGTTTACCTCTGGATTGTGGATGATTTCGCCGATGAGGAAAATCCGGTTGTTGGGAAAGACGCGGCGTGAGGCGTAGGCGAGATCGATCGCCCGCTCGACGCCGTAACAGAAACCGAATTGTTCAGCGAGCAGCAGCGTGGTGTTGCCGACGGTGATTTTTCCGCCCTTATCGCGGAGTTTTTCGACGATGGACGAGTGGAAATGCACGGCGACCTCGGCGGAAACGAGTTCCATGACATCCGGACGGCGTACATTGACGCGGGGGCGTTTGGTTTCTGCGGGTGCTTCGCTCATCTGCGGGGGATATAATCGCGAAACCCGCGGGCACCAACTCATTTTCGTGATCTCTCCGGGCTTGCCCTGTGGCGTTTCCCGGCCATGCTTCGCGGCGTTGTGAGTTCTATTCCGGTCGAGCCATCATTGGAAGTCTTCGTCGAGCTGGCGAAGCGGGGAAATGTTGTCCCTGTATATACCCAGCTTGCGGCGGACTTTGAGACCCCGCTTTCCGCCTATTTGAAATTGCGGGATAGCCGTCATTCATTTCTGCTTGAGAGTGCGGAGAGCACCGAAAAAGGCGGCCGTTGGTCGATCATCGGCAGCCACCCGCGCTTGATTTTCGAGGCGCGAGACAAGCAAATCACCATCCGTGAAGGGTCGAATTCCCGCACATTTCTGGCTGAGGATGATGTCTTGGCCGCGCTGGAGCGCGAAATGGCTGCTTACAAGCCGGTCACGCATGGCGCGCTGCCGTTGTTTTCCGGCGGGATGGTTGGCTATCTCTCTTATGATGCGGTGCGCCAGTTCGAGCCTTCGCTGGGTCCTCCGCCAGCTGATCCGCTGGGGATTCCTGACGCGATGTTTTTGTTGGCTGACACGCTGCTGGTGTTCGACCACCGCCTGCGTCGCTTGCAGGTGATCGCGAATGCTTTCATCGACGAGTTTGCCACGCCGCAGGACGCATTTGCCGAGGCCCGCGGAAAAATTGCGGCCATCGTGGAAATTCTCAACCGTCCGTTGCACGTTCCGGCGCTCAATGGATTGGTCAAAGTGGAGCCGGTGGATGCCCGCAGCAACACGACGCAGGAGGAATTTGAGGAAATCGTCCGTGCCGGTAAGGAATTCATCGTGGCCGGGGATATTTTTCAATTTGTCCCCAGTCAGCGCTTTGAAACCGATTTCTCGCTGCCCCCGGTGGATCTTTATCGGGCGTTGCGTCTGGTGAATCCGTCACCATACATGTTCATCTTGGAACTCGGCGATTTCGCGCTCGTCGGCAGCTCTCCGGAAGTTCACGTGCGCTCCATTCATGGCCGGATCGATATCCGCCCGATCGCCGGAACGCGCTGGAGAGGGGCCACGCCGGAAGAGGATGATGCGCTTGCTGCTGATTTGTTAGCGGATCCCAAGGAGCGTGCGGAGCACTTGATGCTCGTCGATCTCGCGCGCAACGATGTCGGCCGCATCGCCAAGCATGCCTCGGTGAAAGTAGATGATTTCATGATCGTGGAGCGATACAGCCACGTCATGCACATCGTTTCCAACGTCAGCGGTGAGCTTGATCCCTCGCACAGCGCGTATGACGTGCTGCGCGCCACGTTTCCCGCGGGCACCGTCAGCGGTGCACCGAAAATCCGGGCGATGCAAATCATCAACTCGTTGGAGAAAAACAAACGCTGTGCGTATGCCGGAGCTGTTGGGTATTTCGGGTTTGATGGCTCGCACGACAGTTGCATCACCTTACGCACGTGTTTGCTCAAGGATGGCAAAGCCTACGTCCAAGCGGGGGCCGGAGTTGTCGCGGATTCTGATCCCACCTACGAATACATCGAAACCGTCAATAAAGCCAAAGGCATGCTCCGCGCCATCGCCCTCGCGCGCACGCTGGAAGATTGATTCGTTTCGGATTTAAGATTTAGAATTTAAGATTTCAAAGTCATTCTCCTCATTCTCGATAACTACGATTCGTTCACCTATAACCTCGTTCAATACTTCGGCGAGCTTGGCGCGGAGATGAAGGTGTTCCGCAACGATGCGATCACCGTGGATGAAGTGAAAGCGCTCAAGCCTTCCCGTATCTGCATTTCGCCGGGGCCATGCACGCCTAACGAGGCGGGGATTTCCTGTGATCTGATTCGTGAATTCGGTGCCACCACGCCGATCCTCGGGGTCTGCCTCGGCCACCAATCGATTGGCCAGGTTTATGGTGGTGACGTCGTCCGCGCCGATCGATTGATGCATGGTAAAACCTCGCCGATCCATCATGCCTCGAAGAGTTTGTTCGCCGGTTTACCGAGTCCATTTGAGGCCACCCGCTACCACTCACTCATCGTCAAGCGCGAGACCTTGCCGGATTGCCTTGAAATCACCGCTTGGACTGAAGAGGGTGAAATTATGGGTCTGATGCACAAAGAACACCCGGTTCACGGCGTGCAGTTCCACCCTGAGTCGATCCTGACGCAGGAAGGGAAGCGCATGTTGGAGGCGTTTTTGAAGATCTAACTCACCTGACTGATGCCGACCGTTGAATTGCGCGCCTTGTTCACTTCGCCGGGGCACAATTTCTTCGGACGCCATGGTCAGGAATCCGGAGAGCACGAAATCATCGCGCATGAATCGATCGAATTGGTCGCCGGCCGTGGTATTCCGGGGGATCGCTTTTTTGATTGGAAAGAAAGTTACAAAGGCCAACTCACTTTCATCGATCAGCAAGTGATTGATGATATTCGCTGCCATGCGGGAAATCCGGATTTGCCTGCGAGCGCGTTTCGCAGGAACGTGGTGATCAGCGGTGTGAATCTGAATTCGTTGATCGGCAAGATCTTTACGATTGCGGGGATTCGTTTGGAAGGCACAGAGGAATGTCGGCCGTGTTATTGGATGGACGAGGCCTGTGGGAAACCGGGTACCGAGGACATCATGAAGGGCAGGGGAGGACTGCGCTGTAGGATTCTTGACAGCGGAAATCTAAAAATCGGCCCGGCGGAGTTGGATTTTTGCCCACCTGCTGTCTAGCCGATGGGCCGCATTCTCAAATCACTTGAGGATGGTGTCGAGAGCTTCGGTTTCAGGGGACCAATAGGAAATGGATGATACCTTGCCGCTGGTCATCTTGAGAACCGTCACTTTGCCTTTTTCCTCGGGAAATTTAGCGATCAGCTCGGCATCGTCGCCGAGAATGATTTGATGGGCGTATTTTTTCATTTTCGGCAGTGCAAACATCCGGCCGATGCCGGGCATGCCGTGGATGTTGGCGATATAAACGGTTTTTTTGCCTCCGAGGTAGTCCTTGCCTAAGGCGGTGAGCACCGCATTGGCTTTTTTGCCGGTTTCCATGTCGTGGCTGGTGAGTAGGAACTGGGTTTCCGTAGGCTTCAGGGTGAATGATTGCTCATGCTGGTCATTGGCCGTGAATGGTTCGACCTTGGATCCCACTGCGTAGGGAGCCGCGGTTGTGAGACTGATGGAGAGGGCGGTGGCGGCAAGCGCGATTCCGGTAAGTTTGAAAATTCGGGAGGTCATGATGTTCGAAGGTGTAGAGGAATCAGCCAGTTAATGCGCGGAAATCAAGAGAATTCATGATGGGAGGCTGTTGGGTTTTTCCACCGTCAGGCGCGACTCAGGGTGATGGATGGGGGTTAAAACGGATCATTGCGCGAAAATCATGATCGGTTTGGTCGATTTGAAAGTGGATGGTGGAGGCATTGCAAATGCCGCGGACGAAGCGGAGGCCGAGGCCGAGGCCAGCGGTAGCCATGGTGGTGGGCTCGCGGTCATTTTGGATTTCCAGAAGCGCATTTCCGTTATCGCTGCGAATCGTAATGAAGATTTTGGATTTCGCGTAGCGGACGGCGTTTTCAAGCAGTCCGTGAAGAACCTGGCGCATGAGGTCGGGGTCTGCGTTGACCTGAATATCGGGTGCGAGGTTCACATACATTTCAAGTCCGCGCTCGCTGGCGAGAAGTTGGTAATCATCGGTCATGTCCCGCAATAGGTCGGTGAGACTGAGAGAGACCAAGGTGATCTCCAGAGCGCCTTGGTCTGTTTTGGCGGCGAGCAGCGACCGCTCAACGAAGCGTGAGAGTCGTGCCAGTTCGTCCTGCAACTCTTCTTGAAACGTTGCGGGAATCCCGGCTGGAGCGTGCTCGATGCGCATCCGCAGCAACATCAGTGGCGTTCGCAGTTCGTGCGCAACGCGTGCGGAAAACTCCGCCATTTCCTGATAAGCCATGCCCGCGCGTTCCAGTAATATATTGAGGTGATTCGCGAGGTCCTCGATCGTTGGATCCGTTTCGGGGATCGTGATGCCACCGTGCAGTGAGTCCGGGCGCATGGTGGAGAGTTGGCGGTTGATATCATGCACGGGACGCAGTGAGCGGCGGGCAAGCAGCAAGCCAGCGCCGAGCGAGAGGGCGATGATGGGAATCCCGGTCCACAGCCATGCGCGTGTCATCTCGGCGAGGATGTCCCGGATTTCCTCTTCTGCATAACTGTTATGGATGGTCCATTCCATGGTTCCCGGGTGAGTGGGATCCTTACGTCCTTCGCGCAGTTCCTCCTCAATCTGCCGGTATCCGGTGGTCATCATGACGCCGATGAGCAGCGTGCAGGAGAGGACGACCCAAGCGGCGATGCGGAAACGAAAGCTCATGGTGCTGATTCCCCTTCCTCGCGCAGGGCGAAACCCACTCCGCGAAGCGTGTGGATCAAGGGTTTGAGTCCTGGCAGGTCGATTTTTTTGCGCAGGTAGTTGACGTAAACATTCACGACATTCGAACCGGGATCGAAGTAGTGGTCCCAGACTCGCTCGATGAGAGCGGCTTTGGAAATCGGACGCGGCGAGGCGTTGGCCAAGGTTTCCAACAGAGCGAATTCGCGGTTGGTGAGTATGATCTGCGAACCGGCACGCAGCGCGGTGCGGGTGAGCGGGTCGATCTCGAGATCCGCCACCCGGAGCAGGCGCGGAGCCTCCGGTTTGGCACGGCGCTCTGCGGCACGCAGCCGAGCGAGTAATTCTTCGGTGGAATATGGTTTGACCAGGTAATCGTCCGCTCCGGCATCGAGTCCCGCGACTTTGTCCCTGAGTTCACCGCGGGCGGTGGAGAGCAATAAAGTCGCCCGGCAGCCGTTGGCGCGGGCCTCTCGGATCACACTGACGCCGTCCATGCCCGGCATGGTGATGTCGAGCACGCCGACGTCATACAGATGACGGCCTAACAAATCCAAGGACTTCAAGCCGTCGCCGGTGTCATCGACCTCATGGCCGACATCTCTAAGTGCCGCCACCAGATGCTTGCGCAGGCGGGCGTCATCTTCGGCAACGAGGATTCGCATGGCGGAAGCCTGCCATGCTGGATTATCTCTGGGAAGCGCCGAAATTTTGGGATACACGCGATCAACAAGGTGGCGAGAGGGAGAGATCGGCGAGGCTGTGCGGGGGGGCTAAGCAGCAAGCCGAGTGGATTCAGGGTGCGTGCAGGTGGAAAAAGTGGCGCCCTTCCGTGGTCGGAATCGCAACTTGATGGGTGCCGTTGGCTGTGGTCACAGCTCGGTTTGAGAGGGTCCATGATCCTGCCGAAAGGTCGGGACTTTCTTCAATCGTCCAGCCAGCGGCGCTGTCGGGCCATGAGAGTTGGATTTCACTTGGCGTGCCGGGGTGCACTCCAAGGATTGGGACGAAGTGTGCTAAGAGAGTGCGGTTGGCCGCACACGGGAATGAAATGAAGGCGCTCATACTAATAGAAATTCCGTTTTCGGTCCAACCGGTGAATTGATAGCCATCGGCCGTTGATGCGCTGAGTGTGACGGTGCCGCCGGTCGAATAACCGCCGCTGCCGGTGACGGTGCCGCCGGGAGCGAAGGACGAACCGGCGGTCATCGTGTAGCCGGCGGCGAAGTTCGCACGCAAGGTGCGGGATGTGAGAATCGGGAAGGCATAGCTTGGTAAAGTGCTGACGAGGGTTCCGGATTCAGTCCAGTTGAGGAGCACATAGCCGGGCTTCGCCGTGGCCGTGACAGCTATCGTGTCTCCCGCGGGAAAGGTGCCCGCGCCGCTGACGGTGCCCATGATGGAGGAGGAGCTGGTTAGTGCGAGCGTGTAGGCAGGCACAAAGTTGGCGACGAGCGAGCGAGCGGTGGTTGCGCTGAAGGTATAGTTTGCGGAGGAACTGACGATGACTCCGCTTTCCGTCCAGTTCATGAAAATGTATCCGGCATTAGGCGTGGCGGTGAGATTTACGCTGGCATCCAGCGCGTAATTTCCCGAGCCGCTGACGCTGCCGGCATTCACTGAAGACGATGAGGCGGCGATGGCATAGCTGGTGGGCACGTCGGCCGAGAGGTTCATGGCGAGGTCTCCCGACTGGCTTGAGTAGTTGTTGATGTAGCGCCGGTAGTGGTAGCCGTTTCCGCCGCTACCGGAGTTGTGTCCCCATGTGAGTGGATAGACGTATTGCCAAGCCTCGATCTGTACCCAGTAATAAACTCCGGCTTGTGCGGGAAAAGAGGTCGGCAGCGTAAGGGCGTAATCATACATCTGAACGCCGCCAGAGATATCTGCGGGCGTTTCGGTGCAGTTTCCGCTGATCTGGTATTTTTTGAGGCGGGTTGCGAAATCCGGATAGAAACCGTTCGCGGTGGAAGCATATATTTCGATGACAAAATCCGTCACCGGGTTGCTGGCTCTGTTGTTCCCCGAGTATCCGCCGCGCCAAGCGATGTGGGAGATGTTTTCGGTCGTGGCCAGCGCAAATCGCTCGTATTGATACTGCATGTTGTCCGTGTCGCCATCCGGGGCGAGGTAGGAGGATTCATACAGCGTGTCGGTCCCCGAGGGTAGTTGTGAGAAGACCAGCCCGGGGTTGGTGGCAGCCGAAGTGAAATGGGCAATGAGATCGCGGTCGCCAGCGGAGGTGAAGGAAAAGGATGCGTTCGTGCTGACGGGCACGTCGTTTTCCTTCCAGTTCACGAACACATAGTTCGCTGCGGGCTGCGCCTGAAGGGTCACACTGCTGCCATTCACGAAACTCCCGCCACCTTCTGCGGTGCCGCCATTGGCTGGCGAGGCGGACACCGTGATGAGCGAGCCTGCGGAAAAATTTGCGACCAATGTGTGGTCGGCTGTGACGGTGAAGGTATAATTTGGATTCGTGCTCACCACCGCTCCATTTTTCGTCCAGTTCGCGAAGGCGTAACCCGCGTTTGGGGTGGCGATGAGAGGCGCGGCGGAGTTTTCCGGGTAAAGGCCGATATTCGTGACGGTGCCACCTTCCGTAGGCGATGCGCTCGCGGCGAGGGTGTAAACAGGCCCGTCGCTGGTGACGATGCCTAAGGCGGCATTTCCCGGAGCAATCTGGAAATAGTAATCGGCCTGATTGGGGATCCGGCGGAAATAAGAACCGTTCGGCGCGCCATTGGCAAAACCCCAGGATGGAATGCCATTCACGAAATCCGCTTCGATCTGCACCCAATAGACCGTGTTGGCCGCCGCTTGGAACGGCGTGGGCAAGGTGAAGTGGTAATCAAACATTTCCACGCCACCGAACACTCCCGCGCTGGTTTCTCCGGCTTTGTTTCCCGTATCGTAGGCAATGAGCGTGGCGGGCGTATGCGGATAGCCGGTGCCGAGAAACGGCTGCGAAAGGCCCGGGATGGACGCGTAGATGGAAACGTGGAAATTCGCGATTTGACCCGCCCAGTAGGCCGAACCGGGGTTGTAGCCGCCACGCCAACGAATCTCGGTCACCGCCTGCGCGTTCGTTACGCTGAATGAATCCCAGACGAATTGATCATAGTCCGTGCCGTTCGGTTGGTAGCGCGAGGAATGATGCAATGTCCCGCTGCCGTCGTGCGCCTGCTCAAATACCACACCTGCCTGCGCACAAGGCGCGGACAGAAGCAGGCACAGTAGGAGAATGGGTTTCATGATTTCAATCGTCGTCGTCGTGATGACGCTCCCTCTCGTCTTTACCAGACTCGTTTTCGCCAAGTCGTAGAGTTACATCGGTGCCGGGAACTTTGACGGTGGCGGTGCGGGCGTTATGCGCTGCAAAGAGGGCTGCGATCCAAGTTCCGGCTAGGATGCCGATCACCACGCCCCAGACTGCGTGACTGGATGAAATGGCATCCTCCGCCTTGCCCTCCTTCATGCCTGTGACCATAGCGAGTGAGATGTTCTCCCGATGTCGGATCGTGTGCCACGCGAGGCCTATGAGGTGCAGAACCACCACCACAAGCAGAGTCCAGGCGAACAACTCATGCAATTCCTCGAGGTCCTCCCCGCCGTAGCCTATGCCCGAGATGAACAAGGCGGGAACAAGAAGAAACATGATCACCGCCGCCAGTGCCGAGCCGGGATTGTTTCCCGCATACCGTTTCGTCTTCGAAATAGTGGCGCTGATCATGTAGCGGACGATTTCACGGGGATGCACCGGGAAGCTTGAGAATCGCGAATAGCGCGATCCGAATACTCCCATAACCACGCGTATTAGCAGCAAAAAACCCGCAACGATTCCAAAAATCATGTGCAGTTGAAACAGCGGTTCATCATCGTCCACAAGGAAACCGATGCCGATGGCAGCGGATAATGAGGCGGCGAATGCAAAGTGAAATAGGCGGGCAGGAATATCCCAAACAAGGATTTTAGTCATAGTGGTTGGAATTCTCATGGTTTTGTGGGATGGAAGAAGCGCTTCTGCGGTGCGGGATGAATAATTTTCACGTGAATCGCTTCATTGATTCAACCTTGGTCTCCACAGCAGGATATGCGAAGTGATTTCGGATAAGAATTTTTTTATCAACTGGATGATTGATCGCGGCGCTTACATCGCGAAACTCATCACCATGATTATGAACCAAAGAAACCTTGCCACTCTATGCGGATTCCTTTTTGCAGCGACTCTCGGTCATGCCGCCACGCTTGATTTGGACAAAGAACGGAGTCGAATTCAAGTCGATGCGAAGGCGACCGGCCATAATTTTACGGGCACGCTCAGCGATTATACTGCCAGTGCCTCGGGAGATGCGGAGTCGATCAAACCATCCGCCTTCACCTTGAGTTGGAATTTCACCGATTTGAAAACTGATGATGTGAAGCGCGATGCGGAGATGGTCAAGTGGCTGGGCGGCGGCACGCCGAAGGGAAGTTTTAAATTTGTTAAAGCCTGGACCGACAAGGCCGGTAATGAGCAAGGCATGGGCACCCTCACCATCAACGGTGTCTCCAAGAGCGTTTCCTTTCCATTCACCGCTAAAAAAGACGGAGACTGGGTGACAATCGACGGCAAGGTGTCGATGGATTACCAGAATTTCAGTTTGCCGATCATTCGTGCGATGGCGGTGATGACGGTGGAGCCACAACTCGTCGTGCGCTTTCATGTTGTCGGCAAGGTCAAGTGAAGCGCATCGGTTAACTAACAAATATTTCAAATGACTCAGGAATCATGGTGGAAGAGGCGTTCAGGTTGCGCGAAGACTCTGTTGGCGGGTAGTTTTACCCACGGCATGGGGTCGATGGCGCGGGTGGAGCCGCGGCTTGCGTCGGCGCTTGGAGATATTCTGGCGCGGCCGGGTTCTATGGTGCGCGCGGTTGCGGCTTATCTTGTGGGTATTGAAATGGGCGTGGCGGAAGAGGCTGCTAGAGCGGTGGCTTGCGGCATCGAGTATCTCCACACGGCGTCATTGGTTTTTGATGATCTTCCGGCGATGGATGATGCGAGGGTTAGGCGTGGTGCTGCTTGCCCGCACGTGGTGCATGGTGAGGCGGTGGCGATGCTTGCGGCGCTGGCTTTGATCAACCGTGGTTATGGGATGATCTGGCAGGGAATCCGGCGGGCTTCTTCGTCACGGCGCGAGCGAGCCGGTGATTGGGTGGATGCGCGGCTCGGGACACGTGGGGTGATTGGTGGTCAGGCATTTGATTTGGCGGGTTGGCGCGGCGAACAAACCGCGGCGGAGGTCAGCGAGGTAGCTGCGCGTAAAACCGGTGATTTGTTGCGGCTCACGCTCGTGCTGCCGGCCTTGATCGGACGCGGCACGGAGCGGGAAATCCAACTCTTGGACCGCATCGGTTTGCTGCGTGGTCTGGCATACCAAGCGGCGGACGATTTGAAGGATGTGCTTTGCGGTGAAGAGGAGAGCGGAAAAACGGGGGGGCGCGATCAGGAAATGGGGCGACCGAGTTTAATTCTGGCAGAGGGTTTCCAAGCGACCTTGCGGCGCTTCAAACGATTGCGTCAGGCTGGCGACCGCATGCAATCCGCGCTGCCGGGATCGGCCGAGCGATGGGGCATGCTGGCGCCCTTGCGCGTGACATTGCCAACAAGCCCGGAAATGGTGTTGCAGTCGGTGGTTTCCAGCGCAAGCTGAGAGCGGAAACCTGAGGAAACCTAACTGCGATGAGTCTTTGGAGAATGGTATTTACCAACCTGCGCCGCCACCGCGTGCGCACGGCTATCGGAGCGACGGGCATTGCGCTCGGGGTGGCGACGATGCTGAGCGTGGTGGGTCTGTTAGGTGGGGCTGTGAAAATGTTCGAGCGCATCCTGCAAAGTGACTCGGAGATGGTGGTGTTTGAGAAAAACGTTTCGGATTTATTTTTCAGTAATGTTCCGGTGGAGGTGGCAAAGGAGTTGGAGCAGCAAGCGTTTGTGAAGGAGGCGCGGCCGGTCCTTTTTAGCATCATTGCCGCGCCCGAGCGGCCGGTGGTCACGTGTTTCGGGATTGAGATTTCCGACCCGCGTCTTGGCAAGGGCGAGTGGCTCAGCGGCTCGGCGGCGGATTTTATCGATGGAAATGATGTCGTGGTGCTCGGCGAGCGGGCGGCGGATTTCCTTAATGCCAAGGCGGGCGGCAGCATCGAACTCGGCCAAGGAACCTATCAGGTGGTGGGGGTGGTGCGGCTGGAAAATGGATTTGAGAATGGCGGCGTGTTTATGCCGTTGGGCACATGCCAGCGTGCGTTTCACAAGGAAGGCGTGTCATCAGTCATCACAGTGGCGCTCGCTGAAGGCCATGAATCCGCCGAGGTGAAACGCTGGATGGAACAAAATCACGAACGTCTCACCGCACTTGAAAATGAGGAGTTCAGCCGCAGCTACTCCCAGTTCAAGATCATGAAAACCACGGCCTGGGTGGTGGGTGGTTGTGCATTTTTGTTAGGTGGTCTGAGCGTTACCAACACGATTATTCTCTCGGTCTTTGGCCGCATCAAGGAACTGGCCATCGCGCGCGTTTGCGGATTTTCACGCGGGCAAGTTGCGCGGATGATTTTCGGCGAGTCGTTGTTGGTTTCGGCCATCGGCACGGCGTTCGGCTGGGGGCTAAGCACCGCGGGGCTGTATGCGCTGCGGGCGGTGCCGCAGTTGCAGGGTTACATCGAGCCGCGGATCGGCTGGGCGGAAGTGACAGGTGCGCTCTCGCTGGCGGTCGTCACCGCACTGGTGGGCGCCCTCTATCCGGCATGGTATGCCGCTAACCTCAAACCTGCGGAAGCGCTGAGATTCGAATGAGTGCGAGCGATGACATGGAGATCCGGGTGGAGGATGTTTGGAAAAGTTACGATGGCGGCCGTATCGAGGTGCTCAAAGGCGTCACGCTTCGTGTCGAGAAAGGTGGAATCGTCGCGCTGTGTGGCACCTCCGGTTGTGGCAAGTCCACCTTGTTGAATGTGATTTCCGGTCTGGAGGAAGTGGACCGCGGCTTGGTTCGTGTGGCTGGACGTGATGTGGTGGATGAGCCGACGCGTATCGAACTGCTTCGCCATCGCATTGGCTATGTTTTTCAAATGCACCACCTCATGCCGGATCTCACACTTGCTGAAAACTGCATGGTGCCGGTGATCGCGGCGGGTGGAAAACGTTCGGAGGGTCTGGCGCGCTTGTGCGAGCTTGCGGAGGCCACCGGCGTGGCTCATCGGTTAGCTCAGCGGGTGCGAGAGCTTTCCGGCGGCGAACGCCAGCGCGGAGCATTGGTCCGTTCATTGATGAATGATCCGGAAATCCTACTCTGCGACGAACCGACCGGCGCCCTGGACGAGAGCAACCGCGAAAAGATCTTCGATTTGTTATTGGAACTGGTCCGCTCGCGCGGCCGCACGCTGGTGCTGGCCACGCATGACCCGGAACTCGCCGGTCGTTGCGATCGCACCGTGCGCATGCGCGACGGTAGGATCGAGGGGGAGGGAATATAAATGACGGTCTTGCTATTTCTCATTGGTTCGCCGCACTGACAAGAAATACGACTTGATAAAAAGCGTCACGGCAGCATCTTTGGATTCTATAGTGCCGCGATTCATTGCCGGCCGAGGCCATAGGTCGGAATCCGGTGATGGTGACGGATGACTATGATTCGGACGCAATCCAAATGCTGTTGAAATAGGATATGATAGGGAAATTTAACGAGGTTCGAACGGCGCATTCCGTATGGATCACAGTGGCACCGCTTTGGAAATAAGGCGATGCAGTCAATGGCCGAGTCCAATCTTCCACGCCATGTTGTGGGACGAAAGTATCTCAGCGCGGTGTTTTCTTGGTCTTATCCTGACGGTCGGCCAGGCGCTGGGGCGGCGGTCCGGTGAGCGGCCAGTCGGGTGATGGGCTGTGATTTTGTTTCATCAATGCCTCGGCCTTTTCCACCAGTTCGGGATGAATTTCTGCGATGTTGGTGGCTTCGCCGGAGTCTTTGGAGAGGTCGTAGAGTTCGATCGGTGCTTTCGGACCGTTTTTCACGGCCTTCCAATCGCCAAAACGGACGGCTTGGATGGGTTTGCCTTCGTGAAGTTCCCAATAGAACGATTCACGATTTGGAGCGGGACCGCCTTTGAGATGAGAGACGAGCGAGAGGCCGTCGGTTTTGCATTCGACAGGGATCGGGACTCCGGCGAGTTCAGCTGCGGTGGGAAGAAAATCCCAAAAGGCCCACGGTTCGTCCGAAACGCGGCCAGCGGGAACTTTGCCGGGCCAGCGGGCGATGCTGGCTTGGCGGAGTGCGCCTTCATAGAGTCCGCGTTTGAATCCGCGGAACCCGTTGGCGGCCTGATTGAAACGCTTGCCGATACCGGACTCCGGGGAAAACGAGGAGCCGTTATCGCCGGCAAGGATGATGAGAGTGTTGTCGTCGATACCGATCTCCTTGAGTAAATCCATCACCGCGCCGACATCGGAATCGAGACGCGTGACCTGGGCGGCGTAGGATTTTTCCTCCAAGCTCCATGGCTTGTCGGCATAGATGCCGAGATCGTCGATCTCGTGGTTACCGTGGGGCAGGGTGACGGCGTAGTAGAGGAAGAATGGTTTTGATTTGTTAGTTCGGATGAAGTCGAGTGTTTCCTTTTGGATGAGGTTTTGGGCGTAGGTTTTTTTGCCGGTGGATTGGGGACCGACTTTGTTGCCGGGCAGTTCGATTCGCTGGTCGTTATCCCAGAGGTAGGGAGGAAAGTAGGAGTGCGCGTGGCGTTGGCAATTGTAGCCATAAAAGCGATCGAACCCATGTTTGAGTGGGCTGCCGGTGGTATCGAAGAACCCCATGCCCCACTTGCCTGTGACGCAGGTGGCATAGCCGGCGGACTTAAGGATTTCCGCCACGGTGACGGTTTCGGCGGGAAGGGGTTTCTGGCCTTCGGCCTTGATTTCCCAATTGCCGCGGATCGGGCAGTGGCCGGAATGGAGTCCGGTCATCAGGGAGGCGCGGCTTGGGGCGCAAACGGTGGTGCCGCAGTAGGCTTGGTTGAAACGGGTGCCTTCCCCGGCCATGCGGTCGAGCCGGGGTGTTTGGATGATTTTCTGGCCATAAGCTCCAATGTCGCCCTGAGCCAAGTCGTCGCTGAGGATGAAGATGATGTTGGGAGGTGCTGCGGCGCATAGGGTTGATGCGGCGATGACGGCGAGCGCGAGGTGGCGGATGGCGTGCATTTGGGATTCGGTGGTGCTCAATCAGTAAGGTTTCCGGAGTAACGTGGGAGGATTTGCTGCGCCATGCCTAGGATTGATAGCTGGAAATTCCGTCCAGTCAGTCAAAATGTGACAGGTTTGCGGTTTACTACTGGTGCCGGCGGCTGACGTCATGCGAATCATCCTGATGAAGGGTTGTGCGGTGTGGCGGATTGTTTGATTCCGCGCGATTGACACCAACCAGTTCGATCTTAGTCTGTTTGCACATGTCTGAACGCCCCTTCATGCCAGATCCCTCGGGCTTATCCACGGCGTTGCGGCACGCGCTGGGTTGGTTGGTGTTTGGGAATCTGGTGGGTCTTTATCTATCCACTTTGTTATTGTTTCCGGAACTTCAACTCGGGTCATGGACCTATGGGCGTTGGGTGCCGGTGCATTTGAATTCGCAGCTCTATGGCTGGACGTCGCTGCCCTTGGTGGCGTGGTTGTTTTCGATCTATCAGGTAGACTCCGGCAAGGCGCGGGCATGGGCGTCTGCCGCAGTTTGGGCGTGGACGGCGGCGCTGGCGCTGGGAGCATTCCAATGGCTGGGCGCGGTGACGTCCGGTAAGATTTTTCTGGATTGGAAGGGTGGTGCCTTGTGGGCGTTTATCGCCGCACAGGGATTGTTGTGGTGTGTGTTGGCGGCTTCATGGCGGGAACATTCCGGAGGGTGGACGAAGCTGCGGAGGTCGGCAACTTTAGCGGGATTATGCGGCTTGGCGTTGGTGCCGATGTCATTGGTGTTCGCCGCATCGCCCGCCGTGTATCCGCCGGTGGACCGGACAACCGGCGGACCGACCGGTTCGAGTTTGTTAGGCTCTTCGCTTTTGGTGGTGGGTTTGATGTTAATATTGCCGAGGGTCACGGCGCTTGCCCGTCCGGGGCGTAAAAGCGTATGGATTTGGGTGTTTTTCGGGGTTTCCTGGTTGGTGTTCGGGGTGACCGAGGCGATGGGTGGGACGCACTTTGAGGTGCATCAGATCGTATCGATGTTGTTTCTTTTGCCGTGGGTGTGGTGGCTACCGCGGGACTGGGCCGGGTTTGAGTGGCCTGACGGTTCCCGGTTTTGGCGTGGTGCGATGTTCGGGTGGTGGGGTGTGCTGGTGGTGAGCGGTTTGTTGATGTATCAAGCCGGGGTTCTGGACCGATTGAAGTTCACGCAGGGATTGGTGGCGCATTCGCATTTGGCGATGGCAGGATTCACCACGTCGTTTTGTTCGTTGTTGCTGGTGCTTCTCACGGGAAAACGGATAGGCAGCGGTTTTTCGGTGGGGGTTTGGCATGTTGCGACGTTGGCGATGATTGTGACGCTTGCCACGATGGGATGGCGTGAGGGTGGAGGTCCGTCTTGGATGCTGGAGCAGCCGGTGTGGCGGGAGTTGGGACTTTGGATTCGCAGCTTGTGCGGTCTCCTGATGTTCGGAGTTTCTGTGAGTTGGTGGATGAAATGGAGAATGCTATGACTAAAATAAATTTTCTTAAATTCTGGAGTTTCGCAGTGGGATCGATGGACGCGTTGACGGGGCTTTTACTGGTCATTGCGCCGGGGCTCGTGCTTCGTTTGTTGGGGATCGCATTGCCATCACCGGATGCGCTGGTGTTTTTGAGTTGGATCGGGGTTTTTGTGATGGGCGTCGGTTTGAGTTATGGGATCGCGCTGGGAAATTCTCGTGGGCGGGGTGAGGCGGTTTGGGTATTCACGGCATTGGTGCGGATGTTGGTGGCGGTTTTTCTGGTGGTTTCAATCAGCAGAGGCGTGCTGGAGAGTGTTTGGGCGGTGGTTGCTCTATCCGATGGTGTGGTTGCGGTGGTGCAAATCGTGATTCTCCGGAAGGGCTGGTGGAGGGAGGTGTTGCCGTGAATTGGCTCGCGATGCGTGCGACGCTTGCGGTGGCGGCGGTGTATGGATTTTTCCTGATCTTCGCGCAGTTTTCCTTCGTCGAGTTGTTGAGAGGTGCGGGTTTGGGGGTCGATGCGGAGAAGATGTTGCTAGGTGGTATGGCGGTGGGGGGAATCGCCGGTGGATTTTTAACAGCTTGGCGTGGGGTGTCTCCGCGTGTTGCGAGAATCGCGCTGGGAGTGGCGGGCTTGGTGGCGGCCGTGGCTCCGTTGGTTTCTAACGTTTTTGGTTTTGCGGGAATCGCTTTGATGACAGGAGTGACGCTCGGCGTTGCGACGGTGTGCCTGTCCGCGCTGTTGCCTGCGTGGTGCGGGGTGGCGTGGGTGGGATTGGGGACGGGCTTGGGATATACCATGTGCAATGTGCCAGCGGTGTTTCTGCAATCGCCATCCGGCCAGGCGTGGATCGCAGCTGGATTTGCGGGAGTGGGGGTGGTTGCGATGCCATTGAAGGCGGAGTGGAGTGAGCAAACGGGTGGGGAGAAGGTCTTTCCATGGTGGGGTGTGCTGGCCATCTTTACGGCACTGGTGTGGATGGATTCCGCGGCATTTTTCATCATCCAGCATTCCGGGGATTTGAAGTCGGAGACCTGGGGGGAAACCTTGCTTTGGCGCAATGCGGCGGTGCATCTGGTGCTGGCGTGTGGGGCGGGTGTCTGGCTGGCGCGGGGCGGGGCGCGATCATTGCCCGGGACTGCATGGCTTTTGTTGGCGATCGCGGCGCTCACGGTGAATGACGAGTCCACGCGGGGAATTTCCGGCTGGTTCTATCCGGCGGGAGTTTCGCTGTATTCCGCAGCGCTGGTGGCTTGGCCGGGCTGGTATAGTGGGGCTGTCGGCATGCGTGTGGCGGCTTGGCGAGCGGCGTGGTTGTTTGCGATTGCCGGTTGGTTTGGCTCCGCCAACGGCATCGGAATGGCGGAATCGCTGGAGCGCGTGCCGCCGGTGTTTGTGGCTGGCGCGGGTGCGGTGGTGGGTGCTGTGATGATTTTATCCAATCGAGGAAACTGGCGGATTGCTTTGGCCGTTGCGGGAGTGGTGTTGGTCGGTTGGATGGGTGGGATTTCGAAAGGGAGGGAAACCAGTGCTGTTGTTAGTTCCGCGGCTGAGCGTGGTCGGAAGGTTTATGTTTCGGAAGGTTGCATTCATTGTCATTCGCGGTACGTGCGCCCGGGATCTGCCGATGAGCAAATCTGGGGGCCGGCACCGAAGGTGGAGGAGGTGATGAAGGGCGAGCCGGTGATCATTGGCAATCGGCGGCAGGGACCTGACTTGAGCAACGTGGGGGCGAGGCGATCGGAGGCATGGTTGAAGGCGCATTTCATCAATCCGCGCGGATTGGTGGCGGATAGTTCGATGCCAAATTATGCGCATCTTTTTGAGGATTGCCGGGGCGCGGATTTGGTGAGGTATCTCAAAGAATCCGGTGTGGCGACCACGGCGGAATTGATGGCGCAAGCGGCGGTTTGGTTGCCGGAGGCAAACGCGGGAACAGCGGATGGTAAGTCGCTTTATACTAACAACTGTGCGGCTTGCCACGGTGCGGATGGGCGCGGCGGTGGTGCCATGGCCGGGAATTTTACGAGACCTCCTGCGAATTTGGTGACAGGTCCATTCTTGTGGACGGCACCCGGCGCGGACCATGCGTTACGCATCGCGCGGGTGATCAAGTATGGAGCCATTGGCACGGATATGCCGGGTCACGAGGTGATGACCGACGCTCAAATCAACGCGCTTACAGCCGAAATTCTGCGTCTTCGTGGGGAGCCGAATTTCAGGACGAGGGAGTGACGTGCCATGATTGGCCGATCGCTCCGATGGCGAATTTTTCCGGGGGAATCCCGTTTTTTTCCAGTGCTGCGGTGAGGAGAAGGGGCGGTTCGCCGAGGGGTTCATCGGTCAGGTGGAAAGTCCCCCAATGCATGGCGACGGCGCGGCGGCAGCGGGTTTCGAGAAAGACGCGCGCGGCTTCTTCCGGGTTCATGTGCATCGAGCTCAGGATGCGGCGCGGTTGATAGGCGCCGATCGGGATCATGCCGAAATCGATGGGTCCGAAGCGTTCACCGATCTTGCGGAAGGTCTCGCAGTAGCCGCTGTCTCCGGCGTGCCACAGAGAGCAGTCGGCTCCTTCGATCAGCCATCCGCACCAGTGGCCTTGGTTTCGATCCCACAGGCTGCGTGCGGTGAAATGTTGGGCGGGCGTGGCGGTGAGTTTTACTTCGGGAGTGATCTGGATATTGCCAAACCATGGGACTTCAGTGACATGCGTGAAGCCCGCACGTTTCAGCCATGTCGCATGACCTTCCGGGACAAAGAGCGGCAGGTGTTTTCCCAGTTGGCGGAGGGTGGGAAGGTCCAAATGATCGTAGTGCGAGTGGGTGAGCAGTATCGCATCGATATGCGGGAGATCATCCAAGGTGCAGGGAAGTGCGGATAGGCGACGCATGGATGGCAGCTTGACCGGGGCGCAGTGCGAGGAGAAAACTGGGTCGACTAACAGTGAGATGCCTGCCCCTTGAAAAAGAAATGAGGCATGCCCTAGCCAAACGACGCGCCAACCATGGGCTGGCGGTCGGGCGATTTCCTTGAGATCCAGAGGGATTCTTGCCGCAGGGGAATTCGGCGCGTCCGGCAGTTGCGGCGGCTCATGTGGAAGTAGGCCTAGTTTCCATCGTAGAACATCGAGGATGCCATGCTCGTCGTGAGGCCAAGGATTTCGGAAATTGAGCGGGCGCATAACGAGTGGTGTTGCGGTGCTCCGCTATAGTGCACTTGGCGCGTGGCGGGAAAGGAGTTGGCGCAGTTCCTGTTCTACCACCGCTGCGGCTTCAGCAACGGTGATCGGGCGTCCGGCTTCGGCGGCGAGGCTGGTCATGCGCACGCCATCAAGGCCGCATGGAGTGATGGCGAAAAAAGGCGGTAGGCTTTCGTCGGTGATATTGATGGCGAAGCCGTGCATGCTGATCCATTTTCTAACACCTACACCGATGGATGCGAGTTTGCGGTTTTCCACCCAGACGCCGGTCATGTTTTCGCGGCGGCCGGCATTTACGCCGAAGTTGGCGCAGGCGCGGATGAGGACTTCTTCGAGGTTTCTCAGGTGTTCGTGAAGATCGCGTCCGCGCGGGTTGAGATCGAGAATCGGGTAGCCGACGAGTTGGCCGGGGCCGTGGTAAGTGGCTTGGCCACCGCGGTTGGTTTCGTGAACGGGAAAGGGGAGGGTGGATGAATCCCGTAAGGAGGATTGGTCGCGAAGGCGGCCGATGGTGTAAACGGGGTAATGCTCTAACAATAATATCGTATCGCCGTCGGTTCCAGCGAGGATGGCGTCCACGTGCTGTTGTTGCAGTTGGAGTCCTTCCTCGTAGGTGATGGGTTCCGGGAAATGGATCAATTGAAGCATGAAATCTTAAGCACTAAATTTGAAACGGAAGATCTCGCGGAAAAGAATTTCCAGAAGGCGTGGACTTTAATTTCCATGGATGTTGATTGGCTTGCATTCTTTGTTTCGAATTTAGTGCTTAAGATTTCGTGTTTATACCATCCTTCTTTCAAGGAGTTTTGCTTTGAGTGGATCTGAGGCTTGGAGGTGTGCCATGGCGATGGCGAGGGCGTCGGCGGCATCGGCCGGCGGAGTTTCTGATAGTCCGAGCAGGGCGCGGACCATGAATGCGACTTGCGATTTGTCGGCATTGCCATTGCCGACGACTGCGCTTTTCACTTTGCGTGGGGCGTATTCATAGACTGGCAGGCCGTGGTCGGCGGCGGCGATGAGTGCGGCGGCGCGAGCGGCACCCATCGAGATGGCGGTTTGGTGGGATTGCACGTAGATGATGCCTTCCACAGCGACTTCATCGGGTTGGAATTTTTGGATGACGTTGACCAGATGCGAGCGAATGGCCGAGAGCGCGGCAGATTGCGGAATTTTCGACGGGATGGAAATCACGTCGAATGCGAGCACGGTCGGTTTGCGCGGATCGCCTTCCAGCACGGCGTAACCGGTGTTGCGGACGGCGGGATCGATGGAGAGGACGCGCATGGGTTTAAGTAAGGAGTGACTACACTCTTGTCGTCATTTGGACAGACTGCTGCTTGGTGCTTCTATCGGTCGATTTGATTTAGACTATTCTGGATTTTCCGGAACCAACCGTGCGAAGGGCTTGCCGTTCAATGTGAGTGTTATCTCCTCCTCACGGGAAACACGCCGCATGAGTGCTTGGGGGGTGTCACATAATTCACTAACGTCGGCCGCTTCCGTCATGTTGAAAGCATGCGGCAATTCTGCATGGAGTCGAGTCAACTTTGCTTTCAAATAAGGTGGTAAAAAGAGCGCTTGTCCGGCACCGGTTCAATTCGCGGAATGAATTCCACTGCCTGAGGATTTAAAATGTCGGAGCGCGTGCATTCTGCACGCTGCTGGATGACGGACATACTGTCCGGCGAGTCGCTTCGCGGAAGACGGGTGACAGTATGTCCCCCGTCCGGCAGCCGACAGAATGTCGGCGCTCCGTATACCCCTCGTAGGATATAGGCGCTCCAGTTGAAGAATTAACGCCGCTTTTTGCCGCCGCCCATTTTCTTTTTGCGCACCGGTTTGATGGGTGTTTCGTCGAGTAGGGCGGTGTAGATGTATTCGAAATCCTCGAGTTTGCGGCGGGGGATTTTCTGATCGATGAAAATTTCAACGGACTTCGCGTAGTCGAGTTCGTCGGCGGTGAGGATGGTGAAGGCATCGCCCTCGGCCTCGGCACGGCCGGTGCGGCCGATGCGGTGGACGTAGTCTTCGGCGTTTTCGGGGACGCGGTAGTTGATAACGTGGGAGACGCCGGAAATATCGATGCCGCGTGCGGCGACGTCGGTGGCGACGAGGATTTCGTAGTCACCGGATTTGAAGCCAGCGAGGGCTTTCATGCGGTCCACTTGGTTGATGTCCGAGTGCATGGCGGCGACTTTCTGCTGGCCGGTGGACTTGATGAGTGAGGTGAGTTGGTCCGCTTCCTTGCGGGTGCGGGTGAAGATCATCACCGAGTGGTAGTCGGTTTGTTTGAGCAACTCGAGGAGGAGTTCATCGCGTTGGTCCATGGCGACCGGATAGAACGCGTGCGTGACGGTGGTCGGGATGGAGGAGCGGGCAATTTCGATGCTGACGGGATCGGTGAGGCACCATTGCGCGAAGGTCTGGATGGCCGGTGGCATGGTGGCGGAAAAGAACAACGTTTGGCGCTCGTCCCACGGGCAGAGGTTGACGATTTTCCGGACTTGAGGGAGGAAACCCATGTCGAGCATGCGGTCCACTTCGTCGAGGATGAGCACCTTGATTTCGCCGAAGCGCATGGTGGTGCGGTAGAAATGGTCGACGAGGCGGCCGGGGGTGGCGACTACGATATCGGCGCCTGCGGCAAGTTGTTCGGATTGGGTTCCGAGGCCGACGCCGCCATAGAGCAGGGCGACTTTCATGCCGGTGTGTTTGCCGTATTTTTCGAATTGTTCGGCGACTTGGTGAGCGAGTTCGCGTGTGGGTTCGAGGACGAGGATCTGGGGTTTACCCATTTTGGTGATCTTGGAGAGGCTCGGCAGAGCGAAAGCGGCGGTTTTCCCGGTGCCTGTCTGGGAGGCGCCGATGACGTCCTTTCCTTCGAGAATAATCGGAATCGCCTGGGCCTGGATTGGCGTTGGCGTGGTGTAACCGGATTCCTCAATGGCTTCCAGAACGGCTGCGGAGAGCCCAAGTGTGTCAAATCCCATACGACGGCCTAGGTAGTGGGCAAGCGAGCCGGGGTCAAGGGGCGATTGTTGATTTAGGTCATCTGCGGGGAGTTGAAGGCCTTGTCGGGCGTTGCGGAATGGTTTATGCGGAGCCGCATGACTTCGAAAAACTCAGGGGAAGCGGCAATTGGAGTGGTCGGCGGGAGTGGGCTTTATGAAATGGAGGGTTTGGAGGGCGTGGAGGCGCATGCGGTTCGGACGCCGTTTGGGGATCCGTCGGATCGGGTGATTGTCGGCTGGATTGAGGGTCGGCGGGTTTGTTTCCTGCCGCGGCATGGGGTGGGGCACCGGCTGCTGCCGCATGAGATCAATCACAAGGCAAACATCTGGGCGCTGCGGTCGTTGGGAGTGCGCTGGGTGATTTCGGTGACGGCGGTGGGCAGTTTGCGGGAGGATTTCGCGCCGCGTGATATTGTGGTGCCGGACCAATTGATCGACCGCACGGGGACTGGCGCGAAGCACACGTTTTTTGGGAATGGAATCGCGGCGCATGTGGGATTCGCCGATCCTTATTGCGGCGATTTGCGGCAATGCCTGCTGGCGGCGGCTGGCCCGCTGGCTCCTAGGCTGCATGATGGCGGTACTTATTTTTGCATGAATGGTCCTGCATTTTCCACACGGGCGGAAGCGGCGATGCATCGGATGATGGGCGCGGATCTCATCGGCATGACGAACGCTCCGGAAACCCGGTTGTGCCGTGAGGCGGAAATTTCCTCGGCCGTGCTCGCGCTGGTGACGGACTACGATTGCTGGAAAGAGGATGAAACGGCGGTGGATGTGCAGGCGGTGGTCGAGAATCTCCATGCGAATAGCGCGCTGGCGAAAAAGATCATTCGGAGTGTGATCCCGCTGATTCCGGAAACTCCGGAGAGCCTTGCGCATCGCGCGCTGGATGCGGCGATTTTCACGCCGCGTGAAATGTGGCCGGAGCAGAGTGCTGCCGATCTCGCGCCGATTCTCGGGCGGTTTTCTTAGAGTCGGTCCCTGCCTTCGTTTCATTTTAGGACAGCAGCTTGCCAGAGCGGCAATTCTTGGATTAGGATGCTGCATCGTGAACGTCGGCATCTTCGCAAATCCCCACAAGCCCGGTTCGGTTCCTACGGTCCAGACACTTAGGGCGGCCCTTGAAGGGAAGGGGATCAGAGTGTCGTTGGATGAGGAAACCGCCGCGCTCATGGGCGAAGGCGGTGGAATTCCAGCCAGTTCGTTTGCACAGAATGTCGATGTCGCGGCAGTGATCGGTGGCGATGGAACCATGCTGCATGCCGTTTCACGCCTTGGGGACTTTGAGAAACCCGTGGCGGGAATCAACATCGGCACCTTGGGGTTTCTCACCAGTTGCACGGATTCCGAGGTCGGCGAATTCGCGGAGGCCTTGGCTGAGGGGCGCTTCAAGATTAGCGCGCGGACTTTGTTAGAAGCGGTCGTGCTGCGGCCCGGCAAGGATCCGCTCTCATTCACGGCGCTCAATGAAGTCACGCTCGCCCGCGGAGATACCGGACGCATGGTTTCGCTCATCGCGCGGGTGAATGGCGAATTGCTCAACCGCTACCGGGCTGATGGTTTGATTGTTGCGACGCCTACCGGTTCCACCGCGTATTCATTATCTGCGGGCGGACCGCTGATCGCACCTTGCGCTGCGGTTTTTCTGATCACGCCGATTTGTCCGCACAGCCTGAGTCAACGGGCCTTGGCTCTATCCGATTCATGCGTGGTCGAACTCTCATCGGATGATCGTGAAACCGGGCCGATGATTTTCACCGTGGATGGCAGGGACAACATGCACATCGGTCCCGGCGATCGCATCGAGGTTAGGAAATCCGATCGATCCTTCAACCTGCTGCGACTGGGAGATCGGTCATTTTACGAGACACTTCGGCAGAAGCTGGGCTGGCAAGGGGTGTGATCCGCCGGAGCACATCGATCAGACGCTCGCGCAAGGGTTGGGCGATTGCGGCGAGCCTTCGTTGCTCGTTTTCATAGACCCGCCGACCTTCCGAAGTTTCGATGCGCACCGGCTCGCGTAGCCATGGTGTTAGGTCGTAAGGGCTGGCGCGCATGTCGAGGTCGCGAAGCTCGATCGCCAGCTCGAAGCAATCCAATAACAAGTCTGAGCCGGTCCAAGGCATGGATTTAGCCGCCCATTTGTAGAGGTCCATGTTCGCATGCAGGCAACCCGGTTGCTCTAGCAGAACTCTCGTTTCAAGAGTCGGCTGCAAGTGGTTCATGGGTCGGGCCTCCGCTGCAAAAAACCGGAACGCATCATGGTGCGAGCAACAAATCGCGCGGGTCTCGACGAGTGCATCGATTGCCGCCTGCGGTAGGCGAAGTTTCAGGGTCTTTTCGTGGCGGAGTTCTTTTCCCTGATAGACCATCGCCCATTCGTGAAGTCCATGACAGGCAAAATTCGGTGCCCGGCCGCGAGTGGCTTCCAGGAGTTCGGCGATATAGCCGAAGCGCAGCATCTTCTTATCCGAGATGCGCGCGGGATTCACTTCCAGCTTGCCGTCTTCAAGCGAATACCAACGTTCAAAATCCGGCGACGGCCGGGCATCCTTCCATTCCAAAGCGACACCGATGCCTGGATGCCATTTTTCCAGAGAGGCAAATGAGAATGGATAGTATTCGAACAGGAAATCCGCGATCGGGTGGGGTTGGCCACGATCCCGGCGACTCCGCGCCGGGTGCGTATGGCGCTCCGCCCGTGCCCGGTGCGCCTCCGCCATCGACCGCCAAATGGAAGCTGGGAGGACGGCAGATGGTGGTTGGAAGCGCATCGCTGCGCGAAACAACCACGAACTGTGGCGAAAGGCAAAATTTCTCTTGCCTGTGATCCGAAGTGCAAGTAACTATCCCGCCCCGCGCCGAAAGGCGCATGGTTCCAATCGCGGGATGGAGCAGCCAGGTAGCTCGTCAGGCTCATAACCTGAAGGTCGTAGGTTCAAATCCTACTCCCGCAACCACTCCTAAACTGGAGTGTGCTCGTCTTCAAAGCCCTAATAATCAAGGGATTACGAGCGAAGCGGCGGTCCACGTTGACATCGTCCCTAGTCGTATGAACGCGGCTGGTGACAAATTGGTGACAAACGGCAAAGGGAATCCTAACGACCGATCGCCCAAGGGCGGCAAGGCCGGGCCCATCGCCACAGTGAAATTCGGCTCGGCCTCCGTGCCCATCTACCTTTCGGAATCCAAGGGGCGGAAACGCTATTTTATTGCCCACTACCGGGACGGCAAACGGATTCGCAAGGCATTCGCCGACCTTGCCGCCGCGAAGAAAGAGGCGCAGTTCGTGGCGCAGCGAATTCAGTCCGGTATGCAGCACGTCACTGACATCAAACCCCATGAACGGGACAACTATGTCGCCGCGATGCGGTTGCTGGAGAAATCCTCCTGAAAAGCATACAGCTCGTCGTGCGTCGTGATGATGTTCTCGATCTCGGAGCTGTCCTTCGCCTCCTAGATTCCCAGCATATCGAGCAAAATGCCCTGGTTCGGCAGCGACTCGCACAAGCCCTTCAACTCCGCCAAGTGCCGGTGCGCTTCCGTCATGCGTGCGCATCTGGCGGACTACGAGGATATGGAGAAGAAGCTGAAAACTTCAGGAAATTAGCATTATTGCCGTATCGACATTCGATACTCTCAGCTGAGATCAATCAGTGGTTCCATCGTCCGCCTGGCCCGATTGGACCAGCGCGGAGAAACTGTCGCGTTGGTCAGCACAAGGTGCCGATTTTGAGGGAGGGGAACCGCGTCACGCGATCGGATTCGGGTAAGCCGAAATGCCACTGGCTTTCCAGATCTCAATCAGAAGAATTCACAGAAAAATATTTGAGTGACCCGGGAGGATGCCCATTTGAAAGGCTTTGGCGATGGCGGCCGGGGCGTTCTTGACGTTGAGCTTTTCGTAAATGTGACTGACGTGGGTGACCACGGTGTTGATGCTGATGCCGAGCCGCTCGGCGATTTCCTTTTTTACTTGGCCCGCTGCAAGTTGGCTGAGGATCTCCATTTCCCGCTCGGTGAGCAGCAGTTGGATGTCGCGCTGAGTGAGTTTGGTTTTCAGGGTGTTGAGCACAAACTTGGCAACCTTGGCATCCAGCGAGGCACCGCCGCCCATGACGATCCGGATGCCTTCGGTGAGTTGCTTTACCGTGGTGGATTTCAAGAAGTATCCGGATGCGCCGAGCATGACGGCTTGTAGGATGTCGGCCTCGCGGTCGGACTGGGTGAGAATGATGATTTTGGCACCCGGAAGGGTGGCGGTGAAATGGGGGATCGCCTCCAGGCCGCTGATGCCCGGTAGGTTCAGGTCGAGCAGGATGATGTCGGGTTGATTTGGCGCGTCGTGATCCAGCAAGTTGCGCAGTGCGCGTTCGGCGGTGCCGAACTGGCTCGTCAGCTCCATGTCGGGCTCGCGCCCCAAGGCGAGCTCAACGATTTCCCGGTATTCCGGATGGTCTTCGACCAGCATGATGCGAATTTTTTGAGTCATGATTTTGCTATTTCCGAAATCCCCAGTGGCGGGTCCGGAGTTTTAGGTCGATGCAGGTTCCGCTGGTTGCGGGACTGTCTACGGTTACTTTGGCACCTAACAATCGGGCCCTGCGCTCGATGGAGGATGGCACCCCTGCTTTTCCGGACTGCGCCAAGCCCCGGCCGTTGTCGCTGATCCTGAGATGGATTCCGCGGCGGTCGGCGGTTAGGCGCGTGGTGAACTTTGTGGCCTCGGAGTGGCGGCTGATGTTGACCAGGCATTCCTTGTAAAAAAGAAACAAGTCGGCGCGGGTGCGCGGTTTCAGTTGGTTGAGGAATTCCTGACCTTCGATGGAAATGTCGTGTTCCAGCTTGGCCATGATCCGGTTGGATGCGCGATGCATGTCTGCCAGAAGATCCGAGTAGAGACCGTCGGCTTGCAGCATGTCAGTGCAGTGGCGCACGGCGGCACCGGAGCGCTCCGTTTCCGAGCGGATTCGTCGATGGAGGGTGGCGAGTTCCTGCGGGGTGCCTCTGGCATCTTCGGCGAGATCGCTGAGCAAGCCAATGGTATGGATGGACGCCCCCAGTTCGTCGTGCAGGTCGGCGGCCAGGCGCTCCCTGACACGGCTGACATGCCGCATCCGGATGATCCGGTCGATCAGGATGATGAAGATGATTCCGCCGGCTAACAGCGTCGCCAGCCAGCCCATCCGCTTCAGGTTGGTTTTCTGGCGGGCATAGCGTTGACCCAGTTCGGCCACCACGAGAGGCCGCTCGGTTTCCAGGTCGTGGCGTCGGGCCAGTTCGCCCAGCCAATCCCGCACCGGTAAGATGCGACCATAGAGGTTGCTGTCATCGGTCAGTGCGGAAAACGAACGTTCCGCTTCAATCACTGCGAAGTTCGCTTGCACCGGTTTGGCAAGCGCGACATTCCTGCCTTGGGAGAAAATCTCGATTTCCGCAAACCCGATCTGTGATCCACTGGTCTCACCCAGCACATTGATGAATGGCTCAATGGCGGTCAGGCGGATATAGCGGCACGAAGTTTCCGGAAAGCGTCGCATGATGATAGGGCCCGCATCATAAATCGAGTCCATGTGGTATTCGGTCAAGCGAACGGTGTCGGAGAAATCCGGTCGGTTCGCGCCTTCGATGACAAGTCGGCGGGGAGTGCCAAAATCGGCGGGGGTGGACTGGGGAACGGTGTCGCTTAGATCCAACGAATGCAGATGGATCCGGTTCAATGGTTGGCTGGTTCCGAGGTCGATTGTCATCGCGGGCTGGTCGCCAATGCCGATCTTGCTCAAAAACGCCAGACTCTGATCACCTTGGGCGGCATCCATCAGGTAGGGCACGAATCCATCTGTCAGGAATTGTTTGTCCCTTGCCCCGCCTTTGTCGCGCTCGGGGGATGAGCTTTTTACGGGCTTTTGCAGGGCTACATTTTCCTCGTCGCCAAACACGAAGATCTCGGACAACTGGAAAATGTAGAGGCCGTCCCATGCGCGGGGTGACAAAACCGAGGCCTCGACCCGCACCCAGGATGCCTGGGTCGCAGGGAAGGATGCCACGACGGGAGAGATCCGTGGCAGCAGGTTGTCCTGCTCACCGAAGCTGGCCACCACGGTGCCTTTGGTGTCTTGGACGGTTCCCACGATAATACGGAATTCCAGAGGGAAACCATCCGCCCGGAAGCCGCTCTTGGTGTCACGCCAAATGGCTGGGACCAAGATGACTTGGTCAATCGTTTCCTCCTTGCCCAGCTCGATTTGAATCCACTCTGGGTGAGTGCTTTTGTTGTGGGCTTCTGTCCGGTAGCCTACTGAGCCGACCCCGCTCAGCAGACTGTAGCTTGCAAGCGTCGCGAGTTCGGCGTCGATCGACACCAGACGTTGCTCAAGCCCGTTGGTGGACAGCGTGGTGAGCGGTACTGCGGGCTCCACGGATGCAGACATGCCGGGGAGAAATCCCACCAGCAGCAGAGCGGTTCCTATGATCCGAATGGTATGCATTTTCATTGATCGATGGAACCCCACCTGCGGCCGAACCGAATGGGTCGGTTGTGGGAAATCCCGCGAACTTCAGGAGTCTCAGCCCATCGGTGGTCCCCGTCAACCCCGTGAATGAGTGAAGTCATGGCAGAATGTGGCAAGGTGATATCGCGGGTGGATACTCGTCCTGCATCGGCCCCACTTTCATTTTGTTGCCACCCCAGTTGATCGAGAGTCCGGCATAACCATTGGCGGCGGCAATGAATCTTCCGCGTTGAGGAATACCCCATTCTGCACCATTAGCAGGGCTAATGTCATTAGGGTGGTAAGTTTTTTCATGTTACAAAAAAATGCTTAGGAATTCAGATCCTTGTCATGGGGAGCTATTTCTGTTGGAGCCGTTTTGCAGCGAGTGATCCGTCCACGACGATCGATTGTCCGGGTTTCGTTTCAAAGCTGGCGATTTTGTCGCCCAGGCGTAAATGGAGCGGACCGCCGAGAGTGGATAGAACACGGGCTGCGACGAGCTTCCCGTCTTTCCAATCGAGATCGACGGTGAATCCTCCGCGCGCGCGGAGGCCGACGACACGGCCGGTAGGCCAGGCGCTTGGTAAAGCGGGCAGGAGATCGATTTGGAATTCCTGCCGGTAGGGAATCGGCTCCTTGCCGCCCATGCGGATCTGGCTTTGCACGAGCATTTCGGTAACGGCGGCGGTGGCCCCGAAGTTGCCGTCGATCTGGAATGGCGCGTGCGTGTCGAAGAGGTTAGGCAGCGTGCACTTTTTCAGCAGATTCGTGAGCAGCAGGTAGGCATGGTCGCCATCGCCGAGCCGGGCCCACATGTTGATCTTCCAAGCCATGCTCCAGCCGGTCCCGCCATCGCCACGTCCCTCCAACACCTTGCGTGCCGCCTGATAGAAGTCGGGGGTCGCCTTGGTGATCGAATTGGCCGGGTGCAGACCGTAGAGGTGGGAGGTGTGCCGGTGGCGGGGATCACGTTCTTTGTAATCCTCGATCCATTCCATGATCCGTCCGGTTGCCGGGCTGATACGCATAGGAGCGAGCTTGGCCAGCGCTATTTCACATTCCTTCCGGAACTCGGGATCGATCTTTAGAATCTTGCTGGCATCGATGCAGTTCGAGAGCAGGTCCTGAATGATCTGGAGATCCATCGTCACTCCATAACTTAACGAACCCTCCGTTTTTCCGTCGGCCAGAATGAAGTGGTTTTCCGGCGAGTAGGACGGGTTGGTGACCAGTTTGCCCGCCACCGGGCTGCCGGCCGGTGCCACGACGAGAATATCCAAAATAAAGCGTGCCGCTCCTTTCATGAGTGGCCATGCGCGGTTTTTAAGAAACGCAGTGTCGCCCGTATATTGGTAGTGTTCCCACGGGTGACGAGCCAACCAGGCCGCACCCATCGGCCAGATCGCCCACACGCCATTGGCGCAGGCGGTGTATCCCCAAGCATCCGTGAGATGGTGGACGACCCAGCCGTTCGCATCATATTGGACCTTTGCCGTCTGCGTGCCGGGTCCTACCAGGCTGTCCATAAGGTCGAAGAGCGGCAGATGCAGCTCCGCGAGATTGGTCTGTTCGGCCATCCAGTAATTCATCTGGACGTTGACGTTGGTATGAAAATCCGAGCTCCAAATATTATTAATCTTCCATGCCCAGATTCCCTGAAGGTTGGCGGGCAATGAGCCGGGCCGGGAACAACTGATTAGGAGGTAGCGGCCGTATTGAAAATAGAGCGCGACCAAGCCGGGGTCGGACTGGTTTGTCTTGAGGGTCTTGAACCGCTTGAGCCGCTCATGGGTTGGCAGGTTCTCCACGTCGGGCGAGTCGGCACCAAGGTCCAGCGAGACGCGACTGAAATACGTTTGGTAATCGGAGATGTGATCGCTGCGCAGTTTTGCATAGGCGGGGACTTTTGCCAGGGTGGCAGCAGTGCTCGTCGCGGGATCAAGGCCGGGATCGGGGGCCCCCTTGCCCATGCCTGGATAGTTGGTTGCGCCCGCGATCAGCAGGGTGAGGGAATCGGCACCCTCAACGGTTAGAATGCCGCCGGTGTTGGTGACGCGGCCACCCTCGTTCTGCGCGAGAACGGAAGCGTTGAAGCGCACGCCCGGGATCGGCTCCTTGCCACGATTGATCTGCCCGATGAGTTGGATCGCCTTCGGGTTCGCTGGATCGGCTGCGCAATGGGCATCCATTGCACGCTTGAGCGTCATCCGCAGGGTGATCGAACCCGGTTTGCTCGCCGTATAGCGGATGGCGATGACATTGGCGGGAGCGGAACTGAATGCTTCGCGGGAAAATTTCACCCCGCCGGATTGATAGGAGACTTTCGCGACGGCGGTTTCCAGATCGAGGCTGCGGAGGTAATCGGTAGCGGTGCTTACCCCCGGTGCTTCGATGTAAAGTTCGCCAAGTGTCTGATAGGATTTGATGCGCGGCGGCAGACCCATCATGTTGGCGCACGCGAGTTTGGTGGCTTCGGGATTCTTGCCCTCAAACATCAGCCGACGCACCTCCGGGAGCACCTTCAAGGCGGCCGGGTTGCTGACATCTTTAGGTCCGCCGTCCCAGAGCGAATCCACATTGAGTTGAATGCACTCGTCGGCGACGCCACCAAACAGCATAGCGCCGAGGCGGCCGTTGCCGAGCGGAAGCGCCTCATACCATTCCGCGGCAGGCGCGCGATACCAGAGGTTCAGCTTTCCATCCGGTCGGGACGGGCTGCCGGTGACGGACGCCCGGTCCTGCCATGGCATGCTCCACAGGGAGTTTTTACCCGCGTCAACCGGCAGGCGTTCAAGTGCGGGCAATGGGGGCGGCTGCTGGGCGGGCGAAGTCGGGGGCGTCTGGGCGCGCGCGCCGGCGACAAAAAAAACACATGCAAGTGCTAGGGCGTTGATCGTTTGGGAGGTATTCATCGAGATTTTTTAAATTGAATAATCGGTCAGTGGCTTTTATTGCGATTCGCGCATGCAGATCGGTCGTGGTTGCGGCATCGGCTTGGGAACCGCAGGCCGCTTATTCAGTTGTCGTCGAACAAGGTTGGGGTAGCGCCCGTGTTCCATTTTTAACACTTCGAGGCCGGCCAGGAGAAACGCGCCGACCCCATACACCTCGGTCATATCGGCCGTCACTTTCTGAGGATTTGCTCCGATCGGTTGCGCCTTCGTCGGCTGCTTTTGTATGATCTCATCGAATTGCGTTTTCAACGCGGCGATCATCCGGGGATCCTGTTCTCTATGGTAAAGCTCAAGGTAGAGGGCACCGACACAATGATCATCGGCATAATGTTGCGCCGGCCCCAGCTTCCAACCGCTCGTTTCGCTTTGAGATTTCAGATAGTTCAGGTATTTATCATCGCCGTTAATCTGGCTCCATAGGAACATGCCCACATACAGCGCCCCCATGGTCCAGCGGTCAGGGCCATGATCGTAGCTGCTCTTCGGGGGATGGGCGATCTGCCAGTCCGCCACCCGGGCCATGATTTTTTTGATCTCAGCCGCTTCTAAATTAGCCTCGGGTTGCGGCACCGTCTCCACCCACTGCAGGTCCTTGAACTCGGGGGGCGCCCCTACCCATTCGCCACCCAAGGCGACCGTTTTTTCCACGCCGTCCACCTTGGCCTTGAGTGTCTCTTTGCCCGACAGGCGAAGGGTTTTGAGGCCTTTCCAGTCTTTCATGGTGTTCGCCTTGGCGTCGCGGAAGTCATTCAACGACAGTGCCACCTTCTGCCACTGATTGCCGCCTTGGACGGCCACCTCGCTGGCTCGATCGTCCACGCTCACGACTAGTTTGTTAGCCTGTGCGCTGCGGACCGAGAACGCGAGTTTCGCGCCCTCCGGTGCCTGCCATTTGGCATCATAAACTTTATGAGTGGAACGGGCCCATTTGGACGCATCGTATGTGAACCACTCTTTTTCCCAGCCGGCATCAAAGGATTCGATCAACAGGGAAGGTTGCGCTGTCGCCCGGACTCCGGCAGCTTCTAACTCAGCGGGGGAGATAATCGCCATGCTGGACGAAATATTGAACGCCCGAGTTGTATACTTTCCGTAATAGTAACCTGCTCCCGTGACGGGTTGGTCCAACGGATAAAGCACATTGGCATAGACCCACAATGGCTTTTCGATGGTAAGCACGGGCAATTCCGCGCTCCAGGTGTCGCCATTGCGGGTTGCTTTGGCGCGATGCCAGAAACGGTTCATCGTATGGAACATGCCGTGCTTCGTTCCCACTGGGCGGCCTTGCTGGGTATAATAAATGTCCACCGATTGGATGGCTTTGGAAGCATCCGGAGTGACCGTGAAACAGGGGGCAGCATTGGCCGTCTTTAACTCCAAGCGCGTGGTCGGAGTCGCGGGGAATTGGAAGGAGCCTTTTAGGTATTGGTCGAACCACAGCTGGGTGGCGACTTCGAATTCCGCTAGATCCTGATGGTTGCCGTGGGCTGAGCAGGTGACCCGCCAGTCCTTGCTTTTGATTTCGGTGAGAGCTTTTTGCAGATCATCGATTTGGCCGTGGAAATCATTGGCTGGATTCAGGAAGATGATCGGGCAGCTGATCTGTGAAAGGGAAACCCCGTCATCGATTGGCGCGGGAGCCACGCTGCTCTCCGACCGTGCGCTGACCCCACCGCACGATGGGGCCGCGGCTTTCACCCGGGAATCGGCGGCAGCGGTCATGACGGTGAGCTTGCCGCCCATGGAGTGACCGTAAACGCCGAGTTTCTCCGCGTTCACTTCGGGTTGCTGTTCAAGATAGGTCAACGCTCGGCGTGCACCCATTTCCCACATGAACCAAGTGGAGTTGCGCGGCGAGTCGGCGACTTCATCGAGTTTCCATTCGGGAAAAACCGCTGGGGGCCGATTCTTACGATCGACCGCATGATAGCCGTTGAAACCTCTCCAGTCAGTTGTCATCTTGTAGGTGGGATCGCCCGTTTTGCCTTCGATGAAGAGGTTGACGATATCACTGTCCACCGCGTAGCCGGGAGCGCTGATCCGGCCAGCCCAGGCGAGGGAAATGGTGGCATAACCGCGTTTGGCATTGGTGAGCGGGGCTTTGTAATCCGCGAACTGCCCGCCGCCATGAATCTGCACCAAGCCTGGAAGTTTGCTGCCTCCTTTGGGAAATCCATAGACGGCGGCCATCATGGTTTTTTGGCCTTTGAACACTCCGATCTGATAGCGGATGACGCGCAGCACCACCCCGTCTTCCTCCCACTCTTTCAAGACTTCGGTTTCCAAGGGTTCCTTGCGTGGGTCGTAACTTGCCCAAAGAGCCTCAAAGGTTTGCGGGGCCTTGCAATCTATCAGCGGAGGTAGGGATTCCTCTGCACCATGGAGATGATTCGCGGTAACAAGGGCGACTAAGATAAATTTTTTTAACACGGGGTATTTGATTTTTTGCTAGAGAAAGGCGCGTAAATGTTCTCGGTTACGGCTTTTTTTCCACCCACTTGAAGTTAGCAAAGAGGATCTTGGTGATGTCGGCTCCTGCCTTGGGCTTGAATTGAATGTTTGGCACATTGTTCCAATTGGGCATTGAGGCATTTGGATTGTGGCGATTGACGAGATTTTCCTTGGGGATGACTATTTCCTGCCAGGTATCGGACGCGGTGATCTCGATTTCGCCACTATAATCACCCGCCGTGAAAATGAGCGTCTGGGGTTCGGTGCAATAGAACTTGAAACCCAGCGCGGCATTTGCGGGAGCCTGCCACTTGGGGTCGTTCATTTGGGCGTTGCCGAAGCCCGTTTTGTTGTCGATGCAGCGAAACCCTTTGATGCCGCCAGCACCTTCCACCTCTGCGACATGGGACCAGGCCCCAAGCCCGCCATCGCCGCTGTAAAGCACCGTCGAAGCGGTGTCGGTCGCCTTGGCTTTGCCCAGTTTGGATGGGATGGCGGCGGTGAAGTCGGTAGAGACCACGGCCGTCGTGTCATAGATCACGTTGGCATAAGCGAACACGTAGTCGTCAACATGGATGACTGGAAGTTTAGCCGACCAGTGATCCCCCTGGCGCACCACAGTGGCATCGCGCCAGGCGCGGCTGATCCAGGATGGGTTCTTCAGCGCATAGTAGATCTCAATGTTTTTGACCCGCTGCGGATTCGACGGTTTGACGATCAGTTGAGGAACGCCACCGGCATCAAGCTTGATGACCGATTGCGGATGATCGGGCCAAAAGACGTCTTTTTTCAAGACGTGTTTTTCCAGCCACATCTTGGTGTTCTGGCCGATTTTTTCGGTATTGTGATGGCCACGGGCCTGAACTGCGAATGCCCATGGAACATCTTTCGGAAAGACTTTGAAGCTTTCCAGTCCTCGTTCGAAGACACCGTGGTGATCGTTCGAACCATTGAGAAACAACGTGGGGGCCGTGATGTAAGGAACGTGCGCCTCGGGCGCGATGCCCGCCAGATAGATTTTCTCCCCGGAAGTTTTTTCGGGTTCGACGTAAGGAACATTGTACATCATCACGCCACGGTTCCGATAGTATTCCGTGTAGCCGATGCCGAAGTAGGCGACGATCGCCTTGATGCGGGGATCCATTCCCAGGAACCACATGATGGTGCCGCCATAGGAATATCCCACGGCGCCGAGCCGGGACTTGTCGACCTCCTTCTGTTGTTCCAAATAGCTGAGCACGCGGGACTCGATCGCATACCAGAGGTAGTCGGAAGTCTGCTTCGGGTCGGTGATCGAAGTCTTGTCGGGCAACGAGCAGTTGGTCACCTTGCCTCCGCCCATCTCGCCATAACTGAGTTTTTCCGGATATTTGGTGTAATGCGCCCGGTTGTCGTTTTTCCCGCAATAGTCATACGACATGACCGCCCAACCGTCGGCGACATAATCCTTGTTGATGGAGGGAGCCCCCATCCAGCCATGAACATTCAAGAGACCGGGTGCTTTTTGAGCACTTTCTTTGACTTGATAGAGGGTGTAAATGCGGACTTCCTCGCCCAGCACGTAGGCACTGATGTAGGATTCCCGGTAATAGAGGCCATCCTTGGTTTCCTGCTTGACGATCTCTTCTTTGAAATCGCCCTTGTTGGGATCGTAGTCCGCCCAGACTTGCTTCGGGTTGAGTAATGGCTCGGCATCGGTCGAGCTAAGACAAGTGAGCGCAAGAACGGCCAGTAGACAAAAGTGCTTCAGTGGTTTCATATTTGTTTCTGAGATTAGCCGCCGTAAGGCATTGGTTTACTTCTGGTTCCGCTCCAGCTTTTCCTGTTCCAGGGATCTATTGATCGCGGAGTTGAATTGACGCTGGTGTTCCTCGGCGCTGAGGGTGGAGCCCACTGGCTGCACGGCGGCATATTGGCCGCCTTCCCAGTGCAGGTTGCGAATCTCGCGCGGTCCCTGCCACGCTTTGCCGGCGATGTTGACGCGGCCCTTTGGTCCGCCCTGATAGGTGGGGCTGATGCGCAGATCGGTCACGGTCTGCCAATCGGCAAGCGGCGTGGTGATTTTGGTTTCATTGGCGACGAAATCTTCGAGACTCACAGTGATTATCTGCCAATCGGGTGAGCCTTTCAACTCCTTGGCAGCGACATAGTCGCCCGTGGGCACCTTGTTGCCATAAATTCCCCATGCATTGGTGCTGATCACGACGGCGAGGGAGTTGTCGTTGGTCGAGCGGATCTCAAAGACCAACTTGCCACCGTTAGGACCGCGCCATTTCGGGTCTTTGAGCTTGGCGGTGATCGCAGCCCAGAGCGGCGGGTGACCCCAGTTGGAGAGATACCAATCGTGCCAGCCACGGTCACCGGCATCGATCATGCGCTCGGGCAGGTCGGTGGCACGCACGCCAGCAGCCTGCCATTTGGCGGGCGAAGCGGCAAGCACGCGGGAACTGATCGTGAACACATCGGAGTTTCCGGAACCGGGCGGGTGGGCGATTTTTCGATGCGCTTCGGGCGTGTCGTAGGTCACGTCGGCGTAGGCAAAGAGCGGTTGATCCAATGACATGAGCGGGGCGGCGGCAGTCCATTGCTTGCCTTTTTTCACTGCCTTGGCATCACGCCAGAAGCGGGTGGTGGGATGCGGGTCCACGGAGTAATAGATATCCACGGACTTGACGGGCAGCGACTCGTCGGGAGTCGCGCTGAGGATCGGCACTCCATCGGAAGTTTTGGTTAGCAAGGTGAATTGCGGTGTCTGCGGGAAGGTGAAGGCTTTCTTGAGATGTTGCTCGAAGAAGAGGTGTTTGGTGAGGCCGTGGGCTTCGTTGTGGATATGGTTGCGATGGGGCGTGATGCTGAAGCGGATGAGGGAGTCGGGCACGTTGCGCCAATTCCACGCCATGTGGTCGATGGTCGCATGAAAATCGTTAGTCGGCGACAGCCAGAGTATCGGGCAGGTGATGCGCGGGATGTAGGCATTGTCGGAAATGCAGGCGCGCTGGATCGGGTTGACGCTGGTTTTGATGCAGCCGGGCAGGTCGGTCTGGCTGAGATCGATCTCGCCGCAACCGCCGCAGGATGGCACAGCTGCTTTGACGCGGCGGTCGATGCCGGCAAGATTGGTGGTGAGTTTACCGCCCATTGAGTGACCGTATACGCCTAAACGGGTTGGATCGACTTCGGGCTGTTGCTGTAAAAATGTCAGACCCCGGCGGGCGGCGATCAAAACGATGAACCAGTTAGAGTTGCGGGGTGACTCGACGGCATCGAGGGTGAAGTCGTCCGGCGTGAATCCGCCGGGAAAATGGTTAACCTTGTTGCGTTGCGGCGGATGAGTGGCGTCGAGCTTCCCCCAGTCGGTCTGCAGGCCGTCCCATGTTCCACTGGCGGTGACGGATTTCGGAACGGGGATCTTGTTGCCGCCCCAGTTGAGCGAGAGGCTGGCATAGCCGTTTTTGGCGTCGGCCATCGGCCCGTCGAGGCTGGCCGATTGGCCGCCGCCGTGCAAATGGAGCAGGCCTGGCAGCTTGGTGCCGTCTTTGGGAAAACAGAAGATGCCAGCGACCTTCGAGGCGGTGTCTTTGAACGTGCCCACTTGGTAGCGAACCAGCCGCGCGACCACGCCATCCTGTTCCCATTCCTTGAGGACTTCGGTTTCGAGAGGCTCTTTCCTGGGGTCATAATTGCCCCACAATTCGTCGAGATTCTGCGGGACCTTGCCATCCTTGAGCGGAGGTAGGGTTTCCGCCGCGAGGCGGGTGGTTCCAATTATGGCGAGAATGGCAGCCACCGCAGCGCCGCGAACGTTCAGTTTCATGTGTTGATTTAGAGGATTTTTCGTAGCGAGTTGGTCACTGGGCCGGGATATTGCTGACATTTTCGGGCAGGCAGCGCACGGCAACGCCAGACGAGCGCGAGGGGGCCGGCACGACAATGACCATGCTCCGCCGTTTCTCATTCCAGGTCCAGATACTGCTGTAAACAGCCCTTGGCACCTGGTCGATGATGCCGTAAACCACCACCTGGCAGGAGGTCTCACCGGCGCTGGGTTTGCTCACCAGTATGCCCTCGCCGGCGGGGGGAATCAGCAGCTTTTCCTTCTCTAATACCACCCCGACTTGCTGCTTGGTTAAATTTAAAAACCGATAGCCGCCCGGCGGTATGTCCTTGACCGAATCTGCGAACCCCAGCACCCGATAGGCATCGGGGTTCTGGGGGTCCGCGATGAAGATCAGGATCGGCCGTTTGCCCAAAGCGGACACGTTCGCCGTCGCCACCGGCTGCTTGATTTTTTCCCCGTCGGGCCCGGCGATCCATCGGAAAAAAACCAGTTTGGTGAGGGTGCCCGTATATGGGTAGTAAGGCGAGCGGCACTGCGGGTTAACCGTCACCAGCGTGTCTTTTCCCCCAGAGGTGTAGTAGATATCGTCAGCCACGTCATCCACGCCCAGGGTCCTAAAGGACAGTTGCCCGGACGCCTCGGCCGCGTGCAACGCGCCGGACATCCCACCAAGGAAAACGCACAGGCAAATGAGTCGGATAGAGTTCATGCGGGTGAATTAGATTTCCTGGGGGGCAAGCCAGCGAAAGGAGATGATCTTGAAGCGGCGGCCGAATTTTTGATTAATCGAACTACTCGTAAGACTGGCGAGAGGCGTCGCCGCACCCAACGCGCTAGTCGCGTTATCGGCTTCTATGTAGTCGGGGACCCGCTGGACCACCGCCTCGACGTAGGCCGTGGCCTCGACCTTGAGGGTGGTCGGGTTGAGCGCCTGGCCGCAGGTGCGGATGACAAAGGTATCGGAGCGCGCGGCCATCACCGGGGAAAACGCCTGCACCAGGTCTTGTTGCATCAAATAACCCGGGATGCCCGTGGCGGTGTTCCAGGGGGTGAGGTTGGCGTATTGCATATTCGCGGCAATCGGTGTGGCCGAATAGGGCAGCGCAACATTGGGCACACTCACTTGTTCCCCGGCCGCCTTGACCACGGCATTGATGTCGGGGGAGGTGTTATGGATGGCCGCTTGCAGGGCCCCGGTTAGCGTCAAGGCGCTGGCGGTGTCACCGAGTCGACGATTTAAGAAATCGGCCATGGAGAGGAACGGTCCGCGTAGTTTCACCTGAGCTACAATTTTGGTGGCTAATTCGGTGATTTCGGCGTCGGAGAGCGCCCGCACGCCGCACCAGGCAGAGTTTAGATTGGCATTGCCGGTCGCCGTCCAGAATCGTGGGATTGGATTCTGTAAGTCGCTGCTCTTGAAGGTGACCTCCGACTGGGTGCTCGCGTTCCACAGACTGAGGTCATTGCCCGACAAACTGGAGAGCAAGGTGCGCCACGCGTCGATCGAGGTGGAGTTGATGTTAAAGGCCCCGTTGAGCAGCAGGTTGGCGGCCGCTTTATCCATATCGCGCAAGTCGGCCATCGTCGGGGCGGTTCCGTTTCCATGATAGGGAACCATGCGCGAGTTCAGGAACGGTATGCTTGAGTCCTTCAATGCGCCTTCCGCCGGATTGGCGGCGTTAAAAGCCACCCAATTCTCGGGATAAACCGAGGCGCGCACCGGTAAAATAGGATCGGGTGCATTGGGAGAGCTTGAATTGGCCGTGGGCAAGCTGGCCGGGGGCACCGTGGAGAAATAATAAGTATCGAACAGCGCCTGGTTGGCTAGAAAGCTGTGGTCGCAAAAAAGGTAACTCTTGGAGACCTGGTAACCGTTCGCGGAGCCGGAATCATAGACCGTCGTATCCAGCTTCACACTGGGGTTAGCGTAGGAGCCGCCGGTGAACATCGTTCCAAACCCCATGTTCGCATAACCGATATTAACGACCGACTGTGCATAAAATGGCCGCATGTGCATAAACTGGCCGAGCGAAACCAAGGGTTGGATCGGCACATCGGCAAGTACGACCGAGGACGCCGGCGAACCAACGACGTTCGCGGGCACGTCCACCCCGGTGCTCCGATTTCCCCAGCTCGTGGTTTTGATTTCAGGGTTAGCGGGAGACTCACCGAGATTCATATCAAAAAGATTCGTGAAATCGTAGCGCTGCCACTGGGTGCTGCTATCGCGCACATACAACTCGGCCCAGCATTGCGCGAAGAACTTGTCGTTCTGGGCATTAAACGCCTCAGTGTTGCCCATGAAGATCGGAAGATGCGCCTTACAATTGGTATAGCCTGAGGACTCCCCTTTCAGGCCCTTGGTGCGGAAATAAATACTCCAGAGCAATATGGGGTGGCCGTTGGCGATATCCAAATTGGACAGCGTAGTGGTGTAGGGCGTCACGGCGGGGAATGGCTTGCCTCCCGCTAGGGTTGCCGAGCCGGTGTCATAAGAGCCAGGTTGTCCCACCTCCATAAGACGCTGATCACCACTGCTCGCATTTGGCCAAATGAGGCCGCACTTAATATACGACCTCCCATTATAAACCCCACCCATGACGTATTTGGACAGCGAGACGGTCACTGGCCCGTCGGGTTGAGGCGGGATTTCGACATAATCCCCCCCCGTCCCCGACGAGAGAGAGTATGGGGCATAATTGATCACCCTTAACATATCGGTGACATTACCCGATTCCGGGTTATAATCTTTGCAGACCAGCCCACCACCCGTTGCATTAAAGGACCCGCTGGCGGTCGAGATACTGTTACTAAAGTTCCTATATAGTCCAGGTACTGCTGGTGTCGTGTCTTTCGTGGTTTCCGGCGACAGTCCATAGACGCGAATTTCCCCCGGGGCGAAATCGCTGGATTCACTGATCTTGGTTTGGAGCATAATCCACCCCGTGCTCGCTTGGTTCATGGCGGCCGAATAGGTCACACTCCCGATTTGCAGCTCAACGAAATCCCGACTTGAATATGTTGATTTGTCAAACAAAGCCAGCAACGACCGCTTAAGGCAAAAACTACTGCTTTTAATGGCGATGGTGAAGGGATTATAAAGAACAACCTGCGGGTAGTAATGCAAACGCGGCACATAGCCGACTCCGCTATTTCGCGTGGATAAGGCGACATCCCAGCGCAGCCCCAGGCAAACGGGGGTGAGCGCCGCAAAGACGGGAGAATTAGATTCCTTCCACCCCAAGGCGTGCATCGAGGCGGCGTAGGGGCGCGGGTTGGTGGCGGGATTGGGGTCGCCGATACCGGTTGGGCGGACCGCAAGGGCTGGGGTGGTCAGCCCGCCCATATTGCTGACGGTCGGCAGGGTGGCCTTATAGAGGTTATAATAATAATAAAGATTTAACCAGCGCAGCCCGGTAAACATCGGATTCGTCGGCGTGATGGCGGGAATTCCATCCACACTGGTTGTATAAACATTCGCGGTGCTATTGGGATTGAGCTTGGCGTAATTTGTTGCGGCGGTGGCCCCGGTATCCTCAAAGGCGGCGGTGAGGTCCTTGCGCAGGCCGCCGTTGCGCACATCGGCCAGCACTCCGTAACTGTAGGTGGTGACATCGGCGAGGTAACGGTTGCTCACATAGCCGCTGGGCGCGGCTGCCGGCAGCAGCGGCAGAGATTGGGGGGTGAGAACTTGCTCCACTTTGGCGGCTTGCCTAAAGTCTGTGGCCAGGGTGTCGGGGAGGATCTTGTGTGCCGCCATTGCCTGCGGCGCTGCGAAGTGGAGTTGGTTTTTGGCGAGTGAGGTGATGGGATCGACCGCATTGCTGTCGCCATTGAGCGTAGGGTCTTTGATATTCACCTTGGCTTTCACTCCCTCGTCAGAAACCCAGTATGCATAGGCTCCGCGACCGGCGTTGGAGGATTGCATAGGCACGAGTGGCGCCATCACGGTTGTCGAATCAGCACCGAGCTTCTTCGCCAGGGCAACAGCGGTGGGATTGGTACCCGTCGTGGTGCCGCTGAAGGTCAGCGGGTCGGGCGCGGTGCCAGAGACCAGCCAGACGGCATTGGTGCTTTTCTGTGTGTCGGTGGGGTTGCTGGCACCGAGACTGGTGGTCCGTTGGGGTTGTGCCCCGACATCCAGCGGGTTCGTACCGGTTTTCCAAACGCCGGTCCAATGGGGGTTGGTGGTGTTGGTGGCGAGAATATCTCCCCGTGCGGTGATGCGCTGGTCGGGGCCAGCGTTCTTTTGTAGTTCGCCCAAAGCCAGCATCATGGCGAGTTTGGCGTTTGCTTGCGCCACTGCCATGGCCTGACCTTGGGTGGAGGCGCGCAGCGAGATGCTCGAAAGCGACAACAAGCCCACGGCGATGACCGACAGCAAGATCATAAGCGAGAGCGTGACGACCAAGGCAAAGCCCTTAGGGTGTGGAAATGGATGTGCTTTCAGCGACATGGATTCAAGATCAGGATCGTTTCAAATTGTCAAAAAAGCTACAAATCGTCTTCAAGAGCGGGGTGTCGGATTGCGAGGTGATGACTTATTAGGAAAAGCTGCGGGCCGGCGGATTGGCGTATAAAAAGTGAGTTGAACCAATACCGAACACAATCTGACGCATTTCTCCGGATCTGCCTATCATCATTTCATATGATACCAAACTTGATCAGCCATTGCTGGCACTTTTTCGTCCATTGACCGATTTCCTCTTTGGAATTGGGCGGGCAGCTATGGCCGCCGACGTCGGGGTTGAAAAACTCGTTCTTCACTTGGGCGGCGTCCAAGGCGGTGTGGTACAATTTGGTGCCACGCACGAAGGTCTTATCGTCTTCTGCATGCAGCGTAAAGGTAGGCGGCGTCTGGGCGTTGACCGGAATATCCTTGGAGACTTTTCCCGCGACTTGGGAGAGGTAGGCGGGGACAAGCAGGATGGTGAAGTCCGGTCGGAGGGTGGCTTCATCCACCTGATCCAGCTTTAAGTAAGTGGATTTATTCCAGTTGGTGCTCAAGCGGGCACAGAGGTGGCCGCCTGCCGAAATGCCCATCACCCCGATGCGCTGCGGGGAGATATTCCATTCGGTTGCGTAGTTCCTGATCAGTCGCATGGCGCGCTGAATATCCTGAAACGCCCCGCCCATGTTACCGGGCACGCGGTAATTGAGGACGACCACGGTGATGCCCAGTGAATTAAGCCATGTGGGCATTTCAGGATCCATGGCCAAGATGCCATAGCCGCCGCCTGGGCAGAAAATGACCGCGCCGGTGGGTTTTGGCGTTCCAGGGGCTTTATAGAGCGTGAGGGTCGGTTCGGAGATATTGGTAATCCGGGTCGTGCCATCGCCTCTGGCTGGGAGCACCTTTTCCGGTTCTTTTGCGCCGACTCCCGGCATTTTTGCCTCGGGCCATAGGGGCAGGACAATCGCGCCTAGCGAGGGTGGGGATGCGGGTGCGGATTCCTTCGCCTGAAGGAATGCCGTTAGAAACAGCGTCATTAACAAAGTGATTCGGGGACGGGTGATCATGGGTTTTTATATATAGGCTTTTCAGGGATGTTGATGGTTGGAATCTCCACAGGCAGTTCTATCGGTTTTGATTTGTTTTTTATTTCTTTGCTTCAAGAATCATCGGGTTGTCTTTGACAAAGAATTGCCACTCCAGCCAGGGTGCGGGTTTAATATCCTTATATTCCATTGAAAGTTTCACGAGTCCTTTTGGGGCAATGAATTTTTGTTTTTTAACAGCTAGATCCGATATTTTTTTCCAATTCAAATCATAAACACCGACTGTATCGCCGCCTTGAAACCAGAGGTAGGAATCACTGGAAACTTTCCCAGTGATTTGCATGGACCCTGAGCTTATGTTGACAGTCGGATTAGTTACTTCAGTGGGAATTTCCGGGAGAACCCTCAAATTGCTGATTTTAATATCCACATGGGTTTTAGGTGGGACTTTTCCAATCGCCATGGACACCTTTTTAAGTTCTCCATATTGACTTCCTTTCGTCTCCATTTTCCAACCCCAGCGAACATCGGCCCAGGCGGCTTCACCACAGGGAATGATTATGTTGCGTTCCCCCTTGAAATCCAGCGGAACGATATAGTCGCGCCGCCCTCGGCTGTTGGGCTGAATGATCAGCACCGCACCGCTACCGTCGCCGTTCACCGTGAGCCCAATACCGCGGGCTTGGGTCATGTCCGACGCGCAAGTCCAATTGGGGAGCTTTTCGGTGTTGGTAACGGCTTCATTCCGCTTGTTTTTAAATTGTATCCTGATCGCATTACCTTCCTGAATGAACGTATGATCGCCTTTGTTTTTGATTTTTTCGGCCAGAGGCTGGATATCAATTGTGTGCGATATGGGTGTTTTCACCGCGGTTCTCCCACCCTCGATTGCGTCGATTCCGGCGCCAATATTATAGCTATCAATCGCTTGGCCGTCCTTGTTTCGGGAGACGGTTTGTCCGAAATTCCTTAATGCGGCGTTAGGAGAAACGTCGAAGGCGTTCATCACTCGAATAATAAATTCCGGCTCTTGTTCGGGATAAGGATTTTCAACTTCAAGGCTGTCGCCGGTTTTTACATATTGGCGGGGTACGATCGGCCCAAATTCGGAACCTTCCCTCCAATCGATATCGATCCCCGGCCGAGAGAGCATCCGCAGCGGGGTAATGCTCAACTGGCCCTTTTCTTTGGCGGCACGAAAAATGACCTGATCCGAGCTGGATAGAATCGCTTTGCGCTGCACTTCAGTCAGGAGCGGCCCCACTTGTTTCCAAGTGCTGACCACCTCAGTGGCGTAGGCAGCCAGACCCTGATTTTGGAGCGTTTCCAAGGTAACCCCAAACATCGGCTCAGGTTTATATAGCCCAATACTTCTTAATCCGGCTGCAACGGGCTTGCCGACGAGCGAAAATAGCTCATAAGGCGAAGTTGCAGGTCGTCCATTGCGTGCAACCATCAGCGGAATGGTCAGTCCATTTCTTTCGGTGAGCGTCAGTGATGCGGGTTCATCGCGGGAGTCCGGAATCGAGTCATCGGAGTCGGCACTGGTTCGCATGGCCTTTTTGGAACTGTTAAATTTATATTCAAAATGGCACGGCATTGGTGTTCCGCCGGAATTATTACTAGTCGTGGGATGATCTAAGTTCGTATAGACCGCTTGCGCAAACTTGGCGTAGCCCCAGGGATGATTCACCGTGTGTGATTCGGCGCTATCCTGAATGCAGTGAACGATGTTATTACGGTTGTAGAATTCAGCCATGCGGCGACCGAGTTCTTCTACCAAGGTGGTGTCATTGTTGGCGGTAAAGACCTGCCCATAGGGCCGAATCAGGCCGGTGAGCGGGGCCTTGATCGCATGCGATTCGGGAGTTGATTTCAGATGCCCCCGGCGGCAGTTTTTGAGGATCCATATTTCCTTGTCCGTGTCTGTAAACTGGCCGACCTCGATTAATTCGTTATCGATACATATCGTATTGATGTTATTCTGGGGGCTGGTCTGCGAAGGGCCGGTCACATTCCGGTCGGCAGTGAGCACCATTTCCTCGCCCGGATTTGGTTTGAAATAAATTGTTTTGTCGGTCTCGGAAGCGGCCTGGGCCAAGGTGCCTTGAACCCATTTGGCGAGACGGGGATCAATTTTTGCCGCGATATAATCGGGATCATGATTACCGATGGAACAGCTCACATCGTGGATCGTCAGCCCCAGTCCCTTGGAGCGGGCATAGCGGGCGAACTTCTGGAAATCTTCCTCGCCATTTGGGAAGGTAGCTGGGTTGAGATGGAGAAAGCTGTATTTATTCGGCCAGTATTCACCCCGCCAGGTATCGGTGTGCATATAGAGGCGCTTAATGTCCATCGTGCTTGCATAGTCGGCCAGCGCATAGAGCTCGGCATTGGTTTTGGCGGAAATCACCATTTTGCTCACATCGGCAAATTGGGACTGCCAGTCGGCCAGCCATTTTCTGGCGGTTTCGAGGTTCCACGCTCCTTTGATTTTGGGGTGAGGCAGACCTGCGTTCGCCCAAAGATGAAGTAGGGTCTCGTCCTCGTCCGCCCCACTAGTCGGTGCATAGAGGGCAAAGCCGCCCAGCGGATTACCGGCCGAGTCATCCCAAAGCCAGTTCCAGTTAATCGCGATTGAGTTGCCCTGCTTGGCTACCCCGCACATATAGTCGAGGGCCAAAGCCTTGGTTTTCGCCGAGGTGTTCATACGGAATTGAAGCCAGAGACGGCTCTCCTTCGAAATCCCCTCCAGACTTTTTATTTTGAACGTGAGATAGCGATCGGTGGCGGCGAGATCAAAGACAACCTTGGCCTTGCGGCCATTCGATGCCGTCAGCTTTTTTCCATCATAATGTAGGTGGTTGAGGGGGAAGCTTAACCGCTTGCCTTCGGCATAATCGTAACCACAGAGCTCGAAGCCGGCACCCGGATCCTTGGCGTTAATTGACTCGCTGCCGTTGATTATGAAGGAGACCGGTTTGCCGGCGGGGGAAAACTTCAATTGGATTTTTTTCGATATGATTTCAGCGGCCGGTCCGGTTGAAGGGCTGGATGCCGCTTTTAATTCGGCCAGATTGGAGTCCGCCCACTGGGCCTGGCGGGCGGCAAAAAAACGCCTGGCCGACTCCCAAGTCCACTCACCCTTGAGGTCGGCAGACTTGGCGAGGTTTTCTGTCTGACAAATATGCAGAAATAAAGCAGCGGCGTCTTGTTCCGTTGCGGAATCATAAAGGGCGAAGCTACCCATAGGAACGGTGTCGGAACGCATCCACAACCAGGGCCAGCGGATATCGCAACCCCTAGGCGAAGTCTGGGTGGCCGCATCCAGGGGCAATGACTTCACCGTGTCGGCGACGTTCATATTAAACCGAAGCCCCAGCCGATTTTTAAGTGGAAGCCCCTCGACCCGACTAATCATAAAGGCGATATAGCGGTCGGATTTTTTGACCTCCAAGGTGACCCGTAGATTGGCGCCAATACTCGCTACCAATGCATTGCCATCATAACTCAAATCCTTGATGCGTAGGGCCGAGGGACTCCCAAAACTATAAGCGAAGCCTTGAATTTCAAAGCCGTCGCCGGGGTTCCGCTCGTCAAGAAGCTCTTTGTCTCCAACCTTGAAGGATTTGGGTTTTCCTTCGGCAGTGAATTTCAGCGACATCTGTCCGGAAGTGATTTCCGTCGGGCCTTCCGCGAAGAGGGTGGGAGCGCCCAAAGTGGTGAGTAACGCGAGTAAAAGAGCATACAGTTTCATTTATAGATTTGAAAGTAGCCGATTTGCGGACTGGTTTTTTAAACTGGAATTACTGAATTTGAACCACAGATTTCAGGAATAAACGCAGACACCTAAATTTTATATATATAATATTAAAATCCGGGAAAACCAGGCCCCGCGATCAACGGTTGGATCGCGTCAGCCCAAATTTGATATCCTTTTTCGGTCGGGTGACAGTAATCTCCCGCGATCTCCCGGGGCATCGTGCCGTCGGGGGCGAGCGTCTTCGCGCCGATGTCCACAAAGGTAATCTGCGCGGTCTTGGCAAATTCGGTGAGCAGCGGTGCGGGCCCAAACGGGGCGGGCGGTGCTACCGGTTCTGCCGCATTGACTGCGGGCAATAGGGTTAGCAGCGCTAGGAGCAAGCCGAGCCCGGTGCTGGCCATGGGTTTGGCATCAGAGTCGGTGTGCGAAGCGCACCGAAACGAACGGATGAGGGAGGTAATACGGAATACTTTCATAATAGGGTAGCGGCGGTTTTCGTCTTAGAATTATAGTATTCTCTGTCTAATCAGCCACTCCTTGCACTTTTGCGGCCACTGGTTGATTTCAGCTTTAGAGCGCAGGGCGAAACCGTGGCCACCGGTTTCACGGAAAAAAAACTCGTTCGGAACCTGGGCGGCCTCCAGCGCGGCATGGTATAACTTGGACCCGGGAACGAACGATTTATCGTCTTCGGTGTGGGCGAGGAAAGTCGGCGGGGTTTTGGCATTCACCCGCATTTCTTTAGTGAGTGCCACGCCACCCTGCGAAAGATACGCCGGATACAATAAGATCGTGAAGTCGGGCCGCAGAGGTTGAGTGTCTGCTGCATCAATGGATGCATAGGTGGACTTATCGTAATTAGTGCTTAACCGGGCACTGAGGTGGCCGCCGGCCGAAAACCCGATCACCCCCACGCGGTTCGGATCAATGGCCCAGTCGCCGGCATTCTGCCTCACCAACCGGATGGCCCGTTGGATGTCCTGGAAGGCCCCATCCATATTATTCGGCACACGGTATTTTAGCACGATGCCAGTGATGCCAATCGAGTTGAGCCAGGCGGCAATCTCGGTGCCTTCTTTATCAAAACACAAGAGACCATAAGCCCCGCCGGGGCTGATGATCACCGCCGGGGTCGGTTTGCTGGTGCCGGGCGCTTTGAACACCGTGAGCGACGGCTCGGTGATGTCGGTCAGGCGCGTCACGTTGTCACCCCGCGAGGTCATGGCATGCTCCACCGCACCCTCCTTGGCGCCCTTGCCGGGCATTTTACCGGTGGGCCACAAGGGCAGGGGGAGAGACGCGGCGGTCGGCGTCGGCGCGGGCGGTTGTGCGCGGACCGCTAGTATGGCGGAAATGCTTAACACTGCGGCGAGAAGGGCGGTTAATGAATTGGTTCGCATACTATTTTAAGGAAGGAGAGCTTTCAATTCAAAGCGGTGCGAACGCGGTTTGCGCAGCTGATTGATCTTCGCTTCGGACTCGGCAATCTGTTGGTCAAGCCGAGCCAATTCGGCGGCGCGGCGAGTTTCCACATCGGGTGCTGGCACCCACTCGTTTTTTTGCGAGAGCTGGACATTACGCCAGCGCTTGAAGTAGATGTCGTTTTTGACGCCGATTTCTTTTAATAATTCCAGTCCTTGTTGGGTGATCGGTCCGGCTGAGGAGGCTAAATTACAGCCTTTCGCCCATTCTGCCGCAGTCATTGTGACCACCGGGACACCGTCGATGCTCAATTGATAGTTACCCGGTGGCAGACCGATGATCTGCAGGCCATATTGATTCAGTTCCTCCATCACCGGCGCGAGCTTCAGGGCCGGCTCGGCATTCGGGTGGATGGGCATGGGCAAGGCCTCGTCTAGGCGGTCAAACGCGAGACTGCCATCAGTTATCTTGAGATGCTCAATTTTACAGGCCTCGGCCGCGACTACGGTGTTGGACTGGTAGTTAAAATGTGCCCGCGAAACCAAGGGCGTGGCCCCAAGCTCTTTGAGAATCGCCCAAGCCATGAGGGTATGGCCGATGGCACCGGGGTGAACGCCATCCCGGCCCCCGCCGATGAATTTGTCGGGGTTTGTGGTCCGTTCGCGCCGAAGGATTTGCAGGTACGGATTGAATTGATCGACATAGGGCACCCCAGTTTTGGCGGCAACCTCCTTGAGTCCGTCGGAGAATTGGCGCAGCGCGAGGTTTTTTTCATCGCGCTCGGGATCCGGCCGTTTGTTTTCCACCGGTTGGGGGGTCAACAAGGCGGTGCGGGCGCCGTTTTCCTGAAGCACGGTGACCATTCGGGTGAGGCAGCGGACATAGGCGTTGTAGGCGTCAGCGGTCGGGCTAACACCCACATCGTTCATTCCAAAATCGATGGTCACAATCGTCGGTTTGAGCGCCAAGACATCACGGCCGAGGCTGCGCCGGATCATCTTATCAATCATGGGTGCCTGGTCTTTTTCCTCCACGCCCACCACCCGGCTCCCGTCGGGATGGCAGCGGGAACGGAAAAAGGCGGTGTCGCCGGCCCAGCCCGCGTTGCGGAAGGTGAGCTGCCATTGGGGGTGGCGCGTTAAGGCATAAGCCTCGATGAAGTTGGTGTACATTCGCTGCTCGGTGATGCTGTCGCCGAGGAACACCACCCGGTCTCCGTCGTGTAAGAAGAAATCCTTGGCTGTTACCGTGGTGATGGAACACAGCAAAATCCAGAGACCGAAGGTATAAGGAATGCGGAACCGGAATCGGTGTAAGCTTTTGAATCGATGGGTCTTCACGGTACCTGTGAGAAAGTGCGAAAATTTCATTTTTCTTGGGTTTTATTCTGGTTCTTCTCTTCCTCCAGGGATTTTCGCACAGCCTCCTTGAACTCTTCACTTTGTCCGGAGAGTTCCGGCAGATCATCTTTTGGCATCGCGGGCCTTTTCGAGCCGGGCTTGGCAGGGGCCCTAGGTGGGGATGGGGGAATTAGCCCTGTGTTTTTCTCCCAATAGATTTTACGGATTTTATCAATCTTTGCATTCACATTGACATCGGCAATATACTGCCACTGGTTGGCAGGGGGCATCTGGAGGCCCTTGGATTCGGTGTATAGCTCGTCAAGACTAACGGATACTTTTTGCCATTCCGGACTACCCTTGATCTCTTTGATCACGTTGTAGTTTCCGGGTTTGGCCTTTGGCTCATTACCGCCCATAAAACAGTTCCACCTGTTGTAACTGAAGGTTAGATCAATCTTCGTATCCCGCAGCGATTTGACTTCCATGCAAAAGAGATCCCCGTCTCCTCCATGCCATTTTGGATCCTTGATTTTATAAGTCGTCATCGATCCGCCGCTCTCGTCCCAGCGTCCATACCAGTCATGCCAGCCACGGGAGAAATCCTCGATCAGCTTACTCCGCTGATCCGTCGCCCTGGCTCCGGATTTGGCCAACTCGTCGGGCAGGATGATCAGCTCCTTGGATGTGATCACATAGTGGTCGATCCCGTATTTCGTCTTGAATGGCTCCTCCAATTCATAAGTGATATTGGCGAAAGCGTAAAAGGGTTTGTCTAAACCAAGGATCGGGCAGACGGCCTGAAAGGAGTCGCCGTTGGCCTTGGCCTCCCCGTCACGCCAGAATCTCGTAATGATGTGTGGCTCGGTGGAGTAATAGATGTCCACCGCTTTGATTTTCCGTGAAACGTCAGGCTTGACGATCACGCGGGGGATGCCGTCGCCAGACTTGAAATTCACACGGATCTCCGGGTTTTCCGGCATTTTGAATTCATGGCGCAGCCAATGGTCAAACCAAAGCCATGTGCACACCTCATTTTCCGGCAGATGCAGATGGCACATGTGCGGAGCATTGGAAAAAGAAACATTTTTGCTGGCGGCTTTTTCCCAGTTCTCGGTAAGAATATCTATGGGGCTGTTGTAGTCATTCGTTGGATTCAAATGCAAAACCGGACAAGTCAGAGTCGGCAAGTAGGCCTGAGACTCAAAGGTTTTTTCACCAATGATTGCGGACTGTTTCGTTTTGCCGATTGAACCGGGGATATTCCATATCTTGCCACCATAAGTCAGAGTGCCACTGCTACCGCAGGACGGGACCGCCGCCGTTACTCGCTTGTCAATACCTGCAAGATCCGTGGTGATCTTGCCTCCCATGGAATGTCCCGTCACGCCAATGATGCCGGGCTCCACTTCCGGTTGCTGCTGGAGAAATGTAATCGCCCGACGCGCCACCAATACCGCCATGAACCAACCGCTATTACGGGGGGAGTCTCCCGGATCCAGTGCTTTGTTCTTATCGTAGTTGAAGGATTTAAATCCCATGGTGATGGCATTGTAGTCGGTATTGCGATCACCCTGTTTGGCGCCTTCCATCACGCGTCCGCCCCAATTGACCGATAGACCCGCGTAGCCGTATTTTACCGCACTTCGCACACTGGAAGTGGACGCCCGCTGACCGCCTCCGTGCAGTTGGACAATCCCGGGCAGCTTCTTGTCGCTTTTCGGAAAACCGTAAAACGCTGCCACGCGGGATTTCTGGCCCTTGAATGTGCCGATCGTAAAGACCACGTAGCGATAGGTCGCCTCGCCCTCCTTCCATTCCCGGACGATTTCGGTTTCGATGGGATCGCGCAAGGGGTCGAAGCCCTGCCACATTTCGGCGAGGTTGGTGGGTGCCGGGCGACCGTCTAACGGCGGCAGGGAGTCTTGTGCCATGAGATGGGCAGTGCCTATCAGCGCAAGTGCGGCCGTTTTGAAAGAGTGGATGCTATTTCCCATCTAACGAGAGACTGATGTTTGAATTGGATTCTCCTGTGGACTCGCCGACGGGTGAAAAGCGGATGGCCTGGAGACTGGATGTTTTCGGGTCACCTGCGACCAGCGAGACGCTCACCGTGTGTTTGCCGGGCTTGGCAAAGCGGAGGATGCCTGTGGGATAGGCTTTGTAAACCGGGCTGGCGACCTGCTGGTTTTGGATCTTGGTGCCTTCCGAGGTGGTGACGGCCCATACCGGGCGCTCGGTACCCTTGTAGGTGAGCTCCACAAAATAATCCCCAGCGGCGGCGACATCGACATTCCATTCGGCCACGCCACCGGACTTCCATTCGCTGATCTGATGGGCGAATTTCCATTCGCCGAATTTCTCCATCCAGTTGATGACTTTCGATTCGGCGTTGCGGGCGGACGCGAACTCGCCGTAGAGCATGGTCGGGATGTTAGGATGGATGCCGGGCGTTGGATCCACCTTGGCGGGGGAGGCGAGCTTGATTTCGATCAGGCCTGCCAACGAGGCAACGGTCGCAGCATCGGCGGCGGTGGCATCGATCACCGTCCAGGATCCGGATTTGGAAGCGGGTAGCGGGAGCCGGTTGCCATTTTGCTGGTGCAGGGTGACGCTGTCGATTTTTCCAACCAAGCCGGAGAGATGGATTTTGCGATCAGCAGGCCAATCGAAGACCACCGCATTCAAGGTGTTGCCGGTTCTGGTGATGTCCCCCCATGGCTGGGCGACGCCCCATGGCGAGGCGCTGGCACCATAGACCGCGCCGGGATGTTGTTTTACCCATTGCCCGGCTTCGGCCAGATAGCGTGCGGCGGGGGCGGGAATGCGGCCTGTGCCATCCGGGCCGACGTTGAGGAGATAAGTGCCGCCACGGCCGACCGTGGCAACAAGGCGGTGAAGGATTTCCTTGGGTGTCTTCCAGTTCTGGTCATACCAGGCATAGGACCATGAGTCATTGGTGGTGTCCGGGGTTTCCCATAGTCCCTGGTGGTTGCGGCGCGGCACTTCCATGTCGCCGAGGCTCTCATAGTCGCCGAGGCCTTGGCCGATGCGCGAGTTGAGCATGGCATTCGGTTGTTTTTTGCGGACGAGTTCCTCCAAGGCCACGATGTTCTCCTTCGGCATGCTGCCTGGCGTGTCGAACCAGATGAATGCGAGCGGTCCATAGTTCGAACAAATCTCATCCACCTGCGGATAACATTTATCACGAAAATATTTATCAAACGTGGCGGGCGAGCCATCCGGGTTGGTCTTCGGGCCGCCCTCGGCGCCGGGTGAGGTCCAGTCTTGGAAGTGCGAGTAATAGAAACCGAAGCCGAGTCCCGCCTCGCGGCAGGCGACGGAGAGTTCCTTCATCGGGTCGCGTTGGAATGGCGTGGCATCCACGATGTTGAATGCGTGCGCGGACTTGAACATGGCGAAGCCCTCGTGGTGTTTCGAGGTGATCACGATGTACTTCATGCCGGCTTCCTTGGCGATGCGGACGATTTCCTTGGCGTCGAACTCACTTGGATTAAAATCCTTGGCCTGTCCCATGTATTCCTCATCGGAGATCTTCATCTGCCGCTTGATCCATTCGCCGATGCCATAGAACGTTTGATCCTTCCATTGCCCGCCAAGGTTGGAATAGAGGCCCCAGTGGATGAACATGCCATAGTTGCCATCCCGCAGCAGCGCGGCGCGTTCGCTGGATTCGACGCCATCCTTGGTGGTGGAATCGCCCCACATCTTATCCATCGAATCCGCGGCGTGAAGAGCAAGTGATGAAGCGGCGCTCAAAGTGAGTATCGAGGCCAGGGTGGAGCGCAGGTTGCTGTTTTTCATGGTCATTTCTATCAAAAGTGTTTCAAGGGTGGGTGATGATGAGAATCTGAGGTGTATTCCCTATTTCCGGACTTCTAGCAGAATCGCCGAGCGGGGCGGTATTTCAAAGGTGGTGGTGATGCCCTCGGCTTTCCTGGATTTTCCAGTCCAGATATCGGTGATCGTTGAGCCCACCTCCGTTGCAAAGGACCGGGTGAGGGGAGTATCGCCCCAATTGAACAGGGCGACTTCTTCCATTTGGGGGCTCAGGGTGACCCGGCCTACCGGAAATCCCGGGCTGGCGAAGTGCATGGCCTTGCCGGTGGGCGCGAGCAACTTCTCGAGCACCTTTAAGCGATTCGCCCGGATCTGTGGCATTTCATCGCCGCTGAGTACCATGCCGCCGCTGGCCCGGATGGATGCGGCGTGCAGCTTGAACTCATTTTCCGTGAGCGTCGGATCCTTGGGGGGCAGGTTGTGCCTGATGTTTTTCTGGGTGTTTTCGGTTAGCAGGATGCAATCGGGATCATTCCACCAGAGTTTGCCATTTTGCCAGGCGCGTGAGAGGTTTTCCAAGGCGCAGCCTTTGATGGATTTCCAATCATTGTTGATATCGCCCGAGGTCCTCATGCCATCGACCAGGCCGAGCGACGGCCAGATCGGCGCGTTGCAGCCGAGGATGAACGAGGTGCCCGCGCCTTTTTGGATGGCGGCCATGCCTTGGCGATAGGCTTCGATACGGGTGGCATCCGGGTTGTGATGGACACCGCCGTGGATCGCGCCCCAGTAGTTGGCGTCCAGTTTGAAATAGGTGACGCCCCATTCCTCGCGCATGGTTTTGAAGACATGCTCAAGGTGCTTTTGGACTTCCGGGTGAGTGCCATCGAGCACATACCACGGGGCGCATCTCCAGCCGCCGAAGCCGATGGTGCTGGAGTCGAGCGGATTGCCAGCGCTGTCTTTGACGAACCAGTCCGGGTGTTGTTGGAAAATGGCGGAGGTTTTTTCGGCGATGAACGGGGCCACCCAGATCGCGGGCTCGAAACCGGCGGACTTGATTTTTTTGAGGACATTCTGGATGTTGCCACCGAAGGCTTTGCCGGTTTCCAGCCAATCGCCCATCTTGGATTGATAGCCATCGTCAATCTGGATGTAGCGGAGTTGCGGGAGGTTTTCCTTGGAGAACGCTAGGTTGCGCTCGATGTCCGGCACCGTGACTTCCTCGTAGAACGTGTACCACGAGCACCAGCCGGTGGGTGGTTTGGCGGGCAACGGGCGAGGGTAATGCTGTTGGATTTTCACCGCCACCGCCTCAAGCGTCTCATCGCGGTTAGACCCGGTGAAGACTCCGAAGTTTTCCAACTTCCATGTGGCCCCCGGTGCCAGGGTGAGCCCTTCGGTATCCAGATGGCCTTTCACACGGCTTGCATTGAAGCCGATCCGGCCGACGAACTTGTTGCAGGAGGTGAAGGCGAGGGCGAGCGATGCATCGCGTGCTGGCGAAATGGTGAGCAAGCCCGATGCGGTCCGGTAGCCATCAGGTTCGGGGATCCGGTAGTGTGTGCGGTCCGGGTAGGCACCGAGATCCTCGGGCTGGGCGAGGTTGCCGGTGATCTGCGCCAGCATTTGGAACGATTCGCCATACACCGGAGTCTCGGCGGGCAGATGGTGATCCAGTTCAAACAAGACGACCTCGCGAATGAACTGCGGCTTCCCGGAGGTGTTGCGCACGCTGCCAGACCAAGTGCCATCACTCCAGCTTCCCTCGACGATGACGTCAGCGGCGATTTTTCCATCGGCGAGAACGACGGAAGGTTTCGCCTGGAGGATGCGGGCTTGCAGGGATGCGAGCGGATTGGCTGTTAGTGAGATGGTGGATGGGGTTTGCGCCAGCGCCAGCCCTTGCAGCATAATCCAGCCGCCCAATGGCAGTAGCCATCCTGATGTGATTTTTGGTTTCGTTTTGTTCATTTGAAGGAAAATCGCAGTGCGGGGATACGGGCCGCAATTTCTTCGAAGACTTTTCATTGCGCATCCAGAGGTGACAAGCGGACCGATGAAGGTGCCGCCGACCCTCCAGTCGGTGGCACCTTGGGATCCCGGAGGAAACCCATTAACTCCGGGGAATTCGGTGTTTCGGTGCTTCGGTGCTTCGGTGCTTCGGTGTTTCGGTGCTTCGGTGTTTCGGTGGCCTTTGGCGTGGTGTTTCGGTAAGAGAGAAAGAATCAGCCGCTTCGCGCCGGGTCTTTCGCTTTGCTCTTACTGATTCACTGAAGCACCGGGCCGTGAAGCGGCAACCGAAGCACTGGCTCCTCAGCGGCGGCGGCGCAGCAGAACGAGGACGCCGAGACCACCGAGCAGCGCTGCGGCATTCGGTTCGGGGATGGCGGTGATGGTGACGAAATTCGTTCCGGTGCCGCCGTTGGCTCCGGCGGTCGTGTCGTCGTAAGTGATTTGCCAAGTGTTGGAGAGGTCGTCGAGGAAGGTGGCATTATTGAGCAAGCCGTCGAAGGTGCCGACGAGGGTGCCGTATCCGAACAAGGTGAACTTGTTGCCCGCTGTGTAGGTTCCAAGCTCGACAAGATCGAGAATCGATCCCGCGCTGATGGTTAGAACGCCGGTGACGTTTCCAAGATCGGCCGAGCCGAGGACGGGAGATGCACCGCTTGTCATTTCATAGACATAGGTTGCGGAATCCAGCGTGAGGTTGCCGCTGAAGTTGGTGGTGCCGGGTGAATTGCCGATGGCCAGCGTGGTGGACACTGTCAGCGCGCCGGTCACGTTGCCGGAACCCTTAAGGGTGCCAACCGTGTAGCCGGAGCCCTTCGCGGAGACATCGAAGGTGCCGACGGTGCCCAGGGACACTTCGCTGGTGTTGTCAATGGTGCCGCTGGCACCCAATGCCAGCGTGCCGCCGGTGATGAGAGTGGCGCCGGTGTAGGTATTCACCCCGGAGAGGGTGACGGTGCCCGCTGTGGACTTGGTCAAGGCGATGCCTGATCCGCCGAGCTTGGCGGAAACGCTGCCGGATTCCACTGCGTAGCTGGCTCCTGTCAGGGTGCCGCCCGAACCGGTGATGGATCCACCGTTTTTCAGACTCACCGCGCCGACCGTGTCGCTATTGCCGGCGATGGCAAGCACCGCGGTGGCTCCATCCACTGAGACTGCCGAACTACTGGAAAGCGTGTCAGTCGCATGACCGAGAGAAAGCGTG
>CAIXKE010000065.1 GCA_903919975.1 Akkermansiaceae bacterium | reverse complement strand
CTGCGGACGTTGGGTAAGCATTTCCATCAACCCGCTCAATACCAGTCGCTTCCGAGCAAATCCTCAAAAATCCAGTTTTGCTCCGTCTCGCTGTCTAGTTTTGAACCGTCTCTGTCTAGTTTTGTTCCGGCCCCGACAGCCTGCTTAATGAGCGCGCCTCCCGGATCCCTCCCTGCCTTTTTCCAATCAGCGGAAAATTTTCTATCCCCGCCCATTCCGTTTGCGTCGCGCGGCATCTCTGCCAAATTTGTGTTGTCACATGTCGCAGCAAGCCACTGAAATCGAAGTCGAAGTTGTCGAGATCGACGGAGTCGCCCCGGCGGTTAAACAGTCGCAAGCTGGTGAACCGGCACAGCAGCGCGGCGATTGGCAGGACTGGCGGAAATGGCAGGGTCGCATCCGCAAACTCGACAGCCGATGGTGGCCATTGTGGGTGTTTTTGGGCGTCATCGCGGTCGCTTTGGCTCTAACGGCCGGCTTCGTGATTGGGGTGATTTTCCTGATTTCGCGAGTGCTGGCCAATCTGATTCGGGCGGTTCTCCGCTGATTCCCTGGAGGGTGTCAGTGAGCGCGAGGGCTTACCAAGACCAACTCGCCGATGTTTTCCATGGTCAACAGACCGACAATTTCAGCCCCGCGCATGACGGGCGCGGTGAATCGTTGGTTTCGACTCATCTCTTCCAATGCGGGGCTCAATTCATCCGTCTCGTCCACCGTCCCGCAATCGCGACACATCACATCGGCGATGTTAGCGGAATGTTTGCCGTTCGCGAGTGCCTTGACCAGATCGTCACGGCGCAGAACGCCGACCAATGAGCCATCATTGAGCACGGGGAAATCGTGTTGCGAACCGGCTAACAATTCCTCCACCGCTTTGCTAAGCGGATCCCACGCGGCGAGGGTTTGGAAGCGCGTCATCATGCCATCCCGCACGCGCAACCCTTCCAAGACCGACTGCATTTCCACTTGGGACGATTCGGCCTGTGCGCCGAGATAAACGACGATGGCGATGAAGATCAAAAACGGATTGATAAAAAATCCTATAATGCCGAAAAAAATGGCCATCACCTGGCCGATATTCGCCGCTATAACGGTCGCGCGGCGGCGGCCCAAGGGAATCGCGAGCAACGAACGCAACACCCGTCCGCCATCCATCGGGAATGCGGGCAATAGGTTGAACACGACGATAAACAAGTTCAGCCACATCAACTGCGACAGAAAGCCGTCTTTAAACCATTGTACGCCCGGGACTTCGCTTTCTCCGCCCATTACCAACAGAACCATGAAGATTAACGCGGCGATGACCACATTCACCGCCGGTCCTGCCACCGCCACCCAGAATTCCTGCATCGGTTTTTCCGGGATGCGTTCCAGACGGGCGACGCCACCGATCGGCAACAAGGTGATATCACGAGTCCTTACGCCAAAACGTTTGGCAGTAAGGGCGTGGCCGAATTCGTGCAATACCACGCAGGCGAATAAGGCCAAAACGAACACAACTCCGCCAAAGGCTTGCAGCGGGGTTTTCCCCTCCGCGAGATGCACCATGAATACCCAGCCGATCAATAGCGAGAATGTCCAATGCAGATAAACGCCGATGCCGGCGAATTGACCGATTTTCAGAGACCATTTCATGGCGATAATAAGAAGCGCCTCCAGGGGGGGGACTGGTTGAATATATTGGAATCCGCGCCTGTCAGAGGGCGACGATTCAAATTATTATAACCCCATTCAACCGTTTCTCAAGACTGTGAATTGAGGGCCCGCAGGCTCGCTCATTGCGCCGCCGCAGTCTCCGGAGTGACCAGCTTGAACGGGATGAAGGTTTCTTTTTCGTAGGGTTCCTTGCGCGCGATTTTCACGGCGATTTCCACCGCAGTGGCTCCTTGGCCGCGGGCGTCTTGGAAGACGGTGGCGTCGAGGCGCTTTTCCTTCACCGCTTGCAGGGCGTCGGCGATGGCATCGATGCTCACGACAATGACCTTGTCCTTGAGCTTGGCGCGTTCGAGCGCGAGCATAGCACCCATGCCCATTTCATCGTTCTGGGCGAAAACGGCGCTGATCTGCGAACCTTGGGATTGAATCCAGTTTTCCATCAGCGACATCGCCTTGGCGCGGTCCCACTCGGCAGTCTGGTTGGCGATAAGTTTGAGGCCCGGGTTTTTCGCGAGGATTTCGCGCGCGCCTTGGTCGCGTTTCAATTGCGCGGCCTGCCCCATGAAACCCTGCATCATCACCACGTTGCCCTGCCCCTTGAGAAGCGTGGCGATGTGTTCCATGGCGATGCGCGCCGATTCCTCATCATGCGATCCAACAAAAGCGGTGGGTTTGGATTGGGTTTCGGAGTTCACATTGATGATCGGAATCCCGGCAGCGAGCGCCTTGTCAACGGCGGGCGAACTCGCATCGACCTCACACGGGTTGAGGATGATCGCGTCCACCCCTTGGGCGATGAAGCCCTCGACCTGTTGGATCTGGCGGTCGGCGCTGCGCTGCGCGTCGTTGACGATCAATCGCACGCCGAGCTCCTTGGCCTTCGCCTGCATCGATTCATCCAGCATCACGATGAACTCGCTCGACAGGTTGAGCAGCGAGACGCCGATGACGATTTTCTTTTTGCCGTCCGTTCCAAGGTCATCGCGATGGCAACCGCCGAGCAACGTAATGGCGAGGACTCCAATGAGACATTTGAGTGTGAGGTTTTTCATGAGTGTTGACGGTTGCGGTCGAGCCATACGGCTCCGATGATGATGACGCCCTTAACGATGGCCTGATAATACGAAGAGACAGCCAGCAGATCGAGCCCGTTGTTGATGACGCCGATCAACAGCACGCCGAGTATGGTGCCGCTGATGCGGCCGACGCCGCCCGACAGGCTGGTGCCGCCGATGACCACCGCGGCGATCGCATCGAGTTCGTAGCCGACTCCGGCGTTCGGTTGGCCGGTGGTGGTGCGGGCCGCAAGGACGAGTCCCGCCACACCGGCCAGCGCGCCGCAGGCAGTATAAACGATCATGCCGATGGCTCCGACGCGGATGCCCGCCGCCCGCGCCGCCTCCGGATTTCCACCCACCGCATGAATGTGCCTACCGAGCCGGAAATGTTTCAATACCACCCATGCTAACAGCGCAACCACGGCGAACACGATCACCGGGATTGGCAGCCTGCCGAGGTCTCCACCGAGTCGAGTGAAATCCGGGCTGAGGTTTGAAACCGGTCGGCCATTGGAAACCACCAGTGCCAGTCCGCGGGCGGCGGTCATCATGCCCAGCGTGGCAATGAATGAAGGAACTCTTCCGCGGGTGACCACCACGCCGTTGATCGCGCCGCAGCACGCGCCAGCGGCCACACCCGCAGCCACCACGATGAACACCGGATAGGCGCCGGCCTGCGCCAGGCTGGCCGCCACCACGCCGGCCAGCGCTACCACCGAGCCGAGCGACAGATCCACACCGCCTGTTAGGAGAACCAGGGTCACGCCGACCGCGAGGATGCCGTTGATCGAAACTTGGCGGGCGACGTTGATCAGATTGGTCGTTGTTAGAAACGCGGGATGAGCGAAAGACATCGCCGCGCCGATGAGGAGCAATGCAATGGGCAGGCCCCAAGTTTGCAGGATGCTGGAAAATCGCGGTTGGGCTTGGTTGGTGGTCATGGCGGGTGATTTCAAACAGGCATGGCGTGGCGAAGGATTTCCTCCTCGGTTGTGTGGAGCGGGTCGAGCTCGGCGGTGAGTTCACCCTCGCGCATGACCAGCAGGCGGTCGCTGAGAGCGAGCAATTCCGGCAGTTCGGAGGAGATCAGCAACACCGCCATGCCGGAGCGCGCCAGGCGGGTGATGAGCGCGTGGATCTCGCCTTTGGCGCCGATGTCGATGCCGCGTGTGGGTTCGTCGAGGATCAGGATGTCTGGATTGGTTAGAACAGCTTTGGCGATCACCACCTTCTGCTGATTGCCGCCGCTGAGTTTTTCCACCGGCTGGTCGTGGCTGGAAACCTTGATGTCGAACGCGCGGATCTGCTCGTCGGCCAAGGCACGCTCGGCGCGTTGGTGGATCCACCCCCGCTTCATGCTCGAGAGCGTGAGGTTTTCGCGGACCGACATTTTGGGCACGAAACCATGGCGTTTGCGGTCCTCGCCAACGAGGGCGATGCCTGCGGCGAGCGCTACGGCGGGTGTGGGGATGTGCGTGGGTTTGCCGTGGATCCGGATTTCGCCTGAGTCCGCCGGTTCCAGCCCGTAGATCGCATGGGCGAGTTCCGTGCGGCCCGCGCCCATCAGGCCGGCGATGCCGAGGATTTCACCCCGCTTGAGGGTGAAGGAAATGTTATGAAATTTCCCGGACGATTCGAGATCGCGGACTTCGAGCGCGGTTTCTCCGGGGGTCGGTTTTTTAATGGCGCGTTCGACCGGGTCGCGGCCGACCATCAGACGGATGAGTTCCGATTCATCTAACAACCATGCCGGGCGTGTGGTGATGTGGCGTCCGTCGCGCATCACGGTGATGGTGTCCGCCACGCGGAAAATCTCAGCCATCTTGTGCGAGATGTAGATGATGGCCACGCCCGCCTTTTTCAAATCCTCGATCACTTGGAACAGAGCGGTCACCTCGCGAGCGGAGAGCGCGGTGGTCGGTTCGTCCATGATGATCACGGAAGCCTTGTGGCCCAGCGCCTTGACGATCTCGACCGTCTGCATTTCCGCCACGCTGAGGTCGCCCATCCTGCGAGCCGGATCGATCGGCACACCGAGGCGCGCGAGCAAGGTTTCCGCCTCGCGGTGCATCGCGGCTCGGTCGATCCACCCGGGAAACCAGCGGCACGGTTCGCGGCCGATGCCGATGTTTTCCGCCACGCTGAGATCGAGGAAGGGCATGAGTTCCTGGTGGATCATCGCGATGCCCCTGCGCAGCGCGTCATGCGGGTTGCGGAGGTGCAACGGTTCGCCTTGAACCAAAATCTGCCCGGAATCCGGCGTATGCAGTCCGGCGAGCACCTTCATCAGGGTGGATTTGCCGGCGCCATTTTCGCCCATGACGACGTGCACCTTGCCCGCTTCGACCACGAGCTTTGCGTCCACCAAGGCCCGCACCCCGGCGAAGGATTTGGTGAGCTGGTTGACTTCCAGAATGGGCGGAGTTGGCATCGGATGGGAATTAATGGGTGTTTTTTGACCGAGCCGCGCACACGCTCCAAGGCAAATCGTCATTGCCCGCAAGGTGGATCGGCGAGGCAAGGCAAAACTTATAAAAAGCCTCACGAGTGTCCGGTTAAAATGAATTGGATTTTCTAGAAAGCATTTTAAATGAGTCCATTAGAAACAAAAACCCGTATGACAGATTTGAACTTCGCGGCGGCATTTTTCAGAATTTCCGGCTATGAACTCCGGCCGCGTTATTCTCTCTCAGGTTCTCGACCTCATTCATCGTCAGACGATCGACCGCATAGTAAAGCGTTACGAGCCCACACTCGCTGTCAGTCATTTTGGATTTCGGCAGCAGCTCACCTGTATGGTTTTCGCTCAAATGCCGCCCAGGGACGGGCTGCGCGATATTTCGACCTGCCTCAACGCCAGGCCCGAAACACTTTATCATCTTGGTTTCCGCGAACCAGTTGCCAAATCGACTCTCGCCGACGCCAACGAGAGCCGAGACTGGCGCATCTGGGAGGATCTCGCCAAGAGTTTGATGCGCAAAGCGAGGCCGCTGTATGCCGGAGAGGACCTCGGTTTGGATTTGGACAATACGATCTGCGCCCTGGATTCCACGACTATCGACTTGTCGCTGACTCTGTTCCCATGGGCCGACTTTCGGCAAACCAAGGCGGGCATCAAAGTCCACACCCAGATCGACTTGCGTGGGCCTATTCCGACATGCATCGACATTACCGGGGCGCGGCAGCAAGACGTGGGCTGACTCGACAGTCTTTTCTTCGAAGCCGGAGCCTTCTATCTGATGGATCGCGGATACATGGACTTCGCGCGGCTTATTCTGATAGCCAATGCAGGAGCCTTCTTTGTGACACGCGCAAAGAGCAACCTCCAGTTTACCCGGCATTACCCGATGCCGGTGGACAGGTTCGCCGGCCTGTGCAGCGATCATGTTGGCAAACCATCTCTCGCCAAATAACGGAAGGCCTTTCCCATTCTCCTTCGGAAAGTCAGTTACCGCGATGCGGAAACCGGCAAGGAGTTGATCTTCCTTACCAACAACTTGGACGTCCCGGCAATCAACGGTAGCCATGCTTTACAAGATGCGATGGCGCATCGAGTTGTTCTTCCGCTGTCCCCAAAAAAACATTCCCCGAAAAATTGGCACGTCAGGTGCTTTTCCTAGCATGTCGCGACACGATAATCGGTCCGGCTGATGTGCTTCCAGGTTAATGGGTTTTCCTCCAAGCTTGTCAGTCGGACCGTTTTTCGCGCAGACCGCGAAAACTGCCGGCGTGGGTTTTACGAGAATCCGCAGATGTTTGGGATCGTCTGGCGGGCGAGATTGGTTTCCACTGCGGGCGTGACTGTTTTCACCCTCAAGTCCTGCGTATTGGCGGCAAGGCCGAAAACTCTGCCGGCCGCGATCGTCCCGGTCTGGGTGGGCTGCGTGTTGGCGTGGAAAATCAGCGGCTCCTTCGACCTCTCGCTCGCCCTCTCCACCTTGCTCGGAGCACTGGCCATTCAGATCGCGACTAATTTTTTCAACGATGTCATCGATTCGAAAAAAGGCGCGGATACCGAGCGTCGGCTAGGCCCCGTGCGAGTCACGGCTTCAGGCATGCTGCGGCCGGGCACCGTGATGGCGGTGGCCGCGGGCTTTCTGGCTATGGCGGTGGTTTGCGGAGTGGTTCTCTATCAGGCGCGTGGCTGGCCCATCGTGCTGATCGGGATTCCCTCGTTGTTTCTCGCTTACGGTTACACCGGCGGGCCATTTCCACTGGCCTATCGCGGGATGGGCGAATTATTTGTCATTCTGTTTTTTGGTTTGGTGGCGGTGGCGGGCACGGTTTTCATCCAGACCGGACTCTGGCCGCGTGAGGCGCTGCTCCTGGGTTTGCAGGTCGGCTTGCTCTCGGCGGTGCTGATTTCCATCAACAATTTCCGCGATCGCGACGAGGACGCCATGACCGGGAAACGCACGCTTGCCGTGAGGTTCGGGCCAAAACCGGCAGCGGCGGTTATTTGGTTGGAAATCAAACTGGCAGCCTTCTTGGGTCTCATTTGGTTCGCTTGGAACCAACCAATCTTGTCGGCGGCGAGTCTGCCGGTGTTGTTGATTGGCATGCGAATCATCTGGGGCGTGCTCACCTTGCCGCCCGGCCCGGCATTCAACCGCTTGCTTGCTTTAGCTGGCGTGCAATTGATTCTCTTCGCCGTGGTGTTTCACGCGGCGGCCACACTCTTCTGAATCCGGTTTTCACGCCATGACTCCTCTCGAATCCAAACCGCTGATCTCGCGCTACCGCCTAAGGGCACACGGGTTTCTCAACTCGATTTCAAAACGCCGTGAATTCGAGGGCGCGCTCATCCAGATCGACGGCGGCTTCGCCTGCATCCATCCATGGCCGGAACTCGGCGATCCCTCATTGGAAAAATGCCTCGCGGATCTGGCGGGCGCGCGCCGCTGGCCCATCGTGAAACGCGCGATCCGCTGCGCCGAATACGACCGCGTGGCGCGCACCTTCGAACACTCGCTTTTCGAGGAAATGGAAGTGCCGGAAAGCCACGCCACACTGGCCAAAGGGACCGCCTCGGATATCGCCCTCGCCGTAGAGGCCGGGTTCTCAACCATCAAACTCAAAACCGGCCGTGATCCGGCGGCGGAAGCCAAATTTCTCGATGCCATGGTGGCGGAGTTTCCATCCGTGAAATGGCGGCTCGACTTCAACGAATCGCTCGAACCGGATGCGGCGGCCGAATTCCTGCTAGGCCTTGCCGAAGCCACCCGCGCCGCCATCGACTTCGTGGAAGACCCGTGCCCGTATTCCGAATCCGCGTGGACCACCCTGCACCAACAGACCCGACTGAAACTCGCGGTCGACCGCGAAGCCGCGCCCTTGAGCGCCGCAGCGCAAGTGATGATCATCAAGCCGGTGATCGATGAACCATTTCTGTTAGCAGAGGCCGCGCTCCAACACCGCCAACGGGTCGTTCTCACGAGTTACATGGACCATCCCTTAGGCCAGACATTCGCCGCATGGGAAGCCGCCCGGCTTGAATTGCAATTCCCCGGCCTCGTCGGGCTGTGCGGATTGCAAACCCACCATTTATTCGAGCCGGACGCATTCAGCGAAATGCTCGGCCCGTGGTCGCCGACCTTCCAAGCCCCGGAAGGCCACGGCCTTGGCTTCGATGACTTATTGCATGCCCAGCCATGGACTCGACTTTACTAACACTCGGCATGTTCTGGCGCGATCCCGCGCCCTTCTCGGCGGGCGGATTCCTCGGCGGCTTGCCTGAATTCCCGGAACTTCGGGGTCATGTGCTGTTCAAAACCTCCGGCAGCTCGGGAAACCCGAAGTGGATCGCCCTATCAAAGCCAGCCTTGCTGGCCTCCGCCGAGGCGGTGAACCGCCATTTGGGCGTCACGCCGCACTCCTGCTGGGGCTTGGCGTTGCCCGCTCATCACGTCGGCGGCTTCGGCGTGGCCGCGCGGGCATTCGCCGCGGGCTGTGCGTTTCGCGAGTTTGGCCGACGTTGGGACCCAGCCGCATTCGCCACCTGGCTGGCGGAGAACGAGGTCACCCACACCTCGCTGGTGCCCGCGCAGGTCCATGATCTTGTGACAGCGGGAATTCGCACGCCTTCGTCACTGCGGGTCATCGTCGTCGGTGGCGGGCATTTGGATGCCGGAACCGGCCAAGCCGCGAGAGCGCTCGGCTGGCCGGTGCTCGTGAGTTATGGCATGACTGAAGCCGCATCCCAGATCGCCACCGCAACACTCGATTCGCTAGAGACGATCTATCAAACCGCTCCGATCCCCCTATTGCCGATCTGGCAGGCAGAGACGTCACCCGATCAAAGACTCCGCATTTCCGGCCCTGCCTTGTTTGCCGGGACGCTCATTCAGGAAAGCCACACATGGACCTTCTTCCCGCGTCTCTCGGAATGGCATGAAACCTCGGACTTGGTCACTCTGGAAAACCGCTACCTCACGCCGTTGGGGCGCTCGGACTTGCGCGTGAAAGTGCTCGGCGAACTCGTCGATCTGGAAGCAATCGAACGCGAACTTATCGATCGATCAGAAGGCAAGCTCCAACCCGGCGCGTTCGTGGTGGTGGCCATCCCGGACGCCCGCGCGGAATACGCCTTGGTGCCGGTGTTTGATGCGACGGTGAACCGTGAAATCATCGATACGGTTCTGTCCGCCCATGCCGACCGGGCTCCGGGTTTCGAAAGATTGCTGGCACCGCGCATGCTGGAACATTTCCCCCGCAGCCCTCTCGGAAAACCCCAGCGCGCAAATATCACGGCGGAAATCTTAAGCTCAAACCAGACGCCCCCGCCATGACAGCTTCGCCTTGCGTCAGAGCGCTTGACTTGAGATGACTTGGAATGGGTTTGGCGTGAGGGATGAGTTTGCACCAGAACTCCAGAACTCCAGAACTCCAGTGCTACAGATCGCGGAGCTCGAGATTGTGGACGGCAAGATGGTTTGCGATCGCGACAATTACGCCCGGCTCAGGTAGAGCCGTATCCTGCGATTGCTACGAACGCAAACTCAGGAGAATAGCTTGCGATCCAGCGAGCGGAACTGGATGGCTTCGAGGACGTCGTCAGGCGGATGGATTCGGAACCTGCGAGGTCGGCGAGGGTGCGGGCGATTTTGAGGATGCGATCATGGGCGCGGGCGGAGAAGTTCATTTCCTCCATCGCGTGTTCGAGGTAACCGGTGCCTTCCGCGTCGATTTGGCGGCACACCCTCATTCGGCGGACTTATTGAGCGTTTGTATCCCTGATTTCTTTGGTGCGACAAGGCGGCAGGTAGTTGTCGCCGGTCACGACGGGGGTGCCGGTATGGTTTTCGAGT
>CAIXKE010000064.1 GCA_903919975.1 Akkermansiaceae bacterium | reverse complement strand
GACATCCTGTCTCTCGGCCACCCTCCTTTGTGGCGGCCCGCGAAGCTAGGTGGACCCCACCCCACCCGTCAACCCATTTTGTGATTTTTTTTCGGTTTTCCCACTATCCGCGTAACTGCCTGCAAATCAGTGGAGTTTTCGAAGTGAGAGCTTCGCGATCAACTCCGATGACCCTGGTCACTCGCGAATTCAGATCAAAGCTCCCCCACTTCGTGCCTATTCACACTCGCTATTCGGGAACATTGTATCGCGCCTGCGAAAGATCCGGTTCCCGACTGCCGTCGGCCCGCTCCGTCGATCCGATGTCCAATTGAACGGTGTGAATGAAATTGAATGAGCACTCATGGAACATCCGCTGGCAAGCATCAGCAAATATGCACCAATAATCGCAATTCAAGCGTAGCACTCCGTCGCTTCTTGTAGAAAACTCTGCATGGTTTTCGGCGAAGACCTGCAATTCCGGGGGGGGCTGCAAGTCAACCGATCGCGCCACCAACGGCTCGTCCGCTGGTGGCGTTTTCATTTACGAATGGGTCACCGCAGAGCGTCATACACATACCAATCCTCGAGCCGTTTGCGTGCCCACGGCATTTTCCGCAGGAATGTAAGGCTCGATTTGATCGTAGGATCGAACATAAAACAACGAACTGGAATGCTATTCGCCAGCTCCTGCCAGCCATAGCGCTCCACCAAAGTCTTCAAAACCGTCTCCAGCGTCACGCCATGCAGCGGGTCATTCGGATGCTCTTGCATGGGAAAACCGTAACCCGCCGCCGCCAAAAGCCAAGCGCCTTGCAGAACCCGCCGCCGCGGTGCAAGAATCGCCCATGAACCATGACGACCACCCGCTCGACCGCCTCCTGCGTCAGGAAATCCTGCTCGCCCGGGAACGCGTTTATCGTTTTGGCCGCCCGACCCCGCTCGAACCACTGATCCTGAACGGCCCGGGCCCGGAAATCTGGGTGAAACGCGAGGATCTCTCCACGGTGAAATCCTACAAGTGGCGCGGCGCCTGCAATCGCATGGCTATGCTCACGCCAGGCGAGATCAAGCGTGGTGTCGTCACCGCATCCGCCGGAAATCACGCCCAAGGCGTTGCCCTCGCCGCTCAAACACTCGGCATCCGCGCCCGCATCTACATGCCGCGCTCGACCCCGAAGGTTAAACAAAACGCAGTCCTTCAACACGGCGGCGAGTTTGTGGAAATTCATCTATCCGGTGATTCCTATGACGATGCCGTGCAAGCCGCGCGCAAGGACGAAGCGGAAACCGGAGCGGTCTATATCCACGCCTATGATGATCTCCACGTGATGGCCGGTCAAGGCACACTGGCCGATGAAATCATTCTATCAGGTCACGGCCCGTTCGATGCAGCTTACTTGCAAATCGGCGGCGGCGGCCTTGCGGCCGGAGTTTCCACCTGGCTCAAAACTTACTGGCCGGAGATCGAAATCATCGGCGTCGAAGGCGATGGCCAGGCATCCATGAAAGCCGCGCTCGAAGTTGGAAAACCCGTCGCCCTCGATCAGGTCGATCTCTTCTGTGATGGCACCGCCGTGCGCAAAGCGGGTGATCTCCCATTCCAAATCTGCCGCAACACGCTCAGCCGCATTGAGACTGTAACCAACGCCGAAGTCAGCCACGCCATCCGAATCTTGTGGGAAGGCCTGCGCTGCATCTCCGAACCATCCGGCGCGATGGGACTGGCCGCCGTGCTAAAAAACCGCAGTCAACTCACCGCAAAACGAGTCCTAGTCGTTCTCTGCGGGGCCAACATCGATTTTCTCCAACTTGGAAACATCGCCCAATCCATCGGCGCGACAAACCAAACCAGCCGCACCCTGCGCGTCCGCATCCCGGAACGCCCGGGTGCCATGCTGGAGTTGCTCGATACCTGTTTCGCCGGCATAAACATCGCCGATTTTCAATACGGCAAAACCGATGACCTTGAAGCTTGGCCGGTCTTCACCGTGACGGCGGAAAACCCCGCCGCCGTGGAAGCCATGCCCGCCAAACTCGATGCCGGTGGATATGTCTGGCAGGATCTAACTGGTTCCGTTGACGTGGTTTTTCGCGCCATCCCCTTGCGTGGTGATCTACTGAAAAACCCGGCTTTTCTGAGGCTCGATTTCTACGATCGCCCGGGTGCGCTCCATGACTTCCTCGGTCAAAGAATCCAAGGCAATGCGAACCTCTGTTATTTCAACTACCGCCAATCCGGCGAGCGCATCGGCCGCGCTCTCATCGGCCTCGATTTCCCATCGCCCTTCGAACGGGAAGCCCTGCTGATGACGATCCCGGATCATGGCGAAGGCTACCGCCTCTGCAAACAACTCGATGAGGCCACCAGCACACGCCTCACCGGCAAACCATTCTAGGGAACCTGCTTTTCATCCAGCCACTTGATGAGCTCCCGGCGCAGCGTGAGCGCCTCAATCTCGTCATTGGAACGCCAGATGATCTTGCCGCCGGGCTCTACTAACAATGTGAGCGGCAGTGCGCCGCCCCATTTCGGATCCAAGGCTTCAGCAAGATCGTCGGGATTACCCTCAAACAAATAGTTGTTTGTCGAACGCCCTTCTTTCGTCACCGAGGCAAGCGTGCGGGGCGATAGCGCGGCATGGCGGGACTTTAAAAACTTGGCGACTTTTTCCCGATCCGTCGGCGGATCAAGGCTGATGGTAATCAACTCCACCGGTCGATTCTGGAAGCGGCGGTAAGTATCCACCAATGCGGGAAACTCCGCCACACAAGGCCCGCAACTGGTCGACCACAGATTGATGATCCGGATTTTCTCCGTGGCGTTCTGGCGCAATTTCACAGCGGCCGTGGCATCGAGGAGATCGAGCCCTACGTCCATCGCCTCCCACCGTTTCTGCCCTTCAGCCACGCTTTCACGTTTGTCCAGCCACTTGGTGGAACACCCGACAGCTCGCGTCGTTTTTTCCGCCACCTCGCGGCCGGCGAGCACTGCTTCGATCGCATCGCCGAGATAACTTTTATCCGCCGGACCGAATTTGCGGCCGGTATCGTCCATGCGCCCGGTGTAGCGAAGCAAGCGCTGGTCATTGAAAACATACACATGCGGCGTGGCCTGAGCGCCATACGCGGTGGTCACCTTCTGCGTCTCGCCATCGTAGAGATAGGGGAACTTCCAACCGTTTTCCTCCGCGAAAGGTTTCATTTCTTCAAACGAATCACCAAAAGGCGAGTAGCCGAGTTCGTCGGGCCGCAGGGCGTCCGGGTGGTTGCCGCTGATCGCGATAAAGGCGACACCTTTACTGCGGTATTTCGCATCGAACTCCGCCATCCGTGGCGCGGCGGCGCGCGCCTCCGGGCAGTGGTTGCTGGTGAAGATCACCACTAAGACCTTGGCTTTCGCGAACTCATTCAAGCCATGCGGTTTCCCATCGGTGCCCGGCAGATTAAAATCCGGTGCCTTCGCCCCGATCGCAAGAACCGGTGGCGGTTCCGCCGCCATTAGGGGACAAATGAATGCTGCCAGCGTTCCGAGTATGAGTGATTTGATTTTCATCATGCCGCAGACTGGCACCTAACTACCGTTTTCGCAATGCCCGAAGTAGGTCGGCGATTTTCAATCTCGATGAGATGCACCCAGCCGCAGAATTCAAACTACGTCCGCCGGGCAGTCAAAACGGCTTTTCCTCGTGGGCACCGACCCAAAAAACTTGTGTTTCATGAAGTTTTTAAAACACACTCTGCGATCATTGCATTGTATTTTCGCGATCACCACTGCGCCCCCCGCCCTAGGAGCGCCTGTCCACCTCGTTGACCAAGCGCCGGAAAAAATCAACAACCCGGCCCCCGGTGTCATCCTCGTGGATTTCAGAAAGGTGGCATTTGCAAACCCGCGCCTCACTCTAACGGCAGGCGCAAAGCATGAAATCACCATTCATTTTGGCGAAGCCCTTGCGAATGGCCGTATCAATCGCAAGCCGCCCGGCACGGTTCGTTATGCATCGACTAAAATCACACTCGAAGGCGGCAAGTCAGTGATCGCCGCGCCGCCCGCCGACGGACGCAATACGACCCACAAATCAGCGATCCTCACTCCCAAGGAATGGGGCGTTGTATTACCATTCCGTTGGGTGGAAATCGAAGGCTGGCCAGACGAGCTCAAGCCCTCTCAGGTGATGCGCCAAGCGGCCTTCGCCAGCACTTGGGATGATGATGCCACCGAATTTCATCAAGAGCCAATATTTGATGGACGCCCTGTTTCAGAATGACGCCGGCACGGAAGCCCTCGCCCTCATAGTTGCTCCGACCGACCGCAGTTGGAAACACATGGTTGAGAGCGGGACCACGATCACATGGGAAGCTTGGGATCAAAAATAGAAACCTAACCAAGATTGGAACCACGCCTGGGGAGCCTCCCCTGCCAATCTCCTGCCACGTTTCATTTTCGGCGTGGAGGTCGCCACTCCCGGTTGGAGCACTGCGCACATCCGCCCTCAACCGTGCGGCCTTAAATCCGCCGAAGGCAAAATCCCAACACCCAAAGGCCCGGTAACGGTCACATGGAAAGATGGAGATCGCTTCCTATTATCCATCAAACTGCCGGCCGGAATGAGTGCGAAGATCGATCTGCCCGCACGCGAAAAATCCACGGGCGTATTCCTAAACGGCAAGCCGCTCGCCGCAAAACGCAGCGGCTTGCGCTGGTTGCTCGAAAAGGAAGTCTCCGGAACCATCGATCTGGAGGTCCACAAACAAACGGCTTCCATGAGTGCCACGCCACAAGCACGAACGAACGGCATCAAAACACGAGCGATCCCCGGATCTCGAAAGAAGGTTGCAGACCGGTCGCATGGCGGTATCTATGAGCCATGACCACTGCGGTTCCCGTCGCCCTGACCATCGCCGGCTCGGATTGCTCCTCGGGCGCGGGCATTCAGGCGGATCTTAAAACCTTCCAGCACTTTCAAGTGCACGGCCTCACCGCGGTGACCTGCGTCGTTTCTGAAACCGCCCGCATCGTGCGCGCCGTGCATCCGGTGCCAGCGCCCATCGTGCGCGATCAAATCTCGCTCCTGCTCGATTCATTTCCCGTCTCCGCAGCGAAAACCGGCATGTTGTTTTCCCCGGAAATCGTCCGCATGGTGGCGGATATTTTCCAAAATCACCCGGGCATCCAACTGGTCGTCGATCCCGTCATGATCGCGACATCCGGTGCCTCATTGCTCGAGCCCGAGGCCGTGGAAATCTATAAAACCCGCCTCTTTCCACTCGCCCGTGTGATCACCCCGAATCTCCCCGAGGCCGAAGCCCTACTGGGTGAGCGCATCGCAGACGAAGCTGCCATGGAATCGGCCGCGCGCCGCCTCTCCGCCACCTTCGGCACGGCCGTCCTACTCAAGGGCGGCCATCTCCAAACCCCGGATTGCGTGGATCTCCTCGTGGAAAAAGGCGAACTCTTCCGTTTCACTGAGGCAAGAATCCCCGTTTCCGGATCCCACGGAACCGGTTGTTCACTCTCAGCAGCGATCACCTCCGCACTGGCCCAGGGAGAATCCCTGCCATGGGCCGTCGAGACCGCCAAACACTACCTCGGAGAAATCCTCCGCCAGTCCTACGAATTCGCATCGCCCGACGGCGGCACGATTCACTCGCTCAATCAAGGCACATACGGCAGCTTGGCCGGAAAATCGCCACCGCCGTCCACCGCCAACTCAAGGCCCACGCCCTAGATACAATCCCCCTGCAGCGCCCCAAAAATCCCTCCTCAAAAACGAAGCGTGACACAATGCCCGAAATCTGTAAGTTTTCTTAAACATTTTTCCCTGCCCCGCCCACTTCATGCCCAAACCCCTCCACACTCTCGGATACCGTTTTCTCAACACCGCGCTCGGGCAGCGCACGGATGATTCGGAAAGCACACCCGCGCTCTCGCGCCGCGGTTTCCTACTACTCGCCGCCTCGCTGAGCAGTTGCAAAGCCGCCTCACCGCTGAAAACCACCACCAATTCGAATTACCGCACCCCCACCCTCCAAGGCGCTGTCCCCCGTAATCCGGACATGCCCTTCCCTTCTAACTTCCCCAAAAGTGCCGGGGTCACATTCACGCGAGTCCTCGTTTCCGGCAACTACATCGCCATCACATTCGACGACGGCCCACACCCGCAAAACACCCCACGCCTGCTTGACATCCTCCGCGCACGTAACGTCAAAGCCACTTTCTACGTGATCGGCCGCAGCGTGGACCTCCACCCGCAGATCGTCCGCCGCACCGTCGCTGAGGGCCACGAAATCGGCAACCACACCCACACCCACCGCCTCCTGAGCCAACTCAGCGATAGCGAAGTCTGCAACGAACTCTCCCGCTGCCGCGATTCCGTCGCCCGCGCCGCCGGCGTCAGAATCCGCACCATGCGCCCGCCATACGGCGGACTCCTCCAACGCCAACGCCAACTCGTCTACTCCGAATTCGGCTACCCCACCATCCTCTGGTCGGTCGATCCGCTCGATTGGAAACGCCCCGGCCCTTCGGTCGTCACCTCACGCATCCTCAGCGGCACCAACGCCGGCGGAATCGTTCTCGCCCACGACCTCCACGCTCCCACCGTGGACGCCATGCCCGCCACCATCGACGGACTACTCCGCCGCGGCTTCCAGTTTGTCACCGTTTCACAGCTCCTCGCCATGAATACGGAAATCGCCACCACCCAAGCGGATGCGACCCGCGCGAACTCCTAATTATTGAATCGAAACCGTGAACGAGTGCATGTTCGGCGAGCACTACTTCGCGATAAGTCATCGTCTATCCCACGTGATGCATGGCATCGCCGGACTCGCCGCTGAAACCGACACCGATCTCGGCGAGCGATTGCCCCTCGCCGAACTTGAAAGCAGCCTGGCAAATCCATTTCTCTTCGTTGTCTGCGGTGAGGTGAACGCCGGCAAGTCCACCCTGATCAACGCGCTTTTCGGCCACGATCTCTGCCGCGTCAACGCACTCCCGGAAACCCAGCGCGTTTCTTGGTACCGCCACGGCAGCCCCGCCCACGATGTCCAGATTAGCCCGCTACTTGAGCAGTGCTTCCGCCCACTCGAATTTCTCCACAAATTCAACATCATCGATACCCCGGGCACCAACAGGCCCGATCCCCAGGAAGTCACCGCACGCTTCCTCCCCAACGCCGAGCTCATCCTCTGCGTTTTCCCCATCTCCAACCCCTGGTCCCCCGCCACTTGGAATTTCATCTCCTCCCTATCTAACGAAAAACTGGAACGCATCGTCCTCATCATCCAACAGGCCGACCAGCGCGAACCTAACGACATCCCTGTCATCCTAGGCCACATGACGGATCTCGCGATGAAACGCATCGGCCGCGTCCCGCCGATCTTCGCCGTCTCGGGAAAACTCGCCTACGAAGCCAAACTCACCACCGCTCCCACCGCGGACCGAATCCAAGCCGCCGCCTGGTCCGCGCTCGAAGACTTCATTTCCAAGAGGATCTGCCAATCCCCCGCCCGCCGCCAGACCCTCGAAACATGCCGTAACCATGCCGCGGCAACCCTTCGCGCCGTCGAGGATCGCATCGAGGAACAAACTCGCGCCATCAGCACCCAAAATCGTTTCATGGACGAAATTGAGCGCGAGATCGACGGCATGCGGAACTCCTTCGTCACCCGCCTCCCCCGCCACCTCACAGGCGTCGCGGAAGTTTTCGAATCCGAAGCCGTCTGGGTTTCCAAATTCCTCCGCCGCAAACTCCGCGCCTTCCCGTCCATTATCCGCCTCTTCTCCGGTGATCGCAGCGGCCCGGAAATGGAATCCGCCTTCATCGAATGCCTCCAATCCGCCGTCGAAGCCGTCGCCGAAAAAGACGGCGGAGAAGTCGCCGACGCCTGCCAAGCCCACTGGGACGAACTCGGAAACCGCATCAAAAAAACCATGGGCGTCGATCTCAACAGCGCGGACCCCATCCAGCAAACTCTCGCGACTGCTAGAAAACACTTCGTCGCCCGTCTCGGCCGCGCCGCGCGGCAAGGCATTGGCAATCTCAAGGTCCGCAACCAGCTCGACAAAGAACTGCGCCGCAGAAACATCGCTCTCAAGTCGTCCATCTCTACGACACTCGTTCTCACCTCCGCCGGCGCCACCTGCGGCGCGCTCGGCGTCCCATGGGTGCCCGGTATCCTCGTCGGGCTCTCCGCCATTTTTCTAACTGGCGGCATGCTCACCGCCTGGGTCACCCGGAAATCCATCGCCGCCGATTTCCAAGCCCGCCTGCTCGACACCTGCGGCACCTTTGCAAGCACCCTACACACCGATTACGAGGACGCCCTGCGCCTAGTCTTCCGCGATTACGCCACCTCCCTCGCCAGCGTCCGCACTCACCTCGCCCGCGAGAAACTCGCCATCGAACCCCGCCTCCGCCGCTGGCAGGAACTCTTCCTCACCCTCAAAGCCATCGAACAGGATCTATGAATCCGTCGTGCCGTAGCCTCTAACGCATACTGAATCATATATCGCCGAGCGAATGACGCAGAAAACCACCGTAAAATCTCCAAATCCCACTCAATCCACCTAGGACCGGATAGGTAAGCGCGGATTCCTAACGGTTACGACCAGCGCACGATGCCATGAACGACCGCGCGTGATGCCTCACGCGCCGCGCATCAGCGAGATTTCCGCGAGGGAAACCATGGACTTCAGTAGATCTTCGCGTGGGACGGTTTTCAGGTCGGCCACTGGGACGGCGCGGTCGAGCGTGAACTTTCCGGAGCGCGTGCGACGCAGGGCGCTGAGGTGGCCGCCGCAACCGAGTTTCTCGCCGATGTCATGAGCGTAGGTCCGAACGTAGAAACCTTTGGTGCAATTCACGACAAAATCGATTTCCGGTAATTCGATGCGGGTAATCTGATAGCCATCCACGCGCACCGGGCGCAACTCGCGTTCAATGGTCACTCCCTTGCGGGCGAGTTTGTAGAGCGGCACGCCGTCCTTCTTGATGGCGGAAACCATCGGTGGCAATTGCTCGAACTCACCGGTGAAGGCATCGAAGGCCTGGCGGATTTGCTCTTCGGTGAATGCCGGCACGGGCTTGGATTCAAGCACTTCACCTTGGCGGTCCTGAGTGCTGGTCACCGCGCCGAGTGTTAGAGTGCCAACGTATTCCTTGTCCTCACTCATCAGCAGATCCTGGATTTTTGTGGCGCGTCCGATGACAAGCATCAACAACCCGGTGGCCATCGGATCCAATGTGCCGCAGTGGCCGATCTTTTTGGTGTTCAAGGCACGGCGGGCGATGGCCACCACGTCGTGCGACGTCATGTCCGGAGCTTTGTCGATCAACAACACGCCGCTCGGGCCGTTTTGATCCAGGGGATTTGGTTTCATAAATTAGGAGAGTGGTGATGGCTTGGCCGCATCGAAGCGCCGGTGGATCGCCTTTAGGACGCGGGTTTTAGCTTCTTCAATCGGGCCGGGCATGCGAATGCCGGCGGCGAGCGCATGGCCGCCTCCGCCAAATTCCGTGGCAATCTGGCAAACATCGTATCGGCGGTCTTTCGAGCGCATCGAAACGCGGATTTTCCCGTCCGGAAGTTCTTCGAAAAACACCGCCACCTGCACGCCGCGAATGGCACGGATGACATCGATCAGCCCCTCGCTGTCCTCAGGCCGCAGGGCGAGATCAATCCGCGATTGATCGCGCATGGTCCAGTGAGCGACGAGTCCGTCCGGCGTGCGCTCGAGTGTATTCAGCAAGGCCCGCATCAATTCGAGGCGACGGTAAGGATTCTCGTCGTAAGTTTGCGAGTTGATGGTGCCCACATCCAAACCCCGACGAACGAGATCCGCAGCCATTTCATAGGTTTTCGCGGTGGTCGATGGGTATTGGAATGAACCGGTATCGGTAGAAACCGCAACGTAAATGGCATCGCGCGATTCCGCAGGCAACGGAAGATCTAACCGAGTGATCAAATCATAGAGAATCTGACCGGTGGCCGGGCTGGTGGAATCGATTAAATTGAGATCGCCGTATTTCGGATTGGAAACGTGGTGGTCGATATTGAGCCAAATTCCCGCATTGGAGGCGGCGTGCAGCGCGGCATCGCCCAAACGAGGCTTGGTCGCGGTGTCGAGCGCGATGGCGACCTCCACGTCCAAGGGCACGGCGGGTGGAAGCTCGATGCGCTCGGAGCCGGAGAGAAACGCCATATTTTCCGGCAAGCCGTCCTCATTGATCAAACGCACGGATTTTCCCATGGCCATCAGAGCGAAACCGAGCGCGAGCTGGGAACCGATCGCATCACCATCCGGGCGGATATGGCTTAGCAAAACGAAGGAATGGTGGGAACGCAGGACTTCTCCGATTTGCTCGAAAGTTGCGTTTTCAGGGGATCGATTGGATTCGCTCATGGGGTGGAACCGCGGCGCGGGGCGCGGATTCTTGCCGCGAAAACGCAAGGCGCAAGAATAAATCCGAGCTGGGCCGGCGTCTGGCTGCCACGATTGTCCACGGAGCGCTGGCTTCAGCCCTATGCCTTTAAGGATTCGATTCTGATCATTACGTTTCTTGATTCCGGCGGGGAGCGGAGGAGCGGAGAAATTGGTCCGAGTCGAGGAGAGATAACGACAAATACACAGGAAACATCCAGAATGCAGGCACGGAGAGCGCCAATATCCTACGGAGCGCCGATATTCTGTCGGCTGTCGGCGAGGGGACATTCTGTCACCCGTCTTCCGCGAAGCGACTCGACGGACAGTATGTCCGTTATCCAGCAGCGCGCAGAATGCACGCGCTCCGACATGCCGAATCCTTAAAGGCATGGGCTTCAGCTGGCGAGAGTGAAGATCCAGCACCCCGTCACTTGATCCGACTGACAACACCGCTAAAACGGAGATCGTCTCCCAGCTGAACAAACTCGGTTTCTACCAGTCGGAGTGATTCGTGCAACCCGCTGCCAGCCAGCGCGGGGGACGGGCCGCCGCAAAGCAGGGGCGCATAATAAACGACAACTTCATCCACGAGTCCGGCTTCAAAAAGAGCTGCCGAAAACACCCCGCCGGCTTCGGTCATGGCAGTCAGAATACCTTGTTCACTGGCGAGCTTCCGCAAGGAATTCGCTAGATCGTGGCGCGGACGAATGAGCGTGCGCTCACGCCATTCGTCGGCAAACACGGGCGCGTCTGCGGGCAACGAATCCGGATGATCGGAAAAAACAATGCGCCACGGTTGCAATCGACCATCCAGCAAGCCCGGCGAGCGGACCGTCAGTGCGGGACGATCGCGGCGGATGGTTTCGCCGCTGGTGAAAATGGCATCCACCGTGGAGCGGAGTTTTTGCACATCGGCACGGGCGGCTTCGCCGGTCAGCCACTGACTTTCACCGGGCGGGCGGGTCAGTCGACCGTCGAGACTCATGGCCGTTTTCCAAATCACCCATGGCAGACCGGTTTCTCGGACTTTGAAAAATGGCCGCAGGATTTTTTCGGATTCCTCGCGGCAGACACCGGAAACCACTTCGATGCCAGAGTATGTTAGGAGCGCGTCGGCGCGGCCGGCGTGTTCCGGATTGCGATCCACACAAGTGTAAACCACCCGCGCGATCCCGGCGTCGATGAGTCCCTGCGTGCAGGGCGGCGTGCGGCCGTGGGTGGAGCAGGGCTCAAGGGTGATGTAAATCGAAGCTCCCTTAACCACCTCATGACCATGGTTTTCAAAAGCATCCGCCAGCGCCTCGCGCTCCGCGTGCGGCTTACCGGCCGCACGATGCCAGCCACTTCCCAACAAAACGTTATCCTTCACGATCACCGCGCCGACCGGGGGATTCGGCGCGGTTTTCCCAACGCCCTTGCGCGCCTCAGTGAGTGCGAGATTCATCCAATACTCGTCGGAGTTCATAACATAATTCCTATAGGTCCAACCGAGGCGAGATCCTTACCTCTATCGGTTTATCAGTAGTCAGGTGCATATCACGCTGCGGAAACGGCACTCCGATTTCCAATTCTGCGAAGCGTTTCTCAATCATCAACCGGAGATCACTACTGACAATCATGGGGTTGGTGGTGCCGCCGAGGTGAACCCAGAAGTAAAGACTGAAGATCAGGGCGTTATCGCCGAAGTCTTCGAAAATCGCGAAGGGCACCGGGTCTTTCAGGATGAGTCCGTGGCGGGCGGCGGACTCGGTGAGAACCTCCATGACTTTCTGTGGATTGCTGCCGTAGGCGACTCCCACGCGCAGGCTGCGCCGCATTTTCGAACTGGAGAGGGTCCAGTTGGTCACCCGGTTTTCGAGAAAAACCGAGTTGGGAATCATGGTTTCCACATCGTCCGCGCCCCGAATAATCGACGACCGTGTGTTGACCTCGACGACTGCGCCGATAATGCCGTCCACATCGAGAATATCACCAACCCGAACCTTGCGTTCTGCTAACACAATGATGCCGCTGATGAAATTTTTGATCAGCGTTTGCATGCCGAAACCGAGACCGATCGCCAATGCGCCACCGAAAAACGCAAAAATCGTTAGTGGGATTTTAAGAAACGACAGTGTCCCGATTGCGAGAAACACACCGACGGCAATCATCGCCCAATTGCGGAGGGTTTTGGCCTGGGCTTCCGCAATGTGGCCGCGGACAACGATGGTATGCTGAATGCGCTGGGCGATTTTGGAAGCGATCCAGTAGCCGATGACAAAAAACAGCAGCGCACGCAACAGCATGCCAAGCGTGACGGGTAATTTTCCAGTGATGGTCTGGCCATCCACTTCGATCTTTTCTTCGAAAGACATGACCTCGAAGTGCCAGATTTTGATCATGGTGGCCCAGACGTGCGTCGCCAGCGTGGTGATACGATCAGTCAGTCCGATACCGTCGGTTTTCGGCGTGAAATCCGTGACCCAGCGTTTCACCAATTTTTGCTGTGCGACAACCGCTTGGGAGGCCCGTTGAAGCATGGCGAGCTTCTCGCTGCATGCGGCGCGTTGTTCATTCACCAAAGCGAACCGCAAATCCTCGGCGGTAATCGAGCCGGCGCGGGATTCGATCTTGCTGAGTTCCGCGCCGCAAGTGGCCATTTCATTATCCACCACCCTGAGCCATGAACGGAGGCGATCGGACAAGAGCGTGATGGAATCAAGAGCCTTGCGGCGCTCCTCCTCATTGGTGCTCGTCATGATCAAGCGGCGACTCTGATACGACTTTAAATTGAGGTTCTCAAGCTGCACGAGACTCTCAAGCCCCTCGATCATGGATTGCAACGATCCGTAGCGCTCATCGGCCACTTGGACACGGAATTTCGCAAGTTGCAAGTCATCCAATTCCTTTTCGCTGGCGGTAGTAGCCACGGTAGGCAACTCGTCAAGCGCGGCCTGCGCCCGAACGCGCGTGGCGAGCGCGGCCTTGAGGCGTTTTGAAATCGCATCGATTTCCTTGCCTAAAGCTTTTCTCCGGTCGTTGGCGATTTTCAATATTTTAGTTAGATCGGCCTCGCTGAACTGCGCTTTGGGTGCGACGGCTTGGATCTTGCGCTCAACCAAGGCAAGCTCGGACTTGGAGGCGCTGACCCGGTCCTTAAAGCTCTCACAATTTGACTGAAGGTAACTGGCGCGAGTGGCGAATAAGCGGGCCTTGGCGCGTGCGGCATCAAGGCGCCACTTCGCCAAATCCAACATTTCGGGAGTTGCATTCTGGACGGCGATGATAGCGTTGTTCACCATCTCCTCAGCGGATTTCGCCTCACCAAGTGTGCTGGCAAGAATGCTCTCGAAGTTGGCGAGTGAGGATTCGTGAGACAGGCGTTTAGCTTCGATCGCGTCGCGCTCGTTGAGCAACTCATCAATCATCAGGATCGAATAGGGTGGCTTTTCCTTGAATCCGGTCCAAGCCGCTTCGTCAGCACGCGCGGCCTCGAGGGCTTTACGCGCCTCAGCAACGGCATCGGCGTTTTTAATCAAAACGGTGGTTAGAAACACCATCTGCTCAAGATCGCGGCGGCGGTCCTCGAGATCGATCGCCGTGATGCCGGCGGGCAGATCGGCGGTGGCACCATCGGCTTCGAGACGGCCGAGCATGTCGCGGGCCTCGTCGTGCCAGAGCTCGAGTCGTTTGCGGACTTCTTCAGGTTTCTCGGGGGCGGCGGGAGGGGCGGCTTGGTTGCCCTCGACCGCTTTTTTCAGGGCGGAAAGCTGGCCATACGCAGGGCATGCGAACGCCAGCAACAAAAGACAGAAAAATTTGGCAATATGGGTGGATTTCATGCGGAAATAACTCATGGCATTAGACATCGCCGCGCTCGTCTCGTTCGAGCTGAATGCGGTCGTTCAGATTGCGGGCTTTGACGCGGCGATTGCGCTTCGCCCAACGTTCAACGGCCATCTGGCGTTTTTCTGCGCGTTTTTTGAGGGCGGCAATTTCGGTTTCGAGGTTGAGGAAACTTTCGTGGCGGCCGGAATCGAGCGCCCCGCTCTCCACGGCGCTGCGGATCGCGCAACCCGCATCCTGCCGATGGCTGCAATCCGAGTATTTGCAATTCGCCGTGATCGCCTCGACATCTGAAAAACTCTCACGCAGCGTGGTTTCGTCCGTCCACATTTGGATTTCGCGCATGCCGGGATTATCGATGAGCATGCCGCCACCGGAGAGTGGGACAAGCTCGCGCGAGGTGGTGGTGTGGCGGCCCTTGCCGGTAGTTTCGTTGCACTCGCTGGTCCACTGCCATTCCTCGCCGTAGAGTTGATTGACCAAGGTGGATTTCCCCACACCGCTGGAGCCTACGATGCACATGGTGATGCCTTTTTTAAGGTATTTCTTGAGGGTTTTCAGCCCCTCGCCATTGAGCGCGCTGGTGACGTGCACCGCCGCGCCGTCCCACAGTGCTGCAATATTCGCTGCCGCTTGGGTGTTTTGCTCTTTTGGAAAAAGGTCGGATTTATTTACCAACACCACGGCTTTCGCGCCGCTGCGCTCGATCAGCATGAAGTAGCGCTCCATCCGGCGGAGATTGAAATCCGGGCCAGCATCCGTGACCACCGCCACGTAGTCGATGTTCGCACCGATGACCTGCGCCTGCGAACTATTACCCGGCATTTTACGGGAAAAACACGATTTGCGCGGCAATGTTGCACGGATCACCGAGTCCGTATTTTCGTCGCCAAGTTCCAACGCCACCCAATCACCAACCGCCGGCAAATCCGCATCGCAAGTGGCCTCATGCCAAACACGGCCGCATAACACGACATCGATTTCCTCGCCATCGCCAAGAAACGCTCCGAAGTTGATCGGCGACTCGCGAATCAGGCGCGCCGGCACCCAGCCTTTCGCACGGTGTGGCGCGAAGGCGGTTTCAAAATCAGGGTTCCAGCCAAGGTCTTTCAGAGTCATCCGCCGCAGATCCTAGCGCAGGATGCCGCGCTGTCGATTCCCACGTTTCCGCAGGCTGCCCCCGGATAATCCACCTCGATGACGATCAAATCCTGATTCTCAAGTCTATCGCAGGTCCGGAAACAGGATTTCACGAAAAAACCGCTGCTAAATATGCTCTTGGTAAAGCGGCCCCGAAAGCTAGGCTCCCGGCAAATGACGATCGCAGCGAAGCCCGCCCCAACGGCTGTTTCAGAATCCACCCGCCAAAAGCCAATTACTAGCAACCACCGCATGATCCGCATCATCCCGCTGTTGTTGTTATTTTCTCCGCTTCTGAGCGCAGCCATGCCGAACATCGTGCTGATCTATGCCGATGACCTCGGCTATGGCGACCTCGGTTGTTATGGATCCAAAGCGATCCAGACCCCGCATCTCGATCGCCTTGCTGCGAATGGCATCCGGTTCACCGATGCCTACTCGACATCCGCCACCTGCACGCCCTCGCGCTACGGTCTGCTCACGGGCAACTACCCATGGAGGAAAAAAGGCAACAACATCCTGCCGGGTGACGCCGCGTTGATCATTCCTCCTGGCTCCCCCACCTTGCCATCGATCCTGCAAAAAGCAGGTTATCACACCGCGGTCATCGGCAAGTGGCATCTCGGACTCGGCACGGCGGCGGAACCTGTCAATTGGAACGGATCGATCACCGTCGGCCCCCGCCAGATCGGGTTTGACTACAACTTCATCATGGCCGCCACCGGTGACCGCGTACCCAGCGTGTATGTCGAGAACGACCGGGTGTTGAACCTCGATCCGGCCGACCCCATTAGCGTGAGTTACAAGAAAAAGGTCGGCGATTGGCCGACCGGACGGGAGAATCCCGATCAACGCAAATTCAGTGCCGACGACCATCACAGTGACACCATTACCAACGGCGTGAGCCGCATCGGATTCATGACCGGAGGCAAGGCGGCGCTATGGAAAGATGATGAATTGGGCGACCACTTCACCGCCAAGGCGCTCGAATACATCGAGAAACAAAAGGACAAACCGTTTTTCCTCTTCTTCGCCCTGCACGAACCGCACGTGCCGCGCGTTCCCGCTCCTCGTTATGTCGGCAAATCGCCACTTGGCCCGCGTGGCGATGTGATTACCCAACTCGACGACCACGTTGGCGCGGTGGTCGCAAAACTCGAACAACTCAAACTGCTGGAAAACACCATCATCCTCGTGAGTGGCGACAACGGCCCGGTGCTGAACGATGGTTATGACGATCAGGCCGTGGAGAAAAACGGCGAGCACAAGGCAGGCGGGCCATTTAGCGGTGGCAAGTATTCGAAGCTCGAAGCCGGTTGCCGTGTCCCGCTCATCGTTTCATGGTTGGGAAAATCCGTGCCAAGCGTTTCGAATGCAGCAGTTTCCCAAATCGACTTCCTCGCCTCCTTCGCCTCACTCGTCGGCCAACCCATACCGCAAGGAGATAGCGAGAACGCGATCGACGTGCTACTCGGCAAAACGCAGATAGGCCGGAAAGCGATCATTCAGCAAGGGATTCCCGGACTGGCATTCCGCGCCGGAGAGTGGAAATACATTCCACCGCTGAAGGGCAATTCCGAACACAAGGGCAAGCGCACCGGCAATAACCCGCAGCCCCAGCTCTATCACCTCACCGCAGATCCAGCGGAAACCAAGAACCTTGCCGAGAAACACCCGGAGAAAGTCACCGATCTCGCCGCCATGCTCGAGACTATCATCGGCAGAAACATCCCGTCGACCAAACCGCAAAACCTCCATTGAGCTGACGCCAATATCAGCCGCACAATTTTTGGGCTGGCGCAATCCGGTGTGAGCAGGAAGCGTGAAGTCATGATGGTTGATGAACGATTGATTCCCGCCGCCTTTGAGGGCGGTGCATTCCATCCCATGTTGCCGGCGGGCCGCTCATCGGGCGAGGTGAGCTTTGGCATCGAATCCATCCGCTTTCATTCGGAGCATGGAAACTTCGAATTGCCATTGGACCGCTTGCTGATCGAAGCCGGGGGCGCGAGCGAGCGGTTGATATTTTTCAAACATGGGGATCATCCACAGGCAGTCATGCACACGCCGGATCGCCGCGTTTTGGATCATCCCTTATTGCTGCAAAACGCAGGGCTAATCCGCCAACGCTCACGGGTAGAGCGCACGAGGCGAGTGGGGCGCATGGTGATGTCCGGAGTTCTGAGTGGATTGGTATTCGCATTGGCGATGCTCTATGTATGCCGTGATCCCATCGTGAAAACCGTGGCGCGGGGCGTGCCGGTGGATTTGGAGATCCGGATGGGAGATCAGTTGTTCAAGCAAATGATGATTTCCGAGCGCTTGATTACGGATAAGCAAATCTCCGCGCAGTTAGCAAAGATCACAGAGCCTTTGGTGGAGGGCATTTCCGACAAGCGATATCCCCTGAAGTTCCATGTGGTGGAAAATGCCACGATCAATGCGTTTGCCATGCCGGGAGGCAACGTGATTTTACACAGCGGCCTGCTCCTGGCGGCAGAGACTCCGGAAGAAGTGGCCGGGGTGCTGGCTCATGAGATCGCGCACGTCAAACAACGTCACGGCATCCGCGGTGTCCTATCGTCCGCAGGATTATTTCTGATCGCGCAGTCGCTGTTAGGCGATGTCACGGGCTTGGTGGCCGTCATCACGGACAACGGCTCGTTCCTGCTTTCAAGGCGGTTTTCCCGGGATTTCGAACGAGAAGCCGATGGCCACGGGTGGGACTATCTGCTGGCGGCGGACATCCGCCCGGACGGCATGATCCGGTTTTTCCAACGCATGCAGGAAGAAGAACGCAAAGTGCATGAAAAACTGAAGGAAGTGACACCGGTGGACGTAGGCGAGGGCGCGCTGCAATTCGCCAGCACCCACCCGGCCACCCAAGAACGCATCGATGCCCTGCAACAGAAATGGAAGAATCTGCCGACAGATCAAAAGTTTCGAACTTTCGATTTGAACTTCACGGATTTTCAAAACAGGCTTCGCACTAATCTCCATACTAACGTACAGGAACCGGATAAAGAAGAATGACCGTATGAAAACCTCAATCGAAGGGCGCCCCGCATTCGCCCATTTCCACGTAGACCTCGAACCCGGAGAAAGCATCGTCGCCGAATCCGATGCCATGGCCAGCATGTCCGCGGATATGGATATGAAAGCCCGCTTCAACGGCGGATTTTTCCCGGCTCTCCTCAAACGCTTCTTCGGCGGCGAATCCCTCTTCATCAGCGAATTCACCAACAACTCCTCCGGCACCCGCCGCGTGACGCTGGTGCAAAGCACCCCCGGCGACATGGGTGCCCTGGAGTTGAAGGGCAATAGCATCTGCCTGCAGCCCGGTGCCTACATCGCCTGCACCCCCGGCGTGAAACTCGGTCTCAAATGGGCGGGCATCGCCTCGTTCATCGGTCGCGAAGGACTCTTCAAACTCATGGCCTCCGGCGAAGGCACCGTCTGGTATGGCGCCTACGGAGCATTGTTAGAGCGCGAAGTGGACGGCGAACTCATCGTCGATTCCAGCCACCTCGTCACTTACGAACCGCAGATGACCCTGAAAGTGCAAATGGCGGGCGGCATTTTCTCCAGTTTCTTCGGCGGTGAGGGCCTTGTCACACGTGTGAACGGCAAGGGCAAAATCACCATCCAATCCCGCAGCCTCTCAGGACTGAAAAGCTGGTTGAACCCACGACTCTAATCCCGCGCATGCAAACAGAAATCATCCACAATCCAGGGTCCGCCGCCGCCCGCATCCGCCTCGAAAACGGCGAAACAATGACCGCCGAAGGCGGATCGATGATCGCGATGAGCAGCGATGTGACGCTCGAAACCACCACCAAGAAAAAAGGCAGCAGCGGTGGATTGCTCAAAGCGGCCAAGCGATTGTTTGGCGGCGAGTCCTTCTTCTTCAACCACTACACCGCAGGCGCATCCGGTGCCGACATCTGGCTCTCGCAGACCCTCCCGGGCGATATGATGGAAATGCAACTCGATGGCCAGACCGTCATCCTGCAAGCCGGCTCATTCGTGGCGTGTTCCAGCGGTGTCGATTTCGACACGGGTTGGCAGGGATTCAAAAACCTACTCTCCAAGGAAAGCCTGTTCTGGCTGCGCGCCAGCGGCAAGGGAACCCTCGTCATCAGTTCATACGGAGCGATCTATCCGGTGCGCGTGGATGGCGAATACATCGTCGATACCGGCCACATCGTCGGCTTCGACGAAACCCTCGATTTCAAGCTGAGCAAAGCCGGCAAAAGCTGGGTTTCTTCGATCCTCGGCGGTGAAGGATTCGTCTGCCGCTTTAATGGCCATGGCACCGTGTGGTGCCAATCCCACAACGCACCCAGCTTCGGAAAAGTCCTGGGGCCCAAACTTCGTCCACGCTGAAGCCAATCCATCCGATGAATCCGCAACCATCCGAATACGAGTCCCGCATCGAAGCCCGTCCGGACTTCAGCTTTCTAACCGTCCGTCTCCAGACCGGGCAAACCATCAAGGTGGAAGCATCCGCCATGGCAACGATGGACACCAACCTGCGCATGAAAACCAAAATGCGCGGCGGACTGAGACGTTTGTTCACGGGAGAATCCCTGTTCATCAATGAGTTCACCGCGCAAAATGGCCCGGGCGAAATCGGCATCGCCCCAGGTTCTCCAGGCGACATGGACCACGCCTCACTCAAAGAGGGTGAAGTGCTTTTTCTTCAAAACACCGCGTATGTGGCATCCAGCCCCAGCGTCACGCTCGAGACTAAGTGGCAAGGTCTCATCAAAGGCTTCTTCTCTGGCGAATCGCTCTTCCTCATCAAATGCACCGGCCCCGGCGACCTGTGGTTCAACACCTTCGGCGGCATGATCGCCATCGATGTGAACGGCAGCTACACCGTGGACACCGGCCACATCGTGGCGTTCTCTTCGTCGCTCGACTACCGCGTCGGCCGCATCGGCGGATACAAGTCCCTGTTCTTCTCTGGCGAAGGCCTGTTCTGCCACTTCAGCGGCACCGGCCGCCTGTGGATTCAAACCCGCAAAATCTCCGCCTTCGCCCGCTGGATTTTACCATTCCGCCCGGCCAAACGATCCAAGTAAGTCCCCTGCCGTTTCGTTTAACTTCTCCCGCAGCCATCAAGGCGCTTATCAATGCCTTGCCAAGCGCCGCTGGCTGGGGATTCTCGCTCCAGATGAGCGATGCAACCACTGCGACCAATCCACTCTCCGAAGTCGAAGAACGGGATCTCAAGTGGCTGCGTGAAGTTTATCAGGGGGATCACCAGCGGCAGTTGACATGGCGCGCGGTGCTGACGGGTGGAGTTCTCGGGATGTTTCTCTCGGTTTCGAATCTCTACACCACGCTCAAACTCGGTTGGGGTTTCGGCGTGGCGATCACAGCCTGCGTGATCTCCTACGTCCTGTGGAACGCCATGCGCGCCCTCACCGGCGGAAGACTCAGCCAGATGTCGATGCTGGAAAACAACTGCATGCAGAGCACGGCCAGCGCGGCGGGCATGTCCACCGGCGGCACCGTGGGCAGCGCCTTCGCCGCATTGTATCTGGTGGAAGGCCATCACCAGCCGTGGTGGGTCTTGACCGGCATGGTTTTCCTAACCGCCTCACTGGGGGTTTTCCTCGCGATCCCGATGAAGCGCCAGATGATCAATCAGGATCAACTCCCGTTTCCCAGCGGGATCGCGGCGGCGGAAACCCTGCGCAGTCTCTATTCCGAGGGCAAGGTGGCAATGAGCAAGGCCCGATCGCTCATAATGGGTATCGCGGTGGGTGGCTTGTTCGGCATCCTGAAAAACATGGGCTCACTCGCGGAAATATTTTCAAACCACACATTCGGAAAGCTTGCCGCTTGGGTCAGCAAGGGGCTTCCGATCCCGGATCTGTTGCCGTTTTCCGTCAAGTTCATGCCTAACGGAATCCGCCCCTTCGGCTTCGGTTTCGAACCGGGCGTGCTGATGATCGGCGCGGGAATGATCATCGGACTCCGGATGGCGCTTTCGATGCTGTTGGGTTCGGTGTTGTTGTGCGTGGTGCTGGCTCCCATCCTCACGAGCCATGACATCGCCCTCGCATCGCTGGCGGGCTACAAGCCATCGATGTGGCATCCCGGAATGGAGGAGGTGATTCCCCGTCGCTGGGGTGTGTGGGGCGGCACCGCCCTGATGGTGTTTTCGAGCCTGACATCCTTCGCCCTGCAGTGGCGCACGCTCGTTCGCGCGCTCCGGATGAAAAGCTCCAAAAATGTCTCACCCGTGGCGCACCTCGAAGTGCCCATGTCGTGGCTGTGGATCGGTCTGGTCCCCATCACCATCGGTCTGGTGATCCTGCTCAAAATCGCCTTCAATGTCGGCATCATCCTCGGTCTTTTCGCGGTGGCCATGTCCTTCGTGCTTTCGCTCGTGGCCTGCCGCGCGACGGGGGAGGCGGACACCACGCCGGTTGGCGCTATGGGTAAAGTCACTCAGCTCGTCTATGCGATGCTGGCTCGCAACAATACGGTGGTGAACCTGATGGCCGCCGGCACCACCGCATCGGCGGCAGGCAGCGCGGCGGACTTGCTGACCGACCTGAAGAGCGGCTATCTGTTAGGCGCGAATCCGCGGCAACAATTCCTCGCGCAGTTTTCCGGAGTCTTCTTTGGGACCCTCTCGATCGTCCCGGCCTGGTATGCGCTCGCTCCCAGCGTGGAGGATCTAACCAAACACTTCCCTATGCCGGCGGCAAGCGCATGGAAAGCCATGGCGGACCTGCTGGCGAACGGGATCGATGATCTGCCGAAAAGCTCGCTCTGGGCGGTGTTGATCGGCGGATTGATCGGCATCGTGCTGCCGCTCGTCGAAGCGAAGAAGCCATCAGTCAGCCGTTTTTTGCCGTCGGCGATGGGACTCGGACTGGGTTTCGTGGTGGATTTTTCCAATAGCCTTGGCTTCGCTATCGGTGCCGTCATCGCATGGATGTGGGCCAAGCGTTCGGCGGGTCACGCCGGAGCCTTCAAGATTCCCCTAGCCTCGGGTCTGGTAGCTGGTGAATCGCTGTTCGCCGCGATCATCGCGATCATTTGTGCCGCGGCAGGCCTGGTCGTCGCCTCGCATTGAATCCGAATTTCCGGAAAACCACTAGCAATTGCAATCTGGAAAACTGCATCACTTCCGGTTCTTTGCCCGTTGAAATCGGGATTGGCGGTCGGTTTCCTCAGGTGCTGCGGGCGGTGGCATTTCCTCTGCGGTGACGGTGGGGTCGGCAACGATGATGGGTTTGGATTGGGAGATTTTCAGCGGTTTTACCGCGGGTTTGGATCGCGGAGCAATCGCAAAATGTGGGAGTTTCCAACCGGTGCGGGTGACCAGCGCTTCGGCGAGGATCAATAGGACGAGCGCGATGCCCAGTGGTAGATTCAGCGCGGTTTCCGCGATGAATGGCGGGCGCAGCCATGCTTTTGATAGATCAAGCAACTCGCGTCCGCCGGTTTGATTCGAGACCGCACGCATTTCGGCCAAGCGCTCCGGTTCAAACGCCCACTCCACCGACGAACCCACGCCGAGCGGGCCGAAGGGTAGCGAGTGCTCGCCTACTTGCACCGCACCGCGGACGACGCCGCCTTCATTGAGATCACGGGTTAGCGAAAAATGACCGGGAGCGATGCGCCGCCACGGCACATCCAGGGTGGCACCTTCGGTATTGTCCAACAACCGGACTTTCGGCGGCATGGAGGCAAGCTTCTGTGACCACGTTTCCGGATCATAGAGCAGATCGAGGGTGAGGCGCGTGCCTTCGAGTCGGTGGCGCAGCGCGATGCCCGGTGGGATTTCGCTGCCCATCAGGAATCGGCCGAGGGTTTGCAGGAAATCTCCGTAACCCGCCCATGATCTAACCGTTTCTGAATACTCGCCGCCGAGCGGAAATGAAACCGCCGCGCTGCGACCGAGGCCGCGCCGGGCGTGGGATACCAGCGGCGCGATATACTCGTCAGTGGAGTGCAGCGAGACAGTCGCATCCTCGCGGGCATAGGATAGATTGTAGCCGTCCACCTGTTTCATCCAATCCAATGGCTTGGGTGAGATCTCCGCCCAGCGTGGAGACGCCAGCGCGCCGACGGCATCCTTGATGAACGCGGAGCGGGCGATCGTCACCGTTTCCTGCGCGAAGATTTTCGGGATATCCATCGGTTCGTCCGAGAAGAAAACCCGGCCGTTGCCTAGCTTTGCAATGTCTTCGAGCAGCGCGGAATCGACATCAGAGTCCCGGCCAAGCCCGATGACTGAAATCGTGCAGCCGTTATCGGTCATGGTTTTGATCAGATTTTTGTAATCGCCAGGCTCTTCCGAATCTTGCGCGTCCGAAAACAGAATGAGATGGCGGGTGCCTGCCAGGGATTTTTGCAAGGCCTCCCAACCAGCCTTGAGCCCTTCATAAACGAAGATGCCGCCGCCTGAGGACTTCACCTTACGGACGCTTTCGATGAGTTTGGCTTTTTTATCATCGATGCGGGTGAGCGGAATCACCGTAGTCGGCTGGCTGTCCACGGCGAACACGGCGATCTGATCCATGGCTCCCAACAAGTTGATCGCATCCGCCGCGCCGGAGTTTGCTAGATCCATCTTGGTTTTGCCACCGGCGATACCGACTGACATCGAGCCCGAGCGGTCCATCACGATGGCGAGCGCGACGGAGAGTTTGCGGTGCTCGGATTTCAACTCCATCGAAACCGGCAATAATTCGTCGATGGGTGATTGGAAATAGCCGCCCGATCCGAATGATTGTTCGCCGCCAGCCATCATCAGCCCACCCCCTTGTTCGCGGACAAAGAAGTCGAGCGACTTGAGAAAATCCGTCGGAACCTCGTGGGCAGGCACGTTGTTGAGCACGACCGCCCTTGCGCCGCTGAGCAATCCGGAATGCAGTTTCCCGAGGTCGGTGACGGTTTCAACGCTGAAATCGAGTGCCTCAAGCGCCTTGGCCAGCGGGTCGTTCTGATAGTGAGTGGCGAGGATCAGGCGTGGTCCGCCGATGATTTCAATCCAGCGTGAAGCCTTGTTATTGCCGGGGTGCGCGTCATTGTCCGGGCGGATCTCGGCTTGGTATTCGAAGCCACCCGAGCGCGGGATGCGGTCGGTGAACTCGACTGTGGCGAGACCGTTGACAAGTGTGACGGACGATTCGCTGAGCGTCTGACCATTCCGGCGCAGGACGAGTGGAAAAGACGCATCACTCGCACCGCGCACGGTGATGGAAATAACGAAGGGTTCGCCCACCTGCACTCGCTCGGGAAAGCTCAGGCGACTCAAGCGGAAATCGTTTTCCTGATCATCTCGGATGAGGCGGAAATCCAAAGGAATGCCGCTGGCCTGCATTTGCGCGGCGGCCTCATGCAGCGGCTCGGTTGCGAAACCATCGGTGAAAAGCAGCACACGTGAGGGACGTTTGTCATCCACTTGGGCGGAGATGGATGAAAGCGCGATGCCGGTGCGGGTGGATTTCCGTGAACCGGTGAAGAACGATCCATCCGCACCGAGTTCGGCGACTTCGGTGGCGTAGTTGATGAAACGCAGCGTGTCATTGCGGCCAGGTCTGGCATCTTCCAGCAAGCGTTGCCATTCCGGCAGGCCTTTGTCGATCAAGTCCTCGGTGGAGTCGGAGCGGTCTAGCAAAACGTATAAATCAAGCGAGTTTTGTTGCCACTGGATGCGGGGTTCCGCGAGGGCGATCACGGCGAGAATCAGAATTAAGGCGCGAAGCGGCGAGTGCAGCCGCAGGCCGCGCCAGAACCACCCGGCGAGTGCCAGGGCGGGGAGTAATAAAAAGTATTCGAGCGAGGTGAAGATCATGTCGAGGTGATCGTTGATAATTTAGCCGCCGTGTATTTCCAGGAAATCATCAGTGCTACCAATAACACCAAAATCCAAATCCGCCACAAGGGGTCCGGACGGGTGTGGCGTTCGATCGCGGCGGCGTTGCGGGTTTCCTCAGGGGTTGAGGTGGCACAAGCGGAAAAATCCGCCTCCCGGGGATCGCCGAAATGCACGGCGGCGGTGAGTAGCGTTTGCTCGTTCTGATCGATGGTTAGAAATCCGGGCAGCGCATTGGCGGCTTGAATGTCGGCATGGCCGATTGTTTTTCCAGCGGGATCGGTGGCGCGGATGCTTAGCGGAATTCCTGGTGCGGCCCTGAGGTTGAGTGGCTCGCCAGTTTCGAGATTTGCGGCGAGCGGCGCGATTTTCGCAGAGCGGATGGATTCGGCAAACCGATGCAACAACACGATGAATGCCGGTTGTTTTTCCGCATTGGAGAGGCCGGGATCAAAGTTGAAGAGCAATTGCTGGGTGCCATTGGATTCGCGCAGAAAAATCAGCGCCCGCTTGTCCTGCCAGAGTATCACGGTATCGGTCTGCCTGCGCTCGATTTCGGCGGTTTCTCGGACCAGCAATGACTGCCAATTGAGTCCATCCATCAGCGGGTTGGCTTCCGCGACGATGCCACCCTTGAGCCAAGCTCCGGTGCGGACTTCATTCTCAACGAAAACAATGGCATTTCTTGTGGGTAACGCGGGATTGAGCGGATTGTAGCTGGCGATGGATAGATCGGCCGTCGCCGCATCACGGGAGGTTTCCGCAGTATCAAGCGCGTGTAGCAGCTTGGTGGCCAGTCCGGCGAACGCGGGCGAGGTGGCGGTTAATAAGGAGATCGTTTTTGGGCGAGGCGCGACTAGCGGCAACACGTCATCCAGCGGAAATTGATCGGAGGATAAAACAATGCGAACATTTTTCGCATCGTGCGGAAATGACGCTTGAAGCGTGACAAGTGCACCCGGATTGAGGTAGACAGGCCTAGGTTCGGTGGAGCCACTTGAAGTTTGCATCGACCAAGTCCGGTCGACCGCTTGGGTGCCGTGATTTTTCAGCAGCGCGCGCCAAACCAGCGCTCCCTCCTCGGTGGTGAATGAAACGCCCGTGAATCCGACGTTCTCGATCGCCTCGCCCACAGCCAGCAAGCGGGCTTGGAATGGCAGCGGTCCGGACGGCGCATCGGTTAGATAGAGAACGATTCCTTCGCGTGAAACGAACGAGCGGGCGAGGCGCAGGGAGCGGGTGGGATCGACCGGTCCGTCATGGGGCTGCCATGATTCGAGGGCCGCCTTGAGCGCATCGATCGAGGAGCCGGTGTAAAGGCGCGGCCGGTCGGGAGCGGATTCCAAAACGGTCAACTGGATTTCCGATGCGGGCCCCTGAAGCTCGGGCAGGATTCCGACCAAACGCTCGATCGCCTTCTGCTTGAAGACGCTCATGGAGGCGGATGGATCCACCACCACCGCGACTCGCTGGACGCTTCCGGATTTCCGATAGCGCGGTTCTGATAGAAACCATGTGAGCAAAAGGACGGCGAGTAATTGCATCCACAGCGGGATCGATGGGATCAATCGATCAAGCCTCCTGCCGCTGGCCGCCTCGCGCCGAGTTTGATCTAGCAAGAATAAGGTCGAGACGGGGATTTCCCGTACCTTGCGCTGAAGAAAATGAATCGCGAGGATCGCGGGAATACCGAGCAGAGCGATCAGACCCAGGGGATTGGCGAGAGTGATCATGCTGGTTTCACGAGATTCCGTGTCATCTTCCAGCCTGATGTTTTTCCGCGAAGCGGGCTTGCAGGTGATTGACCACCGAGAACAGCACGCCGGTGCTCCAACCGAACATCAGGATGCCGGTGACGGCCTCGACGGAGCCGATGATACGCCAATTTTCCGGCGGAATCACATCCCCAAAGCCCACGGTGGAATAACTGGTCGCGGAGTAATAGAACGAAGTGGTAAAATCCGGAAAACAGCCGGCCCAGTGATAACACGCCGCCCAAGCAAGAATTTGCAGCAGATGAAGAACTAACAGACCATACACCACACGGACCAGAATCCAAAACATCGTCGGCAGACTGAAGTGATGGTGGTGCACCGGTCTGGTGCGGGCGAACCAGCGCAAGCCGAGGACCATCCCCATGCCATGGATTGCGACACAGGCGGAAACGAGAACGAAGAGCAGCAGCAGGAGCTTGAGCATCGACGGCGGGGCGAGGGATTACTTCCAGCCGCCGCCCAGAGCGCGGTAGGCCTGCACGACTGAGAGCAATTGGTCACGGCGGGCGTCCGCAAGATCGAGCTCGGAGCTGAACAGATTGCGCTCGGCATCCAGCACTTCGAGATAACTCGATTCACCACCTTCAAAGCGCTCGTTGGCAACCGTTGCGACTTTGCGGTTAGCTTCCACAAGGCGGCTTTGTTCGGCCGAGATCTCACCGGTTTTCACATGGGCGTTGATCGAATCCGCCGCTTCTCGGAATGCTTGTTTCGCGGCTTTGTCATGGGCGGCAAGGGCCTCACCGGCGAGCGCCTTGGCGGCATCCACCCGGGCCTTGGAGCGGCCGGCATCGAAGATCGGTCCGGCGAGGCTCGGCCCGATGGAGTAAGCTCCGGAGTTACTATCGAGCAGGTTATCCAGTGAACTGCTGATGACGCCACCCTTACCGGTAAGAGAAAGTGATGGCAGGCGCAGGGCGATAGCGACGCCAATCTCGGCAGTGGCGGCCTGATAGGCTTGATTTGCGGCGGCAACGTCGGGCCGGCGTTCCAACAAGGTGGACGGCAGACCACCTTTGATGCCGAGTGAGGAATCGAGTTGGCCGCCACGGGGGACGCTGCCGGGGAACTCGCCGAGCAACGAGCGGATTTCATTTTCCTTGGCGGCGATGGCTTGCTCAGTGATCGGGATGGCGGTGCGCGCCTGACCCAGGAGGGCTTCGGCCTGACCAACTTCAAGATCGGAACTGACCCCGCCATCGCGACGACTGGTGACGAGCTTGAGTGATTCTTGACGGCTTTGCGCCGTGCGTTTGGAAATCGCGAGGCGTTCATCGAGATTGGTCAATTCGATGTATGAGCCGGCAACGGCAGCGACCAAGCCGGTTTGCACGGCATCACGCAGATACTCTGATTCTAACAATCTTGAGCGGGACGCTTCGTTGCTGCGGCGGATGCCGCCCCAGAGGTCAATTTCCCAGCTCAGCAGGCCGGTGAGATCGTAAGTTTCCGAGCTGCGATCGCTACCGGGGGCGACTTGGCCGCCATTGATCGAGCCGTAGTTAGTGGACGCGCCCCCACTGCCCCCGAGCTGTGGGAACCAATCGGAGCGGGAGGCATTCGCGCGGGCGCGGGCTTGCTCGATGCGATAAGTGGCGGCGACGAGGTCCGGGTTGTTTTTCAGCGCGCTTTCGATGAGTTTGCGCATGGTGGAGTCCGAGAAGACCGAGCGCCAAGCCTTGTCGCCGAATGAGGTGCCGTGAGGGGAGGAATCCCCGCGAATGGATCCGGGAGTTTGATAGTCCGGAGATCCCGGTGGGGGGCCGAGCACGCAGGAGCTCAGAATAATCGTGCTGGAAACGAGGGCTAGAGGTCGGGCGGTGGTTCGCATCGTGATCGCAATCGGTATGGAAGGACTTCCGGGTTATGTCAGCTTAGTGATCAGCCGCAGTGAGTGGGGCCGGGGTTCCGACAGGTAAGAATTATCCCTGCCAGCCCCTTGTTTAGTGGAAGAACGGGATGTTGTCGAGACCCTCGCAGGCATCAAGTGGATTCTTTTCGGGTGGGATCCGAGGTCCACCCGGTCCTCCACGACCTCGAACCGGAGCAAATTCTTCAAAAAGGCCTGTCTTTTTGAATTTCAGATATGCAATCTGTCAGCCCAATCCTGCCCAATCACATGCTCTCTTGGAACGAAATCCGCCACCGTGCCATCGGCCTCTCCCGTGAGTGGCGGGACACCACCTCAGAGAAATCTGAAAGCCAGTCGTTCTGGAACGATTTCTTCCACGTCTTTGGCATCAAGCGCCACACAGTCGCGTCGTTTGAGGAACCGGTGAAAAAACTCTCCGGCACTTGAGGCAAGATCGACCTCTTCTGGCCGGGCAAAGTCCTCGTAGAGCACAAGTCCGCCGGGCAGGACCTCGACAAGGCCCACGCGCAGGGCATGGAATACATCCGCGGCCTCGTCGATTCCGACCGTGAAAAGGAATTGCCGCGCTGGCTCATCGTCTCTGATTTCAAACGCATCGCCCTCCACGACCTCGAACCCGAGCAGGACCCCGACCTGCCGCTCTTCAAACAACAGCCGCCGTCCATCGTCTTTCCGCTGGAGGACCTGCACAAACACGTCCGCCGCTTCGCCTTCATCCCCGGCTACAAACAGCACAAACTCGACCCCGAGGATCCCGCAAACATCGAGGCCGCCGAAATTATGGCGAAACTCCATGACGCGCTGCTCGCCGGTGGATTTTCCGGTCATGATCTCCGCGTCCTGTTCGTCCGTCTGCTGTTCTGCCTCTTCGCCGACGACACCGGCATCTTCAACCAAAAGGACTTCCAGCTTTTCATCGAAAATCGCACCAAAGCCGATGGCGGGGACACCGGCCCGATGCTCGCGCGTCTCTTCGACGTGCTCAACACCCCGGAGGATCAGCGACAGGCCAATCTCGATGAAGACCTCGCCCCTTTCCCTTACATCAACGGCGACCTTTTCTCCGAGCGCATCTCCTTCGCCGACTTCAACGCGCAGATGCGCGGCCATCTTCTCAAAGCCGCTTCCTTCGAGTGGGCGCGTATCTCGCCCGCCGTCTTCGGCTCCTTGTTCCAAGGCGTGATGGACCCCACCGAGCGCCGCCAGATCGGCGCGCACTACACGGCGGAAAAGAACATTCTCAAACTCATCCGCCCGCTCTTCCTCGACGAACTCCGCGCCGAATTTGATGCCGCCAAGGCCGACAAATCCACCCACCGCCCGCCTTGAAGCCTTGCACGAACGCATCGCCATACTCCGTTTTCTCGATCCCGCCTGCGGCTGCGGCAACTTCCTCGTCATCACCTACCGCGAACTCCGCGCCCTCGAACTCGAAATCCTGCTCGAACTCCACCGCAACGAACTCAGCGAAACCCAACACGAATTCTCCTTCGATGTCACCAAACTCTCCAAAGTCGATGTCGATCAAATGCACGGCATCGAAATCGAAGAGTTCCCCGCCAAGATCACCGAGGTCGCCCTCTGGCTCGCCGACCATCAGGCGAACATCGCGCTATCGGAAACCTTCGGCCAGCTCTACCGGCGGATTCCTCTAAAGAAATCGCCGCACATCGTTTGTGCGAACGCGTTGCGGACGGATTGGAAAACCGTGCTGCCGCCGGAACAATGCAGTTACGTTTTGGGGAATCCTCCGTTTGTCGGAAAGCACTACCAAAATGCCGAGCAGAAAGCTGACATGGGCGTTGTTTTCGGGGAGTTCGACAACAACGGAGACGTGGATTTCGTTGTCTCGTGGTTTGTCAAAGCCGCTGATTACATTCGCGGCACCACGATTCGCTGCGCGTTGGTCTCCACAAAAAACATCGTGCAGGGAGAGCAATTACCTATCATCTGAGGCCTGCTGTTCGGACGCTATGGAGTGAAGATTCACTTCGCCCACCGCACTTTCGCCTGGGAAAGCGAGGCGCGAGGAAAGGCTCATGTCCATGTTGTTATTGTCGGATTCGGCGTAAACGACCACACACCGAAAGCAATTTACGACTACGAAAACGACTCCGAACATCCAGTTGTAAGCGAAGCCATCAATATCAGTCCCTATCTGACTCCCGGATCGGACGCCTTTGTGACCAAGCGAACCAAACCGTTTGGAAATATCCCTGAGATGCGTTGTGGGAACAAGCCTTCCGACGGGGGCAATCTAATTTTATCCGACGCTTAGATGAAGGAGCTTTGTATTACCGAGCCAGCCTCCAATTTCATCGCCATCCCGGAAGCGTCTTCTGAAAGGCGCAGTTTTATCCCCATTGGATTCCTCTCGCCGGAAATTATAGCCAGTAAAAAGCTCTACCTTATCCCGACGAACAGCGTATTTCTTTTCGGCGTTCTTTCTTCAACCATGCACATGGCCTGGGTGAAGACGGTGAGTGGACGTTTGAAATCGGATTTCCAGTATTCGGGTAGCATGGTTTACAACAACTTCCCCTGGCCGATGGACGCGACGGACGCCCAGCGCGCGAAAGTCGAAGAATGCGCGAGCGAGGTCCTTGCGGAGCGCGAGCAATTCCCTGGCAGCACCTTGGCGGACCTTTACGATCCGGTGTCGATGCCGCCGCGGCTCGCCAAGGCTCATGAGGCGCTCGACCGCGCGGTGGACCGCTGCTACCGCAAGGAACCCTTCGCCACCGACCGCCTGCGCGTCGAATTCCTTTTCGGCCTCTACGAACAACTCACCGCCCCGCTGGCGCTGGACAAGAAAGAGAAGAAGCCACGACCGAATATTACTAAAAGTCTATCTTGTTGAATTCAAAAATCGTTGTTCAAAAAAGTTATCCGCATGACCATCAAGGACGACGGGCAGGGTTTCCAGATCGGCGGCACATTCCGCGTTGACTCCGCGCCCGGCGAACCCACCACGGTTCAGATAGAGCTTCCCGCGATCTGAGCCGATATGAACAGACGCCTGCGGCAAACCGCAGGCGTCTGTTATTTTTCAGAGGGAGAGGGGTAAGACGAGGTTCACTGCTTGAGACCAACAAATTCATCAAGAGATTTTGGAACCAACACCTTGCCAATGGAATGCACGACGCCATTGGTGGCAATCACATCGGCGCTGAACACCTTTTCTCCGTTGACTTCGATTTTATCGGCTGAGACACCAATCTTCAATTTCTCACCGTTGACGGTCTTCACGTCGCCGCTGATCAGCTCCGCGGCGATCATCCTGCCGGCAACCACATGATAGAGCAGAAGCATGCGGAGTTTCTCCTTGTTCTCCGGAAGCATGAGCTTGGTGAGCGTATCGGTCGGCAGTTTTGCGAACGCCTCATCCGTGGGCGCGAAGACCGTGAATTCATCCTTTTGTCCAAGGGTTGCATCGAGCCCCGTGGCCTTGAGGGCCTTCGAGAGCGTGGAGAATGAGGCGCTGTCAGCAATGACTGCGGTCAGTGAACCGGCCTTCACGGCGGCATTCTTCTCTTCCATCACAGTCTTGCCTATTTTATCATCTTGGGCATACGTGGTTGGAATGAGCGCCGCCATCGAAATGAACAGCACGGTGTGAGTCAGGCGTTTTGTTTTCATAATATGTTATTATTCGGTTAGTAGACAGGATTTGTTCCCACCCTTCAGTCATGAAGATGGATGAAAAGCGCTAGGAACGCTATGGGGTGTATCCCCACCGTTTTCAAACGATGCGCCGGTGACGCACTCGAATCCGCGCGGCCAAAAGTAGAACTATACCCCATAGAGAGTTTCCTCGTTACGCGCTACGCTGTGCATGTCATCAACAACCAAACAATGCCATGACCATAGGAACCATTCTGCTCGTTGTGCTCATTCTGCTTTTGATCGGAGCAATCCCCTCATGGCCCCATAGCCGGAGCTGGGGATATTACCCGAGCGGCGCGCTGGGCTTGATTCTCCTAATCCTGATCATCCTGCTGCTGCTTGGTAAGATCTGATCAAGTGCGCCAGTCATCAAACCGCCGCCACGCCGCCGTATGCTTGGCACGGCAGCCAAAGATATAACACACAATCCATACGAATCATGAAACACGAACCAATTGAAATGCCATCAAGCTCCGGCCCTCACGTCCTTGTCCGCAGGCTGTCCGGATACGGAATGGCGGTTGCACAAGCCGTCCTGCTTGGCATCGCAGCCGTCGCCACAAACGGCCGGGCCGAAGAATCCGGAAACGATGACCAGGGCGCGCAAGTGCTCACCCGTGGGCCGATCCATGAGGCTTTTGCTGGAATCGTCAGTTACAATCCCGAGCCGGGTGTCATTGTGGAAAAAGCCCCTCCGCAAGCCATTGAGGAACTGCCGCCGAAAGAACGACCATCGGGAGACAACATCACTTGGATACCCGGATATTGGGCCTGGGATGACGAGCGGAGTGATTATCTCTGGATCAGCGGCACCTGGCGAGCCCTGCCGCCCGGCCGCCAATGGACCACCGGTTATTGGACCACTGCCGAACAAGGCAACCAGTGGATTTCCGGATATTGGGCCGATTCAACCGTTGAGGAAACCACCTATCTACCAAAACCTCCGGTGACTGTGGAGGCCGGCCCGAATGTCGAGGCACCGTCGCGTGACTATGGATGGACGCCGGGAAACTGGATGTGGCAGCAGGAACGTTACGCATGGAGACCCGGCTACTGGGCGCAAGGACGTTCCGATTGGGATTGGATTCCTGCCCACTATGTGTGGACTCCGCGAGGCTATGTCTTTGTCGATGGTTATTGGGACTACAGCTTCAATCGGCGGGGCGTTCTCTATGCTCCGGTTTACTTCCAATCGGGTTACTATTCCCGCCCGGGCTATTCCTACTCGCCGGTGGTCGCTATCGGGCTTGTGGCGCTGATGGAGCATCTGTTCCTGCGGCCCAATTATCATCACTACTACTTTGGTGACTATTACGACCGAAGATACAGCGACAACGGATACTATTCGCCGTATGCCTATCATTCCAGCCGCTACGGTTACGACCCGGTGTATTCCTACCGGCGTTGGACACATCGGCAGGATCGCGATTGGGAACGCCGTTATAAAGCATCGTATGATTATCGCCGCGATCATGAGTCAGCACGTCCGCCGCGCACTTGGGCCGATCAGAAGAGGCTCAGACTGGATACGGCTGAGGTCAAAGAGCAGCAGCTCCTGATTGCCTCCCCGCTGGACCAAATGGCGAAAAATTCTGACAGTCCGATAAGCGTCCAGCAGGTGCCAGAGAAAGAACGGCGCCAACTTGCCGATGTCGGCCGGGAAGTGCGAAAAAACAGCGAGCGGAGAAAAGCGCTTGAGACAGAGGGCGTGGATACCGCCGCCGGAAAGGTCGAACGGGATATCAAGCCGACGAGAGTCAAACTCCCCACATCACCGATTGTGGGAAGATCGCCTGATCGTTTTTCTAAAAAGAATGCTCCGCCGAAGAAGCCACAACGCTCTGTGATCACCGAGCCCAAAAAGGAAACGCCCGACCGCAAGCCCGATCTGGAAAAACCTCGGCCTGAAACCAAAGGCCAACCGGAACAACGTGGACCTGGGACAAGAAAAAAAGAACTACCGAAGACCGAACGCAAGGAACCTGCCCCCCGCTTAGATAAACAACAGCCGCAACCCCAGCGTGAGGCCACGCCTCAAACAAAAAAACAACAGGCGCAACCAGAGCGGCGCGTTGAAATGCCGCAAAAAAAATCCCGACCGGAGCAACAACCTAAAGTCAGGGAACCGGAACACAGAACTCAACCGCAACCCCGCCAGTCCTCAAAAACCGCTCCGAAGAAGCCCTCCGGCAGCGAAAAATCCGATCCGGATAAGGAAGATGCCGAGCAATCCTCCGGGAAAACCAAGAAGAAGGAACGTAATTAAACCATAACCATAGAAACACACCGCCATGAAATACTCAAAATTCGCAATCGTCGCGATTGCCGCAGCCTTCACCTATGGCTGCAACAAACAGAAAACCGCCATTGATGAATCCACGGACGCCACCAAGGAGGCGATCGACACGCGCAAGGACGAAGTGGACGCGGATGCCAAATACGCGAACCAACAAACCGACGTGAACGCCAAGATCGACAAGGCAAGGATCGAGACCGACAAAGTTTCCGCCCAAGCACAACTCGATGCCGAGAAGAAGAAAGCCGAAGCCGAGGCGGATGCAGCCAAGGCCAAGGTGGATGCGGAAAACAAATAGTCGCTTTAAATAGGAGGCGTGACACTTCATCTGATAGGGACGTTCATGACGGGTTGAATCCGTCTTGAACGTCCTTCACTTGCCGTTGCGACCGGAAATCCACATGGCCATACCCGCAAAGCGACCCTCGTCCGCAGAATCACAAGCAACCAAATTGCGCTCGATCCAAGTGCCGCAGTATGGACCCCTCTCAACGATCTCGACAACCCTCGAAGAACTGAAGAAGGATCTGCCGGATGGCCCCGAGTCCCGTCCGGATTCCACAAGGCGACCGGCGGGAAAAGTGACGCCGGTAGAGATCGTCAATGGAAATGATCAGCGCATTGAGTTCATGCAGGTGGTTTTGGCACCGGTGCTTGGACCGCTCGGAACGGCCGCGCTGGTTGTCGTCCTTCTTGATGCAGCGGGAGGAATTGCGGAACCGGATCATCCGACTGATTGGTCAGCATGGCTTGTCCGCACAGAGCGCGGCGGCAACGATGCCGTTGGGTGAGCTTGTGGCGTGGGTCCGGAAAGCGAAAGCTGATGTTGTTTGCATCTCAGTGGTGCCGCCCAGCACGCTCATTCACGCGAGATATCTATGTGTGAAAATCCGGGCGCTTTCCGCGAGTTTGAAAATCGTCGTCGGCTTGTGGGGACGACCGGACCTGAGTCCGGAGAACGCCGCCGCCTTGCGTGACTCCGGCGCTGATGAAATCGTGACCTCGCTGGCCGAGGCGATCGGGCGATTGATCCCGCAGGCAAAAAAGGACGTCCCGGTTCCGTCTGATGAATTGCTCTCCGGCAGCACGCCCATACCCGGCGGACTGTCGCTTCCGATCAACAAGATCCCCTTACCGTGAAGGCAACAAATCATCCGCAACCCTGGTGGATCAACTTTAGCGGGGACTTCCCGGTTTCCTGAGGGTCGCGTCCATTCACTGTCGGCCTTCTATCAAACAGCAGCAGGCAAGCGAACCGCAAGCGCCGCGCGGCCTAAATAGAGCGGGGGTGATGCATGTTTTGCCCCCCCCGAGGGTCATTGTTTCGGCAGTTTGGAACCACTCCGACTCATGATCCCATCCAAAAAGCCGGATTGGACTCCCATAGATGGAATCAAGCATCCGTGCCCCGGACGGGTGCGTCCAGATCAGTAAGAACGCGTGGTTTTGGTTTCCACCGTGCCATAGGTGGTCGGGGTCACCTCGGTCGTCGTCGTTCTGGTGGTGCGTGTGGAAGGTTCCCGGCTCTCGACGAGAGTGCAGTTGGTTAGAAAGCTGAGAGCGCCGAGGCCAAGGAGACTGACAATGATGGTTTTCATGGTGATTAAGGTGTTAATTGATTGGGCTGTTCCCCAACCAAGGAGAAATTAGCATATTCCACGATGAACCGCCATGGGGTGTAATCCCACTGGCATGGAGCCGCCAAGCGTCTCACAGCATGGTGACCTGCACGCTACTCTCGATGATACCCGCCGAGATGGCATGGCGAGTGAGGCTCGCAGTATCGTGGATATCGAGTTTTTTCATCAGTTGTCCGCGGTGTTTCTCCACCGTCTTGATGCTGATTCCGAGCTCCGCTGCGGCTTCCTTGTTAGCTTTTCCCTCGGCAATGAGTTGAAGTATTTCCATCTCGCGCGAGGTCAGCACGGAGGGTTTTCTCACGGAATTTCCCAATAGGTCGCGCGCATGAGAATTGATGCGAGTGAAACGATCCGAAACCGAAGTGCAGTAAAAAATCCTGCCTTGGTGAACTTCCCGAATCGCGCGGCAAACATCGTGGGTGGAATCCTGTTTGAGCAGGAATCCCATCGCCCCGGATTCGGCGGCGCGTTTGACGTGAGTGTCATCGCAATGTGCGGTGAGAATGATGATTTTCGCGCCGGGACGGACCTTCAGCAACTGGCGGGTGGCTTCCAGTCCGTTGAGACCGGGCATGGCGATGTCCATCAACACCACATCGGGATTGGACTCAAGGGCCAGCTTGATGGCCTGTCGCCCGTCATGCGCCTCACCGACGACATCCAGATCCGTTTCAAGATTGAGAATCATGCGGATCCCCTCACGCACCAGAGTATGATCTTCAGCCAACAGGACGGTGATTGGTTTCATAGGTTCATGGTGCGCCGTGTTTTGACATTCCTACCCGCTGTATTATACCACGGACAATCATCCGAAGGCAAATGCATTCTACCGCGAGATCCTATCAATAGGATCTCAGGATCCTATTTCCCCGCTCTGATCAAACCGATCTGGGTTTCAAGAGCAGTAACACGATCCCGCCGATAAGGGCGAGCGCTCCGAAGACCGGCGGGATGAAGTGTGACTCACGGGTTTCAATGCGCATTCCGAGGAACTGGACGGTTTCTCCCGGAGTCGTGAAAGTGATGCCCGAATAGGCGAGCACCACGATGCCGAGAATGACCAAGACGATGGCGACAATGGCTTTAAGATTCATGGAGATTTGATGGTGAAAATGAAACAGGCCTTTTTGCAGCGGCACTTGTGCTTGATCGTGCCATGAATCAGAGGATTCGACGCCCCTGGATCACCCGGATTAAAACAACGATGACAGCTATCACCAACAGGATATGAATGAACCCTCCCAAGGTGTAACTGGTGACGAGCCCCAAGGCCCACAGCACGAGAAGGATAATTGCGAGAGTCATTAACATGGATCGGGATCTTTCTTTGTTGGTGATTGGATTTTAAAAACCGAACGGCTTACCGGGTGGATTTCTGAATGCCTTCGCCGACGGTGCCGACGTCCCTACCGAAGCCGCGGACGGTGCCGCAACCCGAGGTGAAGACCCCTACAAGAGCGCATGCGAGCGCGAGCATGGCAATGTGTTTCAATGATCGTTACATGGTGTTTTTCCATGTAGTTCTCACGAACCTAAAATAGGCGAGAGGACGCCGCTCCGCAATGGGGTGAAACCCTACTTTCTGGAGTCGGCGTGGCCCGGACCAGCTTCCCCTTGCGCGACAGCGGCTCAATCTACGTCCGCAGATTCCCGGTGATCGGAATAATGCGGCGGGAAGCGGTTTTCGCCTGACCAGCCCGTAGATCAATGATGACACGCTCCAAAACGAAGGTGGACCTCACTCAGCCGTAAGCCTTCGGCCGCTACGAACAACTCGCCGCCCCGCTGGCGCTGGACAAGAAAGAGAAGAAGCCACGACCGAAGAAGTCACAGTAAGACTAAAGTCATAGCTCCCGAGGTCATGGTTGACACCCAAGGCGTGCTTATTTAGTAAAAAGGCGCTTTTGTTCTCCTTAGGAGATGCCTCCTGAGGAAATGCAAATCGAATTTAGAAGTTTTTCACACTCAACCCGAGCGAACCTCCACATTGAAAACCATCTCCCGCAAACCTCATGGCGGATCATCCCGCCACGCCACAGTGCCCATCGGAGCTGCTTTGATAGTGGCTTTTTCGCTGGCAGCCTGCAAGAAACCCGAAGCTGTGATAGCTCCCCCGCCCATCGTCGAGGTGCTGGAAATCACCACATCGGAAGTGCCACTGACAGCGACTCTGATCGGCCAGCTCGACTCGCCGCAAAATGTCGATGTGCGGGCGCGGGTGGAAGCTTTCGTTGAGGAAACGCCATTTATCGAAGGCACCGAGGTGCAAAAGGACCAGATCGTTTTCAAACTCGATAAGCGGCCGTATGAGGAGAAGCTCAAAGGCGCAGAGGGCTCCCTCGCCGAGTCCGTAGCCGCACTTGCCAAATACAAAGCAGACGTTGCCCGGCTCGAACCGTTGTTCGAAAAACGGGCGATTCCCAAGCAGGATCTCGACAACGCGCTCGCCGCGGTGCAGGTCGGTGATGCGGGTGTCCAGTCCGCGAATGCGCGGGTGGATTCCGCCAAACTGGACCTCGGCTATTGCGATGTGAAAGCTCCCATCACTGGCTTGATCGGTGCCAAGCAAGTCTCCATCGGCGATTTCGTCGGTAAGGGCGAACCTACATTATTAGCAACGATTTCCACGCTCGACCCCATCTGGTTTTACTGCAACCTCAGCGAAGTCGATTACATCCGCGCCCAAGAGCGAAGCGTCAAGCTGGGCCGTGAACTGGCTGCACTTCCCCTCACTCTTATTCCCGCTGATGGCAAGGATCACCCGGATCAGGGCCGCTTCGTCTTCATCGACCGAGCGGTGGATGTGAAAACCGGCACACTACGCATCCGGGCGGAGTTTCCCAACAAGGACAAGCTGCTGCGTCCCGGGATGTTCTCACGAGTCCGCGTGGACATCGGAACGCGCAAGAACAGCATCGCCATCCCGGAGCGCGCTCTAGTCTCATTGCAGGGCAAATCATTTGTTTGGGTGGTGAGTCCGGATGGCATCGCAAATCAGCGTGCCGTCACCACAGCCGAGCAGGTCGATTCAAACATCCTCATTTCCGAAGGATTGAAACCTGGCGAGCGCATCATCCTCGAAGGCATCCAGAAAGCGCGTGAAGGAGCGCGGGTGAAGGCGTTGGACGCCAGCCAGATGGCCGCCATGCAATCCGCGCCCGCCGCCGAAGTGAAACCCACCAAGCACTAACACGTCATGGCTGAATTCTTCATCCGCCGACCGATCGTGGCGATGGTCATCTCGATCGTCACCTGCATCGTGGGCCTCATTTCACTCTCACGCCTGCCGATTTCGGAATACCCGAATGTCAGCCCCACCCTAATCCAGGTCACCTCGACCTATCGCGGTGCCGCCGCCGAGGCAGTCATGGAATCCGTGGCGACGCCCATCGAGTCCAAGGTCAACGGCGTGGACAAGCTGCTCTACATGCAGTCCTACAACGCCAACGACGGCAAGATGACACTCAACGTCACCTTTGATGTCGGCACCGATGTGGACATCATGCAGGTCAACACGCAGAACCGCGTGGGCCAGGCGGAAGCCCAGCTGCCGGATGCGGTGAAACGCGAGGGCGTCATCACCAACCGCTCCAGTCCTGATATCTTGTTAGCGATTGGAGTATCCTCGCCGAAGGGCACGTATGATGGAGTTTTTCTCGGCAACTATGTCGACATCAATCTAGTGGACCAAATCAAGCGCGTCCGTGGTGTGGGCGACGTAAAGAATTTCACCGCGCAGGATTACTCGATGCGCATCTGGCTCAAGCCGGACAAACTCGCTTCCCTCGGTGTGACGCCGACCGATATTTCCAATGCGATCAAGGAGCAGAATGCTCAGTCGCCCGCCGGGCGGATCGGCGCAGAGCCCGCGCCAGAGGGACAGGAAAGCCAGTTCAACGTGCGCGCGCTCGGTTTGCTAAAGGACCCCAAGGAGTTTGAAGAAATCATCATCCGCTCCAGCACCGATGGCCAGCAAGTGAAAATCAAGGACGTCGCCCGCGTGGAACTGGGCGCGCAGACCTACGATCTTCACGCCCGCATGGACAAGGCGCCCGCCGGTGCGCTCGGTGTCTATCTGGCCCCCGGTGCCAACGCTCTTGAAACAGCGGACAACGTGAAAAAAATTCTGGAGGAGGCAAAACTGCGCTTCCCGCCGGACATGGAGTATAGCATCACGCTCGACTCCACCCTGCCGATCAAGGCCTCGATGGAAGCGATCGTCCACACGCTGTTCGAGGCGATCGTTCTGGTGCTCATCGTGGTATTCATCTTCCTGCAGAGTTTCCGCGCCACGATCATTCCGATGCTCACGGTTCCGGTTTCTCTGTTAGGTGTTTTCATCGCTTTCCCGATGCTCGGTTTCAGTGTCAACACGCTCACGATGTTCGGGCTGGTGCTTGCGATCGGCATTGTCGTCGATGATGCCATCGTGGTGGTCGAGGCCGTGCAACATCACATTGAGCACGGGCTCTCGCCTGTCGATGCAACGCGCAAGGCGATGAAGGAAGTCTCCGGTCCGGTGGTGGCCATTGCGTTGATTCTCTGCGCGGTGTTCGTGCCCGTCGCTTTCATGGGTGGTGTGACCGGCCGACTCTATCAACAGTTTGCCATTACCATCGCCGTCTCGGTGATTTTCTCCGCGATCAACGCGCTCACGCTCAGCCCGGCGCTCTCCGCGTTGTTGCTGCGCAAACCGACACCCGGTCGTGGGCCGGTCGCTTGGTTTTTCAAGAAGTTCAACAACTTCTTCGACTGGGTAATCGAACGTTATGGCAAGATTATCGGCGGCCTTACGCGCAAGGCAACATTCTCGATGCTGATGCTTGTCATCGTCTGCGGTGGCATTTGGGGGCTCGGCAAGATCGTCCCCGGCGGCTTCATTCCGGACGAGGACAAGGGTTACATGTTCATCGCCATCGAACTGCCGGAAGGCGCCTCGTTGCAACGCTCGGATGAATTACTCAAGCAGGTTGAGGAAATCGTCAACAATACCCAAGGCGTGCGCTCGGCGCTGGCTCTCAGCGGTATGAATATCCTGAATAACCTCAACGTGCCGAATGCCGCGCTGATGTTCATCGGTCTTGATGACTGGGAGGAGCGCGCGACCCCCGAACTCCACGCCAAGGCGATCGCCGATGCATGGAATAAGAAATTCGCGACGATTCCCGGGGCGCGCATCTTTGCCTTCGGCCCGCCGGCGCTGCCCGGATACGGCAACGTTTCCGGTTTCACTATGCAACTTCAGGATCGCTCGGGCGGCAACGTCGAGCAACTTGCGGCGATGGTGAATCAAGTGCAAGCCGCCGCTGCGAAACGCCCGGAAATCGGCCGCGTCAGCACGACATTCAACCCCGCGACGCCGCAGGTCAAAGTCGAGCTCGACCGCGAGAAAGCCCGCACGCTCGGAGTCCCGGTGGACAGCGTCTTCCAAACGTTGCAGTCGTATTTGAGCGGCCTCTACGTGAACGATTTCGTGAAATTCGGCCGGGTTTACAAAGTCTTCCTGCAAGCCGAGCCCGAGTTCACCAACACGCCGGAAGACATCGGGAAATTCTGGGTGCGCAACAACGACGGTGGCATGGTTCCGCTGAGCACGCTGGTCAATATCACCAAGATTTCCGGGCCCAACTTCGCCACCCGTTTCAATCTCTATCTATCCGCCGAGATGATGGGCGCGCCCGCTGCCGGCTACAGCTCGGCGCAAGCACTCAAGGCGATGGAGGAAGTGATGGCCACGATGCCGTCCAACGTCGGTTACGAATGGTCCGGCCTCACGCTTCAGGAAAAGAAATCCGAAGGTCAGGCGGGACTCATTTTCGGCATGGCGATCATCTTCGTGTTCTTGTTGTTAGCCGCGCAGTATGAAAGTTGGTCGCTGCCATTCGCCGTTCTGCTTTCCGTGCCCACCGTCATTCTTGGAACGATGATCGGCCTGTTACTGCGGAATTTCGAGATGAACGTCTATGCACAGGTCGGATTGGTCATGCTGATCGGTCTCGCCGCCAAGAACGCCATCCTCATCGTCGAGTTCGCCAAAATGAAACGGGACGAGGGCATGCCCACACTCGAAGCTGCACTTGAAGGTGCGAAACTCCGCCTGCGGCCGATTCTGATGACTTCGTTCGCCTTCATCCTTGGCTGCGTGCCGTTGATGCTGGCCACCGGTTCCGGCGCCGCCTCACGCAGCACCATGGGCACCGGCGTGGTCTTCGGCATGACAATTTCCACCGCCATCGGCCTATTCCTGATCCCGGTCTGTTATGTCTTCGTGCAGAAGTTTTCGGATCGTAAGGAGAAGAAAGCGGCAGCAGTGAGTGACGAAGTAGCCTGATCGATACGCCATTAGAATTCGAATTTTCGGGCAGACTCAGACATTCTTCGATCAGGTAAAGATCAATCAGATCGGGTAGAAGAATGGCAGCGGGCAGGATGCCCGCGCCACAGTGAACCGGGCGCCTCCGCCCGAAGCCAAATAGATTCACGCGCGTTCACGAGAACTGTCCGAAATTCCGACAGATGCCAGGATATCTGTCAGAGCCAGTGCCGAGACGGCCTCCAGCGGGTGGCTGGCGGAGAGGCTGATTCGCAGGCGCGCGGTGCCGCGGGGAACGGTGGGAAAGCGGATGGCGGGAACGAGGAAACCCGCATCGGCGAGAGCGACGGAGGCTGCAAGGGCAGCTTCGTTAGAACCTTGGATGACGGGCAGGATCGGAGTGGAGGACCGGCTGATGCAGGCGATATTTTCCTGCATCCGCTGCCGGAGTTTTTTCCCTTCTTCCGAGCGGATGAGTTCAAGTGACGCGAGTGCGGCGTGGGCCAGCGCGGGCGGCGGAGCAGTGGAGTAAATAAATGAGCGGGCGCGGTTGGTGAGCAGGTCAATCCACTCGCGCGTGGCGGCGACGTATCCGCCGGAGAGCCCGACGGCCTTGCTGAGAGTGCCCATTTGGAAGGTAACGCGGCGTTGCAGCCCCTCGCGCTCGGCGAGGCCCATGCCGGAATCCCCGAGCACTCCGAAGCCATGGGCTTCGTCTAGCAATAAAAGAGCGTCATATTTTTCCACGAGCACGACGATTTCGGCGAGCGGACAGAGATCTCCGTCCATGCTGAAGACCGACTCGGTGGCGACGAGAATCCGGGCTTGGGGAGACTTGGCGCGGATGCCGGTGAGCAGCCGCTCCAGCTTGGCCATGTCATTGTGCGGGAAAATCCGGATGGTGGCTCCTGATAGACGAGCGGCATCCACAAGGCAGGCGTGTGAGAGTTTGTCGAGAATGACAAAATCAGCTTTCCCGACGACCGCGGGGATGACACCTAGGGAAGTGGCGAAGCCCGAGGAAAAGGTCAGGGCCGCTTCGGTTTTTTTGGCCGCGGCGAGCGCATCTTCCAGCAATTTGTGAGGTTGCAGCGTGCCGCAAACCAAACGCGAGGCGGCGGCTCCCGCTCCAAATCGTTGAACGCCCTCGATGACTGCGGCTTCGATCTCCGGGTGCCGGGCGAGACCAAGGTAATCGTTAGAAGCGAAATTCCATAGCTCGCGGCCATCGCGGGTGACGCGCGGTCCGGCCGGGGAGTCGAGGGGCGTCAGGGTGCGCAGCAATCCTTCGGCCCGCAGTTTCCGGAGTTCTTCGGTGGGACTGGCCATGACCTGATTTTATATACAAATTGGCGGCGACTGGACCAAGGAGGGGCGAAACGTGTTCGCCCACGACCATGAGGCGACCATGAGTCGAGCAGATGCACTTTGCATTGGCTTTCCATGGACACGGCGGACATGTTCCGCCGCTCCTTGCGGATGGGGACCGACCGCATTAGAGAGATATCGAAACATATGGATAAAAAACAGGGCCATGGCTCATGCGCCGGCGGGCGGGCGTTCGAGTGCCCAGCGGAGGAGCTTGGTGGAGTCCGTCCAAATGTTAGGTGTATTGGATTTGAGGACTACGACGATCACCGAACGGCCATTGAGCGCACCACTGGAAATGAGGCAACGGCCTGATGCATCGGTGGTGCCGGTTTTCAGACCATCGCAATATGGTAAGGTTTTGAGCACCTTGTTGGTATTTTCTAGCAGACGTGTCTGGCCATTATTGAAACGGAAATTGAAGGACTTGGTAGAGGTGAATGAGTGGAGCAGCGGACTGCGATAGACAGCACGAGCAGCGATGGCCATGTCACGCGCGGTCGAATATTGGCCGGGCTCCGTGAGGCCGTGCGGGTTTTTGAAATTCGAGTTGCGCATACCGAGGGATACGCTTTTGCGATTCATGATCCCGGCGAACGATTCCTGATCGCCTCCGACATCGCGAGCGAGCGACCGGCCGACATCATTGGCGCTTTTGACCATAAGGACTTTGAGGAGTTCGCGGCGGGTGTAAACTTCGCCGGGTTTCAGTCCGAGCTTGGTGGGTTGGCAGGCACCATCGCTGCTACTGATGGTCACGGCCTTGTCGATGTTCCCGGCGTCCAAGACGCAGAGGGCGGTGATGATTTTTTGGGTGCTGGCCACCGCGCGCGGTTGATCGGCGTTTTTCGCATAGAGCACCCGGCCACTTTCGACATCCACCACGATGGCGCTCTCACCTTTAATGGCTGGCGGCGGCGTTTTTGGAATGACGGCGACGCGCACGGGTTCCGGGTTGCGGCTGACCGGCTGGCGGTAGGCGTCTCCTCGCGGAGTAATCCTTGGCGGAGGATTCCCACCACAAGAAGTGATGAGAATTATGGTAAAGGCGAGCGCGGCGAAGCGTGTGCAGAGCTTTCTGGACATGGGCGGAATGATCGGCATGCAAACCCAAGGATCAAGCCGCGAATCGACGATTAGAAAATCAGGGCATTCTAGGCGGCAACAGGCTACCATCGAGATCGGAACCAGGTTGCGGAAGTGTGGGCTCCTCAAAATCGATCGGACCGCCGAAAATCCAAAAACCGCTCCTGCGTTTTTGGTGCACTTTCGCGAGTTCTTGGCCGGTCGGCATTTCCTTGAGGTCTTTTTCGCGGACTTCGACAACCTTGGGTCCTTGGCCGGGAAGTCGGTAGACCAGGGGTAGACCGGACACTGAATTCATCGCAACCGAAGCGGAATTTTTCATCGCCGCGACCGAACTATTGCCTGCCGATTTAAGCGTGGCGCAAGAAACCAGAGCCAAGCTCGCGAAAATCAGGAGTCCATGTAGAGTCCGTAGCATGCAGTTCATGGGGGATGAGGATCTTAATATAACACTTCGTGACTTTCTGTCGATCTTTGGTTTTTGACAAAATTGTCACCGGGGTGCCGGTTCAGCGAGGCACGAGGACGAGGAAATTCCGCACCGGGCGGTTCCATGCGTTGCGCCTGACCAGCGGGCCGCCCTGAATGGCATCGGAAACCCAAAAATCGGCCGAGCGGCCGCCATCGAGATTGAGCGCATGGCGGACTTTCCAGCCCGCAGGCTGGAATTGCGCGAGCGCGGTCCCGAGGTCCGCCAGCGTGCAGATCGACGACCGACCGAGCCACCAGCAGGTCCCACCATCCCACAGAATCATAGTGCGGATGCTGGGTTTGGTGGCATCGAGTCCGGAAACACCCGCGCCATTTTCGATGAGCATCGGTCCGGCCTGGATGAGTTCCCGCATGGCGGATGCCGCAGGGCGGCCTAGATGTTCGCGGCGACTGATAGCGGATTTACCGGATGAGTCCGCGTGCCAAACGCCGCTGCCGAGTGAGGATCCGGAATTCCATGCGCCGGCTCGGTTTCCTTTGGAAATCACCAAACCCAGCGGCGCACCCTCCGGTGTGAAAAAACCGGCATTTGCGGCGGCATGCCCGCTGAGCGAGCGACCCGCACTCGCCGCATCCGCAAACCGCGAACCTAGCCCACCCGCCTGATCCACCACCACCAACCGGTGACTGCGCGAATCAAACGCCACTCCCTCAAAAAGAATTCCGGAAACCGTTTGATTGGCGATTTCCGCTGATTTCGCCGATACCACCGGGATTTCCGAGGCCGCCGAAAGCTCCGCTGCGGGGGCAATTTTCACGGGAAGCGGGACCGCCAAGAGCTTTGGCGAGGCTGCTATTTCCCGGGCCGGCGTGCAGTGACACAGCAGAAAAACCATGGGAATCAGAACCGTGAAACGCATGCTCGGACATGCCATGCGGCAAGCGCCCTTGCAAGGCGGAGCACGCGCGATTTCTCATCGTGAAAAAATCGGATCGACCTTCTGGTCTGGATTTCAAGAATCCCGCATGGCCGAACGCGAGGACCTCAAGAATCTTTCCCTACTTGGAAAACCCGAAACCCGACTCCCTTCGTGTCCCGAAGAGGCGCAGCTCGAGGTTTTCCCAAACCAACGGCCTGGCCGGAAATACTGGATCACGCTCAATTGCCCGGAATTTTCATCGCTCTGCCCGGTCACCGGCCAGCCAGACAGCGCCCGCATATTGATCCGTTACGTTCCCGGCGAGACTTGTGTGGAAACCAAAAGCCTCAAGTTTTACCTCGCATCGTTCCGCAACCAACCCGCCTTCAACGAGGAAATCGTCAACCGCATTCTCGACGACCTCGTCCGCATCATGAAACCACAGGAACTCGTCGTCCGCGGTGAGTTCGCCCCACGCGGTGGCATCCAACTCACCACCGAGGCCACCTATCCCGAGCCCTCATGAAGGTTTGCGTCCTCCTCAGCGGCGGCATGGACTCGGTGACTGTGCTCCACGATGCCCTGCGCACCCATGAGGTGACATCTTGTCTTTCGTTCGACTACGGCGCAAAACACAACGCCCGCGAAATCCCTTTCGCCAAACTCCATGCCGAGCGTCATGGCATCCCGCACCACACAATCACGCTCGATTTCATGGATCGGCTCTTCAAATCCGACCTCCTCCGCTCCGGCGGCGCGATCCCGGACGGCCACTACGCCGAGGCCTCCATGCAACAAACCGTCGTGCCATTCCGCAATGGCATCATGCTCGCCATCGCCACCGGCTACGCCGAAAGCACCGACGCGTCAGGCGTGGTCATCGCCGCCCATTCCGGCGATCACGCGATCTACCCCGACTGCCGGGAGCCCTTCATGCGCGCCATGGGTGAGGCGATGGCGGCGGGCACCTATGCGAATCTCCAACTCCTCCGGCCATTTATCTCGATGGATAAAACCGCCATCGCGCGTCGTGGGAACGAGCTCGGCATCGACTTCGCCGAGACTTGGTCATGCTACAAAGGTGGCGCCATCCACTGCGGCACTTGCGGCACCTGCGTCGAGCGCCGCGAAGCGTTTATGCTCGCCGGCTTGCCCGATCCCACAGTCTATGAGCAAACTCCCGCGCTGCCCGAATTGGGTGAAGAAAAAAGGAAATGAACCGCAGATGAACGCAGATGGACACTGATTTTTCATACAAAAAAGAAGCAGCCCTGATGATCGGATCAGCGTTTGCCGTTTTGAACGCGGCCTCCACTCGGAACTTCATCCTCTTAGTCCATTCCTCTTATCTGCGTCCATCTGCGTTCATCTGCGGTTAAAATATCTTCTATTCCATGTATCGCATCTGCAAATCCCTCGAGGTCGAGAACGGCCACATGCTGACCAAGCATCCGGACAAGTGCCGGTTTCCCCATGGCCACACCCGCAAAGTCGAATTCATCATCGAGGCGGATGAACTCGATGAAAACCAAATGGTCTGCGATTTCAAAATCATCAAGGAAGCCGTCGGCGAGTGGCTCGATACTTTTGATCACGCCCTCTGCATGAACACGGCGGATCCAGCCTATGCTGATTTCAAAGCCCGCTACGGCGATCGCGTCATCGGTTTCGAAAACCAAGATCCGACCACCGAACTCATGGCCCGCACCATTTTCGATCACGCATCGCAATCCTTGATCGACTACGCCGCCCGCAAAGACACCCGCTACCGCCTCGCTCCCGGCGTCCGCCTGGTCCGCGTGCGCGTTTGGGAAACCACCTCGTCTTGGGCCGAATACGAACACACTCTCTGAATCATGTCTAACAAAAATCTTCCGGATATTCAAGCGACACCCGACACCCGCGGCATCGCCATCGACCAAGTCGGAGTCTCGGATCTCCGCTATCCGATCCAAGTGACCGACCACCTCGGCAATCCGTTTCCGACGGTGGCCAAGATCTCGATGTCCGTGCATTTGCCGCATCAATTCAAAGGCACGCACATGAGCCGTTTCCTCGAAGTGCTCAGCAAACATGAAGGCGAAGTCACTTCGCGCACGCTGCCTGACATCCTCCACGATCTAAAACAACAACTCCACGCCGAAGAAGCCCACATCGAGGTGGCTTTCACGTATTTTGTCACCAAAAAAGCCCCGGTTTCCGGCGCGCCGGCGAAGGTCGGTTGCGACTGCGTTTTCATGGGCACATCGAATGGCACGCACGATGATCTCATGCTGCGCGTCACCGTTCCCGTCACCACACTTTGCCCGTGCAGCAAGGAAATCAGCGACTACGGCGCACACAATCAGCGCGGCTACGTGACGCTGGAAGTCCGCCCGAAACGCAAGGGCAATGGCTGCGAACTGATCCTCATCGAAGACTTGATCGAAGTCGCCGAGAAATCCGGCTCCGCGCCGGTGTATGCCTTGCTCAAACGCACCGATGAACGCCATGTCACCATGCAGGCTTATGACAATCCGGTATTTGTCGAGGACGTCGTTAGAAACGCCGCCGCTCTTTTGTTAGCGGATCCACGCGTCGCCTCCTTCACCGTCAAGGCCGTGAACCAAGAAAGCATTCACGACCACAACGCCTTCGCCGTCATCTCCGGAAAAGCCGCGAATCTTGATTGATGCTGTTTGGGTCGGAATCCGCCTGTGTGACCGTCGCTGGGAAACCGGAAAAGGCAGGTTGCTGAATAGGCGCGCACAGCCCTGGAACAGCTTCCTTCGTTGCCTCAGTATACCGCTCCGGTCGCAGGCCAGATGCCGTCCCGATCCAAGCGGATCGCGATGACCTGCGCATTGACTCCGAAGCGAGGCGCAATCGTCTGCGAGAACTTGTCGCGAAGTTCGCCGCTTTCCATGAAGTTGGGCACCAGCCTTTCTGCAGGACCGGCGAATCCGTCGAACAAATCACCGAGCCGCGTTTCAGGCACGAGCAAACGCCCGGCAAGCTCATTGGCTTCCTGTTCCGCCGTTTATTTGCGACCTCCGTAACTCACCGTCCACTTGGTGAAATCCGGAAGGCTGGCGAAGTGGGATGCCTTCGGAAGATCGCGGTGTAGAAAATAATGAGCCAACTCATGGGCCACAGTGAAGCGAAGACGGTTCAGCTTCCACTCCGGCCCATTTTCCATAAGCGCGTATTGTGCGATAGTTCATGGTGTTGGCTGGTTTGAATTCAATTCCAAACAGGCGATGTCGGAACATCGCCCGATCAACCAGCACCAATCCATTTTAACGTTTTAACGGAAAAAAATCCGCTTCCCAAAAATGTGGGAAGTCCGGGTCTTTGCTTCCCACATGCTTCCCATCGCCGAACGAGTTTGCATCAAGCCTCGAACGCCGTCGCCATGATCTCCAGTTCCACTCGCGCGATGCCAAGTGTCTTCGCATGGCTCTGCCAGGATTTCACGGCTTGCTTGACCTGTTGCAGGATGGATTCCGCATCGGCTGGTTTGAGACGGAAGAAGGGCGAAACCTCCAACGCCAGATCGAAGTTCAACGCATTGTCCGTTTCGGAGATATTGAGACTCAGTCCGGTGCCACTGGGGTCCGGATTCAGATCGAAAGCGGGCGAGAGAACCCACCCGCTGTCCGTGAGCAGGAAACCGTGGTTTCGGAGATGATCGTCCGTGTTGTGGACGGCGATGGAGAAGACAATCCTGCGCCACAATTCCTCAAGGTCCGCTGCCGGCCGTGCTCCGTTTCGGACGATGAACTCGACCAGTTCCAGATAACTCGCGCCGGTATCATAGCCATCTCCATCGGCATGCCCGAGCAAGGTCATGGCTGAGGCGAAGTGAATGCGTTCCCGTCCGTCGCTGCCGGGAGCCCGGTCGAAACGCCGTGTCAGGAATGTCCGGTGTTCTTGGCCAAATGCATGCAAACTCGACTCCGCAACTTGAAGCCCGGCTTTCATGGCGAGTTGATGGACCAGCATCTCCCATGCGGCCATGTCCCGAGTATCGGATCGCCCGGGGAACTTCGCGATCCAGAGGTCGCCACCGGGATCCTTGACCCCGGCCTTCGGTCGCGCGCCACCAAGGGAGGAACCCGGAGCCATCAGAAGCTTGAGCCATTCGAGGTAGTGCGGGTCGTCGTTCGCGGACTCGTCCTGGATTTTCCAACTGGCGTGTTCGAGTTCTCGCAACGAAGCCCACGGCGGGGTGCGCATCCATGGCTCGTCGCACTGCCACGCGTCGCTTCTGGCAGGTTCCTTGAACCGGAGCGCACCGGTCCGCTGCTCGTCATGCACGCCAAGCAGATAATCGGTCTCCTGAAGCCGGTGGGCGGAACGCCCTACCTCACGCGCCTGTGCCGCTTCGCGTCGCTGCATCAGCAAGCGACCCCAGCGGTCGGGCGACGAATCAAGGAAGATCCCGAAGTTCGGGCGATCCGTGGCACTGAGATACTGGGGACCGCTGAAAAACCGCAAGTCGGGATCGAGTTGCCGCGAATGCCCGGCGTCAAGCCAGGCCTGATCGTAGGAAAACGAGAACACCTCCTTGCCACGGCTGGGTGTGGAGCGAAGATGCCCCATCCGCATCGGGGCACCCAGTTCCCGCCAGTCGGCCCATATTTCAATTTCCCGACTCATGGTTTGGATTTGCGTTTCGGTGCCCGCCGCCGGGTTTCTGTGAGGCGGGCATCTTCCAGCTTGCGCCCCAGCACATCGTCAGTTGCGAGCCGGGCGAGGTCAGATTCGAGGCCCAGCACGACCAGGACTTGCAGAAGCTTGCCCAATGATGTGCCGGCCGATCCATTTTCCATCAAATGCAGCGTCGAGCGGCTGACTCCCGCCCGTTCCGCAACCTGCTCGGCACTGAGCTGACGCCGCAGCCGCGCCAATCGTAAATTTTCTCCCATCTCGGTCAGAAGACGCCCGTGCTTGGGTAATAGGCTGGTGGTTTCTCTTCCCATAATGTTTGATACTCTGGACTTAAAAAGCATTTTACGTGTGAAATGTCAAACATTAACGATGGGGCATTGGTTGGATTCTCGTGCATCAATTATCCAGCAAGATCTCTTAAGCGCCGATTTCAGAAAAAATGACTATCTCATCAAATGGTGAAAGTGCCGTATTCGCTGAAAATGACGAATCTTCGGTGATAAACCATGCAAACCGACCAATTGGCCTCCTTCCGATATTTTAAGCGCGACTTTAATTTCTACTTGCGACTTTCAAATAAAAGTCGCAATTTAATCACGTGAACGCCCTGCAATTCGATGTTTCCATGAAGGATCTCCCCGGTTTCCGGGCAGACGCAGTTTTGGGCGACAGCATTTTTGAAGCCCTCATCGAACCACGCGATGTTCGCCGCTTCCGGTCCGCGGTCATCGACCTTGCTCGCATTGTCTCCGTGACCCCCCAAAGGCGGGGAATTCTGATCGTGAATGATCCCCATATCACGGAGGCGCGGCTACTCAACGAATGGTCTAGCATGAGTTCCGTTCTAAGACCTGAAATTCTACGCCGTCTCACCATGTTCATTGACCTTGAAAAATCACGCAATCCGGTGATCGGCCAGTTGTCTGACCCTGAGAGGGAGAGCATTCAAGCGGTTATCGAACATGCCCGCTTACCGAACCACCTAAAACCAATACGTCCCGCCGAGGCGTTCTTCGACATTTTGCGTGTGCTCGCCGTCCACTGGGTCAGGGAGTCGGGCCCCATCACTTCCAAAGAGTTGTCCGAGCAAACTGGATTCACCTACCCCACGATCTCTGCCGCCTTGGTGAGACTCGAACCGCACCTGCGCCGTCATTCCGACCGGCGGGTCGAACTCGAATCATTTCCCCGTGATGCTTGGCTCAAACTCATCGCTCAGTCGGAAAAAGTCCGCTCCACCCATGCCTATGCGGACCGTTCAGGACGCCCCCGCTCGTCAGAAACCTTGCTGAGCCGACTCCGTGAGCAGGAGCGCAACGACGTAGCCATTGGCGGTGTGCTCGGAGCACGGCACTATGTTCCGGGACTCGATCTGGTTGGCACGCCTCGTCTCGATCTCGTGCTCTGCTCCAATCGTATGGATAATGCGGACGATCTCGTTCGCCGTCTCGATCCAGCGCTCAAGCCAGTCGAGCGAGGCGAGCCTGCCCGGATTGTGGTCCACACGCTCTATCGGCCAGTCAGCTTCTTCGACAAGGATGGGAAAGGCGACACCTACGCCGACGAGGTGGAATGTCTCCTCGATCTCCATGATGCCCGCTTGGAACAACAGGCCATAGAGTTCCTTGAAAAACTCAGCCCACGCACACGACCATGAACCAGATCTCGCCCACCAAAGTCCTATCAGAAGTTGCCGCAGCCGTGCCTGTCTCGTGTCGGGAAAATATCGTTGTCATCGGCAGTCTGGCCGCGGGCTTTCACTTCTTCAAAAACGATCCATCCAAAGCCGTCCGCACCAAGGACGTGGATTGCGTGCTGGCTCCATTTCATGCCGCCGTCGGTGCAGGCCAGGCCATCACCCGCCGGCTTCTTGATGAAGGCTGGCAAAGGCGTATGGCAGGCGACCATCAGCAACCAGGAAATGCCGGGACACCGGTGGATCAGCTTCCTGCCGTGCGCCTCTATCCACCGGGTGTTGATCCCGATTCGGCAGAAGCTTGGTTTATCGAACTCCTCACGGTTCCCGAATCCACCGAGAACGAGGGTCGCAAGTGGACCCGTCTCCCACTGGATGAGGGACACTTCGGCCTGCCAACCTTCCGCTTCATTTCCATCACCGCCTTCGATGCGCTTCCCGCCGACGACCTGGGTATTCGCTATGCCCGCCCGGAAATGATGGCGCTCGCCAATCTACTGGAGCATCCCGAAATCAAACCGGAACGCATGAGCGGTCTGTTTGCGGGCCGTGCCATCAAACGCAGCAACAAAGACCTCGGCCGGGTTCTCGCAATCGCCACCTTGGCGGACCTCGACGACTACCGCCCTTGGGCAAATTCTTGGAAGAATGCCCTTGAAGCCTGCTTTCCTAACGAATGGCGGTCGCTCGCAATTCGCGTCGGGGCGGGTCTTCGCGCCTTGCTCGCCAGTAGGTCAGACTTTGAAGAAGCCCACCACACCTGCCTCAATGGACTTCTCGCTTCACAACCTCCCACCCTCGACGCCCTTCGCTCAGCCGGGGATCGTGTTCTTGGTGACGCAGTCGAATTACTCGAAGAACTTGCAAAAGTGCAAACTGTTAGAACTTTGCTCGTCGGCATCGAATTACCATAAATTCAATATTCCTCGGGCAGGAGAATACAGGTCGAACTGCGATCCGCCTCCGTGATGATGTAGATGCGCCGGCCGCCGCCAACTCGGTAGCAGCTCAGGATGCGGAAACCCTGTTCGAGCGCCTCCTCGTTCGCCTGCTTGTCCTCGTCGCAAAGGTCGCCCCAATCGCCGAAGTGGTGGCGGTGCATGTAGGATGCCAGGTCGATGCCAAGTGCCAGTGCACCGGGCGTGGCGACGGTCTTCCCCAGCGGAAAGCGTGGTTCCATGATGTGGTATGCCATGGTTGCGCCTCTGCCAGATTGGCACCCGATGTCCATGTCTAACTGAATCATTTTCAGGGACAAAAAGACAACGAAAGCCATGGACATGACCGATCAGACGGGCAGATGAGGGATGCTATGACAACAGCATCCATCACCAACAGATACCTCACCAAGGCGATGCAGCAAAGCATCCGCCGTCTTGAACACAACGGCTTCCTCGTCCGGCGCATCCTGCCGGTCGATCTGATGGCCGGCATTCATGCCCGCGAGTTCTGCGCCGACTTCGCCAAGCAAACCCCCACCGGACTGCTGGCGTTCAGCGTCCGGATCGACACCGACGGCAACGCCACCAACCCCAAACCATAACACCACCATGAACAAACTGTATTGGATCGTCTGCGACGACAAGGAAACCAACGTCTTCGAAGGCCGCTACCAGGGTCGCACACGCGGCGAGGCATTGAAATTCCTCAAGCAGTCCATCGGGCGCAAGACGCTCAACGGACTGGTCTTCACCATCACCGAAATCCCCGTACCACTGATCCGCGAGATCGTCGCGGAGATACTCGCCGGGGGCGACGGCAACAACGTCGCGCCTGCCGCAAACATCGTGCCGCTCACCCGCCCCGAACCTGATGCCAGCCCGGGACGTTACGACGCGTTCGCTGACGCGGCTGAGCCCGAACCAACGCCCGCGGAGGCCACGCCACCCAAGGCGAATGCATCCAAGCCCGCCAAGAAGGTCGGCAATCCCGGCCACGGTGACGACCACTGGTCGCAGGTCCGGGCCTACTGGCTCGAATGCCGCAGCGTGAAGCAGACCGCCGAGCACTTCGGCCTTTCCCCCAACACGCTCAAAACCCGCATCCGCAGGGAGGGGTGGGGTAAATGAGCGCGCCCGACTGGACACCGGCTGTCGGTGACGGCGCGACCGTCTGCCACTACAGCGACCGGACCGCCTGCACGGTGATCCGCGTCAGCCCCAGCGGCAAGACCGTCTGGATGCAGGAGGACCCCGCCGTTCTCGACGACTGGAAACCCGAGTTCATCCCTGGCGGATTCGCCGGCCACTGCGTGAACAACACCGAGCAGACCTACCAATACTCGCTCAATCTCGAAGGGGCCGTTCATCGCGCCAGCCGCCGCAAGGATGGTTAGTTCCGCACCACCAACGGCGAGCCAGTCATCCCCGGCCGCCGCCAATTCCACGACTACAACTTCTGATGAAGGTCGCGGTCGAAAAATACCGCAAACCCGATGGCTACGCCACGCGCTACTGGTCGGTGTGGGTGAATGAAGAGCTTCTCGCCGTCACCCTTTATCGAAAAGGCGCGCAAGCCGTCGCCCGGGCCATCACCCACTCCAACTCAGATCCCCATGTCACGATCCTTGAAGATTCTCCCAACCCCGTCACCACGCCCCGCAAGCCCGCCGCTGGCGTGGCGACCTATCGGACCCGATGACCTCTGCGACCCAGCCGCAACCGTCGCCCGCCGACTCGTCACCAAGGCGCAAAAACTCCACGATGATCCAAGCGTGCCGGTGAAGATTCTGCTCTACGGCCCGCCCGGTGTTGGCAAGACCAGCATCGCGGACATGGTGGCGGACGCTCTATCCGGCACACGCTTTGCAGTCGAGGAATTCAACGGCAAGCTCGTTACCGTCGAAACCCTGAAACAGTGGATGTCCGGCATCGGCACCTGCTCGCTGTTCGGTGTCTATTCCGTTCGGATCATCAACGAAATGGATAGATGCACCCGCGATGCGCAGGACTTGCTCCTGAGCTATCTCGACCACCTGCCGCCTGGGCGGGCGGTGATAGGCACCAGCAACCTGCAACTCGACCTGCTCACCGAAAGGTTCCAGACGCGCTTCCAGTCGATCAAGCTCGCGGCACCCTCCACCGAGGAAATTGCCACGATGCTCTGCCATCAATGGCCGGTCGATGAACAGACGTCTTTGCGAATCGCGGTGGGCAGCGGCGGATGCGTCCGTGCCGCACTCGCCGATCTGGAATCATGGCTGGACGTGGAGGGACTGTCATGAATCAGTCCAACACCACCCGCCCACGAAAGCCGATCATCCTGCTCGATCTCAACTACACACTGGTGGCCAACAATCTAGCACGCGGCACCTCACCCGAACGTATGGAGAAACGATTGGCACATGAACTATATCGCCAGTGGCTCGTTGAGTTGGTGCGACCGCACACCGTCGTTCTCATGACCGCCCGGCCTGAAACATGGATGATCAAAACCCTCGACCGCATTGAGGAGCAAACCGGCTGGCGTCCGCAAGATGCGTGTTTCGCTCCGCTAGGATGGTGGAATCCACCCGCAATCAAACAGCACTTGCTGAAAAAGGAAGTGTTCCCGATCCACGGAGAGTGCGCCCGCTACATCGCGATTGAGAGCAATCCCCGGACTCGTATTATGTATGCCAAATTAGGCATCCCGTGTTTTTGGGTCACCGCGGAAGGCACCTGCCTCACCGACGGCATGCGCATCGTGAAACGGCTCCTGTGAATGTTTGAGAGGAGGTCCGTGGCGCACTTCGAAACGAACGACAATTTGATCCCCTCACATCCAATGGAGGGGCTGACCGGGAAAGGCGACCAGCCAAAAGAGTCTAACCATAAGTGAGCTCGGTGACGTAGTCGGAATACTGGACGCCATCAGCACGAAGCTTTTGGCGAGCATTCCTGCGCGAATCACCGGGCAACCCGCCTGCTCAGTTGCTTGCCGCCATGCGCGAGGACCTCAGCCATCCATGGACCCTCGAAAAACTGGCACGCGCCGCGCACTTTAGGACGTTGGAAGATGAAAGAAGGATGCGATGGCGGCGCGGAGTGCCCCAGGGCGCAGGCCTTTGCCGAAGATTGGGGCAAGGGAGGCGAGGATCTTCGACCATTCCGGGGAGTCTTCGGGAAACGCGCGGAGGAACTCCGCGAGGTCGGTTGGAATGGGCTCAGGCAGCACGGGGCCGGGTTCCTCGGGAAGGGTGGCGGCGAGTCGGAAAACATCGCTGCGGTGTTTGTCGATGTCCTTGGAGTCGATGGGTTCGCCCTCGGTGCGGCGGTGCGTGAGGTCGAGCCAGGCATGGGCCTTGAGCGGGATCAGCGCGGTGGCGTTGGCGAAGCCGAGACCATCACGGGTTTCATGCTGGGTGCGGATCAGGTCGTAGTAGGCATCATTCAGCAGAATGGCGGATAGGCTTTGGAGACCGGCGGCGGTTTCCACCGGGATGATTCCCTGTCCGGGGGCGAGTTCGCCCTCCTCCGTGCTGCGGGTGAAGAGTTCCAGCATGAAGGGGAAGTCCTCGCTGGCGGGTTTTGCGAAACGATAAAGGATGGGCCTGCCACTGCTGCGCTGGCGGATTTCGTAAGCGCCCTCCTCGATGAAAGCCCGCATGGTGGCGACGAAGTCCCGGTCGAGAATTTCAACGATGAGGACCATGTCCAAATCCTTGGTGGCACGGAATTCGAGGCGGTTGTTGGCAAACCACTGGTCGCAAGCTGCCCCGCCGATGAGGATGAAAGAGCCCTCAAAGCGGCGGAAGCGTTCGCGGAAGATTTCGAGACCTCTCACCATGGGAATTCGTTGATGATGAGTTCGAGTTGCTGCTGAACCCGCTCGTCCGGGTAATCGTGCAGGCTGAGGAAGAGGGACAGCGGATCGACGGATCCGTTGTCAGCGAAAAGCTGGGGGTCGTAGGCCCAGATTTCCATTTTCAGATCCGCGTCCTCCGGGCCGGGGCAACTGCGGAAAATTTCGCGTTCGAGATTGGCCCGAAACACTTTTGACAAGAGCGCGAAGGTGGGTAGCCGGTCATCCGCGATCATGGTGCGGCGGCTGAGTGCGGTGAGGCCCGCCTGAAGCGCGGGGTGTCCGGGTTTTTCTCCCTGAATCCAGACGGTCTTCGCGACTGGCGAGGAAAGCAAGGGGCGGGCGGCGTCCCAGAGCTGGCGGCCTTCCGTGGTGAAGTGAAGCGCTACGGAGCGGCCGATGCGCTTGGGTTCGCACAGCTCCGCCGCGAGCAGCTCGGCCTTCACCTTGGTGAGCATGACGGGCGAGTAGCCGATCCTTTCGGCAATTTCCCGCAGGGGCATGTTTTCCAGCGGCTGGCGCTGGAGGTGGTAGAGCAGCACGCATTGGGCGGCTGGTGTGAGGAGTTTGCCAGCTTTGGGAGTGGGCTGACGGAAGCGTTCGCGCAGGTCGATCAGAGCTGTGGGCAGGAAAATCTGGCTGCCGGGGACGATGAACGGAAGCCCGCAGCGGACCATGCGGTTGCGAATGTAAGCGGGTAGCCCGGGCAGGACCAGCACGACGGACTCGCCAGCTTGGGTGCGCAGCGTGTCGGCGTGCTTCTCGTATTCGCCGGGGGTGGCGGATTCCGGGTTTCCCTGTTCCAAGGCCAAAAGGTAGCTTTGGCCGAAAAGCCGGGTGCGGGCGTATTGATAGCGCTCCCGCAAGAACAGGGGCAGGCCAGCCACCTTGACGGCGAGCAGATCCGGGGCGGAGCCGGTGACCTCCGCCAAATGATCGAGAAATTGCCGCTTCAGGGAAAGCACGTTGAATTCACTAGCGATGCAGAATACACCCAGCAAGTAAATTGTGCGGATTTGGTGAATTTTGCAACTTTATGCCGCGTCGTTCCAAGTCTCGGAATGGAGGGTTTCAAAGTGTTCCGGGAGGCGGGAAGCCCAGCACTGATTAATTGACGTGAACAAGGCAATCAGAAGCATATTTTCAAACGCGGAGCATCACCAAACATCACGGGAAACTGCACGCAAGTGCCGTCGATTTGCACCAGCAGGCCTTGTGGCTGGGATCCTGTCGTTCCACCAGCTCAACGTTCCGGCGACGCTCAATGTGACGTTTCTGAGCACCAACCACATCGAAAACGTGATGCGCAAGCTGGGCCATGCTTCTACCATTAATGGGTCTAAGGGATCTCATCGACGTGGAATGGTGGAACACGACTCCCTCGCTCCGATTTGGCAGCCTCGCGGCGGGCGTTCACGAAATCAAACGCCTTCCAATCCAAGGCCATCTCTATGACCTGCGGCAGGATGCCACCAGCCTTGAACTTATGATCAATCAAAAGCTGGGGGTCAAAGTAGTCGGTGACAAAGTGGTCATCCGCAAGTTTGTTCGAACTGAGAAGTTCGTTGAGTTCGAGATGAAGTCCAGCAAGACCACCACCGTCTGGCTAACCGAGGATCCCACCGTCGCTCAAAAGTTTATCGTTCCAGCGGGGACCAACCTCGTCCGCAAGAACATTGAGTAAAAATCGAATTATCATACATTGTGGGGAGGAAGAATCGGCCGCTTTTCCTTGATGAGGTGCTACTTTGGCTTCCAGGGTCTTTGATCAAAGATCACGCGCGAGTGAGTCAGCTTTTCGACGTTCTCCAAATGGACGGGAGGCCGGGCGTCGGTTTTCTCGAAAGTCACGGTGATATTCTTGAGCGAGAGCCCTTTGATGTGGCGAGCATAGAGGAAGCTGGATGGCAAGACCCCAAAGAAAAACTGTTCCGGATAACGGGCGATGTCTTCGGGAACGATGCGCTTCGCCTCCGGTTCGGTGCCGCCGCCCGGGAAGCTGATCCGGATGTTTTCGAGTGCGACATCCTCAATCCGATGCCCGGGAATCCCGGTCATCATGATGCCTTGGCGGTCCCGCTGATCCCCAGTGATCGTGGCATCGATGTTTTTGATGTGGATGTTCCGGATGATGCCGGTGGGCACGCCCTCCGGTTTTTGGTCTCCATCATAGATCTGCTCAGTCGGCTGGTTGTAGGCGCGTCCCCGGTTGCCGAGGCGCACGAAAATCGGCCCGCCTACGCGTTCCATTTTAAGGTCGGATAGTAGAACATTTTCCATCCGGCCGCCATCGACCAGCAACAGCTTGATTGCGCCCATCGGGCAATCGACGAACCGCGTGTTGGTGACTTCGATGTTCACAAATCCGCCGCGGGAGGATGTGCCGAGTTTGAAGCCTGCGGTATGGCTGCTCAGCACGCAGTCGCGCACCACGATGTTTTTGCACAGCCGCTCGGTCGTGCTCTTCGGGCAAATCGCATCATCTCCGGCGTTGATGCGGCACTTGATGATTTCCACATCTTGGCAACCATCAAGATCAATGCCGTCGTTGTTGACGTTGTTATTCTGGCTTTCGATGCGGATGCCGTTGAAACGCACCCGATCGCAATCCACCAGATGGAGGCCCCATGAGGCGGAGTTTTTGAAGTTGAGGTCTTGAAACGCGACATCCTGGCATGCGATCAGGCGCATCAGCATCGGCCGTTCGCCCAGGCCGTTTCCCACTTTTTCCGGGAAATGGGTTTTCGAGCCGCGCGCATCGATCCATCCAGAGCCGGTGAAGGCGATTTTTTTCGCCGAGTGCGCATAGATCAGGCAGCGGTTGAAGGCGGGAGCCTCGATGCTGCCAACGATGTCCGTCGCGTAATCGGCGAGGTTGGTGCTGCCGAGGAGGGTAGCTCCTTTTCCGAGGTGGAGGGTGACATGGTCCTTCATGCGAAGGGTTCCCGTCACGTAATTACCGCTTGGGATCAGAACCTGGCCTCCGTCGGCAGCGGCGCAGGCATCGATCGCTTTCTGTATCCCTTCCGTATCAAGAGTGGTGCCGTCGCCCGTTGCTCCGAAGCTGCGGATGTTAAATTCCTTGCTGTTTTCGGGAGCGGCCAGCGTCTCGGATGTCGGGAGCCCCAGCAGCAGTGCGACTGCACTTGCGGCGCTCAGCATGAAACGGCGGCTATAATTGTTCAGAGCAATGGATGTTAGTGTCATTGATGTGCGGAGTCGTTCTATTTTGATCATTTCGCTTCCGACGCGGTTTTCAGGCGCCAAGTTGATTCGCGTTTTCCGTCCAAAGGCAGATTGTAGGTCATCTGATAGGTTTTGTCAGCCTCATCGAAATCAACCTGCCAGAAATCGTTCCCGTGAACCGCTTGGTTGAGCTGGATTTCTTTTCCTTCAGTGACTTCAAACAACGCGAGGCCGTTGATTGACTTCAGATGATGGAAGCGGATGGGGACGTAGCCGGCACCCCCTTTGATAGAAACCTCCACGACGGGCGATTCGGCTCGGATTTCAATGGGGTATCGGTTTAACACCTTGCCGCCATTCACGACCACCTGCAGGTCATTTGCAATGGCCTCGCGATAGGTGGTTTTCCACGATTTTGGATTCTCTGTCAGATGTTGCCGGAAGGCTTCATTTGGGCCGTAGTAGTCATCAGCAACTTTCGGCAGGGTGATCCATTCGAGATCCATTTCCAAGGAATCTCCCGGTTGGAATGTCGTCACCTCGGAAGGTGCGACCAGGTGAAGATTGAGATCCAGTCCCAGATCCTTCTGCACTTGGTTCACCGGCATCGAAATCGTCGGGTTTGTGTATGTCCTGCCGCCGTGGACTGCGTGGAAGGAACGGATGATCAAGGCACGGCTGCCTGTTCCCCAGTCGCGGTTGTTGGTAAAGGATGCGCCGGGAAAAGTGATCCACCATGGACCTTCTCCTGTTAGTTTTTCGGTTTCAATGAACAGGTCGTTCGGCTTGAGGTCGCGAGATACCTCGCGCTCCGCTATCAGCCCGTTCCGGTTGCCATACGCGATCTTAGGCGTGACAAATGAACTGGTCGGCCCCATCTGGAAAAAGTAGGAGTCTTTCGCCGACAGTTCCTTTTGGAAGGTATATTTCAAATGCTGGAAGGTGCGGGCATAGTCGTCGGTTCTCAAGGTGTGAACCCGGGCGTTCAATGCCACCTCGCGGCCTGCGCCGTAGAAACCGTTGTAACGGACATCGGTAAGGCAGGGGCCGTGTGCGAGATAGGCGGTCTTTAGGTCGCGGAAACTGAGTTTCTCCTGGCTGGATGCAGCGATTCCAAGCCAGTCCCCCCCCCATGCCGCGTCGGTCCAATTCCATTGTTTTCCGTCCTTGCCGTTTCGTGCCATGAGCAGGCGCACATCGGTGACGGCGCGATTCACGAGGCTCATGTCCATGTCTAAGCAGAATGTTTCACCCCAGCATCCGATGGCTAACTGATCCCAGCGACCGTTGCCTCCTTTGCCGCTGTATCCGACTAAAGATAGTTGTGCATGGCTGGCGGATGGCAGAGCGCCGTAGAAGCCGTAGGCGACCCGCAGCAGGTATTCGGTGCGCCCGGGTTTCGCGGGCAAAGACGCATAAGCCATTAAGTAATCGCCCATTGGTTTGTAATGCCAGTTCTTGCTGAGTTGCACCGGGATGCCGGTCGGGCGTCCATCCTTATGACAGAGAATCGGGCAAAGGCCAGTGGTGTTGGCGGCTCCCCGGAGATCGAGAAGGAAGGGGACCGCTTTCTCTGTATCGCCCGTGTGGTCGATGGTGATGGAAAACTCGTCATAGTCGCGGATATCTGTGTACCCCGTTTTGAATGTGCGTTTCAATTCCGAGACTGAGGCGACCACGCAGTTTTTCGCCGGATTAAAAGCCACGGGAAATACCTGACCGGCCTTGGAAGATACGTTTAAAGAAATATGAGCATCAGGTAATTTGGTTTTGGATGCCTGATAGTTGAGAGTCACGTCTTTGGGTTTTTCAGCGGATGCTTCACCGATTTTCTCTTCGACTCTCGCATCCATATCCTTCCCCTTGAGTTGAATCCTGACGGACGCATCTTTCCAGGCTTCGGTGGCAGAGGTATCCGGGGCGAGCGATGCGGTGAAGGTCATTGAGTCGGGCCAAGCGACGAATGTTAGATTTCCGTGGCATCCCAGGGTTTTTCCGGTGGGGTCTTGGAATTTCAGGTCCTCCAACTCGAAGTGTTGCACGAGTCGACCCGACTCCCACATTTTGGCGGCTCCCAATCGGCGGGGGTCCGGGTCGGTTCCGGCGGCGCAGCTGACAGCGCGATAGGTCTTACCGTCCTGCACGATTTCGATCACGAGTTCGGCGGGCGGCAGCTGTTGCAAATGATCGGTTCCGGACTGAAGTGCTTCCGCATAGCCTGTTGGCGGGCGCCGGTTTGGCGAAAATCCAGCCTTTCCGAAGTCGGTCAGGTTCAGTGTGAAGTCGTAGGCGCTGGCTTGAATCGCCAAGATTTCCGGGCTCTTGTCCTTCGGGTTTTTCCGCCAGCCGTTCAGCCAGCATGAGTAGGAATAGCCAGATTGGATGGAGCTTTCGGGGCTGCCTGATTCTGCGGCGGTCAACGTCTGTCCATATCCAGCAAGAACTAGTAGCAATGGGATGATGGAGAGCGCGGAAGTTGTCTTTTGAGGATGATTCATCGTTTTTACTGGATCCATCTGAGATTACGGAATTGCGGGTCAGGTCCCTGCCACGTGGTGCCGAGATCGAGTTTCTTCTCAATTTCCCCGCTTCTCGCTTTAAGTGTTTCTCGCGATCCAAGCCGTAGTTCCCGGATGCCTTCCCAGCTGGAAAGGGGCGTGCCGGCGGCCTGATTGAAATCGGTGGGTGTGAGAATGACTTCCTGCCATTCCGAACTGCCCTTGAGGTTGATTTCCGTGGCATGCTGGTCTAATCCGATCACCAACTTGTTCGGAGTTTCGGAGCGGATGTCGATGGCGAGCCTCGCTCCAACTGGCGCTCGCCAAACGGGGTCATGCAGTTTGAGAGTCCGGCGCGGCCATTGACCCGGGTCATAAGTGAACCATTGCTTTTGCCAGTCCTTGTCGAATGACTCGATCAGCAGCGAGGGTTTGAGGGTCGCCTTCGCCCCCGCGGCTTGGAGTTGTGCGGGAGTCACGATCAACATCGCGGAGGAGATGTTGTAATCAGTGGCGGTATAGCGACCGTAGTAGTAGCCGGCCCCTGTCACTGGAGTCGCCAAGGGATAGAGGACGTTGGCGTAGACCCAGACCGGTTTTTGGAGATCAAACAACGGGAGATCAGCGCTCCACGTATTGCCACCTTTTTGAAGGCTAGCGAGTCGCCAGAATCGGCTTTTGGTATTTTCGGTGATGTCCTTTTCGCCTTCGTTCTGGCCTTGTTGAGTGTAGAAAATATCGACTGATAGAGGCGGCGTGGATGGGTCGGGGCTGACGGTGAAGGTGGGGATGCCCTCCTTCCATTTTAGGGATACGTCAGGGGTGCGTGGAAACTTGAAATTGCCCTTGAGCCACTGGTCCATCCAGACAAGTCCGGCGACTTGGTAGGGTGCCGTATCTTGGTGCTGGTGGTGGGCAGCGCAGGTGACGCGCCAGTCCCTGCTGCGAATCTCTCCAAGCGCTTTTTGGAGATCGTCGATGCGGCCGTGGAAATCATTGGCAGGGCTCAAAAACAGGATTGGGCACGAAATCCGTTTGAGGCTGACATCGTCACCGAGTGTTTTGGCAAAGATCGGGTTTTGATCGTTTCGATCACTGACGCCGCCGCAGGAGGGAGCCGATGCCTTGACCCGTGAATCCGCCGCAGTGGTGAGAACGGTGAGTTTTCCTCCCATGGAGTGTCCGTAGACCCCTAACTGCTCCGGGTTCACCTCAGGTTGTTGTTCCAAGAAAGTCAGTGCCCGTCGTGCCCCGAGCGTGCAGAGAAACCAGGGGCTGTTCCGGGGCGACTCCACCGGGTCCAAAGTCCACTCTGCGGGGAGGACCGATGAAAAACTGTTTTTCGCGTTGCGACAGGGTGCGTGATAGGCGTCCAGATTTCCCCAGTCGGTGGTCACCTTGTATTGCGGATCCGAGGTTTTTTCCTCCCAGAAGAGTTTCACTTCTTTTTCAGTCACCGAGTATCCTGGAGCGCTGATTCTTCCTGCCCAAGCGAGGGAAATGGTGGCATATCCCCGTTTGGCATTCGTCATGACAGCTTCGGAATTGGCATACTGCCCACCTCCATGAATCTGGACGAGTGCTGGGAGATTAGTCTCTCCTTTTGGAAAACCATAGATGGCCGCCATCATCGCCTTTTGTCCCTTGAATGTGCCGATGCGATACCGGATCACCCGCATGACCACCCCCTCCAGCTCCCATTCCTTGAGGATTTCCGTCTCCAGAGGCTCTTTGCGCGGGTCGTATCCGGACCAGAGCCCCTCATCCGTCTGCGGTGCTTTCGCATCGATCAAGGGCGGCAGGGACTCTTGAGCGTGGCAGAGGCTCAGGCCTGCGAGCAGGCTGCATCGGATGAAATGGCGATGGTTCATTGCAGTGGAGTGGAGTTATTTGGCTTGGATCTTTTCCTGCTCCAAAGATGCCTTGATGGAGTCGTTGAACTGCTTTTGCTGTTCCGCTTCAGATAGCGTTCCTCCGGCAGACTGTTGAGCGGCATACTGCCCACCCTCCCATCGGAGATTGCGGATTTCCCTTGGCCCCTGCCAGGCGGCGCCGACGATTTTCTCCTTGAGCCCTCCCTTCACCACCTCCCCGCTGGGGCTGAGCTTGAGCTCGGTGACGGTTTGCCAATTGGGCAACGGGTCGGAAATCCCGGGATTCGTTGGTAGAAGCTCTTCTAGGGTCACCGTGATGGTTTGCCAATCGGGTGAGCCTTTGAGGTCTTTGACTACTGAATAATCGACGGCTGGCTTTCCGGTTAGGAATGCTCCCCACGCGTTACAGTTCACCGTGACGACGAGGCTGTTGTCCGAATGGCTCTGAATCTCGAACACAAGCTTTGCCCCGTCAGGGCCGCGCCACTTGGGGTCTTTGAGCTTCCTTGTGACAGCATACCAGAGAGGCGGGTGACCCCAGTTAAGTTGATACCAGTTGCGCCAGCCGTTGCGGCCGTCATCGATCATCCGATCCCGCAAGTCGGTCGCCTTGATACCGGTTGCTTGCAATTCCTTGGGACCAACTGCAATTTCCCGTGAGCTGATGACGAAACAATCGGTGCTCTCGGAGCCAGGAACTTGAGCGATCTTTTGATAACGGGCAGGCAGTTCGTAAGTCACATTGGCAAAGGCGAATAGCGGTTCGTTCAAGCTCATGACCGAGCAGGCGGCGCTCCATACTCCGCCTTCTTGAGTCACCTCGGCGCTGCGCCAGAAACGGGTGAGTGTGTGAGGATCGGTCGAGTAGTAAACCTCCACGCGCTTCACAGGAACCGTGGGGTCGGGTGTTACATTGATGCGGGGGACACCGGCAACGTTTGTTAGGCTCATTTCTGGAGTCTGTGGGACCGTAAACGCCTGCTTGAGATACTGCTCAAACCAGAGATAGGACGTGATGTTGTTTTCATTCCTGTGATGATGGTTTAGATGCGGAGAGATGCTGAAACGAACCCGCTCATCAGGGATGTTACGCCAGTTCCACGTCATGTTATCCATGACGGCGTGGAAATCGTTGGTCGGCGAGAGCCATAGAAGCGGGCAGGTGATCCGGGGGATGTAGGCATTGTCCGCGATGCAGGCTAGCTCGAGAGCGGTCGGTTTGGTGCGGACGCCACCTTGTGCGTCGGTATGGGTATCCAAGAGCTCTCCCGAGCCGCCACAGGATGGGACGGCCGCCCGGATGCGCTCGTCAATTCCAGCAAGATTGACCGTAAGCTTGCCTCCCATCGAGTGGCCGGTCACACCCATTTTTGCGGGATCCACCTCGGGTTGCTGCTCCAGAAAGGTCAGAGCGCGGCGAGCCGCGATCAATACGAGAAACCAGTTGCTGTTGCGAGGGGACTCGATGGCGTCGAGGGTGAATTCATCGGGCGTGAGGGCCCCGGCGAAATGGTTTTTCTTATTACGTTGCGGAGGGTGGGTGGCATCGAGATTTCCCCAATCGGTCTGAGGTCCGCTCCAAGTCTCGTTTCCCAGACTCATTTTGTTTCCTCCCCAGTTGAGGGACAGACTCGCGTAGCCACGCTTGGCCTCGGTGGTCACCACGCTCAGACTGGCCGCACCCCCTCCTCCGTGCAGTTGAAGAATCGCCGGTAATTTTACCGAATTTTTAGGGAAGGCATAGAAAGCCACAACTTTCGCGGGAGCCCCTTTGAAGACTCCAACTTGATAACGGATCACGCGGCAGATCAACCCGTCCTGTTCCCATTCTTTGAGCACTTCAATTTCCAGAGGTTCTTTGCGGGGATCGTATCCGCCCCACAACTCATCAACGGATTGCGGGGCCTTGCCGTTTTTCAATGGCGGAAGTGTCTCTTCAATGGCGGACAGGGGAGCTGCGAGCGCAAGCCACGTGAAGGCGAGATTGGTGACGGTTTTCATGGGGTCTTATGGTTTCAGGAGAGTCTTCTAATTTTCTGTTAGATTAAACATGGTGATTGAGCCGAAGGTAGGGATTCTCATCAGGAATGCGGAGGGTGCCTATCCTACTTTTATAGGATGGACAGTGGATTTTCTGCGTGTCACCCCTGTCATCTGACGGGTGCTAAGGTCCGACATCCCCGTGGATTCGGTTGGTGCCAGCCGGCATGACGAGCTTCTTCTCCTTCACCGAGCCAGCGAACAATGTGACGGTGGTTTTCTCGGTGGTTTTCAGGTCGAATGCGAGGGACCTCCCGTCGAGCGTGAAATTACGGATGATTCCCATTCCGCCATCGACATGGATGACTGGCTTTTGATCGACCCTGAGCTCGAGACGGCCCTGGTCTTGTTTCAGGTCATAGAGATGGCCGTGAAGCGGGAAGTTTTTGAGTTCATGGCTGCCTTCGGCGAGACTTCCGAAACGCAAGGTTGCCGGTTGATTCCACCATTCGATATCGATGAGTTCCTTCACTCCCATCAGAGGGAGGAGCATCGCCCAGCTTTGGTGGGTGTGAGACATCTTGGCTCTTTTTCCGGTCTCAGGATCGTAGTTCTCGCAGGCCCAGCCATTGGCGTCCCAGGTCCGGCCCCAGAGGGAAACGCTTTTGAGAGCGAGTTCGGATGCTGCGTCATCAAGCTGGTAGCGTTTCATCCCCTCATAGACGAGGAAGTTGGTCGGGGGCCAGATCGATCCGCGCCAGTAGGAATAAGGCGGGAAGGCTTTGCCATTGTGCAATTCGAAGGAGTCCTTTCCATATTCAGGATCCTGCCGGCTCAGAGTTGGAATCGCATGATTCCCCCAGAATTTGCGCGGGTCTTTCAGGTTTCTGAGCATTGCCTGCGATTGTTTCTCGCTCGGGCAGCCTGCCAGCCACGGATAGAATGAGGTCGGGCTCTCCGTGATACTCCATTCGCCGGAGGCGTAGCGGTTTCGATACATCCCTTCACTTTCCAACCAAAACGTGTCGTTGATTTTGACCCGGATTTCCGCGAGGTCCTTTTGATACTGGGCCGCGTCATCGTTCAAGCCCAGTTCAGCCGCCATTTTGGAAAGGATTTCGACGCTCCATGCCTTCATGCAGCTCATGTCGAGGCTATACATCATGCCGAGATTTCTCGAGCGTTCGCGCATCGGTGTGTCGTCCATCCCTTTGCCGACGTTTCCGTTTCCGCACGGGCCTGATTTCCAGCCGGGTTGCCCGGACACGAGATCTGAATCGGCAGGTGGATAGATCTTCCTGTATGCTGGATAGACTTTCTTGAGTAACTCGATATTGGGTTGGCGGCAATAGACCGACCAGGATGCGAGGGGGCCGATGCGCTCGCACCCGAGGGCCCAGCCCAGATTGTTTTCTGCGGTACGCTGGTCCTCCACTCCAGCGATCATGGCGTTGAAGTTCTCGTCCCAGCCCCAGCAGTTGTATCTGCCGTCCATCATCCAGGGTCGGCCGGCCGGGATGACGATTTTGTTTTCGAAGGGATGGAGCATCTTCATCCACGAGAGCTCGTTGAGCATGGGCCTCGTCCATCCGGCGAGGGCCCCCTTTCCATCGATTTTTTCACGATCGAAATTGGCCCGCCCTTCCCGGATGAAGGCCGGGATCTCGCGGTCGATGATTGGATTTGCGGCGGAAAACGGCGTTGATGAGGTGGCTGCCTTGAAAGCAACCGGCTTGTCCGGCTTCGCCATGAAATAGAAATAGGTGATGTGGTTTTGATCGACCCAGAATCCGCCATCCTCCTTGTCCGCTGGGCCTGTTTTTGCGACGCCGTCCCGCGTCACCGCGAAGTGATCCGGGATTTTTGCGGAGTCTCCAGAGTAGGAACTGAGTGGCTCGGAAGCCATTTCGATTCCGAAGTGATCCATCTTATTCGAGTCCTTGCTGGGTTCGAGCTTCCGCCCGGTCACCCGTGCATGCCCGCCTGTCACGAACGTATCGCCCGCGGTGATACCCGGGATGGGCGAGGAACCGCCCGCCATTCGTTTGCCTAACACATCAAAGGTAGCGGGGTTACGGTATGGGATGTAGGCGTCTGCGGGAATGACTGCTCCAGAGTAATCGTGCGCCGGGTAGAGCTCTACGACAATCGGGATGGCCGATTTAACACTCGCCATGCCGTAGAGTTCATTTCCTTCGATCCGCCATTCCAGTTTGATCCCGTCCGTCGTGACGCAGGCGTATTTCCCTTCCGGGTCATAATCTCCAACCCGGGCGACTTTCTCGTAAAAGGCGGACCCGGTGACAAGTTTCCCATTCTCGACATATCCCACCCGCACACCGAACAGAGCTCCTGAAGGTCCCTGCAAAACCGCGCCATTCCAGTTCCGGTAGTCAAGTCCGGCACCGGATCCTGTTTGTTTGGTGTTTGGGAGCGGATCCGTGGTTGTTTGGGCCATCGCAGTCCATGAGATCATCATGGTGGTGGCGATGAAGATGGATGGTTTCATGGCGCTTTTGAGCTTGGATTTAATGAAGCTGAGCTGGTGGAAGTCGGTGGCCGCGGTTGGACGATCTCTGAGATGAATTGGAGATTGAGGGGGGCTTCCGGACTCGAAGGAGGGCTGATCATGACGAACTCCCTGACCTTCGGTTCCCAAAAAAACCGGGTTTGGAAGAGGATTTTCCCGGTCGTTTCCGCGATGATGACCGGTAGAAATCCCTCTTTCGCGGAGCTGGGTTTGATCACGATGATCCCACCCGAGGCGATGACTTGGCCGGTTGATCCGAATTTGACGTGAAGCGGGACTCGGGTCGCATTGGCGAAACGGAAGCTGCCGATCGGGAATTCCTGGGGGGAATCATCCAGTGCCATGATGTAGATGGGTTTTTTCCCGGGCTGGGGATTTGCTTTCGCTGCGAGCAGGAACATCACCTGTTTCGCGCCGGGGGGAAGTGCGGCGGAGCCAATGACCTTGAAACCTTGCGATCCGTCCGGCTGGGTCTCCGGAATCATGACATCGAAGGTGGTTCCAGCTGTCAGCTTGCGGGGCAGCGAGCGCCGCATGGCCCGCAGGATTAGAGCCTCAGCCTGCTTGCCTTGGCGGAAGAAGAGCTCATCATAGGGTAGGGCTCCAACATGGGCGCAGGTGAACTCAATGCTCGGGGCGGCCTCCGGCCCTGCGGAAGCCTCACCCACGCAGCACGTTGCGATCAGCGATGCGAACAGCTTTTGGAGGGATCGTTTCATGGGAGATTAGATTTCATTGCTGGATAGCCAGCGAAATTGGACAATGGAGAAGCGTCGGCCGAAGGTCTTGTTGAGGTTGGTGAGGGTTTTTCCCCCTGGAGAAAGGGTGCTTTGGAAGGTGGTGTCATCCCAGGGCTCGTTGCCTGTGGTCGATGACGGGTCCAAATATTCAGGCCGCCGCTGGATCACCGCCTCGCAGTAGGCGCGGGCGGTCGTGCCGCCGGATTTCGCCTCGCCATAGGCCCTGATGCGAAAGGTGTCCGAGCGGGCGCTGAGCCGGGAGGCGATCGGTTCAAGGATGTCAGCCTGAGTGATGGAGCCGTTGATATCGGCGGACGTGCTGCCGGTTGAGGGTGATTCATTGCGAAAATGTCCGACCGCTCTGGTGGTGGCTTTATAGTCGGGTGTGACGCCTTCGGGGCGGACGGATTGATTCAGGCCTGCGGCTTGGATCGCAGCTTGAACCGCACCCCAGTAGCCGTTTTCGTCGTTGGTGAGGCTCCGGTTGACGAAGTTCGAGATGCTTTGGAACGGTCCGCGCAGCTTGACCTGTTTAACGATCTCGGCGGCAAGGCCGGTGTCATCTGTGGAATCGTCGGTTCCTTTGTTGTCCCAGATTTCCTTGGCGCTGAGACGGCGGAATCCCTGCCATGGATTGTCTGAAGTTCCGTGAATCGAGGCGGCTTTTGGGAATGGGATTCCGCTGCGGGAGTCGTTGGCTGCATTGTTTGAGGCAGGATTGATCACGCGCACGACGAGATCGCGGTTGGCACTCAACAAGGCGGCCCAGGCGCGGGTGGAGGTCGAGTTCACATTGAAGGCCCCATCGATGACCGCATAGGCGGCCATCTTTTTGTAGCCATCGGTTTTTGACAGGTCCGTGATTGGTTCCGCTGCCGCATTCGATACGGAAATCAATGGGCTCAATGTCGGGTTCGCTTTCGCATTGGCGGGATTGAGGGAAAAGAAGCGGGTGAGCGTTTCTTTAATTCCTGTCGTCGCTGAGCTCGCCGCCATGATGTAGCCGCTGGCTCCAATGGAATACTCGGGGGCGATTCCAGAGAGGAAATAGCGATCCCATAGGGAGTTGTTGATGAGCCAGGAACTATCGAAGCACCATGGGGCACCGGTGTCGGTCCGATCCGGGCCATAGCTGAGATAATCCACCTTGTCTGCAAGCAGGTTTCCCGGCAGATAGGGATTGGAGAGTGAATTTCCAATCGGGTGGAGGGGTTCGAATCCGTATAAACCGAGCGCAGCATGACGGAAAGTGGCGAGTGAAAGAGGTGGCGCGCTGGGAATGGCGACCATCGGCAGCAAGGACGATCCGGAGGCGTCATAGGCTTTCCCCCAATATCCGCGGCGGCCGCTGCTGGCTTCGATGGATTGGCCGCTCGCGCCCAAGAGTTGATTGAGGCTGCTGCCGTAGCTGAGCGAGAAGAATTGGTCATACTGGCTCAAGCGCCATGGGGTACCCTCCCAACTCAGGGGCATAGGGTTGAAGCGGCCAAAAACCTCAACCGGAGGCGAGGTGCCGGTGCCCCCGGTACTTTTTTCGTAGAGGACAGCACCGGTCGGCTTCCGGTAATAGCTGACCTGCCCCAGCCAGTTTTTACGATTCAGCAATTCCGAAGGCATGATGCTGTTGAGTGTGCCAGCGCTCATTTCCTCACCGTCAGCCGGGCCTGAGATGTTCACGTGCATTTGCTGGATCGGTTGATTTCCTCCGGCTAGACTGGAGTTATACCAGAAGCGTCCACCTCCCATGGTCGCCGTTGCGGAAATCCTATATTGCGGTGGGCTGAAGGTGGCCGCAAGCGTTGTGGTGCTGGTGGGGCTTGCATCAATCAATTGGATGTTACTGGAGCTATAAACACTGCCTCCATTGGTATCTGTGGTGTAAACCGGCATTTTTGTAAGATAATATCCATTTCCGGGAGAGAAGTTGTAGCCGGGTGATGCTTTAAAATTATAGCGGGCAGATGAAAGGTTGAGATTTTCAACTGGCATGGGCTGTAATCCGGTCGGTGGAGTGGGGGAGACCACGAGGATTTCGCCCGGTGCCATGATCAAGGGAGCTCCGGAATCCGTGATGGTGAATTGAAATGGGATACTTTTGTTATTCGCATTCGCCAGAAGATAGTCCCCAAAGCCTTGGACTTTTCTCGTGATATTACCAGTTCCGCTGGCGATGCTGAACTGCATCCCGAACGGAATGTTTTCAATGAAGCTAATGGTGACACTGGGAACAGTGAGAGCGGTGCCATAGGGATTCCATAGATAGATGATGGGATCAACACAGGTCGCGAGAGTCGCCTGGCCGGTGGCAGGATTGTAATCAACAGCCACGATGCTGCAAAGAAAGCGAATGTTTAACACTACAGGGCTGTAGTTTCCGCGCAGTGGCATGTAGCGATAAAGCCCTTTGTTTGTATTGACAGGGCTATTGGTTAAGTAGGTTTCCGAAGTGACGGCAATGCCGCTGTTGATGTAGAGTTCCGTCAAAGCGACGCCTCGCGCCGCATTGGTTTTATCAGGATAGGTTGCGCGAGCGTTCATGCGGTAGCCGTCGCCGTCGGGAGTCAGCCGTTTGTAGAGATTGTGAAAATCCCGCATGGCATGCCATGTCGGGCCGCGCACGAGATGGCCTGTTCTGGGGACGTCGGTATAGAGGTGTCGCGTATAAAAGCTGGCGGTGGGCATCGGAAAATATTGAGCAGAATTCGGGTCGGTGGTCCGGCTGCCGGTTCCGACAAATTCACCGATCGTGCTGTTGAATTTGCTGAGTTGCGCTGGATCGTCCTGAGAGCCGTCCATTTCGAAGGCCAACGAGAGATCGCGGCGCAAGCCACCTTTCTTGACGTCGGCGAGGACGCCTTGGCTTCCGAAGGTCATGTCATGTCGCTTGTCGCGTAGCCAGTCCGGTGCGGCTTTATCCATCACCAGCTGCATGTCGGATGCCGTCACCGATTTCTCGATTTTTTTCAGCCAAGCATTGGCGGTGCCTATGGCAAGGGGATGAGTGACATTGGCGGTAAATGGGCCTTCGAACCGTTCGTAATCGGGTCCGGGAGATGCGGATAGCCGGGCCGTCTGCTTTTGTGCGGCCTCGGTGAACTCCCCTTCGTTCCAGCGGAGGTCCGCCTTGATACCTTCCTCTTCCACCCAGTAGGCGAAGGCGTGGTCTCCCTTTTGTGAATTCCGAATACTGACTTTTGGAACCTTGACCGAAGAATTGTCATCCTTGCCCTTGAAGATCACCACGTCGTCACTGCTTGCTGCGGTCTTGGCATCGGTGAGAGTCGACTGGCTGGGATCTTTGGATGATGTGAGCCAGCGCAGAAAGGTTTTCCGAGCAGGAACCTTGGGATCATAGGCGCTGGTATCCCAGATGCCTGTCCAGTGGGCGTGGCCGGCGGCATATCCGTTAGGAATGATATTCGCGCTGGCGGAGACGCGTTGGTCGGGCCCGGCATAAAGCTGGAGTTCCCCGAGCGCGATCATCAAGGCCATGCGAGCATTTGCCTGCGCCGCAGCCATGGCCTGGCTCTGGGTGGTGGCCCGCAGTGAAACGCTGGAAAGCGTCAGGAGACCCACTGCCACGATGGTCAATAGGATCATGAGCGAAAGTGTCACCACCAGCGCGAAGCCTTTGCGATGCGAAGAGTGACGTTTTTTCAGAAACATGGTTTGAAGTTCAAGATCGGGCTAAGTTGCAGTAAATGCTTCGTCAGGCTTGATGATCTTGGGAATCCGCTTATGAGCTGAGCGGTAATATTTATGATCGTTTCTTAGGTAAGTTTCAAGGGCGGGTGTTGATGAAAACCAGCCATTTCGAGGTGAGTGATTGGTTCATTGCGGTTGTTTGAGAATGCTGAGTGAAAGAGCGGATAATCGTTTAAGGCGCAGAGACTTTATTGCGATTTCCTTGTGCTTCCGGAGGCAATGAAGCGGAAAGATTACGAGGCCACCGACCCTCCAGTCGGCGGCCTCATTGATCCCGAAGAAAACCCATTAACTTCCGGAAAATCAGTGTTTCAGTGTTTCAGTGTTTCAGTGTTTCAGTGTTTCAGTGTTTCAGTGTTTCGGTAAGAGAGAAAGGATCCGTTGCTGCGCGCCGCGTCTTTCGCTTTGCTCTTACTGATTCACTGAAGCACCGGGCCGTGAAGCGGCAACCGAAGCACTGGCTCCTCAGCGGCGGCGGCGCAGTAGGGCGAGGACGCCGAGACCACCGAGCAAGGCTGCGGCATTCGGTTCGGGGATGGCGGTGATGGTGACGTAGGTATTGCTGGCACTCACTCCTCCATTGGCTCCGGCACTTGTGTCGTTGTAATCGATCGTCCAGATTCCTCCGGCATCCGTGAAGGTCGCGCCGTCGGCCAAGCCGTCGAAGGTTCCGGTGAGTGTGCCATCGTAGGCGAATAAGGTGAACTTGTTGTTTGCGGTGTAGGCTCCAAGCTGGACCAAATCCAGAATTGATCCGGCGCTGATGTTCAGGTTGCCGGCGATGTCGCCAAGATCGGCCGAGCCGAGGCTGGGAGATGCACCGCCGATGAGTTCGTATTCGTAGGTGGATAACGCGTCCAGCGTGAGGTTGCTACTAAAGTTGATGGTGCCGGGTGAATTGCCGATGGCCAGCGTGGTGGAAACCGTCAGCGCGCCGGTCACGTTGCCGGATCCCTTGAGGGTGCCCACGGCGTAGCCGCTCTTGGCGGAGACATCGAAGGTGCCGACGGTGCCCAGGGACACTTCGCTGGTGTTGTCAATGGTGCCGCTGGCACCCAATGCCAGCGTGCCGCCGGTGATGAGAGTGGCGCCGGTGTAGGAATTCACCCCGGAGAGGGTGACGGTGCCCGCTGTGGACTTGGTCAAGGCGATGCCTGCTCCGCCGAGCTTGGCGGAAACGCTGCCGGATTCCACTGCGTAGCTGGCTCCTGTCAGGGTGCCGCCCGAACCAGTGATGGATCCACCGTTTTTCAGACTCACCGCGCCGACCGTGTCGCTATTGCCGGCGATGGCAAGCACCGCGGTGGCTCCATCCACTGAGACTGCCGAACTACTGGAAAGCGTGTCAGTCGCATGACCGAGAGAAAGCGTG
>CAIXKE010000063.1 GCA_903919975.1 Akkermansiaceae bacterium | reverse complement strand
TTGGACATCAGGCAATAAGACAGCACCCGACAGCCCGTGAACTTCTCGCACATCCGCATCAGCATCCGGAAATGCTCGCGTTCATCCACCTCCAACACAAAGTCCCTACCCACCACCCGCGAGATCGTGTGATAAATCACCGGCTTCGTCCGTGAATCCTTCCACGGCACAATCCATCGCTTGCGGTTGTTCACACTCATTGCAGGATCAGATTACCAGATAATGCCGACGTGGCAAGGCAGATTTTTGATTAAAAGCCTGTCTTTTAGTAGAACAGAAAAAATCTACGCACCCTCATGACCCCAAAGTTGAACACCGTTGACATGAAAGCCTGTCTTTTAGAATATTTCCACACCGGTCATATTGTCTTTTAGAATATTAATCGATAAAATCAAAAACAAGTGGGCCAAGACCGCGAAGTTTGACGGATAACACGCGCACGCGCATGGCATTTACAGCACGCTAGAATTCCCATGTTCAACCCCCATCCCATTCCCCTCCCTGAGTTCTCCCTAAGCCGGAATTCCCCCGGCGGCCTCGGCGAGGACAGGAGTGGCGATGTGGTGGCCCTGATCGTGAGAATGGCCAAAGGCGATGGCGACGCGCTCACCGAGCTTTACTGTATGTGGAGTCCGATACTGCTCGGATCGGCCTTCCGGACGCTGGGAGACCGGCACGAGGCGGAAGAAGTCATCCAAGACACCTTCATCCGGATCTGGCACCGCGCCGCTGATTATGATCCGGAGCAATCCCCCCCGTTCGCATGGGCCTTCGCTATGATGCGCGGCTACTGCATCGACCGCCTGCGCTACCGGCACCGCGGCAAGCGTGATTCCTCACGAGTCGTGCCGCTCCATCTGAATGCTCCGCCCGAGAAAACCGAGGACACCCAAGTGATGGCCTTGGACGATTGGCGACGCGTGCGAGCGGCCTTGGACATTTTAGGGACCAACGAACGCAGCTGCCTGGAGCTCGCGGTCTTTTTGGAATACACTCATTCGGAAATTTCCGATTACCTCGGAACACCCTTGGGCACGGTAAAAAACCGCTTACGCCGCGCCTTGGAAAAAGTGCGCAACCACTTATCACGCCATGAATTCTGATCATCACGAAAACGCCGCTTGGCGGACATTTGGAATGCTAGATGCCGACGAGACTGCCAGCTTCGACCAGGCGCTGCGCGAGGACCCGGAACTCGAAAAGGCGTATCGGGAAATAAACTCCCTCACCGCCGCCATCGCTGCCGCCACCGCCGCCCCACTCGCCTCGCGGGCCGGTCAGCGCGATCGCCTGCACACCCGTCTCGGCCTCAATCCGGCGAAACACACCAACTGGCTAGGCATCTCCGGCTGGGCCGCCGCCGCCGCGCTCACCGCCATCTTGCTCATTCAGCGGGAACCCGCCACCCAAAATCGAACCCCAAAACTAGCCCAGCAGCTCCCGCCCATCCCGAACGTGACGGGAAATCCCCAAGAAAAACCCTCTCCGGATCCCGCCTCCGCCGATCAAGTCCCCCTGCCGCCTTTCGGTGCTCCGTCTTCCTCTGGAAATGCCGAGGTGGCTGGTATCCGGGACACCGAGGGCAGGACAATCTCGAAAATCGAAACTCGCCGGCTCATTCAAGAAATCGAAGTGCTGCGCGAAAAGTTACAAGGTGCTGCCGAGCGGGACAAACAACGTTTTCACGCAGTGGCCGGAATGTCCTGGCCCATCGTAATGTGCATGAGTCCGCCCGCCACCATCCGCAAGGATTCTCCGTCGCTCGCTCTCGCCGATAACGAACCGCCCATTACCAGCATTCTCGGAGACGCCTTGATGGGCGAAACCACACTCTCCGGCGGAAATTTTTTGGCCAAGCAGGACATTATCGCAAGCTTGGCGCGGCTTGCCGCAACAGACGCACCGGTAGAAATATCCCCGTCCCCGCTCGCCCAGGTTGCCGGTGGCCCCGCTCTCAGCGCCAAGATGTCGGCCATGCCCATCTATGATGCGGCAAGGGACACCGGCACGTTGGTTGTGTGTAATTTACCGGAAAAAAATCCTGACCAATCCTACAATCTCTGGGTAACCACGGAGGATGGCAAAACGCCCATCCACGTGGGAGAGCTTCCGGAAGCCGCCTCAGGAGCGACGGAGTCCTTTGATTTCAGTTTGGGTGCCTCTGCCATCGTGCCCATCGGCTTTTCCCTCACCATAGATCACAGCGGAATACCCCTCGCCCCCTCAGCCGCAAACACCGTTTTGCAGGGTCCCCAATGAGCCACCACCTACCAGTGGCGCTCACCGAAAAGTGCAATAACGCAGCGCCATCCTCATCTTCCGGAAAATCGATCGGAATACCTAGATAGATTTTGCCGAGTAGCCGGTCCTCGTAACGCCAACGCACGCCCACCCCGGCGGACGTCAGTTGCCCCGCATCAAGCGGCTGCTCGCGATTCAAAACGGCACCATCCAAAAAGGCGAGCGCTTGGAATTCACCCGCCTTGAAAGTTTGATAGGCACACGATTGCAGCTCAATGCTGGCAACTAGCCCCTTCGACGCATAACCGACAGTCTCGTCAAATCCGCGCGCCCGATCCACCCCGCCAGCCGAAATTTGATCTGACGAAAGGACATGGGAATCCGCCCACTGCGCCTGGCAGCGGCCTGCGAGAGTAGCCGATTGCCCCAGCTTGAGAGTGCGTTCCAGCTCGATCCTGGCGATCAAGGAGTCCGCACCGTCCGCCCCAAGCGCGATGAAATCCTCATCATCCGAGCCGAGGATTCCCCGGCCCGAGCTGTGATGCTAGGAATTTGCTTTTTTACCTTGCGCGGAGAATACACTGAAGGGCCGTCTGTGGAAGGGGAAGGGGTTGGCCTTCCTGTCATTCGCAATGTGTTGATAGATTGCCTCATGGCTGACATACAAGTCCCGAAGGACAAGTGACTTGCTGATCTGATCCGGGCTGTGCTTGATCCTCAGCCGCGCCTCGACCTCGTCCTTGATAATGCCGACCATGACCCTCGGGCGGGTCCTTTTCTGGCTCTTCCTTTCGGTCGCGAGACGTTGGGCCTGGGAGGGTTGGTAGCCGCGTTCGCCTCGGTTGCGGGACAGATCATTGCTGATGGTGCTTTGGCTGCACCCGACGGCTTGAGCGATCTAGTTCTGGGTCTTTCCGGCTTGCTTCATGTTGGCGATCACTTTTGCGGTTTTCCGCACAGAGGTGGCGGTGTTTGTTGTTCACAGTCAGTTTGTTGTGAAACCAGGCTGAACGAATCCCTGCCTCTGGCTATCTAACTTTTGTTCGTTAACGATCTGAAACCGCCATCCGCTCAATTGGGTTTTTTTGGCAAATAACTGATCCAATCTTCAGATGATCAACGGATCAGTGGTGTCTTCGTTAAGCTACTCAACTCCATGAAAACTCATCTCTTGCCTAAATTTAGGATCGGTTTACGTCTCTCGCTGCTGTTGCTGGCGGGGATTTTTTTGGGAACGGCCAGTTCGCTGTCTGCGGCAAAGGGCAGTTGGAGATCTTTAAATCTTAAAATTGCGGCAGATCGCCAGACGGCAACCGTCATGGTCCCGGAAGGGATCGCGAGCGTATCCCTGCAAAGCTGCCAACGCCCGGGCGGTTGGAAGACCGTGACTTCTCATGACGGAGTTGCCGGCTCATTCACATTCGACCTCACATCAGATAGCAAAAAAATCCAATGGCGGGCGCTTGGTTGGTATGTAGGGGGCGCGATGTCTCGCGATAAATTTCCAGCGAAGTTTTATCAGGGGCAAAAGCGCTTCGGCCCAATCAAGTCGGCTGCCGCGTCTCATCCCGCCTCCGTGGGGCTTGATTACATGCGGGCGCTGCCAATGATGATGCAGTCCACCGCAGTCAACGATCAAGCACCCACCTCGATTCCGGTAGAGGCGGATATTTGGAAGGTGGAGGGAAAGACAGTCTATTTCTTCAACCAACTGCGCGGTTTGCAGGTGCTGGATTTGACGGATCCTAAGGATCCTCGCCTCATGGCCTCATTGCGCCTTCCTGCTATTGGCCAGGATCTCTACATGCTGCCCGAAACTCAAGAGGATCGCACGGTGGTCCTTCTGACTCAAGGCGGCTCGTGGGGAGCTGATCAGTGGACGCGCATAAATCTCGTCAAGATATCAGGAGGCAGGGCCGAAATCACCTTCACTCAAGATATTCCAGGCAGCCTCGAAGACAGTCGTTTGGTAGGAAACCGCTTGGTTCTGGCTACCACCGAGTGGGATTCTCAATGCCATCTCACCGAGTGGCAACTCTCCGAGGATCACCCGCCATTGGCAGCTGGTGAAACATGGATTGAAGGTGATAGACCGTTGATTTCCTCGGGACCCGACTGGCTGGCGGTAACGACCAGCCCATCCGGGCTGTGGAATGCTTCCGATGTGTCCGTTTTTGCGATCCGTTCTGCAGGACTGGTTCAGATGGCAGGAGGAATCCGAACAGAAGGAGTAATTTCTAACAAATATAGGATTCAGTGGAGCAACAACGTGCTGACAGCCATTTCAGAAAGCCGCAGCAGCGACTCGGACCGGGCCCCAAAAACGATCATTGAAAATTTCCGTGCTTGGTCACCAGAAGCTGTTCATCCGATGGTAGTCGAAGATCGCGTGCTCGGCAGAATTGAACTCACCGAGGCTAACGGCGAAAGCCTTTATGCGACGCGCTTCGCCGGGAATAAAGCTTATGTGGTGACCTTCAGGCAAACGGATCCGCTATGGGTGGTGGATCTTACCGACCCCCTGAATCCCGTTGTGGCCGGCCATCTTGAAGTTCCGGGTTGGTCTTCCTATTTGCAGCCAATCGGCGACCTGCTATTTTCCATCGGCATGGAGTCTGGAAGGGTCGCGGCTTCGCTTTTCGATGTTGCGAATCCAGCGGATCCGAAACTACTACGCCGCCTCAATCTCGGAGATTGGGGGTCATTTAGTGAAGCCGTATGGAATGACAAAGCGCTAAAAGTCCTGCCGGATGCAGGGCTGGCAATGATTCCTCTATCGGCCAGCTATTGGTCGTCAGGGCAATCAGGCGTGCAATTGCTCGACATCGATCTCGTGAATCACGATTTGATTCTCCGTGGTTTTATCGCTCATGAATTCGACGCGCGCCGTGCCGATCTCATCGGCAACTCCGTAGTTTCGATCTCGCAGCGAGTGATGGCAGTTGCTGATATTTCCGACCGCGATGCTCCGGCCATGGTTTCCGAGGTATCACTCGCTTGGCCCGTGAACCGGGTGCTGGAAGTGGGCGCTCATTTATACCAGATTGAGGATGGCCAATCATTCGGTGAAGGACGTGCGTCCTTACGAGTGTCTCCGGCAACTTTGCCTGAGCAGATTCTTGCAGAGATCGATCTGGGCGAGGGGACCGTCAAGGCCGCGGAATACCGCGACGGCAAATTCTACGTCCTTCGGCAAATCGGGTCCGCGTCACCCTGGGTTTATTGGGCACGCTTCATGGGCGATGGAGGTAACCAGGCCAACCAACTCATTCTCGATATCTATGATGCTTCGACCGCGCCTGAACTTACCCTACTAGGGACTTGCTCGGTGAATCCGAAATCGGGCGCACAGCTGGTCAGCAATCGCTTGCTCTGGCCTCAGCCAAATCGCCCTGCTGTCGCGATCAGTTATCAATATTCCTATTGGTTTGGAATTTATCAGAATGATATAGTCATGCCGATGACAATGATGGCTGAGCCAGTGCGGGTGTCCTCTAAAAAGAAGGGATTCTTGGCGACCGTCAATTCTTTGAAAAACAAACCCTCGGTTCAACCTTACTGGCCCTCGGTTCAACCTTACTGGCTTCCGCAGGAAGCGCCGCAATTGCTCGTGTTCGACGTCTCAATGCCGGATAGCCCGGTCGCCCAAGCCCCTGTTGATCTTGGACCTTTGGGATCGATGCTAAACGACGCCTGCGACGCGGCGGACGGGCTGGTCGTCGCGGGAATCACCCGGTGGAGGGATGGCGATTCCGGTCCGTGGCTTGATTCCGATCAAGCCTACCAATCCGTATCGGTCGTTAAAGTCGCTAGCTTGGGGACGCCAGTCGTTCGGCCGTTAATCGACCTGCCGGGCGAGCTCTTCGCCGTCAGCGAGCTCGATAGCAAAGGGTTTTTGGCATTCACCCGGACGGTCGACAGTCAGGGTGCCAAGACCGTCCAAGTCAGCGCCAGCGACGGGATTGACGCGTTCTTGGTAGCCAGCCTCGCGGAGCCCGCGGATGCGGTTTCCATAGTCGGCGGAAGGCGCATCTATACCACCTTTGCCGACGGCGTGGAAAGGCGCCTGCTGGGAAATGCCGGGACTTGGATCAAGGAGCCGTCATTGGATATAGGCTGGCAGCCGAGCAACCTCCGCTGGACCCAAGGCGTAATTGCTGGAACCAAGTGGGATTCCATCTTTGCCGCCGGTGCCGAGGACGAGGCGGCAAAGGTGTGGGATTTCTCAACTTGGACTTTTGAGCTTGGCCGGGTCTCTATCGCCGCCGACGGAGATTTGCTGGTTCCTTTCGGGGATTATGGCACGGAGCGTTTGGATCGTTAAAAACCGGTCTCTTTGGCTCTCGTCGCGACCCGCGCTTGTCAATCGGCGTGAAGCAGCGTTGTTCCCCGCCGACATGACTGTTTTCGATCGATTGGAGCGCCGCTTCGGCTGGCTGGCATTTCCCGGATTCCTCCGCTACTACGCGTTGTTCCACGTTCTCGTCTTCGTGTTGCAGATCATCCGGCCGGACATCGGGCAGTTTTTCGAGTTCGACCGGGCGAAGATTTTCTCCCGGGAAGTCTGGCGGGTCGCCACGATGTTCTTCGCTGGCTCGCAATTCGGCACCTTCAACCCGGTCAGCGCCTTCTGCTGATTTGTGCGGTGAGCTTCGTCTTCATGGTCAGCGGCGGCCTTGAAAACACTTGGGGCAGCTTCAAGGCGTTATTGATTAAAATCCTGTTTTTTAGAATGTCTTTTAGAATGTGACTGTCGAATCCACCGTATGGATTCTGACCTTGAAGCGCCGCAGTAAACCCTTGCGCTTGCGTCCTGCGGCAAAGTCCGGACTGGCGTGCTGGAGATGCCCAAGCACCGACCAGAACAGTTTTTCCGCAAACTCAGCGTTACGTTCCTTGTTGGCATTGGAGAGTCCGTTCTTGGATGGAGGAGTGACACCAAAACGTGATAGCGCGCCCGACTTGAGCCGGAGCCAATCACAAACGTCGTTCAATCCCATGGCGTGGGATAGCTGGGCGAAGAGTGTCGCTGAAAGATGACTCAGCACGCTGAACGAGCGGGCCTTGGCTTCTACACCTGTCTCAAGGGTGTGGCGGTTGATCATTCCGCGAGGAATGAGGTTGAGAATCTGCTTGATGACGACAACATTGCTGCGGGTTGGTGGTGTTTTTTTCATAAACACCCTACCGAGTGGCAGGGATTTAAACTCAACACCAGCCCGCTTTGTCACCTCAAGTTAAGCCGTCCTGTGGGACGGCTGTGATTTTTTTGTGAGATTTTAAATATGAATGGCTGCTACTAACATTCCGTGGCTGGATTTGGACGCGAGGGTGCTTGCTGGATCGGAAGTTTTGATTTGGCGGGGCTGATTTGGAGCTCCTGGAATGTTGGCTTCCGGGACGGAATGTGGAGTTCCTGATTTGGCAACGCAAATGCAGGTATACGGAGCGTCGACATTCTGTCACCCGTCAGTTGTGAAGCGACCCGCCGGACAGTATGTCCGTCATCCAACAGCGCGCAAAATGCACGCGCTCCGACACGCGGATCCTTAAGGGCATTGGGCTGAAGCCAGCGCGCCGTGAGAGATATATCAGGCGCTGAGTTTCTCGACGCTGACTTCGTGGCGGTGGCCATCGATGGTGAGGACCATGTGGGTGAGGGCGGAAGCGGAGTTGCTGGTGGATGCTGGAGTCGCGACGGGAGCTGCGGGCTTGGCCTCGGCTGCGGGAGTTGCGGCGGGTTTGGCTTCGGCGGGTGGGGTGCCTTTGATGAGTGCCTCGACTTGTTGCGGGAACATGGCGAAGAGGACGGCGATTTCGTTAGTGGCGGGCAGGCCTTTTTCGGCACACTGTTTTTTGTGGTTTTCCAGACCCGGCTGGAGCAGGTCGGCGGGGCGCTGGGTGATGGCTTTGGTGCCGGTTTGTTTTTCGACCAAGGCGAGAATCTCCGGGTTGATAGGGCCCGGGGCTTTGCCGTATTTGCCGAGGGCGATATCTTGGGCGGGTTGGCAGATCATTTTCCAGCGGCCGAACTTGATGTTCATCATCGCTTGGGTGCCGACGATTTGGGAGGTGGGGGTGACGAGTGGGATCCAGCCGAGGGCTTCTCGAACGACGGGGATTTCACGGACGACTTCATCGAATTTGTCGGCCATGCCTTGTTCGGCGAGTTGGTTGCGGAAGTTCGAGAGCATGCCGCCGGGGACTTGGAAGACGAGGATGTCGGAATCGACGCGTTCGTTGGCGGGGCTGGTGAACTTGGAGAGTTGTTTGTAAACTTCCTCGAAGTGGAGGCGGAGTTCTTGGAGTTTTGCGGGATCGTAATCCGGGCGGCGCGAGTGACCTTCCAGCAGGGCGAGCATGCGGACGGTGTCCGGTTGGCCGGTGCCGTTGGCGAAGGGAGTGATCGAGGTTTCGACGGTGTCCACACCGGCATCGATGGCGGCGAGGTAGGCGGCGGCACCTAGGCCGGCGGTGTCATGAGTGTGAAGGACGATCGGGATGCCGAGTTTGCTTTTGAGTTCCTTGACGAGATCGTAGGCGATTTTCGGCGTCAGGATGCCGGACATGTCTTTGATGCCGATCGAGTTGCAGCCCATTTTTTCGAGTTCGATGCCCATGCTAACAAAGGCTGTGATGGTGTGGACGGGGCTGGTGGTGTAGCAGATCTCGCCGCGGGCGTGTTTTTTGCAATCAAGGACCGTTTTGATGGCGGTGGCTAGGTTGCGGGTGTCATTGAGGGCGTCGAAGATGCGGAAGACATCTTGTCCGGCGGCGGCATTGGCGCGAACGAAAGCTTCGACGACGTCATCGGGGAAGCTCGTGTATTGCACGATGTTTTGGCCGCGCAGCAACATGATTTGCGGCGTGTTTGGAGCGGCTTTTTTGAGGGCTCGGAGGCGATCGAAAGGGTTTTCGTTGAGGTAGCGGAGGCAGGAATCGATGGTGGCGCCGCCCCAGGTTTCCAAGCCGCTGAAACCGAGATCATCGAGGATGGGTGCTGCGGGCAGCATTTGTTCGGTGGACATGCGGGTGGCGGCCAGGGATTGGTGGCCATCGCGGAGGACGGTATTATTAAAAGTGACTGGTTTCATGAGCTTGGTTTTTGCGGTCTGATTGAGATCAGACTACGTGGACTGGAGTGGGCTTGGCGATTCCATTCGCCGCGCGGTGTGTGCGGGAATTGCTATTCTTCCGGCATTTTTTGCAGGGCGGGTCACGGATGCCGGCAAAGGCGGATCAGTGCTCTCATGAAAACCTGCGGCGGGGGCTTTAAACGAGTGGAAATTCCCCATCTTCGTCGATGCCATGCCAACCGAGGCGGCCGAAAGCGCGTAGAATCGAGACGACGGGTTCGCCGTCCTCTTCGCCTTCGCCATGCTCAATGGTGGCGGTGCTGGTGAGTCCGTGGTTGGACTCGATGCTGATGACGGTTTGGTAGCATGCGAGGTAGATCCAGTCGCCCCAAGACTTGGCTTCGTGGCGTGGATCGAGGTGTTCCTTGCGGAGTGCGGCGAGCACTTCGATGAGGGTGCTGGGTGGGGTGGAATCGGGAATTCGAACGAGAGTTTCCATGGCTAGAGGTGGGCTTTTGGGGGTGAATATGGACTATGAACGGAAATTGGCCGTAGGTCTAGGATCGAATGTGAATGAGGGAAAAATGGGTTTGTTCTTGATGGGGTGGGCGATCCACGGAAGGTCTGCTGCGGCATGTCGTTGTTTTATATTTTGGCTTTATTGGCGGCGTTTTGCATCGGTCTGTCCAAGGCGGGATTCAGCGGGATTTCGATGGTTTCGGTTTTCCTGTTAGCGGATTTGTATGGGGCGAAGGCATCGGTGGGCTTGGCGTTGCCCTTGTTGATTGCGGCGGACTTGATGGCGTATCCGGCCTTTATCAAACACGGGTCGTGGCGGCCGGTGTGGCGGTTGTTAGGTCCGGCCTTGGTGGGGCTGGGCTTGGGGTGGTGGATGTTGGGGTGGATCGATGATGCTTCGGCGCGGCGGGTGATCGGAGCTTGCGTGTTGCTGATGGTGGCGTTGCAGGTGTCCCGGCATTGGCGGCAGGATGTGTTTGACGGATGGGTGGAAACGAAGGGTTTCGGTTTCGGTGCCGGGGTTTTGGGGGGATTCGCGACGATGCTGGCGAATGCCGCCGGGCCGGTGATTCAGCTGTATTTGATGGCGCGCAAGGTGCCGAAGATGGAGCTTATCGGGATTGGTGCGCGGTTTTTTCTGCTGATTAATTTGATCAAGGTTCCGCTCAATGCGCGGTTGGCGTTGATCACGCAGGAGAGTTTGTTGGAAAACTTGAGCCTGCTGCCGGGGGTGGTGCTGGGGGTGTTCGGTGGGCGCTGGTTGATCCGGCACGTGCCACAGGCGGCGTTTGAGTGGATGATCGTGGTCTTTTCCGCGATTGCCGGGCTGCGCTTGTTGTGTTGGTGAGCGCGAGGGCTCAGGGCAGGCGGTTTTCTTTGAGCGCTTGGAATGCTTGCCATGCGAACATGCCGAGAAAGATGGGGAATAAAATGCTGTTTGTGAATTTGAAGGCGACGAGTGCGAGTGATATCGCCACGACGATGGTGACCCAGAGAGTGGTTTTGATGCGTTTCGGGCCGAGGATGGCATCGAGCATGCGGCCGCCATCGAGCGGCAGAACGGGCAGCAGATTGAGCAGCGCCCAGAAGATGCTGATGACCATGAGGGTTTTGATGAAGTAGAGGGCGTCCGAACTGAGCGTTGGCGGCAGATGGGGCAGCAGCAGATAGACGGCGGCTCCAAGAAGGATCTGAATCGCGGGTCCGGCGGCGGTGACGGCGAAGCTCTGGGGGCGGGTGAGGCGGACGCCGGAATAGGCGGCGTAGCCACCGAAAGCTTGGAGCACGATTTCGCTGTAGGCGCCAAACTTGCGCGCGGTAAGGGCATGGCCGAGTTCATGGACGAGCACGGAGATAAACCCCGCGATGGTGAAGAGGCCGACGTGAAGGATTGCGCCTGGGGAGTTGGCATTCAAGCCGCCGCCGATGAGGACCAGTGTGATCCAGAAGAACGGTTGAACTAGGACTGGGATGCCGAAAATCGAAAAATGAATCATGTGGCGGATGTGGTAAGCGAAGATGCGGCCGTGCGCAAGGCCGGGTGAAACTTCGCGTGCTGGGAATGCGCCCGCGATCTTGACCTGTGTTTGAAGCAGGCCTATGGTTTACCAAGCGGATGTGACAATGGTTGTGTTTTTTCGGATTGAGACGATTTTTAAAACATCATGCGTGATTCATATTTTCAGTTAAAAGGTTTGGCGGTCATGGCCACCGGCATGGTTTGCGTATCTTGTGGGGTGTCCAATCATTCGAGGACCATTTCACGGGCAGAGCGCAAGCTGTATGGCTGGTATGACGATGGCGGTTCCGGCAAGGTTTCTATCCGCATCAGCTTGCCCGATCAGATTGCGGAAATCGAAAGGGGAGGACGTCCGATCGGTTGGTGCTACGTGGCGACGGGCAAGGAAGGGCACGGAACCAAAGCGGGCACTTACAAGATCACGGAGAAAATCGAGGACAAGTATTCGAACCGCTACGGCTGGATCGAGGATGAATTCGGCAACGTGGTCGATGGTGACGCCAAGCCGACTGATCCCGTGCCGGAGGGGATGTTGTATGTGCCGGCACCGATGCCGTATTGGATGCGCTTGACCTCCTATGGTATTGGCATGCACGGAGGGCTTATTCCTGAGCCCGGGAAACCAGCTTCTCACGGGTGTATCCGGTTGCCGCAGACCTTTGTGCCGCTACTGTTTGAATCCGTGCCGGTGGGGACGCCCGTTACGATCACCAGCGTGAGCAGTAAGCGGGAGGACCTGGTGATGGAAAATACGGTGACGCGGGAATTCACGGGCAACCAACGGGTGATCGAGAGCCGACCGCTTACTGAGTCCGAAGCCCGGCGCTTGGCTCCGCTGCGTGCCGGAAACGTGCCGGAGTTGTTCGATGCTTACTGAGGGACGTAGAGTTCCGACCCCTTCGCTAGAACGGTGGCATCGGTGAGATCGAGTCCGTTGAGGTCGTTGAGACGTCCTGTGTCGGTGCCATGCTGGGTGGCGAAAGAAGCGTAAGTCATCTCAGTCTCGATCATGATGGAGCGAATCTTCTTTTCAGAGGACGCGTTTGTGGAGGGCGTTGCGCCCGCAGGAGATGGCGTGGTGGTGGATTCGGTTTTTTCAACCGGGGGCGGGGAATCTGCTGGAGTGGATTGAGGCTTCGTTGTCGGAGCTTCGGAAGGTAGCTGGATGGTTTGGCCTGGGCGCAACGCGGTGGGTTTCACCCCGGGATTGGCGGCGAGCAGGGCTTCGATGGAGACACTGTATTTCCGGGAAATGCTTGAGTAGGTCTCGTTCGGTTGGATTTTATGAGTCTTGCCGGAAGGTGCGGCGGTCGTTTCCTCGACCACGGTGGCCACGGGGATCGCGGCGGCGGGGGAGGTTGCTGCAATGGGGGCGGCGGGTTTGATGCCGCTGGGTTGCAGTTTCTCAAGCTGTGCTTCCAGTTCTTGGATCTGCCGCTCCTGCTCAAGGCAGCGCGCACGAAGCGTTTCCAATTCGGTTGCAGCAGATGCTCCTGACACCGGGAAGCCCATCGACAATATGGCAAACAGTAAGATCGATTTCATAACGGCGGCATTTTTTCCAAAATATCCGTCCGTCATCAAGAATAATTAAGTTTTATTAATCAAATCCGTCGCGTTCGCAAGAACCGCCGGATGATCCGGACGTGTTTTGCGAGGCGGTTTGATGGGGCTCCAAGACGAAGTCGTCTGGATCAGGCGCGTCCGAGATACGAGTTATCCTCGGTTTTCACATTGATGCGCTCGCCGACGTTGATGAAGAGCGGCACTTGAACAACCAGACCGGTTTCCATGATGGCAGGCTTGTAAACATTGTTCGCGGAATCGCCTTTCACGCCTTCGGAAGATTCGGTGACGGTCATCGTCATCGAGAGTGGAAGATCCACGGAAACCACGATCCCGTCGGCGACGAGCAGGTTGTAGAGTTGGCCCTCGATTAGGTAGTTTTTCACGCCTTCGATCAGGTCTTCATAAACGACCGCGTCCTCGTAGGTATTGGGATCAAGGAAGTGGTAGCCGCTGCTGTCCTTGTAGGAATACTCGTGGGGAGTGCGTTCGAGGACAACGGATTCGACGGAGTCATTCGAGGTCATCCGGAGGTTGAACATCTTCTTCGTCGCCACGCTGCGGATCGACATTTGGACGTAGGATGCCATGCGCGGAGGGGTCTTGAGTTCGTGGTCGACGACCAAGCAGACTTCATTATTGTGGCGGACGGCATGTCCTTTGCGGAGGTTGATGATGGGTGTGCTTGCCATAAGTGTTGGGGGCGGGGATAGGCCGCCGGATGCAGTGAGGCAAGCCCGGAATTGGATGCTTGCGTCAGTGGAGGGTGAACTTGCCTCAAACTTTCTGTTTTGCAACCCAGGCGGCGAGTTTTAGGTCGTCATCATCGGCGGCCCAGACTTGGCGGAGGAAGTCCGCCGGGTGGATGTCGCCATGGTTTTCCAGAAAGCGGCGATCGCCGCCGCAGCCGAACATCAGGTCGGGATCGAGTTCACCACGGATTTTGCCGCGGGCCTTGGCGAGGATGCGTGGCAGGTAGGGCATGCCTTCCAATTCGTCGCCGAAAGTCGGAATGTTGTCGCGGGTGAGAAGTCGGTTGCTGATGGCGCCTTTTTGCACGGTCAGGAAATAATCGCGGCGGACGGCGGCGATGAGCAGGGCGGTTGAGGCCGAGGGCTTGCCGTCTTCGCAGAAATCCTCGACGAAGTCGAAAAACTCCCGGGGTTTGTGGCCGATACCAATGAGAAATGCCAGATCTCCGGCTTGATAGTAAGTTTCGAAATCGTGGTTTCCGCTTTGGTAAGTGGTCACGCAGCGGTCGAATAAGGCGAGAAAAGTATCGTTCCAATGCACGCGAAACCTTTAGGGCTGATAAACGGGAGTTGCAAGCGGAAGGCTGGATTGAAGCTGGGAAATGGCTTTTGGCGGCGGTTTCAATGAAACAGTTATCGGAGTGCTCGGCATCCCCGCCGCCGTCGCGGGCGAAACGAAATTTTTCGTAATATGCGCTGCAGATACCATTCCATGAAAACGATACGCCACACCGCATTTCTCGCCCTAGCCCTGGCCGCAAACCTCCATGCCGAACCCATTCCGGAAAACCTCCGTCAAAACGGTTGGTTCATCGGTGCCCAGGCCTACACATTCAAGGAGTTTTCCGCGTTTGAAGCGGTCGCCAAAACCAAGGAGGCCGGGGGCAACATGATCGAGTTTTTCCCGGGCCAGATCCTCAAGCCAGGTTCCAAGGAAAAGATTCACCACAGCATGTCCGCCGAATCGATAGCCGAGCTCAAGGCTGAATGCGCCCGCCTGGGCGTGCATCCGGTGAACTACGGCGTCATCGCGGCCAAAAACCCGGAGGACGTTCGCGCCATCATGGAGTTTGCGAAAAAAATGGGGCTTTACGCGGTTTGCACCGAATCCACCGAGCAGATCGCCGCTTGGGAGGCCGCCGCCAAGGAGTTTGACATCAAGGTGGCATTTCACGAGCACGGCGGCTCAATGAGCAATCCGAAATACAAGGTCTGGAATCCACTCTACATTCTGGGCGTGGTGGAAAGCCGCGACCCCCGCGTCGGAGCTTGCGCCGATCTCGGGCATTGGTGCACCTCGAATTTCAAGCCCGTCGAGTGCTTGCGGATTCTCAACGGCCGCATCATCAGCGTTCACCTCAAAGACAAGGAAAAGATGGGGCCCTCACCGGTGGTCGTGGCTGGCACCGGCATAGTGGACGTAGCGGCATGCATTGAAGAGCTCAAGAATCAGAAATTCGACGGCCATATTTCAATTGAGCACGAAAACGATTGGAAAGACAGCGTGCCTAAGGTCCGTGCCAATATCGATTTTGTTAAGTCGCACGGGAAATAAGAAGGTCCGGCTTTTTACAGCCGGATCTCCAAGATCCGTGAGATCCGGCTTACCAACCGGTCCGGTTGTTGCGTTGGACGAAGCGAGCGGCTTCCGGGCAGTTGGGCGAGCGCATGTTGGGTCCGTCCCACTCCATTTTGACGCCCTCGCCAACACGCAGGGCGATGCAGCCTAGCAGGATGATTTCAGTCAGGTAGCCAGCGATTTCAAAGTTCGAGTAGGCAGCGGGGCCGCCCTTGATCATTTCGATCCACTCTTTGTAATGGCCGGGGGAACGAGGAATGCTTTCCGGGATATTTGCGATGGCTTCGTGCTTGGCTCCCTGGACAAATTTTTCCTCGCCTTCCAGTTTGAGGAAGAACATCGCACCGTAGTCATCGGGTGCGAAAAGCTGGCCTTTTTCACCAATGATGAGGCAGCCGCTGGGTGGGAGTTTGCCGCGTAGATTCACCACGTCCTTGACGATGTCCGGGTAGGGGCGCAGCGGGGCGTTGTCGATCGAAGGTGTTCCGTCATACCACCAGAATTTGAGCGGTGGCAGACCGTCGCGTTCGGGGAATTCAAAGCGAATCCGCGAGGTGAGGGGATAAGTATCAGGGAAAATGCGTGAGGCCATTTCGCACTCGACGAGAGAAGGATAGCCGAGTTTCAGCGCACGGAAAGGCATGTTGACGGTGTGGCAGGCCATGTCGCCGAGAGCTCCGGTGCCGAAGTCCATGAACCCGCGCCAGTTGAAGGTATGGTAGGCTTTGTCGACGTATGGGCGGAGTGGTGCTGGGCCAAGCCAGAGATTCCAATCGAGCTCCGGCGGGATAGGGCTTTCACCTTTCGGGCGATCGATTCCTTGCGGCCAAACCGGGCGGTTGGACCAGACGTGGAGCTCGAGCGGCTTTCCGATCACGCCGGACTGAATCACTTCCACGGCGCGGCGCAGGCCGTTGCCGGCGCTGCCTTGGTTGCCCATCTGGGTGGCTAGCTTTTTCTCCTTGGCGATGCGCACCAATTCGCGGGCTTCGTGAACTGTCTGGGTGAGGGGTTTTTGGCAATAGACATGTTTGCCCATTTCCATGGCCATTTTTGCGGCCATGCCGTGCAGGTGGTCAGGTGTGGAAATGACCACCGCATCGATGTCCTTATCCATCTCGGTGAGCATCTTGCGGAAATCCGAGAACGTCTTCGCATCCGGATGATCTTTGAGTTTCCGCTCGATCATTCTGGAGTCCACATCGCAGAGTCCGACGATATTGCCGCCGGCGCTGGCGGTTTCCTTCACGTCGCTGAAGCCTTTTCCTCCGACGCCAATGCAGGCTACGTTGAGACGGCTGTTGAGGTTCTGGCCGCGGACGATGGCGGGAAATCCGAAGAGGAGAGCGCCGGTTCCAAGTCCGGTTGTTTTGAGGAAGCTACGGCGGTCGGGCGTGGTCATGGCTGAACTTTGAGTTGGGATGATGGGAGAAATATTTCCTGAGACAGGGCTTATGGCACATGGATTCTACGCAGCTAGCAACGAAATCTTTCCGGGTTTGTCAAAATTGACATTTTCACTATACGGTTTCAGGCTGCGTTCAATGATCGCATTTGTGAGGAAATACGCATGGATCGGTATGCTCACAGTGGCCACCATTGATGCGGCGCCGATTCCTGTGAAACTCACCGCCAAGGGACTGCAGCGTGGAGGTGCGCCGTATTTCATTAAAGGAGTCGGCGGAGATCGTGATCTGGCATTGCTTTCCCAGTTGGGTGGCAACTCGGTGCGAACGTGGTCGGATAACGGACTGAAAGAATTGTTAGAAGATGCGGGGAAAAACGGCCTCACGGTGTGCGCGGGGATTTGGATTGAAAAAGAATGCTCGTGGTTCAGTTACCGCAATCCTGAGCATTGCGCGCGGCAGTTGGAGCGTGTGCGCAAGAGCATTGAAACCCATCGTGATGTGCCGGCGTTGTTGTTATGGAATATCAGCAATGAAGCCGAGGGCGATGGCGATGGCGGCGATGCGGCTTATTGGAAACAACTCAACGCGCTATGCAAATTGGCGAAAGAGATAGATCCCAATCACCCCACGATCAACGCCGTAGCCGGTTTTTCCGCGCCGAAGGCGAAGGGGGTCGCGGAGCATTGTCCTGATCTCGACGTCATCGGCATCAATACCTATGGCGGCCTTCATGGTCTGAGGGCGGATTTGGAGAAACGGCAATGGGCAAAGCCCTGGATTGTCACTGAATTCGGGCCTGCAGGATATTGGGAGCGTCCGAAAACGTCATGGGGCAGACCCATTGAACAAACCAGCAAGGAAAAAGCCGAGACACTGCGCAAGGAGTATGAAAAAACGATCCAACCTGCGGGTCATTGTTTCGGATTGTATGCCTTTTTGTGGGGGCAAAAACAAGAGGCCACCTTTACTTGGTTTGGCCTACGCACGCCGAGCGGTGACACCACGGCCAGCGCCGATGAGTTGTGTTATTTTTGGACAGGTGAAAAAGTATCTAACGTCGCGCCAAGAATCGCGCAGATTCAGTGAAGCGCGAATAAGCAAATCGTGAAAATCGGCAGCGATATCACCGCCAGCGCCAAGGCGGATGATCCGGATGGCGACTCGATGACGTATCGCCGGGCTATCTGCGGCGACGATATTCGCAAAGATGAAAAAACGCGAAATCAAGCCCGTGTAGATCGCTGGCTGCATCAATCTGCCCAAGGCCGCGGAAACCACGCTAAGAGCACCCGGGGCGCCCGGAAGCTATCGGTTGTTTGTTTTTTCACCGATGGCAAAGGCCACGGGGCGACTGCCAACGTGCCATTTTGCGTGGAGCGCTAACAATATATAGCTTCAGGCAGGCTTGTTAGCTCCGGTGTTGCGGATTTGGTCGAAGGTGCCTTCGATGAGTTGTTTGCCTTGCTCGCCGATGTTGTGGTAGATGGTGGACATCGTCTGGATCGTGCTGGCGGCGGGGCCGGCGAAGGTGAACTCGCAATTGGTGACCTCGCATTGGTTGAGGGCGAAGGGACCGTAGCCGAGGACGACAAAGCGGCAGTTCGTGAATTCGCAGCCTTCGTATTCGTGGAAATCGAGGACCACTTCTTCGCTATTGAATTTGTTTTTTGAGATTTTCATCGGGTTGTCAGGGCTTGGTGTTTGAGGTTTTTCGGTTTCATGGATTTTCCATGGATCCGGAGGCGCGAAGATTCAAGCTGCTGGGCAATTTTTGTCCATCTTTTGAATTCCACTTGGGCAATTCGGTCCTATTCCTCATGTGGAAGCTGGCAAGCCGAGCGCTTTCGGGAGGCGGAGGGTGATGCGGAGGCCGCCCGCTGCGTGAAGCGACGCCTGGACTTCGCCACCGCAAGCCTCTATCGCGCTGCGAACAATGGCGAGGCCGAGGCCGCAGCCCCCGGTCTCGCGGCTCCGGGCGCGGTCGAGCCGGTGGAAGGGCTCGAAAATCCGTGGGAGTTCGTCAGCCGGGACTCCCGGGCCGTTGTCGGTGACGGAAATCGAGATAGCCTCCGGCGATTCGATTGCTTCGAATTCCACGTGAGCGTGGGGGCCAGCGTGGATGGCCGCGTTCCGGACAAGGTTGCCGAGGGCTCGGCCGAGCAGGGTTGGATCGGTCGTCACCGCGAGTCCTTCGGGGACTCTGACCTCGGTCTCCAGCTCTGCGGATTCTCGGGCGAGGACTTCTCGAATCAGGGTTTCCAACATGACGGCGCGGGGCACGGGCTGACGGTTGCCAGTCCGGGAAAAGGCGAGGATTTCATCTATCAGCGCGGCTAGCTCGGTGGTATCGGCCTCGATGGACGAGAGCAGCGTGGGATTCGTATCGGAAAGGCGGGTTTCCAGAATGCCGAGGGCGGTGCGGATTCGGGCGAGTGGGGCGCAGAGTTCGTGGGCGGCATCCCCAAGGAAGCGTTTCTGGCCGGAAACGAGGTGATCGAGCCGGGCGGCCATGGATTCGATGGCGCGGCCGAGATTGCCGAGTTCGTCGTTGCGGCGGTGTGGCAGCGACACCTGGAAATGCCCGGATGCGATGAGATCTGCGGCGGAAGTTAGACGGCGCAGGTAGCGGGTGATGCTCCATACGAATGGCGTCCAAAATGCCAGACTCAGGCCGAGCACGGCGATGCCGCCCCAGAGCCACGGTTTAAAATCGAAAAACATGCCGGAACCATCGAGTCGGTCCGCGTGCAACAGCAACATCACCGGCCGGCCGGGTGTGCCGCGGCGGGGCGGGAGCTGGAGTAAGACCCCGGCCCAGTAGCCGCCGTCATCGCCGCGCAGCAGGAACATCGGGCGGCTCTTTGGCAGCCCGGCAGGCGGCTCCTCGTCGCCATCGCGGGAAGGCGGCGGGCCATCCCGGAATTCTGGCCGTGGCGGGCGGCCGGGTTCGCCGCGGCGTGGCGGCGGCAGCGACGTGCGTGCGCGCTCGACGACATTCGGAGGAATCGGCAGGGTGGAGTTTGCTGTCTCATGCGGATTGAACACCACTGCGGTGAGCTGTTTCTCGCGGGCCAGCGGTTGGATGGCGTCCTCCCACTGGCGCGGTGTTTTTCCGATGATCTGCGGGAGCGCCGAGTCGCCGAAGGCCGTCAGGCGATCCCCGGCGGATCCGCTTAGTAAGGAGTCCAGCCCCAGCCCGATCTGAGTCTCGCCCTGTTAGCGGGATCCATCGCCACCGCCCGCGAGTCCAAAGACAAAGAGCCACGCGGTCATCGTCCGCCGCCCCCCGTCATCGCCGTCCTTGATGCCGACCGCGACGGCATCATTTCCGCCGATGAAATCGAAAACGCGTCGAAGGCACTGCTGCAGATCGATAAAAACAATGATGGCGAACTCACCCGGGACGAGTTGCATCCTGAAGGCCCGCCGCCACCTGAGGGAGGCCGCCCGCCCGGCCCGCCACCCGGCGAGGAGCCCGAGGAGCCGGCCGAAGCTGAATAAAGTTGAATGATGTCTGCCTCCGCTCCGGTCATGACGGCCGGGGCGGACTTCCGATTCTCAACTCATGAAACCCTCCCGCATTCCCGCTCGCTTTCATTCCGGTAAGGACTCGGATGATTCCGGGAAAACCACCCTCGCGGTGAATGGAAAATGGTCTGAGAGCATGGGTTTATCGTGGTCGCGGATTTGGGCGGAAATTACTTTAGCTCCTTGGCTGACAAGGATGTGATCCACCTTGAGGAATCCCTCACGGCTGCCTTTCCAGAAGTGAAGCGTGGTGCGCGCGCTGGCTTTGGGGTGGAGGGTTTTGAAGGTGTCGATCAGCGAATGTTTCCATGTCTGATCGCTGCCGGCGAGTGTGGCACGATTTCCTGTTAGATAAGCGACCCCGGGGTTGTTTTCGGTCGCGTTCAAATCACCTAACAAGACTACCGGTTCATCGCGATGCTTCCGGGAATCGATCCTGCGCGCCATGAGTAGAGCAGCTTGTTCGCGTGATGGTTGGTTGCGATGATCCCAATGGGTGACGAATGCATAGACCCCGCGTTGGGTGGTGCGATCGACCAAACGCAGCCATGATGCGACACGGGGAATATCATTGCCCCAAGTTTTTGAACCCGCCCGCTCGGGGGTGTCGGAGAGCCAGAACGTCCCGCGATCGGCCAGATCCGGCTCAAAGCGGTCGCGACGGAAAAAGAGTCCGGCATACTCGCCGTTCCGTAATCCGTCGTCGCGGCCGACTCCGAAAAACTCGTAATCCGGGAGGGAGGACCGCAAGTCGGCGACTTGTCCATGCAAGGCCTCCTGGACTCCGAACACGTCGGGTGCTTCATCACGGATCATGCGCACCGTTCCGATCACCCGTTCCTGCCAAGCGCGCTGGCCGCGATCCTCGGGGTTTTCATAGCGCAGGTTGAAACTCATCAACTGCAATTCCAAGCGACCGTCTATCACGACAGGCACAGCTTTCGGCGGTTCCATGGCGCGCGCCTTGCGGCAGCCGGTCGTGCAGGCAAGGAATAAGATCAGAGGAATCAGGAGAACTTGGAGCATACGGAAAATGAGCGCCAAAAAAGCCGCTTCCGGGAATGGAAGCGGCTTTCAGGTGAAGATTTGTGTCGGGAATCCGATCAGTTGGCGGCGAGGGCCACCACGTTGACGCGGCGGGATTCGCGGTCAAACATGACTTTGCCATCGATCAGCGCGAAAAGCGTGTGGTCACGGCCGCAACCGACGCCGAGGCCCGGATGCACCTTGGTGCCGCGCTGGCGGATGATGATGTTGCCGGCGATGACAACTTGTCCGCCGAATTTTTTCACGCCGAGGCGTTTGCTGCGTGAATCGCGACCGTTCTTGACGGAGCCTTGTCCTTTTTTATGGGCCATGGAAGTAGGTGGGTAAGTGGTTGGAAATTAACCTGCGATCGATGTCACCTCGAGCGTGGTAAGGCTGCGGCGGAAACCTTTGGTTTTGTGGAAACCTTTGCGGCGCTTGAATTTGAAGGCAATGCCCTTAGGTCCGCGGAACTGGTTGAGAACCTTGGCGGTGACAGAGGCTCCTTCAACGACAGGTGCACCGATTTTCACGGTTTCGCCTTCGCCAACGAGCAATACGTCGAACTTGATTTCGGAGTCCACTGCGGCGTCGAGTTTTTCGACATCGAAGCGAGTTCCTTCTGAGACGCGGTATTGTTTACCGCCGGTTTTGATCACTGCGTAGGCCATGGCCGTATTAAGAAATGGTTGATCCACCCCTGTGGGCGGGCGGGGAGAACACCACGGAGCATTCGAGCACGCAAGGTTTTTTTGCCCGCCGGGTAAGTTTTTGTGGGAATCGTGGAAATTCGGGCGATCGGCGGCCAAAATGGGTGCAAATGATCTCTTCAGGCGTTGCCGGAAAAGATGGCCGCCACTCGTTCAAGAATCTCCTCCAATGGGGCGAGTCGGCCGACGCCTTCATAGCCGCAGGCGAGGTTGCCTTCCGCGGGATCGATGAATTGGCAACCGTCTTTCTTGAGCTGGGCGAGATTGCGTTGAGTGGCGGGGTGCAGCCACATTTTGCCGTTCATGGCGGGTGCGATGAGCACCGGCGTGGTGCGGGGTAGCGCGAGATAAATGGAGGTGAGTGAATCGGGCGCGAGGCCGTTGGCGAATGCGCCGAGCACGTTGGCGGTGGCTGGGGCAACAAGGAAGAGATCGGTGCGGTCCGCAAGATCGATGTGGCCGGGTTTCCACGATTGTTTCTCGTCCTCGAGGGAAACAGTCACCGGCTGGCGGGTCAGGGTTTGCAGTGTGAGCGGTGTGATGAATTCGGTGGCGCTTCGGGTCATGACGACATGCACCTCGTGGCCTTGTTTTACCAATTGCGACGCGAGGTCCGCCGCTTTGTAAGCGGCGATGGAGCCGGTGATGCCGAGGACGATATTCATGGGATGTTGCGCCGGGAAGTGATCCGGTCCCGGGGGATTTAGCATGTAGCCGCCGGTTTGTCACGGATTGCGGCGAAATCAAAAACAAGCTAGACAAGCTAGCAGCCTGTCGGATTTTGTGACGGGAGAAACCAGTGTCCATATGTGGACACTTAGAAGCAGGTGGCCACTATGAGCTGTGGTGTGACTGGTTGCAGGATGATGATTTTTCAAACAACCGTTTGATTTTTTTGCCTAACAGGAAAGAACGGGACGGGACGGGATGGGTGGGCGGTTTGACCGGCCAAGGGTTTGTTCGGTGGGGCTCCGGCCGCGATGGGCGGCTGTGCCGGGTTGTTTTTTCGTTAGTGCCTTCCAGCCATACTCTCAGGCTACCGCGAGACTCATTCCGAGGTTGAAGAGTCGCTTGATGTTGTAGCTGGTGGTCATCAGGGTCCATTCGAGTTCGACTTTTGCCTGTCCGCGCAGCTGGAAGCGCCGGAAGCCGATAGCTTGCTTGATGATGCCAAAGACAGGTTCAACGTTTTGCTTGCGCAGGCCGTAGAGTTGCTTGCCCTTGGCGGTGTCCAAGCGGTGCGCCATGCGTTCGGCAACGGGGGCTTCGGCAGATGGCGGGGGCGGATCGGCCCGGGTTGCGAGTTGGGCGACGCTGCGGCCGTGGCTCTGGCGTTTCATGGCTGCGTAGACGGTGGTGTCCGGGCGGGCGGCTTCAGCTGTTAGCATGGATTTTTCGCTGTAGTAGCCGCTGTCGACGAGGATGTTGGAGACTTGGTCGATGACGGGGCTGAGGGCGGCGAGGGTGGGGATGAGTTGTTGCTTGTCGTTGGCTTGATGGGTAACGTGCTGGCCGACGATGAGCATGCTTGCGACTTCCACGGCGGCCTGAGCGTTGTAACTTTGCTCGAAGCCGCCGCGCACTTTCATGATGCGGCTTTCGGGATCGGTGAAGTTGTATTGATCCTTGTCGCGAGGGCCTTCTTTGGGTGGCTCTGGGGCTTTGCTTCGCGGTTTTTTGCCGGTGCTTTGTTGCTTGGCCTGGCGGGCGGCGAGCTTTTCCTCGTAAGCCGCCTGTTCTTCTATCAGTGTTCCTTGGCGCGCTGTTCCATGGCTTTTTTGGCTTCTGTGAGCTTGGCGATGCGGTCTTGGCGGCGCTTGATTTCCTCAGGAATGGTGAGGCCGTCCTGGAGCGGGGTGCTGTCAGCGTTCTCGGCTTTTTGGAGGAGTTGGGCGATTTGCTCGCCGACGAGTTTCATCTGTTCGACGGCATGGCCGTGGCTCACGGCGCTGTGTTTGCTGGCGTTGGCGAGGATCCTGGTGCCATCGATGGCGACGGTGATGTCGCCGACTTGCAGGGCGCGGGCGCGGGCGGCAAGTTCGAGCACCTGGTGGAAGGATACGGAGAGGAGGGCTTTGTTTTCGCGGCGGAACTTGCAGATGGAGTCGTGGTCGGGATGGGTGTCACCAGTTAGGTAGCGCACGGCGACGTTTTCAAAGGTGAGTGTCTCGATTCGGCGGCTGGCGAAGGTGCCGGTGGCGTAGCAGTAGATGAGCAGGCCAAGCATCATGGCGGGCGGCTACTGGGCGTGGCCGGTGCCTCGCTCGTTGATGTGAGCCAAGCTGAGGTCCAGCGCTTTGACTGCATCCATGACGAAGTGGCCCATGTGGTCAGGCGACACCCAGTCGCGTAAGTCGGGCGGCAGAAGCAGCGGTGTGTCGTGGTCGATATTCAGACGAAACGGGCGGACATTCCCTTCATACGCGGGAAGCACGGGAGTTTCTTCAGCGCGTTTGCGCTAAGTCCGACAGGCTGCTAGGTGAAAAGCAAATTCCTAGCATTTTATGTTTGATCTAGCAGGTTAATCTAACTTTCATGGCGCGGCCTCGCCAAAAAAAAGACGGAGCATGAACCAATTTTCATGAAAAGCTCCCATTTTTCGACTTCTGATTTGTTATTCTCCGGGTTTTTACATGGCTTGCTAGCCCTCGGGCTAGGGTGTTTTCCGCTGATGGCCCAAGGCGGATGGAGCGCGACCGATGGCGATTCCGATGGCGTGTCAGACCAGTGGGAGATCAACTATTTCGGGAATCTAGCATCCAACGGAAACTCGGACAACGACACGGATGGTCTGCCCAACTCGTTGGAATTCTCCTCCGGCCGCAATCCCACTCTCGCGGAAACCGTGCCGGGCACTCCTGACTGGCATTCCGTCCCCGGAGCCCTGCGCTACGAGCGCTGGAACAACGTTGGCGGTGATTCGCTTCTATCGCTCTATCAGTCCACGGCTTTCCTGCAATCCGCTCCGTCGCTTGCCGGGTTTTACACCACAGCGGAAATCCCGCAAAACCAGGCTGACAGCTACGGGCTGCGCCTTCGCGGTAAGCTGCGCGCCCCGGTCACTGGGGATTACCGCTTCTACATCGCCTCGGACGCTCAGGGCGCGTTCCATCTCGGCACGGACGCGAGCCGCGCCTCTTTGCAAAAACTCTGTACGGTCAACACCTACACGGCTTTTCGCGCATGGACCGCCAACGTCTCCCAAGCCAGCGTGCTGGTCACACTGGAAGCCGGTCAGGAATATGCCTTCGAGGCATTGGTGAAGGAAGGCGGCGGCAGCGACCTTCTATCAATCGGTTGGATCCGCCCGGGTCAGACGGCCATCGAGGTCATCCCGGGGAAAATGCCCGATGGCACGGTGGTGCTCACCAGCCAGGCACCGGATCCGCTCGACCTCGACGACGACGGCCTGCCCGACGCTTTCGAGAGCGCCAAGGGCCTCAACCCCACATCCCGCATCGATCACTCGCAGCTGGATTCCGACGGCGATGGCGTGAACAACCTGCAGGAATATCAAAATGGAACCGCCCTGGTCCCGATGCCCGGCGAGTCCGGCTTCTGCCAGTGGGACGCATTCTTCATCGGCACGAACAACTCGAAAATCAGCGCGCTCACCCAGAATCCGCTTTTCGCCCAGGTGCCCGTGCTTTCCGGTTACTTCAGCACCCTCGAGGCCGGGCAAAACTGGAGCGACAACTTCGGCCGCCGCTTCCGTGGCGTCATCACCATCCCCACCAGCGGCACTTGGCGCTTCTACATTTCCGGCGACAACTGCACCTCGCTGCTGATCAATCCGGCCGGAAAATCCCGCTTCGGCAAGTCCCAGGTGGCGTTCAACACCGGGGCCACATCGTTCCGCAGTTTCGGTGGTGGCATTGGCCAATCCAGGGCCTTCAACTTCACCGCCGGGGACAAGGTTTATTTTGAAGCTCTCTATGTCGAAACCTACGGCAACGACCATTGTTCGGTCGGTTGGAGCGGCCCCGGTTTTGCCAGCGCCGCGCTGATCCCCTCAACGGCCATCTCGGTCTGCGAACCGGAAACCGTGACTATCGATGGCACCACTTACCTCAACGATGCGGATGGAGATTCGCTGCCAGATCATTGGGAACTGGCCAACGGCCTCAGCGTCACGAACAGCGGTGTCATTGCCTGGCCTCACGGCGAATACGGCGACCCCGATGGCGACGGCCTCACCAATTTACAAGAATATCAATATGGCACCAACCCCTTCACCGTCAACGGAGTGGCAGGTTGTTGGACGCATGAATGGTATGGCAGCCTCGGCGGCTCCCGCATTCGTGATCTAACCGGTTCCGCCGGTCTGCTGCGTACGCCGGATCTCACCCGCCTTTCGGAAACCACGGAATATTTTGCCACCGCCGGCATGGTCAACTACGGCCAGCGTTTCCGCGCCACCCTCACCGCACCAACCACCGGCGATTACACCTTCTGGCTGGCTGGCGATGACCAGGCCGAACTCTGGCTTTCTTCCGATGACCGCAAGTTCGCGAAACGCCGCATCGCCATGGATGCCTACGGTGCCATCCGCAACTGGGAAAAGAACATCGGCAATCACTCGCTGCCCGTCACCCTGGTGCAAGGTCAGTCCTACTTCATCGAGGTGCTTCACAAACAGTCTGTCAGCAGCGAGCACGTCTCGGTCGGCTGGAGCTTGAATTCCACCAACTGGGCATTGTCGGTGAACGGATCGATCGCCGCCCAGAGCAGCACTTTGGGTGGGTGTAATGCCTCGCGCGCCATCGACGGCAGTTGCAGCGGCTCATCCAATAGCAACAGCACCACCCTCACCAACAACAAGCCCAACTCATGGCTTGAGGTGGATTTCGGCGCGCAACGTCCGGTCACCCGTGTCGTGCTGTTCAACCGCATCGATAGCACGCTGGGCACCCGCCTTTCTAACTTCCGGATCTCGCTGCGCGACGCCTCCGGCAATGAAATCCCGGGCGGCGCAGCCAACTTCTATGAAGGCATGGGATACGCCCCCGCAATGTTTGCCTGGGACCTGCCCGCCACCGTGCAGGCGCGCAAAATCCGCGTCCAACTCCTCGGCAACAACAACGACCGCAACGGCTACCTGAGCATCGCCGAAGTGCTTGCCTTTGAAGTCAATCCACACACATTCCCGCCGCAGTCGCTGCCATCGTCCGCCCTCACCAGCTTTGTCCGCGATGTGGACGACCTCGATGACGATTATCTGCCCGATGCCTGGGAAATCCAATACGGTCTATCAGCCACCGACAACGGCCTCACCAACCCCGGCAACGGCGAATACGGTGACCCCGACTCCGATGGAATCACCAACCGCGACGAGTGGCTGCTGAACACCGATCCCCTCAACCCCGATACCGACAAAGACGGCTATCCCGACGGACAGGAAGTCTATTTCCTCGGTACCAACCCGCTCGTCCCCGAGCTCTCCAATTCCTCGGTCGTTGGTGACATCGCCGTCAACGCCCATGCCGCCGCCTCCGCCAACTGGGTCGAAAGCGCCGATGGCGGACTCTTCTGCATGGAAACCCGCGGCTGGATTGAATACCAAGTCAATCTCACCGCCGCCGGTTACTATCTGTTTGAAATCCAAGGCCGCGCCCGCGGTTCCGCCATCCTAGCCCGCGAGGACTTCGCTCTGGATGTGCATGTGGATTCCCAAAAGTGCGCCAGCACCATTCTCACCTCGCTCAATGGCCGGAAAGGCATCGCAGCCGGATTCGCCGGATGGCTTTCCGCAGGCAACCACACCCTGCGCATTTGGAATCAAAACCTGCTCGCCCGCCGCGCCCTCCAACTCGACTCCCTGCGCTTGGTCCTGCCCTCGGGCGATGATCTGAATGCCGACGGCTTGCCGGACTGGGTCTACGATCTGCTCGTCGCACGCAACACGGTGACGGCCACCGGCATCGGCTCGCTCACCAGCCCCAACTGCGTGGAAGGCACCACCCACAAACTGGAAGGAACCACCATTGCCGCCAATGGCTCGGCCTTCGCCCCCGTTTCCAAAAGCGTAGACCAAGGCTGGTTCGCCAACGTCCCGCTCAATCCCACCGCCGTCACCCCGGTCCGCCTCGGCTTTGAATACGGCATCCTCCAGCAAGACCTTGATGTCGAATGGTTGCCCTTCAACATCGCGCAGGGCGTCCACCTGGTGATCCGCAAGAACGACAGCCTGCGCCTCACCGCCTTCACTCCCGGCGGCGCTCCGGACGGGTCGTCCGTCACGCTCACGCTCAACGGCCAGGCTCTAACCACCACGCCCGCCAACCAGCCGTTCATCCGCCAGTTCACCACCGCCGGCATCCAGACGCTCACCGCCACCTTCACCGGCCCCAACGGTCCGGAAACCATGACCTCCACCTTGGACGTCATCGCTGCCGACTTCGGCGCAACCCTCCAACTCTATGTGAACCGTCCCCGGCAATGGTCGATTTCTAACTTCCCGTTCACGCTCCCGATCGAAGTAGATAAAACCTTGTCCCTCACCCCGCAGGTGGTCCCGTGGTCCGCGCGCGTCTTCCAAGTGAACGCCACCCTCCCCGGCGCCTACAACGTGCTGGCCCGCACCGGCAACGGCGGCCCGGTCATCGCCACCGGCCAAGTCAATGCGATGCTGCTCAGCCACTCCGGAAATGGCGAAATGCCCGTCATCTATTCCTATCCCAATGGCGATAGAATCGTAGAACTCACCGTCATGGCCACCAGCCTGCCCCCCGGCGGCTACGTCGAACTCGAATTCTTCCTCGGTGGACGCTCATTCCTCGACGGCACGATCCGCAAGCGCCTCTACGCCGCGGACTTCGGTGAAAACGGCCTCGCCCGCGTGCCCATCTTGCTTTCCAGCGGAATCGGCAGCGCCTGCCACCGCACCTACCTCCGCGATGCCAGTGGCACCATCATCGGCCAAATGTAATCCTCGAATCCCCGCTCTAACATGTCCCAATCCCGCACCATCAGCCTCACCATCGCCGCCGCCCTCATCGGCCTCGGGGGCGTCGTCTGCTGGCAAATCGTCACTCAGGATTCCTCCACGGTCGCTGTCACTGCCACCACCCCACTGAAGTCATCCGGGAAGGACGCCCCATCTCTCATTCTAATCCCTCAAGTCGCCCAGCTTCTCACCTCCTCCCACGCCTCCCTCACCGAGCGCCTCGCCTCCCTCGCCACCGTCGGCAACACGCTCCCCGATCCCGACCGCGCCGCACTGCTCGCCTCCATCACCAACACCCCGCCCAACGGACTCAACACCGGCGAGTGGCACGCCCTCGCCAACGACATCCTCCAAGTCCTCCGCAACCAACAACCTTACACCCCGCAATACTCCGACCACCTCATCGCCCTCTGGCATGACAAAACCCTCGATCCCACCCTGCGCGACTACGCCCTCCAGCAACTCCGCGAATGGATCGCCGACAGCGACACCCGCACCGTCCACGAGGACCGCCCGGAAAAAATCGCGCTCATCCAACAAACCTTTCTCCACGCCACCACTCCCGGCCACCCCGACTGCGACCCGCAATCCACCACCACCGGCACCGCCCTCCTAACTCTCGACGAATGGGCCTACGCGCCCGTCTCTCCAAAATCATCAATCATCAATCCCTCTTCCATAAATCCCCAATCCACTATCCCCAATCCACTATCCTCTTCTCCCCAATCTCCAATCCCCAATCTCCAATCTCTTTTGCTCGCCCACGCCGCAGATGCATCCACACACCGCGGCGTTCGCTCCACCGCCCTGCAACTCTGCGCACATCGGAGCATCACCGATGCCCTACCCATCGCCCGGGCCATCATCGCCGCACCTGCCTCTTCGGCCATCCTGCACATGTCCGCCATCTCCCTTCTCGGCACACTCGGCAACGCCGATGACCTGACACTCCTCACCACCTTCCAAAAAAAGGAAGCTCAGGATCCACTGCTCCACACCTCGCTACATAAGGCCATCTCCGATCTCACCCAACGTTCTAACTGATTTCACCGACACTCCGCTTCTCCAGATTCATGAAACGTTTCATCATCCCCGCATTCCTTTGCGCCTTCACCTTCGGCATTTCCCCGCTCCCGGCGCAATCCCCGGCAGACACCTCCAGCACCACTGCCGACGGCCCGAATATTACCAATCCACCACCACCCCCACCGAAACCGGATTGCAAAACTTGCTCTGGAGACAAGGTGGATGCGGAAGACGACGGACAGGGCAACTACGTCTGTCCTCCAGGAAGCACAGATGCGAGTAACAACAACCTCGATCTGCAAATCAATGTCGGCCTCACCACCTACGCGACGGGCAACAACATCCTCGAACAAGATCTGGCATTACGTGAAAAAGTCAGCGTGAGCTGCCAGCTTCCAATGGTCGATACCCCGCCATTCCAATCCAGCCTCTCCGCCGAATGGGGCAAGCAATACAAGCGCCCCGTCACCTGTGTCCTGCGCATCGCTGATCCTGCCGCCGTCACGATCAAACCCAACTCATTTGAAATTTACGGGATGTCCACCAAGGTCGCCGGTGCCACGGCCGCCGGCCCCTACACCGAAGCCAAAGCTTGTGGAACCAGCTACATCAAAAGAAATCCCACCACCGACCGCTTCCAAACTTACACCGATCAGTTCCTAGTCGATTTCAGCTACACCGCGTCCGGCACGCTCGTCCGCTACTACCTCAAGAGCGTTGTCGGCGCGAAGGATACAAGCGGCTTCTATCCGATTACCGCCTCCCAGCCGATCAAGACCTTGCTCATCTCCCAGCCATCCCCGGGAATCGTCGATGTCCTGCAACACGAGTATTTCAGCTCCTCCACCGCACCCAAAGTCCGCGGCTATCGCTGGAACGTCACCGCCGCCTCTTCCATCATGACCACCCACATCGGCAACCCCGCCGATACCATGATCATTTCCCGTAACACGCTGGTGAAATCCTCCCTCGGCAACGGCCTCTCCCAACAAATCCGCACCCTCGAGCAAGCCGCTTCCTCACCCCAGGAAATCCCGCAAACCCCCACCGCTCCCACGGATCCCACCTACGGCTTGTTCGTCACCTCCAAGACCCTCGAACAATTCCGCGATCTCGGCAATGAAACGCTGCGCATCGTCAAACGCATCGATGCCTACGACACCTCGGAAGCCGTCACCACCGATTACACCTACACGGATGCCACCGGCACCGGCATCGTCGGCGCCGCCGGAGTCATCACCGCGCCCAAAGCAGGAACCTCCATCAACAACCTCATCGGAGCCCGCCTCCATACTCTCCAACGCTCGGACGGCTATTGGGAACAATGCCATTACCAATACAACGGCGGCACCCAAATCATGCTAACCGAAAAATGGTCCTCATGGAAAAACTCCGCCTTCGGGGATAAAGCCAATGCCCACTTCACCAGCATCGTGCTTGAGAAAAATTCCCGCACCGTGATCGAAAAAATCGCAGGACAACTCGTCTCCAACCTCAAAGAAACCCTCAGCACCGCCGCGAATGGTACCCGCACACTCCGCACCGAGCAAAAATCCGGCACCACCTCCGCGCCACTCATCACCGAGCACGCCTACCATGCCGATAGCCTCGCAGAGCCGCTCAAGGGCCGCATCCAATACACCCGCCGCCCAGACGGCACGCTCACCCGCTACACCTATGCCACGGTTTCGGGAAATCTGAAAACCACCACCGAGCATGGCAGCGCCGGACCAGACCAATTCGCAGCCTCCGCTACCGGCCCGGTCCCCGCGCTCACTGCCGGAACCCGCACGGTCTCCACCACCAATTCCTTCCAGCACCCCATCGAAACCAAATCCTACGACATCGCCTCCGGCCTGCTGCTAGACCAATCCATCGCCGCCAGCGTCGATGCCGTTGGTCGTCCCACCCACATCATCTACGACGCCGATCCCGCCGATTTCGAAACCTTCGTGTTCTCCTGCTGCGGCATCCAAGAACACCGCCAACGCGATGGCTCACTCTTGGTGAATCAGCAGGATTTCACAGGCCGCATCAAATACTCCACCGTCACCCTCGGCTCGAAAATCACCGCCACCGGCCGCTCCTACACCTCCGCATCCATCGGCGGCCGCACCCTGCCCAAAAACTCCGTCACCCAGTCCGTCACCGCCGGCTCGGAATCCACCGGCTCAAGGCTCGTCTCGGAATCCATCTCCAACCTCCGCGGCCAAACCCTCGTCTTCCGCAGCCCCGATGCCAACAACGACGACTCCCCGGACGAAACCACCTACGCCTACGATCCCGCCAACCGCAGCCAAAGTTCCACCGGCCCGGACGGCATCACCCACATCTCCACTACCTACGCCGACGGACAAACCCACACCTCCATCAGCACATTCGCCAGCGATCCCATCACCCCGCTCACCACCTACGATTACACCCCCCACAACCAAAATGGCGGCGGCATCCAATCCACCGTCACCCAAAGTGGCGCGGGCGTCTCGCCCGCAGCCTCCCACAGCTTCCGCGATCTAGCAGGCCGTGCCACCCGCACCGAGTCCCCCGGCTACAACGGCACCACCCTCGTTTCCACCACCACTTTCGACGAACGCGGCCGACCCATAGGCCAATCCTCCACCGGCAATCCCTCAACCCTCCGCGTCCTCAACCTCCTCGGCGAGACCACCGAATCCTGGACCGATTCCAATGGCGACGGCCAATTCAACAACGCCGCCGTCGGTGGTATCAAAGACAGCTATAGCAAGTCCCTCAGCGACTTTGCCACCGAAGCTTCCACCACCTGCCAGCGCACCCGCCAGTGGATCCGCGATGACAGCGATACAGACCTCCTGATCTCCACCAGCTTTCGCGCCACCGATGGACTCTACCAAAAATCCATCCCTCTCAGCGGCCCCATCACCGTCACCACCGCCACCAAATCGATCAAGGGCAGTGCCTCTAGCGAAACCAAAACCTACCTCACCCCCACCAGATTCCTTCGCCAGTCTGCCGCCGTCACACTCAATGCCGACGGCAGCATCACCACGGTCAGCACAAACCAAGATACCACTGGAGCCACCCTCACCAGCGCCAGTCAAAGCACCGACCTGCTAGGCCGCACCCTCAGCAGCACCGGGGAACGCGGACTCACCACCACCTACAGCCAGTTCACCCAAGCTGGAAAACCACTCAAAACCACCCAAAGCGACGGCACTTATAGCGTCATCACCCTCGATACCGCCACCCGCCCGATCACCCAACAAACCTATCAGGCCGACAACACGCTCATCGCCACCGTCCACACAAGCTATCACCCCAACGGCCAACCCGCCGCCACTTGGGGGACCAACACCAATCCTACTTTCAAACTCTACGACCTCCTAGGTCGCCCCGTCGAACTCCGCACCTACCGCAGCAGCGATCTCACCCTCTCCCCCACCGCCAGCACCCCGGACTACGACACCACCACATGGAGCTACGAATCCGCCACCGGCCTCCTCCTCGCCAAGCGCGACGCCGCCGACAAGGGCGCAAACTACACCTACACCCCCGACGGAAAACTCCTCACCCGCACCTGGGCGAGGGGAGTCACCACCACCTACGCCTACAACCCCGCCGGCCAACTGATTTCCACCGACTACTCCGACACCACCCCAGACGTCAGCCTAACCTACGACCGCCTCGGTCGAGTCATATCCTCTTCAACACTGCTCACTGATCACTCGGCACTGATCACTTCTTCCACCAACACCTACAACCCCACCACCCTCGTCCTCGACGCCGAAACCATCACCTACAACCTCCCCGGCCAAGCCCTCTTCACCCGCATCCTCGATCGTAGCCGTGACACCCTAGGTCGCGATTCCGGTTGGCAGCTTAAAAATGCTTCTACCCTCGAAAACCAAACGACCTACGGCTACTCCCCAACCACCGCCCGCCTAGAAACCATAAGGAGTGGAGACACTCCTGTCCCCACAAACACCTTTACTTACCACTACCTCCCCAACTCCTCAATCCTCGAAAAAATCGCCGGTCCCATACACGATGTCCACAACACCTACGAACCCACCCGCAACATCCTCGCCTCCAAGCAAAACAAAGTTGGCACCACCGTCATTTCGCAGTATGACTACACCGTGAACGCCCTAGGTCAGCGCACCAACGTATCTCAGGTAGGGACGGCTTTCCAAGCCGT
>CAIXKE010000062.1 GCA_903919975.1 Akkermansiaceae bacterium | reverse complement strand
GGAGCGCGTGCATTTTGCGCGCTGCTGGATGACGGACATACTGTCCGGCGAGTCGCTTCGCAGAAGACGGGTGACAGTATGTCCCCGCGCCGACAGCCGACAGAATGTCGGCGCTCCATGCCGGAGCGCGTGCATTTTGCGCGCTGCTGGATGACGGACATACTGTCCGGCGAGTCGCTTCGCAGAAGACGGGTGACAGTATGTCCCCGCGCCGACAGCCGACAGAATGTCGGCGCTCCATATTTAAAGGCCAAACTACTCGGGTCATTCCTTGTGAAACACGATGCCTCCGTGCTCGACACTCGCCAGAATCACATCGCCGTCGGCGAATTTGCCTTCTAACACATCGAGGCTCAACACATCGAGCAAATGACGTTGAATCGCGCGCTTCAAGGGGCGCGCACCGTACACCGGATCATAGCCTTGGTTGCCGAGAAATTCCTTGGCTTCTTCCGTGAGAGCGAGAGCGAGGCCCTGTTTGGCGAGACGCTTGCGGACACGGTCAAGCTGGAGATCGACAATCGTGGTGAGCTCATCGCGCCGGAGGCGATCGAAGATGACGATTTCATCGATGCGATTGAGAAACTCCGGTCGGAAGTGGCCGCGCAACGCTTCGGTGACCATCGCTTCACGTTGTTCGGCGTTTTCCTCACCAAGAATAAACTGCGAACCAATGTTGGATGTTAGAATAATCACGGTATTGCGGAAATCCACCGTGCGGCCCTGACCGTCGGTGATGCGACCGTCGTCGAGCACTTGCAACAGGACGTTGAACACATCGTGGTGGGCTTTTTCGATCTCATCGAAAAGCACGACGCAATATGGCTTGCGGCGAACGCGCTCGGAGAGTTGGCCGCCTTCTTCGTAACCGACATAGCCAGGCGGCGCGCCGATCAAACGGGCGACACTGTGTTTTTCCATGTATTCGGACATGTCGATGCGGATCATCGCGCCTTCGTCATCAAAAAGAAACTCGGCGAGCGCTTTGGATAACTCGGTCTTACCGACACCGGTGGGACCAAGGAACAGGAACGAGCCGATCGGTCGGTTCTCATCCTGCAATCCGGCACGGGCACGCCGCACTGCGTTAGAGACCGCGGTGATGGCTTTTTTCTGGCCGACGACGCGCGCTCCAAGACGTTCCTCCATGTGCACGAGTTTTTGCTTCTCGCCTTCCTGAAGGCGGTTCACCGGAATGCCGGTCCATGCGGAAACCACGCGGGCAATATCCTCCTCGGTAACCTCCTCTTTAAGAATCGCCCCATTTTTCTGGAGCATCGCAAGCTCCGCCTCGGCGGCGGCCAATGCCTTGTGCGCCTCTGGCAAATCGCTGTAGGTGATCTGCGATGCTTTTGTTAGGTCGCCGATCCGCTGGGCTCGTTCGGTTTCACCCTTGAGCGTTTCGATCTTTTCCTGCGCGCTGCGGACGTGGTCGATGATCGCCTTTTCATTCCGCCATTGGGCCATCAAGCCGGCCGATTTCTCGCGCAGATTCGCCTGCTCTTCCTTCACTTTTTCCAGACGCACGGCCGACGCTTTGTCAGTCTCTTTTTCGAGCGCCTTTTTCTCCATTTCCAACTGCATGATCTGCCGCTCTAACACATCAATCTCGGTCGGCATCGAGTCGAGCTCGATCTTAAGGCGCGAGGCGGCTTCATCGATCAGATCGACGGCTTTGTCCGGCAGAAAGCGGTCGGAGATGTAACGATCTGACAAAGCGGCGGCGGCCACAAGCGCGCCATCCTGGATGCGCACGCCATGGTGCACTTCATAGCGCTCCTTCAATCCACGCAAAATCGCCACGGTATCTTCGACGGATGGTTCACCGACCATCACCGGCTGAAAACGGCGTTCGAGCGCGGCATCCTTTTCGATGTGTTTGCGGTATTCATCCAACGTGGTCGCGCCGATGGCATGCAATTCGCCACGGGCGAGTTGGGGTTTCAGGAGGTTCGAAGCATCCACCGCGCCTTCCGCCGCTCCGGCTCCGACGATGGTGTGAAGCTCGTCGATAAAGAGAATGATCTCCCCTTCGGCATCGGTGACTTCTTTCAAAAATGCTTTAAGCCGATCTTCGAATTCGCCACGGAATTTTGCGCCAGCAAGCATCGCCCCGAGATCCATCGAAATGACCGACTTGTTTTTCATCGAATCCGGGACGTCGCCGGAAACGATGCGGCGGGCAAGACCCTCGACGATCGCGGTTTTCCCGACGCCGGGTTCACCGATGAGCACCGGATTATTTTTGGTGCGGCGCGACAAGACCTGCAGGACGCGGCGGATTTCATGATCTCGGCCGATGACCGGATCGATCTTGCCGGCACGGGCGCGAGCCGTCAGGTCGGTACCGTATTTTTCGAGCGTCTGATATTTTCCCTCAGGATTCTCATCGGTGACTTTTTGCGAACCGCGCACGCTTTTCAGCGCATCCAAGGCTTTCTTCTTATCCAGCCCAGCCTCCTTGAGCAATTTGCCTGCGGGCGAATCGCCCTCCAGCGAGCCAAGCAGGAAATGCTCGACGCTCAGATAATCGTCGCCGAGCGATTCGCGGGCCTTGTCGGCAGAATCAAGCGTCGAGCGCAGGCCGACGCTGATCTGCGGCTGAGTGGTGGCTCCCTGCACGCTCGGTTCGCGGGCGAGGGCCGCCGCGACGGAGGCTTTGAGGCGGGAAACATCCACTCCGGCCTTCTGCAAGATCGGCACCGTGATACCGCCTTCCTGTTGGAGCAACGCCAGCAAGACGTGCGCGCTCTTGAGTTCCGAATGCGCGGATTTCGAAGCGATGCTCTGCGCGGATTGCAGGGCCTCCTGCATTTTTTGAGTGGTTTTTTCGAGTCCCATAGCGGTGCTTTATAGTCTGATGGACTATAAAGCTCCTAGCAGCGGATTTCAACGGATAGCATCAGGAAACAAACAAAAACAATCAATCGATGATCCGCCGCATCGGGATCATGTGCGACTGTTCGAAACCGTGCTTTTTGAAAAACTCCTGGGACTCCGCGCTGACCTGGTCGGTGAGCAGCGTGATCCGCAGGAAATTCTTCTGCTTCGCAAACTCCACCACGTGATCGATCAACATCGCGCCAAAGCCCTGACCGCGGTGGTCCGGGTGAATGACGACGTCTTCCATCAGAATCACAAATCCACCGCGCGCCGTGGAAATCGTGAACAGTAGGTTCACCATGCCGAAGATCTTATCATGATTTCTCACGACAAATATGCGTCCGCGATTCGGCTGCTCGAGGATCAAGCGCAGTCCGCGCTCTTGCGCCGCCCGGTCCGGCTTGAAATCATCCGAGCGGGAAAACAAATCCATCACCAACTCCGTGAGCGCAGGCAGATCCTCAAGAGTGGCCGGCTCCACGCGTGGCGGATCAGTGCTCACTCCCTTGTTTTCGGTCGGCGTTGAATGATTCATTTGAAAAGGTTGTGTCATGATTTCACGCCGGTGGCACGATTTTTTCCCGCGACCGGAAAAATCCCCCTCATTCCAGCAAGTCCGGACGATTCCGGAGGGTCCGCGCCAGCGCGGATTCCTCCCGCCAAGCCTGGATTTTCCCGTGATGCCCGGAAATCAGGACCTCGGGCACCACCAACCCGCGAAACTCGATGGGCCGCGTGTAGGCCGGTGCCTCCAGTCGGTTAGGATCGGAAAACGATTCGTCCACCGGCGACCGCTCGTCACCCAGCGCACCAGGCAGCAAGCGGATCACCGCATCGCACAACACCGCCGCCGCCAGCGCGCCATTCGTCAGAATATAATCGCCGATGGAAATTTCCTCATCCACCAGCGCATCGATCACCCGTTGGTCCACCCCTTCGTAGTGGCCACATAGAATCAACAAATGCTCCACCCCCGCCAAGTCCCGGGCCACCGCCTGCTTGAACGGACGACCCTGCGGGGTCATCAAAATCACCTTGGTTTCCGGCCCGCGCAACGCCTCCACTGCCGCAAACAACGGCTCGGGTTTCAGTAACATCCCCTGCCCTCCCCCACACAACGAATCGTCCACCCGCCGATGCTTGTCCTCCGACCAATCGCGCAATTGATGCCCCACCACCTCCACAATTCCCGCCGCCCGCGCCCGCTGAATGATCGAGTCGCTCAACGGCGCTAACGCCACTTCGGGAAACAAGGTCACAATATCAATCCGCATGCAAATCACTCTACCCAGCCCCACCGAATTGCCAACCCTCATCATAGTCCCGTTCACTTCCTCCTTTGCCCGCGATCCGGAATGGTTCAGAAACCCGCATGTCGATTTTTGAGAAAGTCCGTGAGCATGCTGTCGTCCGATCGGTGCGGAAAACTATGAATAGATTCTGCCCCAGACTTCCTTCAGACAGGCGATGAGCGCCGCGGCGATGGAAAGTGCGGAGAATACGAATAGGATGCGCCACATGGGATTGAGGGAAAGAGTTATGAATTATTTTCTGGGAGAGCCCGCTGCCACCCACGCCCGCGGATCGTCCGGCCATGGATGTCTTGGATAGCGGCCGGCGACTTCTTTTTTCATCTGCGCGTAGCCGGTCTGCCAGAAGCCTTTCAGATCCTTGGTCATTTGCCAGGGTTTTTGGCCGGGCGTGAGGATGTGGACGAGCAGGGGGACGCGGCCGTTGGCGATCACCGGCGTCTCCCAGATTCCGAACAGGTGCGAGACCCGCACCGAAATGAAGGGGTCCATGCCGAAAGCGTAAGTGATCTTCGCGGACTGGCCGTTCGGCAAATTCACCCGCTCCGGGCAATATGAATCCAGCGCCGCGCGCTGGGCGGCGCTAAGCCACTCGCGCAGCACGCGCCAGACGTTGGCCTCCTTGATTTCCTTGTAGCTGACGGCGCCGTGGCAGATCTGCGCGATCGCATCGGTCCGGTCCTCGTCGGTCCAACCGGGCATTCCCAACTCCGGCATCCAAGTGCCGAGCGAGGCGAGCCGGGCGGTCCACTGCTCGACGGAATGATCCCAGTTTTTTAAATCGAGCTCACCGGACAGCACGTGCGCCGCGAGGATTTCGGCCGCGGCGTCGAGGTTCACGCCATGGTCGCTTTCCTTGGCTTCGAGTACCAGATCCCGGAAGCGGGTTTCCTTTCTGGCGATCACCCGACGGCGGGTCTCGTCCCAAGCCGCGCCGTCGGTGACAGCTAGATCCTCCGGAAGAAGCTCCGCCAGCCATGCGGGATCAACCGCGGTGGCGCGGCGGAGGTGGACGATGATTTCGCGCGCCTCGACCTCGGTGATTTCCGCAGCGACGAAGGCCGGGGCGTTTCTCACGCAGGAATCCTCGTCGAGCTTGCCCTTGCGGTTTCCCACCAGCTTGCAAGCCAGCGTGCCCTGGCTGACTCGGATCGCCAACTGGTCACTGAAAGCCGCGAGCATCGCCTTGCCGACCGACTCGCGGCGGGCCTTGAAATCCACTGACTGCCATTCCCAGCCGAAGCGCTTCGCCAGCGAGCAAAGCCGGTCGAATCCCTGCGCTGTCTCGCGCGCGCCGCGCGCCATCACGCCGACCTGGTCGCAGCGGCGCGGGTCGAAACCCATAGCTTCGGCCGATTCGAACGCCCGCCATTCGCCGGCGAAATCCGAGTCGTCGTCCGGGAAAATGAAATCCTTGCGGCCCGGTCCACCGCGTTTGTTGGTGAAGATTCCGTCGCCCTGCACCGTCGCCGCGACGAATGCGGTTTCCGCCACGCAGCCGTGTTCGTGGCCGGCTAACATCAGTCGCGAGAACCGCGGCTCCAGCGGCAGTGACGCCATTTTGCGGCCTTCGTCGGTGAGTTTTCCCGTGCTGTCGAGCGCGCCGAGATCGTGCAGCAGACGCTCGGCGCGGGAGAGGGATTCCTCCGTCGGCGCGTTGAACCAGCGGAAATCGCGGACCTCGGAAACGCCCGCCGCCTTGAGCAGAAGCGCGGCTTCCGCCAGATCGACGCGGTGGACTTCCGGCGCTTCGAACTCGGCGCGCCGCGCGTGATCGGCCTCGCTCCAAAGACGGAACGCGCGGCCCGGTGCCGTCCGACCGGCGCGGCCGGTGCGTTGCTCGGCGGCGGCGCGGGAGATTTTTTTGATGAGCAGCGTGTTGATCCCGCGGCGCGGCTCGAACGAGGCGATGCGCGCCAAGCCGCTATCAATCACTGTCCGCACGCCGTCGATGGTCAGCGAGGTTTCGGCCACGTTGGTCGCGACGATGATTTTCGGGCGCGGTCCGGGGGAAATCGCCGCTTCCTGCGCGGCGGGCTGCAGCGCGGAATACAACGGATAGACATCCCAGCCCTTCGCGATGGTGTTTTCCAACAGCTCGATGGTCCGCCGGATCTCGTGCGTGCCGGGGAGGAACATCAGGATGTTTCCCGGGTCCGGCATCGCCATCGCCTCGCGGCAGACGTTTGCCATCTTCTCCCAGATCGGCGTCTCGCGTGGCGGTCCGCCGCGGCGGTCGTTCACCGGCGGCCGGTCCGCCCGATAGAGCACCTGCACCGGATGCGTCCGCCCGCCCGCTTCCAGCGAGACGGCGGGAGCGAGGTACTCGGCCAGCCCCGCGGTTTCCAGCGTGGCGGACATCACCACCACCCGCAGATCCGGCCGCGGGCCTTCCTGCAAATCGAGGCACCGCGCCAAGGCGATGTCCACGGCGAGACGCCGCTCGTGGAACTCGTCGAACACCACCGCGCCCACGCCTTCCAGCGTCGGGTCGTCTTGAATCCAGCGCTGGAAAACCCCGTCGGTCAGATAGATGATCCGCGTGTCGGCGCGGTATTTGGTGTCGAAGCGCACCGCGTAGCCGACCTCGTTACCGAGCGTCGCCTTGCGTTGTTTCGCCACCCAGCCCGCGAGCAAGCGCGCCGCCATCCGCCGCGGCTCAATGACGAGGATGCGTCCGGAAATCCCCGCATCCACCAGCATCCCCGGCACGGACGTGGATTTCCCCGAGCCGGTCGGCGCTTTGAGCAACACGCGCGAGCGCTCCCCGGCAGCCACGGCGGCGCGGAGATCATCGGCGATTTCAAAGACAGGCAAGGTCACGCGGGAGGATTTGCCGGAAAACCCAAGGAGTGGCGATCTCCGAATCGCCTCTCATACTGATTAGTCCAAGGACTCCCCATCGGCTAGGGTGACTCCATTAGGGAGGCCCCATGGAAAAATTCTGGATAAAGATCTATTTTTACCGCCAAGACGCCAAGCGCGCCAAGCGAAACAGATGAAAAATCGCAATATCGAGGCATGGAAACTGATTTCAGAACCCCATTTTGAGATTCCTTGGCGAACTTGGCGCGTTCGGCGAGCTCAGCCGAGCCGTCTTGGCGTTTCAATTTCTTCCATTCGTATCGGCTTTCCCATGCAGTGGTCCCTAATGGTGGGCCCCTGCCCCATCGGCGAGTTTTTGGACATTGTTCCAGTCTGTGATTAATGCGTTGAAGGGCCAACCCCGGCGGGCCGCGCAAACTTTTTCTGTAAAAGTGGCTGATGACTTTTTTTGAAGGTGGTTGATTTTGTGGTTTGGATTCTGTTAGTTTGGGGTGAGGTAGGTTTTGCCGGTTTCCCATGACTCGGAGATCTCGATGAGGACGCCGGTGACGAGCCTCAGGAGCGATTCCTCGCTCGGGAAGAGCCCGATGACCCTAGTGCGCTTCTTGATCTGGCCGTTGACATTCTCGCAGGCGTTGGATGTCCGCAGGCGCTTCCTGTGGGCTTCCGGAAAGGCGAAGACGGCGAAGCCTTCGGGCAGTTACCCTGCAAGCCCAGCGCCGTTGCTAGAATCGCCGGGAAATTCCTCACCGGCCAATGGTCCGCAGAGTTGAAAGACTTCGAGGCCGCCAAAGCGGCCGACCGCTCCCAATCCCAAACCCTCTCCGATCAATGGCGCGATTGATCGAATCCTCACTCTGGGTGGACTTTACCCGCAGCAAGTCGCCACTTGCCCTGAAAACCCTGATCCCTAGATTCTCGATCCGCTTGCCTGCCTCTGCGAGCCCATCGCCTTTGACCACCTCTCTAGGCCTTTAGGCCTCCAGTCTTCCTCCCTATCACCTGATCGAGCACCCGTCTGGAGGCTTGACATATGCCTCCATTTCTGTTTGCCTTCGGCGTCTGGAACTTTGCGTCCAGCGCGGCAAATCCGTCGGTTCTATAAGTTCTTTCTGTAGTTCCATGTCACCTTTTCCGTATCACGCTAGCTCTTGGGCCACCTGATAGCCGGGAAAATCCCTCTTCATTCTTCAAAATCACAACCTTCATGGACTGGTCATCACCCCTTTGGTACGCCTCGTATATTCTCGTTCTAATCGGCCTTGCCGGTTATGGGTCGCATCGTTTGACGATCGTGTTTCTCTACCTGAAACATGCCCGCAATCACCCAAAACCCATGGAACTCTTCAACGAAGTGCCGCTGGTGACCGTGCAACTCCCGGTGTTCAACGAGATGCATGTGGTGGACCGCTTGCTCGCCGCCGTCTCCGCCATGGACTACCCGCAGGATAAGCTGCAAATCCAATTGCTCGACGACTCGACGGACGAAACCGTCGGCATTTGCCGCGAGGGCATCGCCAAACTCAAGGCCCGCGGCTTCGATGCCGAGCACATCCACCGCACCGACCGCACCGGATACAAGGCTGGCGCCCTGGAAAACGGCACCCGTTTCGCCAAAGGGGAGTTTCTCCTGATTCTGGACGCCGACTTCGTGCCAAACCCGGACTTACTCCAGAAAACTATCCACTACTTCACCGATGAAAAAATCGGCATGATCCAGACGCGTTGGGGCCACCTGAACCGCACCTTCAACGTGCTCACCCGCATCCAGGCGATGTTCCTCGACGGCCACCTCGAACTGGAACAAACCGCCCGCAATCGCTCCGGTCGATTCTTCACCTTCAATGGCACCGGCGGCATTTGGCGGAAATCCTGCATCGCCGACGCCGGCGGCTGGGAACACGACACCCTCACCGAGGACATGGACCTCAGCTACCGCGCCCAACTCAATGGCTGGCGCTTCATTTTCCTCAATGATGTGGAAACTCCGGCCGAGCTTCCTGTGGACATGGACGGATTCAAGAGCCAGCAACACCGCTGGACCAAGGGCTCGATCCAAGTTTGCAAAAAAGTCCTGCCCGCCATCTGGAAAGCCGACATCCCACTTTTCATCAAGATGGAGGCCACCGCTCACCTAACCTCGAATTTCGCCTACCTGCTCCTCATCGTCCTCTGCTTCCTGATTTACCCGAATCAACAATGGCAGCCGGACTTCGGCAAATTCACTTACTACATCATCAACGTCCCGATCTTCTTCTTCTCCTCGGTTTCGGTGATCGTGTTTTACCTCGTCTCGCAAAAAGCCCTCCGCCCCGGCTCATGGTGGCGGGAAATCCCCTATCTGCCACTCTTGCTCGCCCTCGGCATCGGGATGTCGATCAGCAACGCCAAGGCCGTCATTGAGGCGCTTTTCAATCACCAGAGCGCTTTCATCCGCACCCCGAAATACGGCATCGGCCAAGCCCGCCGCAGCGATTGGAAAAAGAGCAGCTACAAGGCGATGAAGACCCTCACCCCCTTCGTCGAACTGCTCTTTGGATTCTTTTTCCTCTTCATTGTCCTCGATGCCGCCATGCGCGGAAGCTGGTCCTCGGCCATTCTCCTGATGCCCTTCCCTGTCGGGTTTTTCTACACTTCGCTTTCATCGCTCGTCCGCATGCTGCCATCCGGTTCCGCTGTGACTGAACCCGAAATCGCGAACCGCAAAACTCCGTAAAAAACATGATGGGATTTCCGCCGCCGCGTCTCTTCCTGATCTCAGCCATCGGCCTCTTCGCCTCGCTCGGATTCACCGGCTGCGGCTCCACTCCATGCGGCAATGACACGCGCAATAAAATGATCGTCAGCGTGCGCGATCAAAAAATGCTGCTCGTCCAAGACGGCTCCCCCCTCAAGTCCTACAAAATCTCCACTTCCAAATTCGGCATCGGAGATCGACCCGGCAGCAATTGCACGCCCCTCGGACGACTGCAGGTCGCCAAAAAAATCGGCGATAACGCCCCGCTCGGTAGCGTTTTTAAAAGCCGCCGCCCGACCGGGGAAGTCATCAAACCCAACGCTCCCGGACGCGACCCGATCGTCACCCGGATCATCTGGCTGACCGGCAAGGAATCGTGCAATTACAACGCATACCGCCGGACGATCTACATCCACGGCACGCCTGAAGAACGCCGCCTCGGCGCTCCCGCATCCTACGGCTGTATCCGCATGAGCAGCCGGGATGTCGCGGATTTATACAATCGCATCGGCTATGGAGCCGATGTCTTTGTGATTCGCGGCTCCATTCAAGCCAAAAAATCCAGCCAATCTTCAGCCAATAACGGTAAATTCACCGGCTCCCAGCACCGCGGATAAGAAACTGCGAAACATGAGCTTGACACATGGGATTGATTCCCTAAGTTCGCCCGCCCGCCTCCAGGCAACCGACTTTTTTAAGATACCACCATGGCCAATCACAAATCCTCGATCAAGCGCACACGCCAAACCATCGTCCGCACCGAGCGTAACCGCGCGGAAAAAAGCCGCATGAAGACGCTTCGCAAGAAAGTTCTCGTAGCAATCGCCGCCGGCGACAAAGCCACCGCCGCTAAGGCCAGCTCTGAATTCTCCTCTGCTGTAGATAAAGCCGCCAAGCGCAGCGTCATCCATTCGAACAAGGCCGCGAACCTCAAGAGCAAGACAGCGAAAGCCATTGCCGCGATCGCCTGATCCCTTCGCCCGCCGGCTTTCTCCGGCAATCCAGAAAACAAGCGGACCGGGCCACCGGTGCCGCTTTTTTCATGACTCACATGGCTGAATCTCCTCCACCCAACCGCGCCGCCACCGCCGCCAAAATCGCTTCCAACCCCACAGGCTACAAAGTCTGTGAAGGATGCGATTCAATCGTCGGCAGCGGAGCCGCACTTTGCCCGAACTGCCACAGCTATCGTTTCGAAACCTCCGCCGAACGCGTCGTCCAACAAGCGCGCATTCTCGGCGCCCGCGAACAAACGACCGTGACCGCCAACGATCTGGCATAAATCCCGGGCTGATCGCCTATACTTGAAATCTCCTATGCCCGAAATCATCGGCTTCAAAGAATGGCAAGTCGTCTGCAACGCTCTCGCATCCGGCCGCCAATCCATCATCCTCCGCAAAGGCGGCATCCACGAAGGCCGGACCGGCTTCTCATTCGCCCATTCAACGTTTTTCCTCTTTCCCACCCGCTTTCACACCCAAGCCGACCAAGTCCGCGAGGGCCAAGTCGTGGTCATGCCAGAATGGCAAACCGGTGACGAAATCCAAATCACCCATCACGCCGAAGCGCTGTGGGCCGTCACCCTAACTGATTGGGAACAAATCGCCGCACTCGCACCCTTGCACATCTATTCGGAAGCCACCGTGCGCGATCGCTTCGATTGGCAAGGCAAAGGCATGGCCACCGGCAGCATCCACGTCGCACTCGTCCGCACCCGGAAACTCGCCGAGCCCTGGATCTTCCCTTACCAACCCAGCTTCGGCGGCTGCCGCAGCTGGATCAATCTTCCCTCTCCTCCAGAAAACTGGGCGCAAACCGCGTCCCCGGTCCTCGATGACTCAGCATTCTCGGCCCTCTCCATCCTGCTGCACAGACCCTAATGGAGCGGCGGAACCGTGTCCGCCGATGCCCATGAAAAAGCCAATGAAGTAAGGAATCCGCTTTCCATTGTCCCACATGGTCAGGGCGATCATGCATCGCCCCTCCGTGTTCATACATCGCCCCTCACAAAAAAACCGGGCTGGCTTCCCGCCCATGCGTCTCTTACGCTCTTCCCGTGATCGCCCGGCGAAAAATCCGCTATCCTGTCTCTCCTCCACTGAGGCAGTATCTCTATCATTTCGACCGCCAGCGGGATATCCCGAAGATCTACGACGAGCTCTGCCGCTTCACCGGCGCCATCCCCTACGAGGATCCACAAGGCCGCGAGACCCTCTGGCTCACCGTCATGTATCCGCCGGACGTTTCCGCGGAAATCCTGCCGCGTCTCACCGCCATCTACACCGAGCTTAAACTTGGCCGCGATGCCAAGCAGCACGAACACTTGCTGGTGGACCGCATCGACTTCGGCGATTTCGGAAACTCGCGCCCCTTCCGCATCCGCATCACCAATCTTTTCAACGACAACTCGGACTATTTCTACGTCAAACACGCCGATGCCTCACGCGTCTTCGGCCTCGAACTCGAACACATCCTCTCGCCGAACCGCATCAACTATCTCGTCAACGGCAACACGCTCATCGAAGAACACATCGCAGGCGTCCCGGGCGATGTCTTCCACCGCGATTACCTCAATCAACCCGGACTCAACAAAGTCCGCATCGCCAAGGAATTCACCAAGTTCAACGAACGAACCTTCATCCGGCTGTTAGGCGACATGCGCAGCGTGAACTATGTCGTCGATATAACCCCGGATTTCGAGGAAGTCCAATACCGCGTGCGCGCCATCGATTTCGACCAGCAATCGTATGAAGGAAATGGAAGCATCTATCTGGCATTCCGTTTCCGTTCGAACCGCGCCGTGACCAGGCTCGCCTTCGACGTCCTAAATCGCAAGAGCATCGATCAATACGTGGCAGAAGAACACGCCCAGATGGCCCGCCGCGCCAAGGTCGAGAGCAGCCGCCTGCGCGCATTGTTAGGAGTGATGCGCCGCGAAGAACTCGCCCCGCGCGAACACGTCGTCACCCTCGCCAAGGAACTCGACCGCATGCACGGCAGCCACGACTATCAAGACTGCAAGACCATGGGCGAACTCACCACCATGCACATTTCGCGCATGCTCGATATCGATCCCGGAGACTCGATTTTCGACAACCCGTTCTAAGTTAGGCTGGTTATTGTTTGGAAGCACCGGTCACAATGCCCGGACCACCGTGGCGCGGGCATCCTGCCCGCCGCCAAACAATTCATCAGCCTATCTTCTCACTGATCCTTGCCTCTACCTTCGCCCCTCAGCTTCCGCAATTCGATTTCCCGGTATTCGATCCTCATCGGCGGACCGACATGGACCGGCACGCCCAGCAGACCGGAGAGGCGTCGACGAGCAGGATCGCGATCATCGATTTCGCTCATCAACACGTCGTTGACGAAGTGGCGGACTTTATTTCCCTTCGCGATGATCCGGTAGGTGTTCCAATCTTCACTCAGGACTTTCTTCTGAAGTTCTTCCGGGGTGCCCAGTGAGGTGACGCTACGCATGCGTCGGTGATAACCTTACGGCGACTGGTGTCGGGCAACGCGCTTTTCACCGACTCTCCAAGCGTCATTCTCGAAGTCCTCAGCCCGACGACCCGACGCATCGACGAGGCCCAAAAACTCCGCGATTACATCACCATCCCCACCCTGAAAACCTACATCCTCGCGGAAACAGACAAGCCCTTACCCACCTTGCACCGCAAGGACGGCGCGAACTTCTCTCAGGTCCGGATGCCGTGCTCGAACTCCCTGAAGTAGGAATCTCCATCTCTCTTGCAGAGTTCTACAGAGATGTGGGATGATGGATCGCGCCCGCCCGACATTCGCTGGACTCCCGCGCTGCCGCCGCGCAACCTCCCTCCATGAACCGCCTTTTCCTGCTCGATGGCATGGCCCTCGTTTATCGCGCCCATTTCGCGCTGATCCAAGCCCCCATTCGGAACTCGAAAGGAGTCAACACTTCCGCCCTATACGGCTTCATCAACACGCTGCTCGCCATCCTCGAAAAGGAAAACCCCACCCACATCGGCGTCGCCTTCGATACCTCCGCACCGACTCCGCGGCACATCAAATACCCCGCCTACAAAGCCCAGCGCGACGAGATGCCCGAAGAACTCCGTGCCGCCATACCGCACGTCAAAGCACTCTGCCGCGCCTTCCACATCCCGGTCCTCGAAATCGACGGTTTCGAAGCGGATGACATCATCGGCACACTCGTGAAACGCGCGGAAGCCGCCGGCTTCGAATCCTTCATGGTCACGCCGGACAAGGACTTCGCCCAGCTGATTTCCGACAAGACTTTCATGTGGAAACCCGGCCGCAAGGGCAATGACCACGAAATCATCACTCTCGAAAAACTCCCGGAAATCTGGGGCGTCGCGGAACCGGATCATATCATCGATTTGTTAGGCTTGATGGGCGACGCCTCGGACAACATCCCCGGCATCCCCGGCATCGGCCCGAAAACCGCCCAAAAACTCATCGCCGAATTCGGATCGATCGAAAACCTCATCTCCAACAGCGCGAAAATCAAAGGCCGCCAGAAAGAACTCGTCGAGACCCACGCCGACATGGCCCTGCTTTCCAAAGACCTCGCCACCATCATCATCGATGTGCCAGTGGAAGTCACCTGGGACGACCTCGTGCTCTCGCCGCGCGACGAAGAAGCCGTCAAAACCCTCTTCAACGAATTCGAATTCCGCACGCTCACCAAACGCCTCTTTGGGGAACCCGTCGCCGCCGCCAACCGCCCGCATGACTCCAGCGAGCCTATACCCGAAAACCCGACGATCTTCGAAACTTTCAAAACCATCCACGACGTCGAGCACACCTACCACCTCGCCGACACCCCCGAGCTCCAGCAACAACTCTTCGCCGAGCTCGCAAACCAATCCTCTTTCTGTTTCGATATCGAGACCACCTCGCTCGATCGCTTTGGAGCAAAGCTGCTAGGCGTCGCTTTCTCCTGGAAAGCCCACGAAGCATGGTATCTGCCATATTCCCCATCTCTACTCTCCAATCTCAAATCCATCCTCGCCTCCCCAGCGGAAAAGATCGGCCACAATCTTAAATACGACCTCTCCATCCTCCACCACCACGGCATCGATGTGGCTGGCCCGTTTTTCGACACCATGCTCGCCGATATCCTCGTCGCTCCCGAGCGACGACACTCGATGGACTACCTCTCGGAAATCCTGCTCGGCTATATGCCGGTCAAACTCTCGGATATCGCCAGCCCACAGGACGCCGCCCCACCGTTGGACGACCTCTTCGCCTTCGCCGAGAAAACCAAATCCTCCAAGGAGCTCGACATCGCCTCCATTCCTCTCAAAACCCTCGCCGAATACGCCGCAGAAGATGCCGATGTCACCTTCCAGCTCGCCGCCAAGCTCCGCCTTCTGTTAGCCGAAGTCGGCCAGGAAAAAATCCTCAATGATATCGAAGGCCCGCTCCTGCCGGTGCTCGTCCGCATGGAAATGGAAGGCATCTCGGTGGATCCCAATGCCCTCGGCACCATCGGCGTGGAACTTCAAATCCAAATCGACGAACTCGCAAAATCCATCCACCAACACGCCGATCGATCATTCAACATCGCCTCACCCAAGCAACTCGGCGAGATCCTCTTTGATCACCTCGGCCTCGCCGACAAAGCGAAGAAAACCAAAACCGGCCAATACAAAACCGACGAACAAACGCTCTCCACGCTCGAAGGCAAACACCCGATCATTTCAGACATCCTTTCATGGCGCGAGGCCACCAAACTCAAGTCCACCTATCTCGACGCGCTACCGACTCACATCGTCCCGGAAACCGGCCGAATTCACACCCATTTCCACCAACTCGTCGCCGCCACCGGCCGCCTCGCCTCGTCCGATCCCAACCTCCAGAACATCCCGGTTAGATCCGAAGCCGGCCGCAAAATCCGCAAAGCCTTCGTCCCTCGATCTTCTTCCCAATCTCCAATCTCCAATCCCCAATATCTCTTACTTTCCTGCGATTACTCGCAAATCGAACTCCGCGTCATGGCCGCCATCGCCAATGACGCCACGATGATCGAGGCCTTCCGCAACAACACCGACGTCCACACGGTCACCGCCTCCAAGGTGTTTGTCGTCGATCCGGAGGACGTCACCTCCGACATGCGCCGCACCGCGAAAATGGTGAACTTCGGCATCATCTACGGCATCTCCGCCTTCGGTCTCTCGCAACGCCTCGCCATCCCGCGCGCCGAAGCCACCGCCATCATCGAAGCCTATTTCCGCGAATACCCGACCATCCGCGAGTTCATGGACCGCACCATCGCCGAGGCGCGCGAAGCCGGATACGTCGAGACCCTCTCCGGCCGTCGCCGGTATTTCCCGGACCTCAACTCAGGAAACCAAAACCTTCGCGGCAACGCCGAACGCGCCGCCATCAACACGCCCATCCAAGGCACCGCCGCCGACATGATCAAACTCGCCATGATCCGCATCGATTCCCTGCTGCGCGAGAAACCTTACCAATCGAAGATGCTGCTCCAGGTCCACGACGAACTCGTCTTCGACCTCGCACTCGACGAACAGGACGAGCTCGTCCCGAAAATTTTAGACGCCATGAAAACCGCCCTGACTCTCCCGCACGGCGTCCCGATCGAGGTCGAACACGGCGTCGGCCCGAACTGGCTCGTCGCTCATTGAACCTTACGCGCCACCAGTCCCTCAACAGTCATATTCAAGGCGATTTTGTCGTGAGAAATCAGGGAATATTCCCAGGGTTTACCGCCATGCTTGGCATTGTGGTTGCTTGCCCGCTCGCACCACCTTCTTTATGGCTGAAACTATTCAAAGCGTGTGTTTTTTGATTTGGAACTCGTAGGAGCCGAAGACGGCATCGGCCCGAACTGGCTCGCCGCGCATTGAGCCAACCCGTCGTTTTCGGTTGCCGAAGTTCAGGTCTTTGCTAGCTTCCAAATCATTATTTGGGAAAAAGCGATGATTTCATTACTCGAGCGCCCTGTCCTTGTGTTGAACCGGTTCTGGCAACCGGTCCATACCTGTTCGGTCCGCCGCTCCCTGCACCTGCTCTGCACCGGCCATGCACAGGTCGTGCAGGTCGAGGGGGAGCAGCGCTACGACACCCACGATCTGATGTCTTGGATCGGCTATTCCAATGCCATCACCGGTGATGAAATGATCCACAGTTCGAGAATTTCCATCCGAATTCCCAAAATCGTCGTGCTCTCAAGCTACGAGCGAGTCCCGCGCCGCGAGGTGAAGTTTTCCAAACACAATGTCTTCTTGCGCGACAAATTCACCTGCCAGTATTGCGCCAAAACCCTGCCGGAAACCCAACTCAATCTCGATCACGTCACCCCGCGCGACAAAGGCGGCCCCACCACTTGGGAAAACATCGTCACATCGTGCTTCCGTTGCAACACCCGCAAAGCGAACAAAATGCCCCACGAGGTCGGCATGCACCCGCACTCCAAACCGCTAGCTCCACGCTGGCGTCCCCTCTTCGGCCTCCATGAAAACGGCCTAGCCGATGAAAGCTGGAACCACTTCCTCCAATCCAGCACGGGCGAAACACGCCTCTCCGCCTGAAGTTGAAAAGTAGTCTAGGACTTCAGTCCGTTCTTCACGCAGAAGAAACGGACTAAAGTCCATTACTACTATTTTGATCGTTTTGATCAAAAACAGTGCACTTCATGCCATGAGCTTGCCGCATCCGGGAATTCCAGTGATACTAGCCGCATCTCTAACAACACTCCTCATGGAATTCTCAGAAATCGTTCCCGTTCTTCAAATCTCGGTCAGCCCCGTCATCCTCATCTCCGGCGTCGGCCTGCTGTTGCTCTCCATCACCAACCGCTATGGCCGCGTGATCGACCGCTCACGCTTCCTCGGCGACGGACTGCGCAAATCAGGCGAGGGAAATGGCCACGTCTGGGCACAAATGCAAATTCTCCGAAGACGGGCGAAGTTGCTACGCGCCTCGATCACTTTCGGCGTGATGGCCGTGCTTTGTGCCGCGGTCCTGGTGATCGGAATCTTTGCTGGATCGGTCCTCGGCATCAATCCAACGGCATTTGTCGTGGTTCTATTTTCAGCCTGCATGGTGTCGCTGATCGGCTCGCTGGTGTATTTCCTGCGAGACGTCAATCTGTCCCTCGCCGCCTTGGATCTGGATTTCGAGGACGTGAAAAACCGGATCTAACTCAAATCACTTTACTGGCTGAGCCGGTGCCCGACTTCGTTATCGAGCATCTGTTTCAGATCATCAAGGCCTTCGCCACTATTCGCTGAAATCGGCAGGACATCCACCTTCGGGAAACGTTGGCGGAATATCTCCAGGTTTTCCGCTGCGCCTTCGAGATCCATCTTGTTAGCGATCACCTTCCACGGGAAACGCGCAAGGTCATCATCGTATTCCTTGATTTCACGGCGGAGGATTTCCAAGTCTGAGATTGGATCGCGGCCTTCGCTGCCCGCCATATCGAGCACGAAGAGCAACACGCGGCAGCGCGTGATGTGGCGGAGAAATTCGTGTCCAAGCCCGCGGTTTTCATGCGCCCCTTCGATCAAGCCCGGAATGTCCGCGATCGTGCAACGCCGGAAACCGGGAAACTCAACCACTCCAACCACTGGCTGAAGCGTTGTGAATGGATAGGACGCCACCTTCGGCTTGGCCGCGGAAAGTTGACCGAGCAACGTGGATTTCCCCGCATTGGGGAAACCGATCAGCCCGGCATCTGCGATCCGACGGAGCTCCAGATAGAAAACCCCGAGCTCGCCGGGTGTGCCGAGCGTGTGCTCAACCGGGGTGCGGTTGGTCGCTGTTTTGAAATTCCAGTTGCCATCGCCGGGTTCGCCGCCTTTGCAGAGAATGAACTCCTGGCCGGGCTCGGTGAGGTCGGCGATCGGGTCCATTTCGATCCCCTCTTCGCTGCGCTCAAAATCAACGGCCTCCTGGACGGTGGCCGCATTGGCGCGATAAACCACGGTGCCCGGTGGCACGCGGCCAACAATCCGCTTGCCGCTCTTGCCGGTTTTGCGTCCGCCCGCCCCGTTCTTGCCATCTTCGGCGACGAGTTTCGGATCGTAATGGTATTGGCGGAGATTGTCCGTCGAGGGATCGACCACCAGCACGACGTCGCCGCCGCCGCCACCATCGCCACCATCCGGTCCGCCCTTGGGCACGTATTTCTCGCGACGCCACGAAACAACGCCGTCGCCGCCGTCGCCCGCCTTGGCGAATATCCGAATGTGATCAATAAACATGTGCACAGACTCGCCGGACCCACCCCATCGGTCAACGGCAATGGTAAAATGAACGGGTTTCGCTGAATTTTCGCCCGATTGGATCCCCGAATGCTCATTTGGACGGAGATTCCTTTTTGCTTTCGGTCACGCCAGCTTCTGCTTCACTCCGCCCATGTCATTTCGCCTCCCCGCACTCATGGTGATGTTGTCGCTCGCGTTGAGTTCCGCCATTTTCGCCTCCGGAAAAAAGGACGATAAAGCCTCGGTGACCTTCCACATGGAAACGGAAAACACCGATAATCCAAAAATGATTTTCCCGCAATTGGCCAACGGACAAACCCGCTATTTCCGCCGCATGTCCGAGGCCAACATGAACGACATCGTCTCCTTCAACCCGTTTCCCTCGGAAATGGGTGACGACGACTACGGCATCGTTTTCCAACTCAAAAATCACGCCGCCACCCGCATCGCCGCCATCACCAATGCCAATCAGGGCCGCTGGATGATCGCCCAACTCAATGGACGGGTCGTGGACGGCGTGCTCATCGACCAACAAATCAACGATGGCCTGCTCGTCATCTGGAAAGGTGTGACGCTCGCCGACATCGACGCCCTCGACAAAGCCCTGCCGCGCACCGGACAGGATGGAAAAAAGAAAAAGAAATGATTCCCACGCCATGATCCGGCTTTCTCTCCTCCTCACGCTCACTCTGGCCGGCTTCCTTGAAGCCGCCATCGATCTCCGCCTGCCCACCGAAAATCAGCACCTTTTCAGCAACGAACCGGACCGCTTCTACATGTATGTGGACCGCGTCTTCGAAGGAGAAACCAGCAAACCTTGGGAAGCCGGTTCGTTTGGCTACGTCCGCAATGCCGTCCGCATCCAGGACCAAGTCATCCTGACGAAATTCCACGAAGGCATCGATATCCAACCCGTCAACCGCGACCGCGCCGGCAATCCCCTCGACCTCGTTTCCAGCATCGCGGATGGCCGCGTGGTCCACACCAGCCCGATTGCCGGCCGCAGCAACTACGGCAAATACGTGGTCGTCGAACACTCGTGGGAAGATTCACAAATTTATTCGCTCTACGCCCACCTCGCGGACATCACCTGCAAACCCGGCGATCCCTTGAAAGCCGGGGCCGTGCTAGGACGCATGGGCTACACCGGTGCCGGCATCAACCGCATCCGTGCCCACGTGCATTTGGAAGTCGCGATGTTGATGAGCCAGCGCTTCGATGATTGGGCCGCCGGCATCATCAACCACCACGGCAACTACAACGGCATGAATCTAACCGGCGCGGATGCCGCGCGGTTTTTCCTCTCCCACAAGGCCAACCCGAAACTCAAATTCAGCGAGTTTATCGCCACCACCCCGGTTTACTTCAAAGTCGCCGTCCCCGCCCATCGCACCCCGGATTTCGTCACCCGCCACCCATGGATCTGCCGCGGAAACCCGGAAATTGCCGCCTCTTGGGAAATCAGCTTCAGCGCCACCGGAATGCCCATCGCCTTCACGCCGAGCCCGCGCCAACTGGATGCGCCCGCTGTCATCGCCGTCCGCCCGTCGGGGATCCCCCACTCCTACCTCACCCGCAACCTGATCACCGGTCAGGAAAACAAGGCCACCCTAACCGAAAGCGGCAAAAAACTCATCGCCCTGCTCATGAATGATTTCCCAGTCTCCGAGGCGAAAACCCAATCCACCAAAAACTAACACTCATGTCCGATTCCATCCTCGACAAGCTCACCGCCCTCGGCCTCTCCCTCCCCACCGTCCCCACCCCGATCGCCGCCTACGTCAACTGCGTTCGCAGCGGCAATCTCCTCTTCCTCTCCGGCGGCCTGCCCATCGATGGCGATACCAAAGTCATCGGCAAAGTCCCTTGCGATGTCTCCATCGACGAGGCCAGGGAAGGCGCGCGCATGATTGTCCTCAACCGCCTCGCCGTCATCCGCGATGCCATCGGCTCGCTCGACAAGGTCAAACAAATCGTCACCCTCAACGGCTTCGTGAACTCCGACCCGGACTTTTACGGCCACCCGCAAGTCATCAACGGAGCCTCCGAGTTGCTCGTCGAACTCTTCGGCGAAAAAGGCAAACACTCCCGCACCGCCCTAGGCGCCGCCGCCCTCCCCCTCAACGTCGCCGTCGAAATCAACCTAATCGTCGAAGTAGAAGACTAATTCCCCCGGGAGCGCTGACGTCCCCGACGGCACGCCCATGAAAAAGCCAATGAGTGATGGCAAAGCGCACCTCATTGTCTCCCCATGGTCAGCGCGGAGAACACCCTGAAGGGGCGGTCCGTGGAAGGGGAAAAGTGGGTGTTTATTTATGGATTTCCTTTTGCGGCATAGCGGGGTATTTTCTTATTCGTTGCTAGAATAATTACTCGTCCGCCCATCATGAAAACGATGAGAAGTATCTTCGCATTCTCCAAGAGCGGAAGGACTGGAAGATCGAAGTGAAGTAAATAGGAGAAAGTCGCAGGCCTGGACATGTCGGACGCATCCAAGCCTTAGCAACCGTCCTCGCCAAAGAACCCGTTTTTTGATTTTTCGCGCGAAACAACCCGTTTATCCTAGAATCCGCAGTTCGCCTGGTTTTTTGAGGCTTTTTTAACCACGGATTAACGGATTTTAACGGATTTTACGGAGAGAATATGAAAATTGAAAACCTGCTCCTTTTTCACCCAATAGGTGAAACTTGATTTTTTCATAACTCATTCATAATCCGTAAAATCCGTGATGGCATGAAGTCATTCAGCAACTGGCGCTGGGCAGACCGCAAGGTTTGGTTCAACATCCCTGCGGACCCCGTGAGTGCTTGCAACATGCACGGGTGGCCGAAGGTCCAAAAGGTTCGATGATTTCACTGAGTTCACTACTCCTATCCGTGATTGAACCTTGGCGGAAAGCACCATCGTGGGGCGCAAGACCCCGAATGCCTGACTGCAACCTTCCAATGATCGGTGTGGAAAACTATGAATAGATCCCGCCCCAGACTTTCTTCAGACGGGCGATGGAGTCACCCCAGGGAGCCTGTTTGTAGATCCAGACCCGCACCCAGCGTATGAAACGCTGTGTCCGCTGAGTGGCTCTAGTG
>CAIXKE010000061.1 GCA_903919975.1 Akkermansiaceae bacterium | reverse complement strand
TCGCTGAAGATGCGTTCGCCAGTGATAGCGGCCGGTGAGCAACGTGTAGCGAGTCGGCGAGCAGACAGAGGATGAGGAATGGGCATCGGTAAAGCGCATCCCTTGGGAGGCGAGCCTGTCGATGTTCGGCGTTAAAATTTTGCCGCGCACGGGGTTATAGCAATGCACGTCTCCGTACCCCAGGTCGTCGGCCAGAATGACCACGATATTGGGCCGAGCCGGAGAGGATGTGTCGGCGGCAAACACCAAGGCCAGCGGTCCGGCCGAAAAGAGGAGAGTGATGGCAAGTAATTTAATCATCTATTTTGGTTCCTTAGCCTTAGGGGCTGACTTTGGGTCTCGTGCTCCGTAGAAGAATTCTCCGGGACCAAATTCGCACAGGCGACTGCCGCCGTAGAGGGCGCCGGCGGTTGCCCAGCTTGTCCCCATGCTGTGCTGGCTGCCTCGCCAATGACGCGGGTGCGCGGCCCTGCCGTAGTTGCAGTTGGTGTGGTCGTAGTGCTCGGCCTGAATGCCGGACTCGGGACCGAACATCGCCTCGGGACGGGAAATGGTCTGCGAAGCCGCCTGGAAGAGCACCCGGCTGATCTGCTTGTAGCGCTCATCGCCGGTGGCCAGGCCCAGGAGGTAGTAGTCGGGCACCATCCAGTAACCCCAGACATCGATCTCCTGGTTCTGTGTGGAGATAAAAGTCCAGCCAACCGTGTGCAGATGCTCATGGAGCAGGCCGCTTTCTGGTTTCATTCCAACGTCATGGAAGAACATCCATGTCAGTGTCCAGTCCCCTGCATCCTTGGCCATCTCCAGAAAACGCGGCTCCCCTGTGGTTGCGTGGACTTGGAGGGCGGCGCGCATCAGGCCCGCTCCGGCCTCCTTGTCTTCGGCTCCCGCATCGAGGGTGGCTCCCCAGGGATGCAAATCCAGTGTTTGGCCGAACTCCGCCCAGTAGCCATCCATGGCCTTCACGGCTGCCTCCCGGTATTTCACATCCCCGGTGATCGCCGCCAGTCGAGCCAGCGGAGTGATGCAAAAAGCGCCCGCAGTCGAAATACTGGCCGCGGGCGGTTCGCCCTCCGATGGCCACCCTGACGCGCCCCCTTTAGGCGTCCACCCTCGCGGCCACATCCCTTTGTACCGCGGCGAGCGCACCAGGAAATCTCCTGCCTTGCGCAAGGCCGCCAACCATTCTTCAGCCTCGGGCAATTTCAAGCGTCGGCCGAGCTCCACAAGACTCGCCAAATGTTCGAGATTCTCTCCGTATTGCCTGCTGGAAACGACACTCCACCGGCGGGCATTCAAATCATAGTTGCCATAGTACAATCCTTCGGCGCCCGCCTGAGCGTTCTGGACGAAGAACTGGACGGTATCGATTGCCTGTCGGCGGGCCACCTGGTCGCCGGTCCGTTCGGCGTGCGCGAGCATCCCGTAGGCGATGCCCAGATTGCCGCCAACCCAGGCGTAGGTAAACCGGTTGCCCCCCCGTCTACCAGGGCCCCCAGGGAAGATCGTATAGCCAGCCGGCACATTTTCCGTCTTGGCTTTAGGCTCCAAATCCGCCAGCACTAGGTGAGAGGTGGGCGGTTCGCTCCCCTTCAGACCCCATGGGCCGCAGAGATTGCTCGTAAAAGAAATCTTTTCCCCCTGCTCCAAGACCCCGATCTTGCAACCCTCGGCACCGGGCGTCTTGGCCACGATGCGCATCCCCCAGGACCTAAAATCCCCCGCGAGAATCTTGGCGGGTTCCACGGCCACCGGGGAGTCGGCGTTGGAATTGATGGCGGCGGCCAACTGATCAATAGTCTTTGAAAACCCATCATCCTTTTGGGAAATTTTAATACCGATGATCTTCTCGTCCGGGTCAGCCGTGAGGGCAAGGGAATCCTGCTTGGCCGCGGAGCGGAACGTGTACACATCCTTTTTTCCATCAGGCCGTATGATCGCAAGCCAGTCTCCATCGACGAGCGGGCCATTGCCAAACTGCACCACAGCCGATGCCCTGTCGGATTTCCATTCCGGCATGCGACAGAACAAACTCTCCTTGGCGTATCCAGCAACCAGCATCATCGCCTTCTCAAACGGAATGTGCGGCGTCTCGACAGGACGGAATACCTCAAACGCTTTCCACAGCGTCTCGCGAAAGGCATAACCCGTCTTAACGTCGGCGCCGGTGTCCAAGTAAAGTGTCTTTTCAAAAACGACGGGGCCTTGGACGTCGAGGTAGGCTTCATCGTAATTGGAAAAGCCTTGGACGTGCGAATAGATCTGGCTCTTTTTCTCGTTAGTGGCCAGCGGCCCGGAGACGCTCAGGAGGTCCACATATCCGGTTCCGTATTCCAAGCCGATGCTCCACCAATGGTCCCCGCCCTTGTGTCCTTGCATGAGTTTCGAAGGCTTTGCAACCAGCGAGCCATACGTGCGCCCCCCTTCCCTGGCCGACTCGACATTGACCATCGGTATCGGCAAGCGGTGTTCTTCGTATAATCCGAGCCCGCCGGGTTCGGTGGAGATTTTCGTGCCGATCAAGGGTGAACCTGGATTGTTGTTGTAAAGCACGCCGGGCATGAGCATCCGTTGGTCCGTGCCCAACGGGAGTCGGATCCGGCTCTCCAGAGTAATCTTTGACTGGCTGTCGGAACCGAGGTGGGCGAAGGAACGGTCGATCCGGGCCATGCCATGCTCAAACGAGTAGACATCGGAAAACCTCCACCGCTGCCCGCCCACGTCGGCTTCGGCCGAAGCCCGGACTCGACCATCGGGAAGCGGCTCGAGCTTCTGCACCTTCACAGAATGCAGGTCGGCACACCACGATTCGCGCCAGTCAGTGTAGACGTTCCAAACCTGTCCCGGAGCGAACTCGGCAGCCGATTGCCACCCCTCCCCCGCTTTCCTCTCGAACACGACGTCGTAGCCAGTCTGCGGTCCACCGACAAAATGGATGCGCGACGTTTGACCGGGAATCTGCCACAAGAGCCCGTCGTCAACGGGTTTTAGCCCCGATTCGATTGGCTGCGCTCTGGCAACGAGGGCAGGAAGGAGCATAAGGCAAATTAACACCCCCACTCTTCTGGGGCCGATGAGGCTGAAGAATCCTCTATTGCTCACCGCGTTATCCACCATTGTTTTTGTTTCCATTGTCTTTGTTGGAGCGGATCTGTAGGTGAACTAGCTGTTCACCGGCACCTTGGCGTTTATTTGAAGCTCACCCAGTCCAGTCGCAGCAGTTCTCCCTCGCCGATGCCTTTGACCACCAAGCAGAGATCGTTTGGGCCGGGCCTGTTCTTGAGCTTGCATTTCACGGTCTTGAAAGCTTCCCAACTGCCGGTGCTGCGAATAATACAGGTGCCGAGCAATTCCCCGTCCGCAGAGCCCTTGTGAATTTCAATGGTCGCCCCAGTCCGGTTTCCGGAAGCGACTGAGAAACCGATGAAGGTGTCCGTCATCATGCTGTTGACCTTCGGGAAAGCGATCCAGGAGCCATCCTTCTGGAATCGGACGTCAAAGCCCCCGCCCGGCATCTCATGCTTGCTGACGCCCACGCCAGCTGAAGCGTGCCATTCCGCTTGGATCTTCTCCCAGGTCCCCTCGTATTGACCCGCACCGTACGCCTTGATCTTCCAATCATCCGATGCCGCTTCGTCGCTTTCCTTGAAATGAAACCCATCAAGGCGCAGCAACTCTCCGGAGCCGGTCCCCTTGAAGACCAGGCAGAGGTCGTTCTGGCCGGGCGAGTTCTTCAGCTTGCACTTCACGGTTTTAAAGGTGTCCACTCCGCCAGTGTTGGGGACGCTGCACGTGCCGAGCAGTTCGCCATCCACAGCCCCCTTGCGAATCTCGATAGTGGCACCGTCCGCATTGCCGGAGGCGACGGAGAAGCTCATGGGCGTATTTGCCAGCAGGCTCTGCACTTTC
>CAIXKE010000060.1 GCA_903919975.1 Akkermansiaceae bacterium | reverse complement strand
GCCGCTCACTCAGGTCAGTATCGCCGCATTCGACCATCATGCCGAGGTTGAGGGACATGCTGGCCTCGTCGTGATTCTCGTCGAGGCGGGCTTCGATGGCTTTCTGTTTCTCCGGGGTCATGGCGGGTGTCTCCTTGCTCTTGTAGTTTTGGGTGGAGGGTGGAACGGGGGTAAGGCCAAAACGGGTTTCCAGCTGGCGGACGATGGCCTCCGCCCGCCGATAGTCGTTGCGGTCGGAAACGGTCTCGCCTCGGGCATTGATGCGCAGCGCGAGGATGTGGATGTGGTCGGGCCGGTGCTGTTCGCCATCGTCGTCGGACGGGTGACGGACGATCACATAGGGGCAAGTGGCAAACCCCATTTCGTCGAGGAAGATCCGGGCCATCTCGCTAAGCTCGGCATCTGTCAGCAGCCGGTCGCCAGGGGCGGGATTGAGGCTGCCGTGATAAACGGCCTTGCCGAGGGTGGGCCGCAGCTGCCGGAAAGCGGCGACGTTGCGGCTCCACTCGCGGGGTGTGGCGCCGGGTATGTTGGAGTCGATGACGATGCCCCGGTTTGGCTCACGGGCGCGTGACCCGTGCATAAGATATTCGCTGACTGCCCGGAAACTCGTCGAAGTTGAGCATTTCTTGGCGATCATGCGTCACCCCCGGTCAGCAGCAGTGTGCGGACGGTCTCGACCTGCTCACGCAGTTCGTCGATAACCTCGACAGGCAGGGTCTGTATTTCACCTGCGTGAATCTTCGCCATCGCGGCGTTGAGGTTCGCCGTGGTGCGCGCTAGTTCGGCCCAACGCTCCGCGTTTATTACGGGCACGGAATGAACGCGATGGCCGAGGGCGGCCTTGCGGATGAACGTGGCGAGGGACAGGCGGGCAGCCTGTGCCTTGTCGCGTATCTCGGCCCGTTCCGCCTCCGTCAGGTAAGTCTCGACTTTCCTGCGGAGTTGGTCGGCGGGCAACAGTGGTCTTCCCATGGTTTGCTTCTCCTCCCGGAGGGCGGGCGTTTGACACCGGTGGAACACCGGGGGCAAACATGGCTCGCTCTCCACCGTTTTGCTGATCGATACCAAAGCGCGCCGAAAGGCCCGCGTCAAGTCCGCCCGTCGCAGAGACGTGCGGAATGACGCCGGAAATGCACCGTGGGAATACCGGTGCATCACAGCCGCCGGGTAGCGGCCTGCCCGTTGCCGTGCGTCATGGCAGCGGCCAGCTCCCGCGATTCGATGGCCGCCCTGAGGGCAGGCATTGTTCGCCTAGCCTCGTAAAGGTCGCCACCCGGAATAAGGTTGTGATAATCAGAGCCTGCTTCCAGCAGGGCGATAGCAACAGATTGACTCCCGCGCAATACGGCTCGCTCGATTGGGGTGTAGCCTCTGTCGTCTTGCTCCTCGATGTCGGCACCGGCCGCAACCAGACGTGGAACGTCCAAGGCCCCCGCGCGGAATAGATCACGCCGGCTTGTCGAGTAAAAATATGGGTTCAGCAGCCGGCCGCCGATCATCTCCGGCGGGTCATATTCACGGCATGCCAACGCGCTGCTGTAACCAATATGCGGAAAGGTTTTCCAGACGAAGTCATGCACTTCATCGTAGGTCGGACCGAGTTCCCATGAAATGGAAATCGT
>CAIXKE010000059.1 GCA_903919975.1 Akkermansiaceae bacterium | reverse complement strand
TTTTGAGTGCCGTCACCACCAGCCTCAACGGCCTCTATTAAACCACCCAATCCCTCGGAGTCGCCAACCCCACCACCCGCCTATCCACCCGCGCATGGGCACGCTGCATAACCCTCTTTTTCCCCGTCTCCGATCCGGCCACCATCTCTTTCAACGGCCTTCATCCCAAAAGCAAATTCCTAGCAATCACGGAGTTGAGCGATCTCGCTTTGCTGTTCTTGGATCCTGTTCTCAAGAATTCGGATTTCTATCATAATTCCCCTCTCAGGTTCCAGTATATTCTCTCAAAAAGCCTGTTTTGTGGAATATCTGTCTCCCCGTAATTTTAGAGAGCCTGGCCAGGGCGTGCTCCCATGAGCGCTCGGAGTCCAGATGGTTTTATGCCCGCTTGCCCCCCCCCCACTCACTTTCCGCTCCATCCACCGCCGAGGGCTTTGGCGAGCGCGGCGAGTGTGATCCGCTGGTTGGCATCGATCTGCGCGAGCACGAGTTCCACGCGCAATACGGTGCGCCCGGCTTCGACCACTTCAAGATAGCCGCTCAAGCCCTTGTCATAGCGCTCCTGTGAAATGCGCTGGGTATCTCTCGAACTGGCGAGCGCCTGATCGAGTGCCGTGCGGGAACCCGCGAGACCCTTGAGATCGACGAGAGCGTCTTCAACCTCACGCAGCGCGACCAGCAAGGTGTTCTTGTAATTGGCAAGCGCCTCATCGCGGCGACTGATGGATGCCTGATAGTTTGATTTGTTAGTTCCACCATCGAAGATCGGGGCGGCAATGCCGGCACCGAGTGACAACGCGCGGTTTTCCCAATCCAAGAAACGTTTCGCATCCACTGACTCGAATCCACCGCCGGCACTGAGACTGAAATTCGGATAGAACGCGGCCTCAGCCACGCCGATGCGGGCATTGGCAGCGCGCAGGTCTTGCTCTGCGGCGCGCACGTCCGGCCGCCGGTTGAGAACTTCGGCCGGGAGCGCCGCACGGAGGCTTGGCAAAGCGGACTTCGATGTTCTGCTGGCAACGGAAAAATCCGACGGTCGGGTTCCACAAAGCACGGCGAGCGCATGTTCGGCGGACCCGCGCTGCCGCTCGACGATGGCAACGTCGTTGCGAGCGAGCTCAAGCTCGGTGCGGGCTTGGCTGGTGGCGAGACCATCAATGAGTCCGGCGTCGTTCTTGCTTTGCTCGAGATCCAGAGTGTTTTTGCGGCTCTTGATCGTTTCCTGAAGCACAATCGCCTGCTGATCGAGGCCGCGCAGCAGGAAATATTGGCGGGCGACCTCAGCCGCGACGCCGAGGCGCAAGGAATCGAAAAGCGCTTCGCTGGCAGCCGCCTGGGCGCTAGAGGCTTCGATCAATCGTCTGTTGCGGCCCCAGAGATCCGGCTCATAAGCGAGATCAAAGGTGCTTCGGTAGCGCTCAGATTGGAGTGGAACGGAGATTCCAGCAGGCAACTGCGACCCTACGGAATCCTGCGAGCTGCGGCTCACCCCGGCCGAACCACTGAGATCCAGTGTGGGAAACATGCGCGCCCGATCTACGCCCACAAGAGCGCGGGCCGTATCCACCCGGGATTTCGCCGCCGCAAGGTCGTTATTGGCAGCGAGGGCACGATCTACCAAGCCCGTGAGTTCACGATCATTGAAAAGTCGCCACCAATCGTCCGGCAAACGGGTACCGGACGTCGATTGGGTTTCCTTCCACTTTGTTCCGCCGCTGAAACCGGGAAGCTGAAAATCCGGACCGAGCGTGCACGAGGATAGCACCAAGATGGCGCACAGGGTGAGATAGCTGGTTTTCATGACTTTAATGTTCCGGAGCCTCGATGAAGACATCCACTTGCTGTCCGACATAAACAGGCGGGTTTTCAGGGCGATCCAGCGAGAAGATGACCTGCAGGACGCGGGTATCCACACGCTCAGTGCCCGCCCCAGTGAGAGAAGCCTTTGGGATGACATAAGGTTCCACCCGCACGAAATCCAGCGGGAAATTAACGGAAGGATCCCCCTTCAAGCTCGCTCGGCCACGCTGGCCGGGCCGGATGCGGGTGGCGTTCTGCTCGTCCACATCCGCGCGGACTTGCAGGCGGTCGGTCTCCCCGATGATCATCGCGGGCTCCTTGGGCGCGGTGGCTGCATACTCACCGCCACGGATGTTCACCTGAATGACGGTCCCATCACGCGGCGCCCGGACCGTTAGACGATCGATCAGCAGCGTGAGACTCTTGAGCTCGCCCTCCACTGCGGAGACTCCGGCACGGGCGGAATCAAGCTGGGCGGTGACGACAGCGACGTCCTGCCTGCGGTTTTCCAGATCCTCCACGCTCACTGCTCGTGGATCGCTCACCGCACTCAAGCGTGCGAGTTGGGATTTGGTCTTACCAAGCTGCGCCTCGCTCACTGCAATATTGGCGCGGGCGACTTCAAGCCTCGCCTTCGCAGATACTTCCTGCGCCCGAAGATCACGGTCATCGAGTCGGAACAACACGTCGCCGATTTTCACCGATTCGTTCACTTTCACTTTCACTTCCGTGACGAGCCCGGCCTGAGGGACACCGATGGAAACATTCTCACTCAGGGCTTCCAGAATCCCGGTCGCAGACACCGACTGCACGTAAGGTTTCGCAGCGGGCGGCAGCGGCGGATCTCCAGCAGGTGGCATCTGTCGCTCGGCCTGAAGACGGGCGATGCCGAGAATGGCCACCACGCCGGCGGGTGCTGCCACGATGGTCCCGTAACGGATGAGCTTGGAGAAAATTCCCATGTTAAGAATATTTTTTGTTAGATCGCGTGTTCGTGGATAAAATGCGGCGCATGAAGATGCTCCTGCTTGCGTTCCTCGACAATCTCGCCGTCGTCCATGCGGGCGATGCGATCGGCATAGGAAAAAATCCGGTTGTCATGGGTGACAATGATCACCGCGCGGTCCGGCGAGCGCGCGACGTTTCGAAATAGCTCCAGCACGATTTCGCCGTTCTGGGCATCGAGCGCGGCGGTCGGTTCGTCGCAGATGACGAGCGGTGGCTCGTGCACCAGCGCGCGGGCAATCGCAACGCGCTGCTGCTGGCCGCCGGATAATTTGTTAGGCCGTTCTCTCCAGCGATCGCCGAGGCCCACTGCATCCAGAGCGGCACGTGAGCGTTTGCGTGCCTCACCATTCGAAACACCTTGAATGAGTAACGGAACACCGACGTTTTCGGCCACACTGAGAGTGGGAATCAGGTTGAACTGTTGGAAAATAAAGCCGATGTGCTCCGCACGAAAACGGGTCAACGCGCCACCGGACATGCGGTGCAGCGGGTTGTTGAACACCTCGATCTCGCCGCTCTCGATCCGCAGCGTGCCGGCAATGGCGCTAAGCAACGTGGTTTTCCCACAACCGGACGGCCCCACGAGCATCAGGATCTCACCGGAATACGCCTGCAGGTTCACCTGTTTGAGCACGTGAATGCGGTCTGGCCCGTCACCGAAGTGCTTCTCCACACCGCGAACATCCACGACTTGCTTTTTGTGAGTCTCGGTCATGCGCGGAAAACCATGGCGGGTTCATAAAGACTGAGGCGGAAAATCCCCATCAGCGCGGCCATCATACAGATGACCTGAATGACCACGAACGCGACCACGGGAATCTGCCATGGCATGACAAATGGCGGTTGCTGGTGCTCGATGGCGGCGTAGGCAAATCCCGCAGTGGCCAATAAACCGATGCCAAATCCGATCATCCCGACCGTGGCCGACTGAATGACAAGCATAAGGCTCAGTCGGGCATTCGACATGCCCATCGCCTTGAGCGCGCCGAGGTAGGTGAGATTATCCAAGACAAAAGCATAGAAGGTCTGGCAGGCGATGGCGACGCCAACAATAAATCCAATGACCACGGTGGTGCCGAAGGATATCGGAATGCCGGTATTTCTAACATACCACCAGATGGTGGAGGTATTGAAATCGCCCGGGTTATCACCAAATCCGCGGTTCACATAGGCGCGCAGGCCGGTCTTGCGGGTGATCTCAGCGGCGGCGTCATCAGCGGTCATGCCATCGATGGGCGCGGCAATCACGGCGGAGAGCATCTTGCGCTGCGGCGGCGTATATTGCAATGCGCGTTCGTAGGTGGTCCAAAGATAGGGACCGCCGGTGAAGGAACGCATCGCCTTGCAAATGCCCACCACGCGGGCCTCGATGTCATTGATCTCAAAACGATCGCCAACCTGGATCGGGTGATTCCGGTCTTCCGACAAGCGCGTGACGGCAAGCTCGTCGATGATGACCGTATTGGGCAGCCGGAGGTCCTCCAGATTTCCCTCCACCATCCGGGCGGGTGCCCCAGCTAGCGAGGCGGCATCGATGCCGAGAAGTTGCACTGTTTTGAAACTGCCACTCTCCAAGCGCACTCGCTGGATGCCGGAATACAAGGGCATCGCCCAGCGAACCGCGGTGACCGAGCGCACTCTCGAGACGTCCGTGTCACGCAGTGGATTGATCTCATTGATCTGCTCAACACGTTCCTCGACCACAAAAATCGGCGCGCCCACGTTCTTGAGCGTGGAGGACGTCCACATCATGAGCCCGCAGAAAACAGAGGCCTGCTGGACAATTAGGAAAGTCGCAAAAAACAAACCCGCCACCAACATCAGATACTTGGCCGTATCGCCGAAAAGCATTTTGAGAGCGAGGCCGAACATGCGAAATGGGAGAAACGTTTCGGCGAGATACTAGCAGAGGACCGGAATGGCGCAACTCATCACATGGAATCCCGCGACTTTCCATGAAAACCTTGCAACTAGAGTCCTCCGGACAAGGTGCCTTCGACCGCATGCCGTCATATCGGGGCTGTCAGGCGTGGGTCAGGGCTTCCTGAAACGCTGCGATGAGCGTCTCAATCGGCTCCAGCCCACAAGAAACCCGCAACAAATTCGCGGGAACACCGCAAGCTTCCGCCCATTCCAGTTCATGATAGTGCGCCAACAGCACATACGGGCAAACGAGGGTGAACGGGGCACCAAAACTCGGCCCCTTACTCAAGCGCAACGCGTCATAAACTTTCGGCGTCTTTTTCGGAGCTTTAAGCACGAAGGAAAGCAAACCGCCGTATCCACCATCCTTGCGCATCACCATGTCATAATTGCGCCGATCACCTTGGGATGGATGCCATACCTGCGCCACCGCCGGATGATTCGCCAACCATTCCGCAAGCTCCAAACCGTTGGCATTCACCGTTTGCATCCGCTTTGCATAACCGTTGATATTATAAAGCAAAACTTCCGCATCGCCAATATACAGCGGCGCGGTTTCAGCGGCATCGATCGCCAACGATTCGCAAAGAGTTTCCGCAAAAGATGAATCCGCACGCACCGCCGCCATCCCCGCCATCACATCGCCCGCACCGGAAACCCACTTCGTGAGACTGCCCGTCACCACATCGGCGAAACGTAGGGAATCGACATTCAGCGGGCCGCTCGCGGAATCATCCACAATCAAGGGCGTGCCACCCTCGTTGCAAGCTTGTGCAACTCGCACCAAATCCACCGACCGCAATAGAGGATTGCTGGGCAACTCGGTGAAAACTCCGGCGAATTCCCCTTGGCGGATCCGCATCAACGCCTCATCGAACGATTCACCGAAGGCCTCATTCAAATACACCACGCCGTGCCCGAAATGCTCCTGCACCTTCAGGCAATCGACGTATGGAAACTCCAGTTGCAACGTCTTCTTGCCATTGGCCACTCCCGGAAGCGCCCGCAACACCGAGGTGATCGCCGCCATTCCACTGGCAAAAACGAAGGTGTTTTCTGGAGTCGAACCTGTGAACTTCGTAAGCGCCCTGGCAATCAAATGAGATTTTGAGCCCTCACGCATATTTCCATCCAAGAAATCCTGTGCCTGCCTGCTGCTGACAATCTCCCCGGAAAACCTCCAGTAAGAATTCGCGGCCGCCTGAGCCTTGGCCGGCACAACCAAGGCCTGCAAGCCATGGAAACTCGCCGTGCGCACCGCAGTCTCCGCACGGCGCTCCACCCAGCGATGCGCACGCTGCACCGAGGCGCGAGTCGGCAACACGATCAGTTCCTCATTCTCCCCCGCCACCTCCGCCTTCGCATTGTTGAACAAACGCTCCACCGTCGGATGCCTGAAAAACCGCGGATACCCCATCCGCAATCGTTTCAATACTTTATCGCGGCCTTCCTCATAGCCCACCACCGCATCCCATGTCGGTAGGCAAACCGAGCATGCGTGAGCAGAATCCGGCAGCGGTTGCCCCAGATCTTTCTCCTCCCAAGCCGGCTCGGTTGATAGGTCACGCGTCACGCCCCCTCCATGCCCCGCCGGAGCACTTTGGGCAAGTCGGATCGAACAAATCACGAAGAACCCGAGATCACCACGAATTACGGAGGGGCGAAACGTGTTCGCCCTGACCATGCGACGACGATGAAACGTGGTTTCCTCAATTCATTGGCTCTTCATGGTCTTCGGCGGACATGTTCCGCCGCTCCATGAGGAATGAGCGGCCAAAAATCCGCAGCCTGATTTTCAACAACTCAAGTCACGCGGGTCGTCGTGATGATCGCTAGGAGTTGCATTAGGTTCGGAGTGAATCTCCCATTTCCCGTCGGATTTGATTTCAAGGCTGGAATCGTAGTGGAGGCGGGATTCACCGTTTTTCGCGAGAATAACGACACCAATATTGCGGGTGGTGAGCATATCAAGGATGGCGGAAATCTGGGACTTCGGCAACGAACTACCCGGGCGATCGAGAAACACAAAAGCGGGCTTCGCGATGAAAATCCGGGCGATCGACAACATGTGTTGTTCGCCAATCGAGAACACATCATCCCAGTCCTTTTCCGCATCAAGTCCGCCGGCGCGCGCGATGGTGGATTCCAACCCGAGATGGTGAAGCACGATCATGATTTCCGCATCTTTCGTGACGGACTCCAACCCCACCCTTACCAGCACGTCTCGCAACGGACCTGGCGGCAAATACGGGCGTTCCGGCAGGAACAGAATATCATCCAGTCCCGGTCGCGTAATGGTTCCACTGCCGGATTCCCAAACGCTGGCGGTCGCACGGAACAACGCCACCTTCGGCGCGTCATCGATGCCCGAGAACAACCAGCGCGAGCCACGGCGGATTTCAAGGTTAAGGTCGTCAATGAGGATTCGCGATCCATCGCACGTCTGTAGGGTCACGTTTTCATAACAAACCCGATACGGATCCTCCAACATCTGAATCGCACAGGGAGTCGTTTGGTGGGCTTTTTCGATCGCGTCGCTAAGCATGTGCAACCGCGCGGTGACGGCCGTGAAGGCCGAGATAGATTGAAACTGCGTCACGATAAGCGAAAAGGCACCAAGCAAAGTCGCAAACGCCATGGTGGACTGCGTGATCACCCCGAACTCGACTTCACCCGCAATAAACAGCGGGGCGATCATGAGCGCCGGAATGATCTGAATAAAATAGTTATATCCGCTCGTGAAAAATCCGAGGTTGCGGTTGATGCGGATGAGCCTGCGAAAGTTGCCGGCCAGAGCGTCCAGGCGCTTTTTCAAGCGCGCTTTAAAACGTCCTTCGCGATGGGCAAGGGCAATGGATTCGGAGTTTTCCCGCACATGAATCAGATCGGCGCGGAAATTCGCCTCCATATCGAATTGGTGATAGTTGAGGCGGATCAACCGTTTTCCTAACAATATCGTCAAAGCCGATCCGCAAATGGCATAAACCACTGCCACGGAGAAGAGTCGCGGGCTGATCGTCCACAAAACGCCGGAAAATGAAACGGCGGTGAGAGTGCCATTGATGATGAGCAACAAAAATGATAACGTGGTGGTCGTGAATGCCCGGACGTCCTCCGAGATCCGTTGGTCGGGATTGGCGACTCCAGTGGCGGAGTCGAGCCGATAGTATGCCCGTTGGCTCAGATAAGCTTCAGTGAGCCGCCATGTTAATTGTTCTCGCCATAGGATGCCGAGTCGCTCCTCGGTAAAACGATACAATACCGCCACCACCGTCGAAGCGATGAACACCAAAACATACAAAAGCGCCTGCGCTTGAAACACGGAAAGATTCTTGTTTTCGATCGCCGACATGAAATCCCGGCCGACGTAGCTGTTGAGCACGTTGAGTCCGTTGATACCAAGCATCATGACCACCAAGGTCGCCGCGAAAATCATCGCTTTGGGGCCTTGTTCAGACCGAATCAACATTTGAATCGCGCTGCGAAAGCGCCTCCAAGTGAGCTGAATCAGCATCTTTCGATTAGTGGACATCAAATGAGAAAAAGAGGCGGTTTAAACATGTCTGATGGAAGATTAAAGCAACTCCCGGTGGGGAAATCGCAGAGATGAACTGAAAAGGCAAAAAGAATTCCTGATAACTTGAGAATCTCGCAAGGCGCGCCCGCGACTTGCTCCATGTGCAATTTGATTTCACACGCAAAGAGCGGATGCGTCAGGCACCTACCGCCAATCAAAAACGAAAACGCCCGGGCTTTCGCACGGGCGTTTCGAGAAAAACCAATCGGCAAAAAAGCGATTAGCGGGAGTAAAGCTCGACAATGAGTTGCTCGTTGACGAGCGGTTCAATGTCGCTGCGCTCAGGCACCCGGGAAACCGTTGCTTCGAGCTTGTCCTTGTCCACTTCAAGCCAGTCCACCGTCGGCATCGCCTGGGTGAGATCGGTCATGCGGAGGGCGAGTTGCTGTGAGGAAGGCTTGGCGCCGACTTTGATCATGTCGCCGGGCTTGACCTGGAAACTTGCGATGTCAACGCAGCGGCCGTTCACAAGAACGTGACCGTGATTGACGAGTTGGCGGGCCGCTTGGCGGCTATTGCCGAAACCAGCGCGGTAGCAAACATTATCGAGACGGGTTTCCAGAAGTTGGAGTAGAATAACACCCGTAACGCCACGACGGCGAGCGGCTTCCTCATAGTAGCCACGAAATTGTTTTTCGAGCACACCGTATTGGAAACGGAGTTTCTGCTTTTCGCCAAGGGCGACGGAATATTCGCTTTTCTTCTTCCGACCGGCGCGCACACCGTGCTGGCCTGGTGGAAAATTGCGGCGTTCGAATGCCTTCGATGGGCCGAAGAGAGAAACGCCGAAACGGCGGCTGATCTTCGCGCGGGGACCTGTGTAACGTGCCATGATGGAGTAATTCTAAAATTGGGATTAAACGCGGCGAGCCTTCTTCGGACGGCAGCCGTTGTGAGGGATCGGAGTCACGTCGCGAATGGAAAGGATTTCAAGACCCAGACCTTGCACGGCGCGGACAGCGGATTCACGGCCCGAACCCGGACCCTTCACGCGCACATCCACTTCCTTAAGTCCGTGGCCCATCGCTTGGCGGCAGGCGTCTTGCGAAACCACCTGAGCAGCGTAAGCCGTGCTCTTGCGGGAACCCTTAAAGCCCATCTTGCCGGCGCTTGACCAACCGATGGCGTTGCCATTGGCGTCCGTCACACTGACGAGGGTGTTGTTGAAAGTCGCAGTCACGTGGACGATGCCGCGAATCACATTCTTGGCACCTTTGGCCTTGTGAATCTTGATTTCCTCTTCACCTCCGCCGATTTCGGCGAAAATGTCTCGTTTGGCTTCCTTCTTCGGCGCGCCTTCAACGGCGGCCGCTGCGGGAGCAGCAGGCGTCGGGGAGGCTGCTTCAGGAGCAGGAGTGGTGGCGGGTTCTGGAGCTGCTATGGGCTCAACTGCCGACTCTACGGCAGCATCTTGGTTGGTTTCTTCGGACATGAGTGTTAACTAAAATTATTTCTTCACGCCCACGGTCTTCTTCTTGCCCTTACGGGTGCGGGCATTCGTCCGGGTGCGCTGACCACGGACCGGCAAGCCACGCTTGTGACGGATGCCGCGGTAGCAATTGATCGAGGTCAAACGCTTCAATTGCGATTGACGCTCACGGCGAAGATCGCCTTCGACCATGATCGCTTCGGTTTGAATCACCTGAGCGATGCGGACGAGTTGATCCTCACTGAGTTGACCAGTGCGGATGTTCGGGTCGATCCCTGCATGTTCGAGGATTTTGGCTGCCGTTGGGCGGCCGATGCCAAACATGTAGGGGAGAGAAGCTTCGATGCGCTTCTCATTGGGAATTTCAATACCTAGGATACGTGCCATGATGTGCGTGAATTTCGCGTGAACGCAAAGGGCCTCCAGACTGCTCTGGAGACGCTGCGGGGCGGGTGATTTAGCAGACCGCCGGGGGCTGGCAAGCGGGAAATGGAAAATTTCTCGGTTTTAACTCAAAGTTGCGTGACGGGGCTTGGTCCACCGGTGGAAAATCACTCCGCTTTTGCTTTTGGGGCGGCGGCGGGCGCAACGGTGGCGCTTTCGGTCTTGCCGGAGCTATTTTCCGCTTTGGCTCCGGCTTGGTATGAGGACGAACGATAATCCGTCTGATAAAAACCGGCACCCTTGAAAATAATGCCGCCACCGGTGCCGAGCAGGCGCTTCACCTGAACCTCGCACGCTTGCTGCGGGCAATCGGTGAGTTTCGCATCGTTCATGCTTTGAAACACCTCGAAGCGTTCTCCACATTTCTGACATTCGTAATCGTAGTTGGGCATGGCTTTAGGCGGAGACTCGTAACACGTTTCACCGACCGTGCAAGCCCCGTGTGCGCAGAGCAACACGAGGACTTGGTAAATTCCCCGCCTTGCATCATCCACATCGGGCTGCAATCCTCCGGCGATGTTCAAAGTCTATATCTATCAAAAATGCAGCACCTGCCGGGACGCCATCAAGTGGCTTGAAACTCACGGCATTCCCCATCAAACGCTGGCCATCCGAGAAACTCCGCCGACGCCTGCCGAACTGAAAGCCGCTCTCCATATCCTCAGCGGAGACATAAAGAAGCTCTTCAACACATCGGGCATGGACTACCGCGCGCTCGGCATGAAGGACAAACTGCCCACCCTCACCGAAACCGAAGTCTTCGATCTGCTTTCGAAAAATGGCAACCTCGTCAAGCGCCCGTTTCTCATAGGCAATGGCAAGGCGCTCACCGGCTTCAAACCGGAAGTCTGGAAGAAAATGCTATAAATAAAAAAGACCGCTGTGCCGTCATTGGGGCTGTGAGCCACGTTCCGTAAACTCTATAAGTGGGGTCGTCCGGTGGTTTTCTGTCTTCCCGTAAGGGCATGACATTGGACACCGGAAGATGACCCCGGTTAAATCATATCGGTTCGGGCCAGCTTCCAAAATTGTCGTACACAGCAGTCGAGATCAGAGTATCCCGGAGACCGTTCGCCGCAACCGAAAAGAAAAAAAAGAATCTGCTTTCCATGCCTGAAATCCATATAAGAAGGCTGGGATTTAGGACTGTGAAATTCTTGCGATTCCCCCACCCCCACCCCCGGTCACTGAAGCGCTGCGCGGCAGCGCTTCTTAAGCGGTAGCACCGACAGCTCCGGGAATCGGGCCGTCATCCTCGTGGGAATCTTCCGTGGATGATTTTGCCGCGGGTTTCTTCTTTAATTCCTCCGGAACGGGCGGTGGCTTGGGCGCTGTTGGCGGGTTTTTCATCTCACCGAAATCGATGATGTCGCGCAGGTGGCCGGCATCGAGCGTCTCAAACTCTAGCAAGGCTTTGGCGATGAGTTCCACCTTATCGCGGCCTTCATTGAGGACGCGTTCGGCGGTCGCATACGCATCATCGATGAAGCGTTTGATTTCAGAATCGATGACACGGGCAGTTTCCTCCGAGTAATTGCGGGATTTAGTCATGTCCCGGGCCAGGAAAACCGGGCTATCGCCTTCGCCGTATTCCACCATGCCGAGTTGGTCGCTCATGCCCCATTCGCAAACCATGTGGCGGGCGAGCGAGGTGGCTTGACGGATGTCGCCGGATGCGCCGTTAGAAACATCGTCACTGTGGAATGATTCGGCAATACGCCCACCCATCGTGACGATGAGATTTGCGAGCGCCTCTTTTTTCTGCGTGGAATACTTATCACCCTCCGGCAAATACATCGTCGCGCCGAGATAGGGCCCGCGCGGGATGATGGTGACTTTATGAAGCGGGTTGGTATCGGGCAACACCATGTTGAGGTAGGCGTGACCGGCTTCGTGCCAGGCGGTGCCGGTTTTTTCCTTGTCGGACATGGCGAGACTGCGGCGTTCGCGTCCCCAGCGGACTTTGTCGCGTGCCTCTTCCATTTCGTCGAGTGTCACAGCGCTCAGCCCGCGGCGAGCGGCGAGCAATGCGGATTCATTGACGAGATTCGCGAGTTCCGCGCCGGAAAATCCGGGAGTGCCTCGGGCGATTTTCGAGAGATCCACACCAGCGGCGAGTTTGATCTTCTTGACGTGGACGCGCAGGATTTCCTCGCGGCCATTGACGTCGGGTAAATTGATCGTGACTTGGCGGTCGAATCGGCCGGGACGCAGCAACGCAGGATCGAGCACGTCCGGGCGGTTGGTGGCGGCGATGATGATGACGCCCTCCTGGGTGTCAAAGCCGTCCATTTCGACGAGCAATTGGTTGAGCGTTTGTTCGCGTTCGTCGTGACCGCCACCCATCCCATGACCGCGATGGCGGCCAACGGCGTCGATTTCATCGATAAAAATCAAGCAGGGCGCATGTTTTTTCCCTTGTTCGAACATGTCGCGGACGCGGGATGCGCCGACGCCGACAAACATTTCGACGAAGTCCGAGCCGGAGATCGAAAAGAACGGGACATCCGCCTCACCGGCGATGGCGCGGGCGAGCAAGGTTTTGCCAGTGCCGGGCGCGCCAACCATGAGCACCCCCTTGGGAATGGAGCCGCCGAGTTTCTGAAACTTGCGCGGATCGCGGAGGAAATCGACGATTTCAAACAACTCCTCCTTGGCTTCCTGGATGCCGGCGACGTCTTTGAAGGTGACCTTATTGCGATCCATCGTGAGCAGACGGGCCTTGCTTTTACCGAAGGACATGGCTCCGCGTCCGGCGGATTTCATTTGCTGGCGAAACAGGAAAAACAAAATGGCGATAATCAGAAGGAATGGCAAAAAGGTGAACAACGCATTCTTCAGATAGTCCGTGGTGCGCTCGTAGACCGCCTTATCTTTGACCAGCTCACGAAGTTCTTCGCCCTGAATAACGGTAGAAACCTCGACTTTAAACGGGGCGGCCTCAAGGGCCTTTCCGGTTGTATCTTTGGGGGCGACCAGATTGGTCACGATTTCGCGGGTGCCCACGATGACGGCATCGCGGTTGGCAGACGTGGTAAGAATGCGGAGCGGGTTGATGGGATCCGAAGTCTTGACCTGCTCGAGAGCGAGGGCCTTGCGGAGCTCCGCCAACGATAGGGTTTCCACATCGCCTTCGAGCGGAGTCTCAGTGGTGGCGGCGATCTGCTGCATGCGCACGCTGTCGCCCAGAATGTCGCGGATCGCATCACCTTGGAGATCAAGATTCACGATAACCCGGAAGTCCTTACTCACCCGCTGCGGGTCTTGGGGCTCCACCAACCGCGGCTCGGCAAAGCCGACAATCGTGGCGTCATAGGCGGTATCGCTGGTGATGACCTTAAGTGGGCGCTTCGGATCATTGGTGACGACCCGTCCCTGATCCCAAGCTTTGCGGAACTGGGAATAGGTCATCGGGCTGACCGCTTTGCCGGAATTGGTAAAAAAGGCCACACCGAGAATCACCGAAGCCACGGCGAATAACGCCAGCATACGCCAATTGAAACCATTGGTATCACCGGCAGGTCGGTTCGGATTACTGGGCGGAGGAGTGGGATTCGGAGAGTCAGACATGGTAGCGTAAAAAAACCGGGCGGCGGCGGCGGGAGTGGTGGGATGCCAACCCCGCCGATGCGTCCGGGAGCGCGAAATGATAGCCGAAGCGGATGAAAAGCAAACCCCTTTTTTGCACAGGCCTTGCGGACGGGCTATCTGTCTGCTTAGAACACCGCTGTGGATTCTCCCAACTCACCCAAAGACCCGCCCGTATCAACGTCGCGGCGGCTGCGCTTGAAGCGCTGGTTGCGGACGATTCCGGGCATCGGACGCTTGCGCGCATTGCGGCCCGGCGCGGACGCCCAAGTGGGCGTGCTGGTGGATGCATTCGTCGCCTTCGCCATGCTCGACGGCGAACTGAGCCCATTCGAGGCGGACTTGATTCTCGACCTTTTTCGCAGCGCCTTCCCCGAGGTCGATCACGGATGGTTGAGCAGGCGGATGCAACGGGCGGTAAGAAATCCAAGGGCTTTGCAGAGCTTGGCGATGGAACTCAAGAACGCTTATGATGATTCTGGAAAATTAGCTCTGGGACTTCAATTATTCACTTTGGTGGATGCCGCCGGGCGCTCGGAACGGAACCGGGCGAGCTTCGAGGTCTTCATGCGGCGCTTGGGCCGACCGGATTTCGGCACGGCCATCCTGCGGGAAATGCGTGGAGAACTCAATGAGTCCGAGGCGGGGGCACTTCCCTTTGAGCGACTGATTTTCGGGCGAAACGGCGTGGATGTCTTGTTGCCACCGGCGGCCGCCGGCCATGAATTCAGCGTTTACCGTGCCCGGGATTTAATTTTAGTCAGAAACACCGGAGCCGCCCCACTGTGGATTCGCGGCCGATCGGTGGAGACCGGATCTTTCCTGCGGATGCGCGAGCGCCAACCCTTGGTCGTCCCCGGCTGGACCTTGAGCTATGAGGACCTGGTGTTTTTCCTCGATGTGAAACGCACCGGCAACGCTCCCGCCATCTATCTGGAAAGAGGCGATGCGGGACTCGTCGCCGAACGGACTATCGGACGCCAAAGTTCACTGCGGATCCGCTTCGGATTGGAGGCTGTGGTGGAGGCGTTGCGCGATACGGAACTGCATGCAGGCAACCGCGGGCCACTGAAAAAGGGCGATATCGTCACTTGCCTGAATCATGAGCGACTCGGCGATGAATCGGGATTCAGCCTCTCGATCCATGACCTGCGACGCAAGGCCACTCAATCGGGCAGACGCTTCCGCCTGACCGGCGACCGCCAGGAATATTTGGTTTCAAACGATCCCTCGGCCCTCGATCGGGGCGACTTGTTGTTAGGGCAGAAACTCTCGCCAAAAACCGTGCTCTTCATCCGCTACGATGCCGAGCACGCCGAGGGTGAATTACAAATCCGCGAAAGTCACGGCCTGATCCAAGTGGACGGCATTCCAGTCCGCCATTCCGCCACTTTGCGCGATGGTTCGTTGATCCGTTTGTCCGGCAGCCAGTCGGTGCGCTGCCGTTTCAGCGAAGGTTTTCTCGATGAAGAAAGGACCCTGATCGAATCCCTACGGGTCGAGGATCTAACCCATGATTTCGGGCCGGGAGCGCGGGCCCTGGATCACATCGACTTTGAAGTGAAGCGCGGCGAAATGCTCTGCATCATCGGTCCGAGCGGCAGCGGCAAAAGCACTTTGCTGGCAGTGCTCTCCGGACAACGCAAGCCGACACGCGGGGAGGTGAAACTCAACGGAATCCCGCTCTATGAGCGTCGTGAACAGTTGATACCCTTCATCGCACACATGCCGCAGGAGGAAGCTCTCAATCCCCTGCTCACCGTGCGCGAACACCTGCGCCATGCGATTACGATCCGCCGCCCCGCCCTCTCGCTCGCGGAGCATGAACGGCGCGTGGACAGCATTCTTGCCGAGCTCGGCCTGCAATCCATCGCCCGCCGTAAGGTCGGATCGCCCGGCGAGAAAACCCTTTCCGGTGGCGAACGCAGCCGCTTGAATCTAGGCTTGGATCTCGGCAGCCGGGCGGAGGTTTTCCTCTTCGATGAACCGATCTCCGGTCTGTCTTCCAAAGATTCCGAACACGTCGCCGAAACCTTGCGCTCGCTGGCACGGGAAAAAATCGTCATTGCCTCACTCCACCGCCCCGGTGCCCCGGTGCTGCGCCTGTTCGATAAAGTAATATTGTTAGACAGCGGCGGACGCCTCGCCTACTTCGGATCGACGGCGGGAATGGTCAGTTATTTCCGCAACGCCTGCGATGAACTCGGCATCGCGCATCCATCCGTCACTGCGGCATCCCCGCTTGGCGCGGACTTCGTATTCGATGTGCTCGAAACTCCGCTCAGCACGATTGGCGGCGGCTCCAATACAGGCGCAGCGCGGCGCTTCCCCTCATCATTCTGGCAGGAACGCTACGAAAGCGCGATGCTGATGACCGCCCTGCAAACCGGCGGCGGCCCGATCTCCCGCTTGGGCGATGCAAAAACCGGCGAGAGCTTGCCTTTGCCACCCAAACCCGCGCGCCGCCTACATGCGGTCATCGCGGTCTTTGCCACCCATTTCCTGCGCTCCCTGTTCTCCAAGTTTCGGAATCGTGGCACGATTTACAGCACCTGCTTGGAAGCCCCGTTACTGGCGGCATTGATCTCCATCACCTTACGTTCCTCACCCGAGGGATCTTATGATTTCTCCACCGCTCTCCACATTCCCGCCTATCTATTTCTCAGCGCGACGGTGGCCATGTTCCTCGGCTTGACGAACTCCGCGACGGAAATCCTGCGTGATCGCCCGATCCTGCGGCGTGAGCGAAATTGCCAACCAGGAGCCACATCCTACGTCACCGCAAAATTCCTGGCGCTCGGATGCGTGGCCGCACTCCAGTGTCTGGTCTATCTGATTGTGGGAAACCACTTTCTGGAAATCGAGGGGATGCTCAGCCATCACTGGGCATGGATGACGCTCACCGCCTGGACCGGCACCGCGATGGCCTTGGTGGTCTCATCAATCGTCAAGTCCGAGCGCGCCGCCCTCACCGCAGTGCCTCTACTGCTGGTCCCACAAATGCTTCTGGCCGGCGCGCTTGTCCCCTACCGGGAAATGAATCACGGCCTTTTCGAAGAGTCCAAAAACATCCGCGACCGTGGAGGCGTGCCCGTGCCCGCCCACATCATGCCTCTGCGCTATGCCTACGAAGGAATGATCGTCGCCCAAGCCGTACGCAATCCCTTTGAAATCGAACGCATCCGACTGCAACGGCGGATCGATCGCGCCCGCCAAGTCGATCAAACCATATCCGAGAAGGATGCCATCCGCTTCGACCTCGCCAAGGAAGGACTGCGTCGCCTGCTCGCCGCCGGGGCTAACAACAAAAAAGAAGCCGCCGATCTCGTCAGCAGAATCCGCAGAATCTCGTCCTCAGGCACCGCCCTCGAAGTGGAAACCATGAAAATCTGGCCGGACGACGACCGCAAGGCGCGCCCGGCATCCGCGTTTTTCGTCAACGAGCGGATCGATCTGATGATTCGCGAGGCGGAAACCTTCCGCAACGATTACCGCAATACGAAAACCCGGGACGTCTTCCTTGCCTTAAAAAAACCCTTACCATGGGCCGCCGATCCACCGCCTACAAAACAGGCGATTTTCGTCGAGCCCGAGGATACGTTAGAAACCCAACGCTACTGCGCGCTGTTTCTCGCCTTCATCGTCATCGGCTGCCTGATCTTTTCAACCATCATGATTTCCCGCCAGAACCGGCAGACTCATTAAAAATGCAAGTTAGGAAATCAGGTCGCCGCAACACGGAAAGCCAAGACCATTCCCATTTCACCAATCTTCGTGGTTAGGAGGCTCATGCCCTTTTTCAGTGTCCGCCATGCTGCGCGTGCAGGCCAGAGCCCCTATTTGAGGAATGGTCTTGGCCTCACCCAGAGCATTTGACAACAATGGTTTGCACGCCGCCACCAGCACTTTCTCCGTGCGGAGCTTCAGGACGAATGCCTTTGGCATGACCGGCATTTGCTTCGATCCCGTCTTCGCAACCTCCAAGCTCAGCAGCACATCCATGCTCGCTTGGGACAGCACCCCGTCCAGGGTCAGCCCGATCGGCAACATCTCCTTCAACGCGGATTCCACTTTATACGAGCTACCCACTGTATACGAGCTACCCACTGGCTTCGCGAGCCGACGCATCATCTTCGGCATGTTGCGGGCATTCAAACGACCTTCAAACGCGACATCGGTCGAAGCCGGGAGCGTGGCGACCGCAAAAGGTTTCACCCCCCCCCACAGTCCATACACCTCGGGTAAGCCGTCCGGGTGATGCGAGTAGTGGCGCAAAAGCCAGTGATCATCATCCTTCACAAGGCTGTGCCTGCTGGCCGCCGCACTGCACAGACCTAACTCGTCCACCATAATAGCCGTATCCAAGTCTCCCAATGATACACTTTCGGGAACGGCCTTCTTGATAAGCTCCAAAAAAACGATCCAAATCTCGCGCTGCCCCTCATGATCCTCAAAGTGCAGCACCTAGCCCCCGACATCCAACTGCTTCAAAACAGCCTCGAAGTGCGGTGACGGCTGCGCAGCGCTTACCACCAGCCCCTTTGATTCATTCACGGCTCCGGACTTATCATTGGAAGTGACACTTTGGCTGACATCCTGCTAACAACAGCACGGAAAAAAACGGAAAAATAGTGGTTTTCATCATGGTGTTGAAATGCTGCTCAATCTGTTCGAACCGCCAAGATGATTCACCCCTGTCTCACGAAGGCAAGTAGCGCATTATTGTCGCCTGTTCCAGCCATAAGGAAAGGACACCGATCCTTCTCGAAGATCGACCGGTGTCTGTTACCTCCACCTTTTTCTCCGGCATCATCTCGAGCATTTTCACATCTTCGATGATGCGAAACAGCGCGCCGCAGAATTCATATCCAGCGGAAAACTTATCTCAAGCTGTCGGTGAATCGCCCGGTTTACAGCTTATAATACTGGAGCCAGTCCTCACGGGGCGTCACTCCGGCCAACAAACCGTTAGCGACCTTGTGATTGGTGATTTGCTGCGTTTCGCGGTCGAATTCCAGTTTGGCATTCACGCGTTGGGCGATGACGCCCAGCGCCATGGTCTTGCACAATGGACCCGCCACCGCGAGGGACGAACGGCAGGTCTCCTCGCCCTTGCAGGCCAAGATGAAATTCTTGAAGTGGTCGGACGGGCTTTTCGGAACTTCGGGCAGTTTCGACTTCATATCTTTCGCCTTGGATGGCGGGATGATGACCAACGCGGCCCCGTGTGAGCCGCCTTTGAATGTCAGACCCTCACCATAAATGACCTTACCAGGCGGTTGCTTATTGGTGTCGACCTTGCCGGTGCTCGGCGGTGGAATGTTGGCATCCACCACGGCCGCTCCGAAATCTGAGGGAAGCGGTGGCGTGTTATTCTGGCCTTCATACCAAGTCAACTCCATCGGAGGCAGCTCACCACGGGCCGGAAATTTGAATGACAAAGTGCACTCCTGCGGGAAGATCAACTGGCTGTGGCCTTCCATTTTCACCGGGTCGATCACGGTAGGTTGTCCCAAGTTCAAGAACTCATGGGCCGTGTCAAAAATGTGCGCGCCCCAATCACCGAGCGCACCGTTGCCGAAATCAAACCATGAGCGCCACTCACCATTCATGTAGCCGCCATTGTATTTGTGCTCTTCGGCGGTCGCCAACCAGGTGTCGAAATCGAGCGTGCTAGGAACCGACTCCTGCGGCAGGAAATCCGCGAATTTTTTCCCATGCCAGCGGCGCGGATTGTTCATGAACGCCTGCATTTTGCTGACGTTTTTGATAATCCCGGCTTCCGTCCATGCTTTGAATTGAAAGTAAGCGGCCTCCGAATGTCCCTGGTTGCCCATCTGCGCCGCCACCTTGTATTTTTTCTCGGCCGCCATCATGAGCTCAACCTGCCGGTAGCTGTGGGCCATCGGTTTTTCGCAATAGACATGCTTACCCAAGGACATCGCCAACATTGCGATCGGGAAATGTGAGAAATCCGGCGTCCCCACGCTGACCGCTTCGATTTCCTTGCCCATCTTGTCGAACATTTTCCGGAAATCCTGAAACTGCTGCGCCTTGGGAAACATCTTGAGAATGCCTTGTGTGTGCTTGGCTCCCATGTCCGTATCACACAGCGCCACAATATTGACCAACCCGGTAGCATCCAAGGCCTTGATCACTTCCGCACCACGATTGCCGATACCACAGCAGGCCAAGTTCACACGCGCGCTTGGTGCCGCCTTGCCGGGCGCTCCAAACAGCAATTGCGGGGCGAAAATACTGGCCCCGCCTGCGGCGAGAGTGGTCTTGAGAAAAGAACGCCGGGGAAATGAACCCGCTGGCGGATTTGGGAAACGATCTGATGAATTCATGGTTTTGTGTGTTTGGTGACTATTCCTACCCGATTTCTTAACGGAATCCGGTCCTTTTTTTTCTTTAAAAATACGTCATAACGGCAGCATGACCGTAGGGCGATTTAGCAGTCCAAAAGGCCGCCTTGGCAATGCATTTTCAATTGCCATCGGCACTTTTTATCCGCTGGCAGTGGCTTGGAACGCGTGTTTAAATCCGCCATGACCACTACCGATGATTTGATGAAATCTCTCCGCCGCCGCGAGGCGATCATTGCCGATCATGCTTGGCGCGACAGCGATCCCGGCGGCCAATTGGCAGCGCTTCAACAGGTTTCGGAAGAAATCACCGCATGGCCGATCGCACAGCCCGGACCGATCGATCCCCGCTTGCGCCATTTCCTCGCCAACGCCAGCTTCGCCAAAGCCCTCGCGCACCTAGAACAAAATATCAGCAAATAAACGAATCCCCCCTTAAATCCTTTCCAAGTAAGGATGCGACAGCTACGTATCCACATCATATGAAACTTTTTTTGATCCTTTTCGGAACAGTCGGTGCCGGTATTTTAGGCTATGTTACTGAGCCAACGCTGCGAGATCAAGTCATCGGGAGCAGTCCAAAGCCTAGCACTGCTGAGAAACATTCAGCGCCGGAAACAAGCAATCTACCAGAAGACGCGACGGGGGTTTATCTCGCCAGTCTGACCCCTGAACAACTGCCTAAAAAAGTCACTCTCAAGGAAGAAACCCGATTTTCCGATGAATCGTCGGGACTCACGATCACCGTCGCGGCCGGTAGCCTTGCAAAACTCCTCCGCTTGGATGGCACCAACGTCTCAGTCAGGCCCGGAGATACGGCCTACACTATTATTGTCCCGGTTTCCAAAACCGATCTCGTTGAGCAATTGGTCGCCAATCCCCCTCCTCCTCCGGCTCTCCCTGAACCAGAGGATGCATTCGCCCCTAAGTCAGTCCCTGAACCAACGCCTGCGCCGGTTCCTGAACCAGCACCGGCTACTGAACCAGCACCGGCTACTGAACCTAACCCAGCGCCGGCTCCAGAGCCAACGCCTAAAACAGCCGGAGCGCCCACCGATGGCCCTTGGGATAAATAGTCAGAGGATCGATCCCGGCCCATACGCCGCCGCCTTGGGATGCGCGGCTTGAAGTTTCCCCACCGCCTCAGCAAAGGCCACGATCTGCGCTTTCGCAGCACCAGATTCCCGGTCACCGCTTGCGAGAATGGCATCTAATGCCGCACGCGAGAGGCCCAGTCGTTCGTCATCGGCGAGTCGATCTATCAAATTATTACGGTCGATTTTACCTGCACGGAGATCATTCACCGTGGCCACGGCGTGTTCCTTGATCGCCTTGTGCGCCGACTCTCGACCGACCCCGGCTTTCACCGCTTCCATCATAATTGTGGTGGTCATCAGGAAGGGCAGATAATGCGCCGTCTCCGCCGCGATCACCGCCTCGTAGGCGTCCATTTGATCAAGAACGGTTAGGAAAGTTTCGAACATTCCGTCGATGGTGAAAAACGCGTCGGGAAGCATCACCCGGCGGACCACCGAGCAAGAAACATCCCCTTCATTCCATTGATCGCCCGCCAGTCCGGCGGCCATCGCGAGGTGACCCTTGAGAATGACATGGAAACCATTCACGCGTTCGCACGAGCGGGAGTTCATCTTATGCGGCATCGCGCTGGAACCAGTCTGGCCTGGCGCAAATCCCTCGCTCGCCGTCTCATGGCCTGCCATCAGCCGCAAGGTTTTGCACAACGAGGACGGGCCGGAGCAAAGATCCGTCAAAGCCGCCACCACCCGGAAATCCAGCGAACGCGGATAAACCTGCCCTACATTCGTCCAGACAGCAGGCATGCCAAGATGGCCGACGACTCGTTGTTCCAAGTCCGCCACCTTTTTCATATCGCCCTCAAACAACGAAAGTTGGTCCATCTGCGTGCCAACCGCGCCTTTCAGCCCGCGCACGGCATAGTGCGAAATCACCGTCTCCAACGCCTCGAGCGCGGAAAGCAACTCCTCACCAAACATCGCCACCCGCTTGCCAAGTGTCGTCGGCTGAGCCGCCACGTTGTGCGTGCGTGCCGTCAGCACGAGATCACTCCATTCCTCGGAGCGAACACGCATCCGAGCCAATGCGGCAATGGTTTTATCCCGCACAATAAGCAGCGAGCGGTAAACCTGGAGCTGCTCGACATTCTCCGTGAGATCGCGCGACGTCATCCCCTTGTGGACTTGCTCATGGCCGGCGAGTTCATTGAACTCCTCGATCCGCGCTTTGACATCGTGGCGGGTAATTCTTTCCCGCGCCATGATCGAAGCTGCGTCCACCTGGCCCTTCACCCGCTCATAGGCCGCAATCGCATCCGCAGGAATATCTAGCCCCAGATCACGCTGGGCCTTCATCACGGCAATCCAAAATTCACGTTCGAGCACAATCCGCCCCTCGGCGGACCAAATGGCTTGAAGGGCGGGCGAGGCGTAGCGTTCTGCGAGGACGTTGGGGATCACGCGGCGGACATTGACGGGAGGATCCACAAGATTCAAGCGACACTTTGCACTTCGAAAACAGAGTGACGGCTCAATGGTAAATCTCCCGAATCACGCACGCCTCAAAACAGGGTGAAAGCAATATTCACACCAGCTGTGACGATCGATACCATGCTCATCAGCTTAATCAGAATGTTCAAGCTGGGGCCAGCAGTGTCCTTGAAAGGATCGCCGATCGTATCACCGATCACGGTCGCCTTGTGGGCTGGCGAACCTTTGCCTCCGAGATGGCCTTCTTCGACGTATTTCTTGGCGTTATCCCACGCACCACCGGAGTTGGCCATGAAGACTGCGAGCACGAAACCTGTGGCAAGGCCGCCGCTGAGAAGGCCGAAGACACCCGGAACTCCGAAAATCAAACCAACTCCAATGGGAACCAGCACGGCCAACATGGAGGGCAAGATCATTTCACGCTGGGCACCAACGGTCGAAATCGCGACGCAACGCGCGTAATCCGGCTTGTCCTCACCTTTGAGAATTCCGGGTTTCTCCTTAAACTGACGGCGCACTTCCTCCACCATGCTTTGGGCCGCGCGGCCAACCGCATTGATGGTAAGCCCACAAAAGACAAAGGACATCATCGAGCCGACGAAAACCCCGAGTATCACCTTCGGATTGAGCAGATGAACTTCGAAATGCGTCATGAACTGAGTCAACGTCGCGCTGATAATAGGCACCTCCACATTGGCCACTTCCATCGTAGTCTGCCCGGCATGAAGCATCGCCATCTTGAGCTCCTCCACATAGGAAGCGAGCAGGGCGAGCGCCGTCAGCGCGGCGGAGCCAATGGCGAATCCCTTGCCGGTCGCCGCCGTCGTATTGCCTAACGAATCAAGCGCATCCGTCCGACGCCGCACTTCCGGTGGAAGACCAGCCATTTCGGCGTTGCCACCCGCGTTGTCGGCAATCGGGCCGTAAGCGTCTGTGGCGAGAGTGATGCCCAAGGTGGAAAGCATCCCGACAGCGGCGATGCCGATGCCGTAAAGCCCCATGCCGATGTTGTCCGACGAGAAGTGCCAGTCTCCAGCCGCAAAACAGTAGGCCAGCGTCGTGCCGACAACAACCGCCGTCACAGGCACTACGGTGGATAGCATGCCCGTTCCAAGACCGGAAATGATCACGGTAGCAGGGCCGGTAGCTGCGCTTTCCGCAATATTCCTGGTAGGCTTATACTCCTGCGAGGTAAAATACTCGGTGGCCTTGCCAATGACGATTCCGGTAATAAGGCCCACAACAATAGCACCCCAAATGCCGGTATAATTTGGTAGATCGAGCGCTTTTAAGATGAAAAATGAGGCAAAGAAAATCAGCAACGAACTGAGATTCACACCGCGGCCCAGAGCATTGAGCAAATCTTTTTGCGAAGCACCTTTTTTGACATAAACGGCGAAGATCCCGATAATCGAAAGCAGCGTGCCAATGGCCGCCACCACCATGGGTGCGAGTATGGCTTTGAAGGCGTTTTCATTCTGGCCGGCCTGAGTGAAGGCGGCGGCTCCCAGCGCAGCGGTGGCGAGAATCGATCCCACATAGGATTCGTAAAGGTCGGCACCCATTCCAGCCACGTCACCCACGTTGTCACCCACATTGTCGGCAATGGTTGCCGGGTTACGCGGATCATCCTCCGGAATACCAGCCTCCACCTTGCCGACGAGGTCGGCACCGACGTCCGCCGCCTTGGTGAAGATCCCTCCACCCACCCGGGCAAAGAGCGCTTGCAACGAAGCACCCATACCGAAGGTCAACATGGTGGTCGTGATCACCATCAACCGTTGAGACTCAGACGCCGCCGTCACGAACTTGTTCAATACAATGAACCAAATTGAAATATCCAACAGCGCGAGACCAACCACCACCAGGCCCATCACCGCACCACTGCGGAAGGCGAGTCGAAGGCCGGCGTCCAGCGATTGATGGGCGGCATGAGCGACCCGCGCGGAGGCATAAGTCGCGGTTTTCATGCCAAAAAAACCGGCAAGTCCGGAAAACAGACCGCCGGTAAGGAAGGCGAAGGGCACCCATTTGTTTTGCAGATGAAGACCGTAAGCCAGCCACACGAAGACCAACGTCATGATGGCGAAAACAATCGCCACCACTTTGTACTGTTGTTTTAAATACGCCATCGCGCCCTCGCGGACGTGCTGCGCGATTTCTCTCATGAGAGGTGTGCCTTCATCGCAGGCGACCATGCGTTGGAAAAACCAGTAAGCAAATCCCAAGGCGAAAAGTGAAGCGGCTGGTATCAGCCAAAAAAGATTTGATTGCATCAGAAAATTTGTTGATAGATAAGAGTTGGATTAAAAACCGGTAGTCCGCAGCGCGGAACGCCACCATGAGTAATGAATGGTCTCCAACTCGCTGCGCGTCGGCATCGGGAAGAAACGGAACGCCCCCCCTTGGCCAGCCACGAAAAACCCACGATGAATCGTACGGAAAAGCACGTCCTGCTCAAGGTGACGGACCACCAACTTGGTGGATTTGCCGCTTTTCGCACGTAATTCCCTGAGACAATCGCGCAAATGCTCCAAATTGCCGTAGGGTAGGTTTTCCACTCCATTCGCCTCGGGATCGTCGCCTAAACGCTCCAATATCAATTCGGCGAAAACCAATGCCGGCAACGAGACCGCACGGCTCATATCCGTGATGGTGGCCGCGAATTCTTTGGGCTCAAGCTCACTCACAACGCGTGGTGTCACCGGACAAAATTCTTGATAGAGATGAAACCTCGGACCCGGCAAAGGCTGATACTCCGCTGGCTGCAGAGCGAGCACATGGCCGTCATTCGAAGTCAAATGAAGCGATTCAATAGCATCAAGCGGCGTTTGCTCAAGCACGCGGTGGATACTCAAATAGGCGGAACGGCGGATGCGACCATCACGAAGCTCCGCTACATCCTTGTAGGCATCGAGCTTTTCCTTAGCGTAAGCCTCGGAGAGTTTAAAAAAGATCGCCTGGCCTTGTGAGCGCTTTTTCGAGCCAAGCGCCAAATAAGCGCCATACTCTTCAGGCGGGAGATGCGAAGCGATTAAAGCTTCCGGCATAAGGGACAAATACAGATAAATCGTCATAGTGACTCCAGTTTCAAGATTCGGATTACGCAGACATTCGGTCTGCGTTTGCCGAGAACTTAATGCCCCACGGACATGTGATGCTCCGCGCTGGTTTTCAAAAGCTCAGCGGCGATTGAGAGGAACTCTGGTTATCAAGCCACCTACGATGATCCCATTGCCAACCAAATCAGTTTAGCCGTTTCTCCTCAGACTGAGGCGGACCCCGAAAATCGGGCCAGGAGCTGAGCTATGATCGTGGTGGCCGCCATCGACAAGCCCCGTCGACGTTGAGCCGCGAATTGCGCCGCGCGGGAATGACTTCCAAGACCTACTGCTTCATGGCTGCCCAAGAGCATGCCGATTCCAGAGAATGGAAGGGCCGCAGCCTTGATCCCGAGCTCTGGAATCTCATTGAGCTCAAGATATGCGAGGAATAATGGAGCCCCGAGCAGATCAGCGACTGGCTCGCCAAGCACTCTTTGGGATAGGTGAGTCACGAGACGATCTACCAGCACGCCTACCGCGACAAACTACCCTGCCGCGCCATGCTCGACATCACCTACCTCGATGCTTTGCTCTCCCTAGCTTGATCGCCGTGTAATATCACCTGATCGTTGGGGTTGCGTTTCCGGGGGGAACGGCTATGAAGCGCGGCGATGAAACTATTTTCCCTGCTGCTGGTGGCCGTCGCGTTGGCGGGCGTTTCCTGCGAACGCCATGAATTCGAAGGCCCGGACGGAACCAAGCAATTGCACGAGCCTCACGGTGCCGGCGGTGCCGCGCATGACAAAGAGGCCCCTGCACACTGAGCGCCCACCCGGCGATACGTCAGGAAACACTCGCCGGAATCCTGGCGCGGATTGAAGCAGGTGATTTGAAAACCCCGTGATTGAGGGAGAAAATCCGCAGGCACACCTGTGGCGGTGGGCGCAAGCAGGCCACCGAAAAGCGTGTGCCCGGCCAGCGTGAGATGGAATTCGTCAATGGCGTCCAGCTCCGCCAGAGACCGGATCAGCGCCCCCCCACCTTCACAATGGAGGTGATTCACGCCGTGATCTGAAACGAGCGTTTGCAGGAAATCCGCGAGGCTTTGGCGGTGGATGGTGGCCGGAAAACCGGGCGGCGGAGCGGCCGGGCCGGTGACCAGCAGGTGGATCGCTCCGCCTGATTTTTGAAAAACCGGGTGATCCAGTGGGATTTTTCCGGATTTGGAAACGATACAGCGGAGGGGCTGGATGGGCTTACCGGGCACGGTGAGGGTCATGCGATCGGCTTCGAGCGTGCCTCGCCCGATCAACAGAGCATCGGCTTTTTCGCGGAGTTGGAGGAGTCGGGAGTGGTCGTCGCGCGAGGTCCAACCGGACGGGCGGCGGCTCACGGAAGAGATTTTCCCATCGGCGGAAATGGCCAGATTGGTGGAAATCCATGGGCGAAGCATGTCGAAAGATGGGATTTTAGGATTCCCAGCGCAAGACTCCATGCGTGGATTTGACCTGATCCCGGCCTTGCCAAATCCGCCCGGACGGTTCATGGAGGTTGCCACCTCGCTCCGGGCGATGGTTTCGCCATGACTCTCGAGATCGCCCTCACGCTACTGGTTATCGTTCTCACGCTCGTTGCGTTTATTCGCGAATGGGCGGCTCCCGATGTGCTCGCGCTTTCGATTCTGTGCTTGGTGGTGGCGCTGGGCTTGGTGGATCCCTCGCAAATGACCAAGGTGTTTCAAAACGAGGCGCCTCTCACGATCGCGTCGTTGTTCGTCATCGGCGGTGCCTTGGAGCGCTCCGGTGCCGTCGATCACATCGGAAAATTGCTTCGGGACCGGCTTTCTGGAAACATCCGCTGGGCGATTCTATCTTTCTCATTGGTGACCGCCTTCTTCAGCGCATGGATGAACAACACGGCCATCGTGGCAATCCTGCTGCCAGTGACCCTAGGGTTCGCCCGCTCAAAGAACATCGCAGCCTCCCGCCTGCTCATGCCGCTCTCGTATGCCTCGATCCTGGGCGGATGCTGCACACTCATCGGCACATCGACAAATCTGCTCGTCAGCGGTGCCTTGCGGGATCTCCACGTAGCTCCGCTCACGATGTTCGAACTGGCACCCCTGGGGATTCCGATGGCGATCGCCGGCATCGGCTACTTGACGATTTTCGGGCCAAAACTGATTCCTGCACGCTCGTCGATCACCGGCAGTCTGGAAATCGACTACCGCACTACTCCGCTCTATCATCTTCTGATCGGTGGTGAGTCACCCATCATTGGTCAACTCCTCACTGACACGGCGCTCGGCGACCGGGCTGCCGGGATCCATGTTCTAGAAATCCGCCGCAAGGGCGCCCGCGTGATGCTTCCATTGTCCTCGATCATCGTGGAGAAAAACGATCGGTTTCTCGTCGCCATTCACCGCCGCCGCGGTGGGGCCACGAAACCGGAGGTCTTGTTCACAAACATCGGCGCCGAGGTGCTCTCCCAAGTGGACGGCATTGTATCCGAACTCGTGGTGCGCGATGAATCCTCACTGATCGGTCATACGCTCGCCCAAGCGGATTTCCGCCAACGCTACAACAGCGTGGTGCTCGCCGTGCACCGCAACGGCATCAACATCACCGCCCGCATCGCCGAACTTCCGCTCGAAATCGGCGATACCCTGCTGGTCATCACCGCTCGCAACAACCTTGAGGCCCTGGAATCTACTCGGGACTTCTTGTTGACCGATACCCCGGATGAGCCGACCTCGGAGGAGGTTCGCCATCATCGTCCGCTCCATGTCACCCTCGCTTGGTCGGCGCTGGTGGGTGTCGTCCTGACCGCCACCATTACCGATCTCCTGCACAGTTCGTATCCGTCGATTCCAGCCGTGCCGATTCATTACGCGGCGATGGTCGGGGCATTGGCATTATTATGGCTGAAGGTAATGTCTCCGCGCGAAGCCTATGCAAGCATCGACTGGCAGGTGCTCTTGATGCTTTACGGGTTGTTAGGCCTCGGGATGGCGATGCAGAATACGGGCACCGCCGAGTGGCTGGCCCGCGGACTGGTTGACCTAACGGAACACATGATCCCCCGCGAGCATATGCCCATCGTGATGCTGTGGCTGGTGTTTCTACTCACCTTGTGCCTGACGGAAGTATTATCCAACAACGCGACCGCAGTCATGATGATTCCCATCGTCGTGACTCTCGCAGGCGAGCTCGGGGTGAATTCCCGCCCGTTCATCATGGCCGTCACCGTGGGGGCTTCATGCGCTTTCGCTTTGCCGATGGGCTATCAGACGCACATGATGATTTATGGTCCGGGCGGCTATCGGTTCAGCGATTTCCTGCGAGTCGGCATCCCCCTGAACGTCATTTGCTGGGTGACGGCCTGCACTTTGATCCCGCTGATCTGGTCGTTTTAGACGGAAACATCCACCGTCAGATCGCCACCGAGATTCTCGATAGCGGCGGTGAGTATCTCGGTTTGCGCGTTTTCAGGAATGGAAATCACGCCGCGCGCCCGAAACATCGGCTGTCCACTCATCGGAGCGCTTTCAAGGCCGGTGGTGAGCTCCTCCACGTTTCCACCAGCCTTGGCGATGGCGGAGCTGAGTTCCCGGACGATGCCTGGGCGGTCGTTGCCCATCACGTCCACCACCAGAGTCCGGCGCTTCGCAGGTTCTTGCACTGCTTCGCGGACGGCTTGCACGCTAAGGCCAGTGACGCCTGAGCTTGCCGTGGATTGGAGCTCGGCAAGCAATGCATCGATGGCAGACTCAGGGCATTCGATGCGGACGATTCCGGCGAATTGTCCGGCCAATCGGGCCATGCGGCTTTCAAGCCAGTTGCCACCATGCTTGGCCACCGTATCCGCGAGCGAACTCACAAGCCCCGGACGATCACAGCCAAGCACCGTCATGATGAGATAACATTTCATGCCAAAATCAGAGCAGAGCGCCCGCAAAATGCCAGAGCGAATCCATCAAGCGGGATGATTTTACAGGATAAAACACGTTTCTCGCCCTCTGTTCTTGTGAATTTCCGAGTCAGCGTGCAGTATTCGTACGCACTGTGCGCCCCACCCCATGGCCAACGAACATCCGTTTGAAATGCTGTTTGAGACTCTCGGCCGCCTGCCGTCTGCGCATGCGGAACCGGTGAATCGACGGGCCTATGAAATTCTTCACGGTGCGCTCTCGGTTCCGCTGGAGAAAACCGGGCGATGCATTCTTCTGCGCGCGCCCCGCGCCGGTCACGGCAAGACTCACCTGCTCTCGCGCATCGAGCACCAACTCGGTGCCAGTCACGAATTCATTCCGCTGCACCCCGCATTCGGCAGCCAGATTGAAGCGGCTACAGTCATCGATGACGCATTGCGCCATCTGCTGCGCCCGCTTCCAGCAGCTGGCGGCCTTTGTGTTTTGGACACGGTGGCGCGCCGTCTTTTTGCCTCCGCTTTGCAGCCACTGGTCGTATCCGGCGAGGTTCCCAGCCAAGATCGCGAAGGCGCAATCACCGCATTGCGGACACGGCCGGTCAAAACCTTCGACTTTCATGATCCAACTGCCGTGACCGCCCAGTGGACTCACGAGAATTTTGAAGTGCTTGGCCACCGACTCAGCGCCGAACTCGCGCAAAATTGCAATCTTCCGCTCTGCGACGTCGTATTCTGGGTGGATGCCTTGTTTCACTTCGCCGCAGCACCACTGGAAAATCCGGTTCGACTCAGGACGCTCACGGAAACCGTGCATGCAGGAAATCCCACTCCCGCCGTGATGATGGGGCGACTCGAAGCATTGATCGGCATGTTGTCGCAACTCGTGCGCGTCGTTCTGGTGGCCGATGAACTCGAAGGATTCTCCACGGATGAGCCCGCGGCCCTCAGATTGGCGGCTTTTCTTGCTACCCTGCGTCATTCCATCCAGCGCCTCGATGTGATCCTTTCCATCAATCAAGATGTCTGGGAAAACGCCTTTGCGCCCCGTCTGAGCAATGGCCTGGTCGATCGACTCTCCGAAGTAGTGGTGGAAATCGCCCCGTTGACCGAGGAGGAAATGGTCGCTCTGCTCGAATCAAGAGTGCCCGGATTGGGGGCGAGTGTCCTCTCGCGACTGGATCGCGCCACCGCAGGAACCCACGCCCGCGGTCTGATCAATGCCGCAGGAATCGCTTGGTTAAAGGCCTCCGCGATGGACGCGCAATCGAGCAAACCCGCCGCCACTCCCGATCCCTCAGGCCAGACTGAAGCCGACACTTCATCGCCCCAGAAAACTCCCGAAACCCTGAAAACCCAAGATACCGCCCGCGCGGATGATCTTCTGCGGCAGTTCCGCACACAGTATGGTCTGGACCAAGTGTAAAAATTTCACAAACCCCTTGCGAACCCGACCTCTTTGCGCGCTTATTCCCGCGCCACTGGCATGAGCAATTCCACCAAAGAAATCGAAGCCCCCGATAACATCGCCCGCGCCGCCGCGGCTGCGGGCAGTTACCATGCGGAAACCGACGACCTCGTCGGCGAACGCATGGTTCTCAACATGGGCCCCTCTCACCCCGCAACCCATGGCGTCCTGCGCCTGATCCTGGAGCTGGACGGCGAGGTGATCTACAAAGCGGACCCCGATGTCGGATTCCTCCACCGCGGCGACGAGAAAATCGCGGAAAACATGCATTACAACCAGTTCGTGCCCTACACGGATCGGTTGGATTACCTCGCGCCGCTTGCCAACAACGTCGCCTACGCCTGCGCCGTTGAAAAACTCATGGATTGGACGCTGCCACCGCGCGGCCAAGCGTTGCGCGTCCTTTGCTGCGAACTCGCCCGCATTTCCTCACACATGCTTGGAGTCGGCGTCTGCGCCATGGATGTCGGAGCGATGACCGTCTTCCTCTACACCTTCACCGAGCGGGAAAAAATCTACAATCTCTGCGAACAACTCACCGGCGCGCGCTTCACCACATCCTACACCCGCGTCGGCGGCCAACTCCGCGACATGCCACCCGGTTTCGAAGCTTCCGTTCGCAAGTTCCTCGGCGAATGCGAGGTCACCATCGGCGAAGTCTCGAAATTGCTAGATAAAAACAAAATCTTCATGGACCGCATGGTGGACGTCGGGATCATCTCGCGCGAATCCGCCATCTCCTTCGGTCTCACCGGCCCGAATTTACGCGCCTCCGGAGTCGCCCGCGATCTCCGCAAGGACAGTCCTTATCTCGGCTACGAAAACTATCAATTTGATGTCGCCATCACGGAAGAAGGCGATTGCTACGCACGCTATCAAATCCGCATGGAGGAAATGCGGCAATCAATCCACCTCTGTCGCCAAGTGCTCGATACGATGCCATCCGGCCCGGTGAATTTAGCAGATTCGAAAAGCATGCTGCCTGACAAAGAGCGCGTCATGATGTCGATGGAAGAACTGATCCACCACTTCATCGTCTCCACTCAAGGTGTGGATGCCCCCGCAGGCGAGGTTTACTTCGCTGCGGAAAACCCCAAGGGCGAACTCGGTTTCTTCATTCACTCCAAGGGCGGCGGTGTTCCCTACCGCCTGAAAATCCGCAGCCCCTCGTTCTGCAATCTGTCGATCTGTTCCAAATTGCTCCCCGGCCACATGGTTTCCGACATCCCCGCTATTCTCGGCTCGCTCGATTTCGTCATGGGCGAGTGCGATCGATGATTTTATTTTTCAGCCGCAAAAAAGAACAAAAATGGCGCAAAAAGATCCGATTTTTGAATTATGTGATCAGGTGAGGGAATGCTCCTTCGCTCTCCACAGATTTCTGCGCCACGGCCACAAGGAGAAGATTTACGAGAATGGATTGGCCGGTCGTCTCCGGAAACTGGGGATTGATACTCAACAACAGCCTGCCTTGTCAGTTTTTGATGAGGATGGAACTTTGCTGGGTAATCTCGATGTGGATTTACTTGTCGCCGATGAATTGATCATCGAGCTGAAAGCGGTGAAAACATTGCTCGGCGAACACGTTGCCCAACTGCTCGGCTACCTCCGAGCCTCACGCAAAGAGCACGGGCTTCTGATCAACTTCGGTGCTCCAATCCTCCAAATCAAAAAATACGCACTCTCCAAAGATCTCGACATAATTTCCGAAGCCTAACATTTCGCGCCCCTCTTATTCCTTTTTGCGGCTAAAAAATCTCTCACACAACTCAAGCGCCTCTAAACTCCAAACTTTTTGCGCCCTTCTTTTTCCTCTTTGCGGCTAAATAATCTCTCCCATGTCCCACGCATCACTCGAAGAAAACACCGCCTCGCATGAGACCCCGGGCTCGAAGTTTTTCGCGCCGTTTGAGGTGACTCCCGAACTCGAGGCCGCGGCCGACGAACGCATCTCGCATTACCCTGCCAGCAAGCGCTCCGCTACCTTGCCGTTGCTGCACATCGTCCAGCACAAGTTTGGATACATCTCAGCCTCCGCCATCGATTGGGTGGCGAAAAAACTCGATCTCGAGCCGATCAAAGTCCTCGAAGTCGTCACATTTTACCCCGGCTTTCGTCAGACCGCTCCCGGCAAATTTCATATCCGCGTCTGCCGCACACTCTCCTGCGCCATGGGTGGCTCTCATGAGCTGATGGAGCGCTTGTGCGAGCTCACCGGCATCGACCGCTCAACGATGGATTCCCACCACCATCCAGTCGCCGTCTCACCTTGCGGAAACTTCTCCGTCGAGTTCGCCGAGTGCCTAGCCTCCTGCGGAACGGCTCCCGTCTGCATGGTCAACGATGATTTCCACGAAGGCATCGCCACCGACAAAGCCGAGGAACTACTCGCGAAATATCCAACCGTTTGAAAATAACGCTTGCACCCGGTAATGAGTTACTCCATTAATTACCACATGAGCAAGACCACTTACAAATTGACCCGCACCAGCATGGCCTTGGATGGCGGGACCATCCAAGCCTTGGACGAACTCAGCGAACGCCTGCACGCCTCGAAGGCCGAGGTGATCCGCCGCGCTGTGCGCGAGATGAAGGAACGTTCGGACCGGGAAACCAGCGCTCCCAAGCCCTTGGAGGCTCTGGATTGGCTCCAAAACGGCGGCGGTCTTGCCACTGACGAGGCCGCCACCTACCGCAGTGCCATGGTCGCCGAACGAAACGCCAAAAAATATTGGTGGGAAGCATGATTCATCTCGATACCAACATCCTAATCGACCTCGTCACCGCACATTCACCGCAGGTGCCTTTGATCCGCGAATGGTTGTCGGAGGGCAGGATTCTCACCACCTCATCGGTCGCATGGTCCGAGTTCCTCAACGGCCCGCACTCCAACAGCCAGAAGGACGCCATGCGCTCGATCTTGGCAGGAGGCATCCGCCCTTTCGATGAGGAACAGGCGGAATTGGCATCGCGCCTGTTTCACATCACCGGGCGTCGCCGGGGCTCACATGCAGACTGCATGATCGCCGCCGCCGCCCTCGCCAAACGCGAGGTTGTCGCCACCCGCAACCTCAAGGATTTCCAACGCTTCGTCCCCCACGGCCTCATGCTGGAGGCCATTCCAACCATCGACTGATTTCCATGATCGCCTACACCAAAGCACCCCACCCACGCGAACACCGGCTCATTTTCAAGAATGTGGACCGCATCGGTTGGGATCCCTCCATTGAGTGTTACCTCCGCGAGGGCGGCTACGAGGACTTGAAAAAAGCCTTCGCCATGCAACCGAAGGAAATCACCGAAGAAGTGAAAAAAGCCGGCCTGCGCGGCCGCGGCGGCGCGGGATTCCCCACCGGCATGAAGTGGACATTCATCCCACCTAACAACACCAAACCCGTCTATCTGATTTGCAACGGCGATGAATCCGAGCCCGGCACATTCAAGGACCGCTACATCCTCCATCAGGATCCGCACCAACTCGTCGAGGGCATGGTTATTTCCGCCTTCGCCGTCGGCGCTCACACGGCCTACATCTACATCCGCGAAGAGTTTCCAGAAGCCGCGCTCATCGTCGAAAAAGCCATCGAAGAAGCACGATCGCGCAATTTCGTCGGGAAAAACGTGTTAGGTTCCGGCTTTGACCTCGAGATATTCGTCCATCGCGGTGCCGGAGCCTACATCTGCGGCGAGGAAACCGGATTGATCGAATCCCT
>CAIXKE010000058.1 GCA_903919975.1 Akkermansiaceae bacterium | reverse complement strand
GCGGCCATCGAGCATGCGCTGGCTTCGCTGGGGTTACTGTATTTCCAGCCGCGCGCCCACTATCTGCTCGGCCTCGCCCACTTGCGTATGGGCAACCTCGCCGAGGCGGAACAGGCCTTTGTCACTTGCATCACGCAGGCGCCCTTATTCACTGCGGCGCTGCGGATGCTGGCGCAGATCGCCCGCCTCAGCGGGGCGGACGGGATTGCCCAGAGCAATTGGCACCTCCAGCTCAGGATCGCTCGTCAGCGCCTGAGTGAAATTCAGCAATCTCACCACGCGGAAGTCAAAGGGCTTCACGAGCACAGTCTGCGCAGCGGCGACGATCCCGCGTACCGTCGGATGCCCGAGCTTGTGCCGCGTCCGGAAGCCCTCGCCAATATTGCCGAGGAGGAGATCATCACAATTGTCAGCGGCCTGCCGCGTTCCGGCACTTCGCTGCTAATGCAGATCCTCCAAGCCGCCGGGATTCCCGCATTCACAGATGACAAGCGCCAAGCCGATGCATCCAACGAGCACGGATACTACGAACACGAAAAAGTCGGTGGCATGCTGAACGCGCCCGACAGGTTCTGGCTGCTCGGTGCCCAAGGTAAGTCGCTCAAAGTGGTCGCCCCGCTACTGGCTGCGCTGCCCCTGAAAATCCAAAATACAACCTCAAAAATTCAAAATCTCTACTACCGCGTGCTCTTCATCGAGCGGGAGATGGAGGAGGTTCTTAGCAGCCAGAAGATCATGCTCGATCGCCTCGGCAAGAACACGCAGAGCGGTGCCGACATCGCCAAGGCCTATCTGCAACAAGTCCACCACGCCAAGACCTGGCTCTGCGGTCGCGGCATTTCGGCGATGAGCGTTTCGCACGCGGACCTCGTTCATCGGCCAGACCAAGTTTTGCCGCAAATCGCCGCTTTCCTCGGCAAGCCAGAGCAGATTGCCGCGATGAAGGCGGTGATCGATCCGACCTTGCACCGCGCCCGCAAGAGTCGGACGGCTGGTTAAGTCGGCCCTGAGTGCGGCACGCTTTTCTGCCGTCTCCGGGTGGTTAGAACAGAGAAAGAGCTACCGAGGGCTGAAGTCCGCAGTAATTTCATGCATATACTGGCACGAGGCGCAGCTCCACTTTGCGTCATAATGCTGCAGCCTTGCCGAGGCTGGCGACGGTGAGCGATGGGTTGGTTGGATCGGGGATTTGATCGAGCGCGGTTGGTCTTCATGCGTACGGCCAGCTGCTTTTTGGTGATGTGTTCCTGGCCGATGGCCTCTTGAAGCTAGATGGCGACTGCTTTCTTGAGGGCGAGAATTCCGGCTTCGGCCAGCAGTCCTTCGCTCGCTAGGAACTCGTGGAAGTCGGTGTGGATTGGTCGTTGTGGTGGTCTTCATTTCTTTCGAGTTTCGGCGTTGAGGAAATCATTTTTTTTGACACCCCCTTCCCAGACCGGCTCTTAAGTGTATTCTCCGCGCTAGGTGAAAAAGCAAATTCCTAGCATTCATTCATTCATCCATTACGGCAGCGTCACCTGCAGCACGGTGGAATTTTCCACGGCCGTCAGTGGCGCGGCATCTCGCGGCAGCAAGAGAAACTTCCCTTTGCTGAAACGCTGGCCCTGCTCGCTTTCCAATTCCCCCTCGACAACTGATAGAATCGAAAATTTTCCAACCACTGGATTGGCGATGGCAGCTCCTGCCATAAGCGATTTTTTGTCGGTTTTGAAATGCTCGCAAGTCACGAGAGTTTCCCCGTTGGGAATGTCCATCCCCGGTTCGAAATCGTTGAAATCGATACTGGCAAGCGATTGATCCACGTGCAGTTGACGCGGCTTGCCATCCAGACTTTTACGGTTCCAATCAAAAACCCGATAGGTCGTGTCCGAGTTTTGTTGGATCTCGTGAATGAGAAAACCCGCGCCGATCGCGTGGAGCCTTCCTGACGGAATAAAGATGGAATCCCCCGGTTGCGGAGTCATGGCATGCACACAATCCGCCACGCTCCCGGTTTGGATCGCCTGCTCGAAGTCCGTCCTAGTGACACCGTGTTTAAGACCGACGTAAAGTTTGGCCCCTAGATTACAATCCGCGATATACCACATCTCGGTCTTCGCTTCGCCGCCGAGCTCCGCGGCACGATGGGCGGGTGGATGGACTTGGATCGAGAGATCATCGCGCGCATCCAAGATCTTAATGAGCAGGGGAAACCGCGAGTGATTTTCATAGCCACTACCGAAGATTTCCTCACGACGCTGAGCCCAAAGTTCATGCAGTGAAGTCCCGGCGAGCGGTCCCTCTTCAACGATGGATTGTGCCTCTTCGCGGTCCACGATTTCCCATGACTCGCCGAATGGCTTCGCAGGATCCGGCAGTTTGCGGCCATAGATGCGTTCAAGTTCACGCCCGCCCCAGACGCGTTCCATGTAAAGCGGCTT
>CAIXKE010000057.1 GCA_903919975.1 Akkermansiaceae bacterium | reverse complement strand
GGCTTGAGGCCTTTGTCCCAGGCGCGGCGATACATGTGGGAGAGGGTCTTCATCTCGGGGGTGGCGAGGAAAAGGTTGACGCTCTGGCGTTGGTCGATCCACTTCTGGCGGCGGGCGGCGGCGTCGATGATGTATTCGAAGTCGATGCCGAAGACGGTCTTGTGCTTGTGCTTGAGGGCTTCCGGGATGTCGTCGATGGCGTCGAGCTCACCGTCGAAATACTTGAGCTGGTCGAGCATTTCCTGGTTCCAGAGGTCGGCCTTCTTGAGGTCTTTGACGAGCTCACTGTTGAGCACGATGAAGTCGCCGGAGAGGTTGGATTTGACGTAGAGGTTCTTGTAGTTGGGCTCGATGCATGGGGTGGTGCCCATGATGTTCGAGATGGTGGCGGTGGGGGCGATGGCGAGCACGTTGGAGTTGCGCATGCCGTGTTTGGCGATTTTCTCGCGGACGACGGACCAATCCATTTTGCCGCCGCGGGGGACGTCGATTTTGCGGCCGCGCTCGGTTTCGAGGAGGTCGACGGTGTCCTGCGGAAGAAGACCGCGGTCCCATTTGCTGCCTTTGTAGGTCGAGTACGGGCCGACTTCTGCGGCGAGGTCGGAGGAGGCACTATACGCATAGTAGGCGATGGCTTCCATGAACTCGTCGTTGAACTCGACGGCGGCATCGGAGGCGAAGGCGAGGTTGCGTTTGTAGAGGGCGTTTTGGACGCCCATGACGCCGAGGCCGATCGGGCGGTGGCGGGTGTTGGCGGTCAGCGCGGCTTCGGTGGGGTAGAAGTTGATGTCGATGACGTTGTCGAGGGCGCGGATGGCGACAGTGATGGTTTCCTTGAGCATCTCGTGATCGAGGGCGCCGTCACGGGTGATATGGGTATCGAGCACGACGGAGCCGAGGTTGCAGACGGCGGTTTCGTCGGCGGAGGTGTTCAGGGTGATCTCGGTGCAGAGGTTGCTGGAGTGGATGACGCCGCAATGGTCTTGCGGGGAGCGGACGTTGCAGGGGTCCTTGAAGGTGATCCATGGGTGGCCGGTTTCGAAGACCATCTTGAGCATGGATTTCCAGAGCTCGAGGGCGGCGAGGGGGCGCGACCAGATTTTGCCATCGGCGGCCATTTGCTCGTATTCGCAATAGCGTTGCTCGAAAGCGGAGCCGTAGAGGTCGTGGAGATCGGGGACTTCGTTGGAGCGGAAGAGGGTCCAGGTGCCGCGTTCTTCCATGCGTTTCATGAAGAGGTCGGGAACCCAGTTGGCGGTGTTCATGTCGTGGCAGCGGCGGCGTTCGTCGCCGGTGTTTTTGCGGAGGTCGAGGAAGTCCTCGATGTCGTTGTGCCAGGTTTCGAGGTAGGCGCAGCCGGAGCCGCGGCGTTTTCCGCCTTGGTTGACGGCGACGAGTTGGTCGTTGTGGAGTTTAAGGAAGGGGATAATGCCTTGGGACTCGCCATTGGTGCCTTGGATGTAGCCGCCAGTGCCGCGGACGGCGGTCCATGAGCCACCGAGGCCGCCAGCCCACTTGCTGAGGAAGGCGTTTTCGGCGATGCCGCGATACATGATCGACTCGATCGAGTCGTCGACCTTGTAGAGGTAGCAGGACGAGAGCTGGCTGTGGAGGGTGCCGGAATTGAAGAGGGTGGGCGTGGACGAGCAGAAGCGGCGGCCCTTGTAGAGGTTGTAAAGGCGGACGGCCCAGTCCTCGCGATTGGTTTCCTCTTTCTTGAAGAGGCCCATGGCGACGCGCATCCAGAAGAACTGCGGGGTCTCGATGCGACGGTGTTTGCTGCCGGTTTTATCGACGATGAGGTAGCGATCGTAGAGGGTTTGGATGCCGAGGTAGTCGAAATCGAGGTCGGCGGTGGGGTCGAAGGCTTCGGCGAGTTTGTCGAGATTGTAAACTTCGAGTAGCTCGGGATTGAGGCGTTTGATGGCGACGCCGTGTTTCAGATAGGATTTGAAGGCGGCCTTGTGGGCGTTTTTCAGTTTATCGACGCCGTCGCGGAGGATCGACCAATCGAGGACTTCCTCGTAGATGTAGGAGAGCAGGATGCGGGCGGCGAACTTCGCGAAGTCGGCGTCTTTTTCGATGAGCGCCTTAGCGTTGAGGATGACGGTGTTTTTGAGGTCCTTGGCGGAAATTTCGTTGCCGACCGAGCGGCGGAGTTCGCGTTCGATATCGGCGTCGGTGATGTTGAGGTCGAGGCCGATGGAGGCGTAGGCGATGCGCTTGCGGAGGTCGGTGCCGTCCCAGAACGAGGATATGCCATCGTCGGAAACGACGGTGACCATCAACTCTTGGTTCGGATCCTCGGCGAGGTCCTCTTCTTCCTTGCGCATGCGGGCGCGTTCGTCGCGGTAGCGGACGTAGTGGGTGGCGGCCTTGAAGTGGCCTTGGCGCATGAGTTCTTCCTGAACCATGTCCTGGACGTCCTCGATGTGGACGAATGAGGAATCGCCGCGGCGGATGCGATCGGTGACGCCTTTGGCGACTTCGACGGCGGGCTCGGGGTTTTCCTTGATGGTGAGGAAGGCTTTGCGGACGGCGATCTCGATTTTGGTTTCGGACCACGGGACGACGTTGCCATTGCGGCGGATCAGGCGGACGGGTAGCGAGTGAGGTCCGGTATGGACGTCCACGGCACCGGTTTTTTCCATCGAGCGGCGGAAGGCGAGGGATTTCGCGACATCGTAGGCTTCGTTTTCTAACAGAGCCTTTTCGATGAGCAGATAGAGATCCGCCTCGGAAAGGCGGAGGCGGCCGCCGGCGTCGAGTGAATCAGTTAGGAACGCGGCGACCGAGTGGGCGACGTCGGAAACGAACTTGCGGTTGACGTCGGAGAAGATAGATTTTTCATCCTCGCGGCGGGAGATGAGGAGGTCGGCGAGCGAGTCGCCGATGGCGTCGGCGACGTCTTCGAGGGAGAAGTGGGAGTCGGTGGTGCCGCGGGTGATGGTGATGTCGGTGACGGGCTGGCGTTTCTCGGAAGAGAGGACTTCGCGCCAGTTATAGCCGCGGTCGGTTAGGGTGAAGCGGTCGGTGACGACTTGCTTGAGAGCGAGGTCTTCGTTGAGATTTAGGGAGCGGTACATGGCGTGGAGCTGGGGCGGGAGTTTTTAGAAGAAGTGGAATGGAGAGTTGGGGAATCCTTGGAGCGAGACGCTCCTTGGACGGCCTGGGGCAGGATGCCCCAGCTACTTTTTAGAGTTCGTCGTCATCGACGGAGGCTAGTGCGGATGCTTTTTGGTATTCGGTGACGCGGCCTTCGAAGAAGTTGGTTTCCTTTTTGATGTCCATCATTTCGGCGAGCCAAGGGAATGGGTTAGAGACCGATTCGTTGAGTGGGGCGAGGCCGCAGGAGGTGAGGCGGCGATCGGCGATGTAGTCGATGTATTGTTCGAAATCGACGGAGTTGAGACCGAGGGCGGAGACGGGGAGGCAGTCGCGGATGAATTGTTTTTCGAGGGTGATGCCCTCCTTCATGGTGTTGCGAAGGTCATCGCGGAAATCCTCGGTCCAGACGTCGGGATTTTCATCGATGAGGTCCATGAGCAGGTTGCGGAAGACTTCGATGTGGTTGGATTCATCGCGCAAGGTGTAGCGGAACATTTGGCCGATGCCGGGGAATTTGTTCTGGCGATAGAGGCTGAGGATCATGCCGAAGAGGCCGTAGAACTGGGTGCCTTCCATGACCTGGCCGAACATGAAGATGTTCTTGGCGAGGGCTTGTTTGTTAGCGGTGATCGTGAGGTCGATATCGCGGCGGAGGGCCTTGCTGTTAGAAACGACGAAGTTGTTTTTCGCGGTGATGGAAGGCACGTCCTCGAACATCGCTTCGCACTCGTGCGGGTTGATGCCGAGTGAGGAAATCATGTAAACGAGGCTGTCCGCGTGGATGTTTTCCTCATGGGCGTGGCGGCCGAGCACGAGTTTGAGTTCGGGAGCGGTGACGACTTCGCGGACGACGTGGAGCACGTTATCGCCGACGATGCCTTCGGCGGCGGAGAAGTAGCCGATGCCCATTTTGATGATCCAGCGTTCCACGTCGGAGATTTCATCGGAGCGCCATTGTTCGACATCCTTTTGCATGGTGATGTCTTCGGGTTCCCAATGGTTGTTCTTCATGGTCTTGTAGAGGTCATACGCCCACTGGTATTTCAGCGGGAGGATGTTGAAGAACATGGTTTCCTTGCCGTTGATCACGCGTTTGCCGGCGTAGGCGAGTTCGGCTTTTTCGCGATCGAGGACGAAGGTTTTGTTTCCGAGAGTGACGGTGGTGGTGGCGGACATGGGATGAAAAAAGACGAAGCGTGGGAAGGGGTGGAAATATGGGGGCTCGCGACAGGCGCAGCGTCGCGGAGATTGCGGAAAGTCGGGGGATGGGTCAACTCGATTTTGCTCATGTGGTATCCACAAATTATTCACAATACAAGATGTTGTGGTTTGGTTAATGTGTTTACCAAGTAAACAGTGGCCATTCTCTAGGCCCGAAAGAGCTAGGCGGGAGGTTTGGGATCAAGGTCTAGGGGTATAGAAATATTCATACTGTTAGAAAGAGGAGGGGATGGAGCCGGAATTTGAAAAAAATCATTAAATTTTCCTAATGATCAACTTAAGTGGGGGTATTTGCGACCGAGGTGCTTGTGGATGAAGGGGTAAATTTTTTATAACGGAATAAAGCAGGTTGAGAGAGCAGAGGATTTGCGGGGTTGGGCGAGGATTTGGAGGGGTTAGGGCGCGAAAAAACCGCCCGTTCCGGCGGGCGGAAGGGGCGGTTTGGAAGGGGGTGGGGGAGTGGCCGTTTTAGAAGTCCCAGTTGTGGCGGTCGAGATCGCAAACGCAGGCGGTGAGAAGCTGGATGCAGGCGGCAAGGTCCTGTTTGTTGCAGGTTTCGATGGTCTGGTGGATGTGGCGGGTGGGGACCGAGACGGCACCGGCGATCGATCCGCCGGCGACCATGCGTTGGAGGCTGGCGGTATCGGTGCCTCCGGCGGCGAGGATTTCCGGTTGCCACTTGATTTTGTGTTTTTTGGCGGTGGCCTTCATGAAGGCGATCATGCGGTAATCGCAGATGACCGAGGAGTCCATGAGCTTGATGGCGGCGCCTTCGCCAAGGGCGGTGCAGCGTTCCTGCGGGGTGGAGCCGGGGATGTCGTAAGCGATGGTGGTGTCCAGGCCGAAGCTGAAATCCGCTTGGATCTGGAGGGCGGAGGTTTGGGCACCGCGCAGGCCGACCTCTTCTTGGACGGTGAAGACCGCGTAGAAATCGTAAGCCGGTTTGGTTTTGCGTTTTTTGAGGGTGCGGAGGGTTTCGATGAGCATGAAAACCGAGGCGCGGTTATCGAGAGATTTCACGTTTACGCACTCACCGAGTTCCATGAGTGGCGAGTGGCGGGTGACGAAATCACCGACGGCGACGAGTTTGACGACGTCTTTTTTGGCCATGCCGGTATCGATGAAATAGTCCTTAATTTGAGCAACTTTATTTTTTTCTTCGGGGGACATGATGTGGACGGGCTTGGAGCCCATCACGCCGAAGACATCCTTGCGGCCGTGGATGTGGACGCGTTGGGAGGTGAGTGTTTTCGGGTCGAATCCGCCGACGGGGTTGAAGCGGACGAAGCCCTTGTCGTCGATGTGGGTGACGATGAAGCCGATTTCGTCCATGTGGGCGGCGGCCATGGTTTTTTTCTCGGACGAGCGGCCTTTTTTCAGGGCGATGACGTTGCCCATGTTGTCGGTGCGGATTTCATCGGTGAGGCCTTGGAGTTCGGCGATGACGAGTTCGCGGATTTTTTTTTCGTAGCCGGGGGCACCGGGAGCTTCGCAAATGCGGGAGAGGAGTTGGACATCGATGGGCATGGTGGGACTAAACGATGCGGGGGAGGCGGCTGGCGAGTGGGAAATGAGGATACCGGGGGTGGGTGGGGCGTGAATTACGGCTTGGCGTGGGCTCGGGTGGAGCTAGGTTGCGGGCATGAAAGGTCACTTGATGATTGATCTGGCGAACTTGCCAGAGGAAGGACGGGCGTTTTCCGGGGAATTGCCACCGGAAATATTCGATTTGCCTGAGGGCGATGCGCGGGCGGTGGGGCCATTGGAATATGACGTATGGGCGCAACGTTTCGGCTCCGAGCTGCTGCTGACGGGCAATTTGAGCGCGCCATTTGAATTCACCTGTGTCCGGACGCTGCATCCGTTCATTCAAACGATTCGGCTGGAGGGTGCGGCGGTATCGATCGAGATCACCCACGAGGGAGTATTCGACGTTACGGATGCCTTGCGGGAAGAGGTTTTGATCAACTTTCCGGTGGACCCGCGGTGTGAGGAGGGAGATGAGCCTCAGCAATGTGAAATCGATTCCCGATATTTATCAGTGGACAAACCCGCGGAAGATGAGCTACCCACTCCGCCCCGCGCCGAGAATGCTGACCGTTGGTCAGCCCTCGACAATCTCAAGGACCTCAAGGACCAACCTTAACGAACACAAGACCATGGCCGTACCAAAACGCCGCCAATCCAAAAGCCGTCAAAAAATGCGCCGTGGCGCCAATCGCTGGCGTGCACCGATCTTCAAGAGCTGCCCAGAGTGCGGCAGCAAAGTGCCATCGCACATTGCCTGTCCGTCATGCGGCTACTACCGCGACCGTCAGGTCATCGAGGTGGAAGCCCTCTGAGGCCGTCCTTGTGATTTCCGATGAATCGCCGTCCGAGATTTTCTCAGGCGGTGATTTTTCGTATCCAATCCATTTACCTGTCTCCGCAGTATCCGAATTTAAGCCCATATGAAAGTCGCCTTGGACGCCATGGGTGGGGATCATGCCCCCGCCGTCAACATCGGAGGAGCCATTGATGCCCTGCGGTATTACTCGAAGTTGGAGCACCTCTATTTAGTGGGAGACCAAGTCATTCTCGAGGCGGAGTGTGCGAAACAAGGGCTCGATCTGCGGGAGGCCAGGGTTAGCATTGTGCATGCGCCGGAAGTGATCGGCATGGCCGAGCCGGGTGCGAAGACGGTGCGCCGCAAGAAACTTTCATCCATCAGCATAGCGATGGATATGGTCAAGGAAGGCCGGGCGGATGCATTTGTTTCCGCAGGGAATACCGGAGCTGCCGTGGCGGCAGCCACTTTAAAATTGCGGACCTTGCCGGGAGTGGATCGAGCCGGCATCGCCTCGGCCTTGCCGAATGAATACGGGCTTTGCCACATTCTCGATGCCGGGGCGAATCCCGATGCGAAGCCCGAGCATCTCGTGGCTTACGCTGTGATGGGCACTGCGTTTGCCCGCAACGTGCTCGGCGTGAAGGACCCGAAGGTGGGCCTGATGTCCAACGGCGAGGAAGACGAAAAAGGCACCGCGTTTACTAAAGAAACTTTCAAGCTGCTCAAGCAGACGCCCGGCATTCATTTTGTCGGCAATGTGGAAGGTGGCGATTTATTTGAAACCGAGCTCGACGTCGTGCTTTGTGATGGGTTTGTGGGCAATATCATGCTGAAAACCGTGGAGGCCACGGCCAAGGCGGTTTCCAAGTGGTTGAAAACCGAAATCAAAGGCAATCCGCTGCGCCTTTGCGGAGCGGTGCTTGCGCAGGGTGCGTTCAAGGCGCTCAAGGAAAAAAGCAGCTACGAGACTTACGGTGGCAGTCCGCTGCTGGGGGTCAACGGTGTGGTCATCATCGCGCACGGTTCGTCCAGTGCGTTGGCGGTGCGCAATGCCATCCGAGTGGGGGTGGAGACCGTTGAAAACCGGGTGAATCTGCGGATTGAGGAAGCGCTGGCGACGATGAATGTGACGGTGACGAGCACGGAGTGATCTCCGGTGAAATTCGCGCTTGTGACGGAGAGGGGCCGGTTCCACTCTCCCGCCGCATGAGTGAAACGAAATCCGTCATCGACGTCTGCATCGCAGGCACAGGAAGTTACGTTCCAGAGAGGATTCTGAGCAATGAGGAGCTGGCCGCGAAGGTGGATACCAGTGACGAGTGGATTGTAACGCGGACCGGCATCAAGGAGCGCCGGATCGCGGCGGAAGGTCAGTTTACATCCCACTTGGCGACCAATGCCGCGAGGAAGGCACTCGAACAAGCGGGACTCGCTGCCGAGGATATTGAATTGATCATCGTGGCGACCATCACGCCGGACACGCCGACTCCCGCGACGGCTTGCCATGTGCAAAAAGCGCTCGGCGCGTCGAAGGCTGTGGCTTTCGATATTTCCGCAGCGTGTTCGGGATTTCTCTATGCCATGAAGATTTCCAAGCGCCTCATTTCCGATGGTGCGTTCAAGAACGCTCTGATCATCGGAGCCGAGAAACTTTCGTCTGTGACCAATTGGAGTGATCGCTCGACTTGCGTGCTGTTCGGCGATGGAGCCGGAGCGGCGGTCCTGCGGCGTGCCGAACCCGGTGAGGGCAGCATCGTCGCCACTGAAATGGGCACCGACGGCAGCCTAACGCATTTGCTGGAGATTCCCGGCGGAGGCACGGCCTGCCCGATCACCAGCGAGAACGTAAACGACAATCTGCAAACGCTCAGCATGCTGGGTAAAGAGGTCTTCAAGCATGCGGTCAACCGCATGAAAGAAGCGGCGGAAAAAGTCATTGAGCGCGCCGGATGGCAGCCCGAGGACATCGCCTGCGTGATTCCGCATCAGGCGAATCTGAGGATCATTGATGCTATTGCCGACCGTCTGGCGGTGCCTAACGAACGTGTATTTGTGAATCTCCACAAATACGGCAACACCTCGGCGGCTGCTGTGGCGATTGCTCTGGATGAGGCGAACCGGACGGGGGTTTTCAAGCGCGGGGACAAGATCGTGCTGGTGGTGTTCGGCGCCGGATTGACCTGGGCGGCTGCGGCGATCGAGTGGTGAGGCTGAGGCCACTAAGCGGCTGGTTACGGGTTATTAATTACCAGAACTCGCGTTGCGCTGGAATGCAGAGCAACTCGGACGGCATAATGGAGCAATGGCTTCAGCCAACGAGTTCATCTTTTGTTCCATAGCGGCCGTGGATTTCAATGAATCATGGCGCGATGTGATTCGGGCGTTTTTTCACCGCAGAGGCACAGAGAGAAGATGAAGTCACAGAGAGGGCGGGGGTATGAGATGGTTTTGTTAGATGAGTGATTCGGAATGTCGGAGCGCGTGCATTTTGCGCGCTGCTGGATGACGGACATGCTGTCCGGCGAGCTTCGCGGAAGACGGGTGACAGAATGTCCCCCCGCCGACAGCCGACAGAATGTCGGCGCTCCGCAGGATGTCGGCGCTCTCCATGCCTGAATTTTGCATGTTTCCGGGGTATTTGTCGTTCTCTCTCCTCGACTCGGGCCAATTTCTTCGCTCCCTGCCGGCGTCAAGAAACGTGATGATCAGAATCGAATCCTTAAAGGCATTGGGCTGAAGACAGCGCTCCGTAGCAATAAGACTAAGTTAGACGGGAGGATTATTTTTCGGCGACGCCTTCGAGTTTGGCTTTGGCTTCGGCGAGTTTGATGAGTTTTTCTTCCGAGACTTCCGGGTATTTCAGGCCAAGGCCTTGGATGGAGGTGGTGATGATATCGGCGACGATGGCGCGGGAAACGTATTTGCGATCTGCCGGGACGATATGCCATGGGGCGCGCTTGGTGCTGGTGGCGCTCAGGGCGTCCTCGAAGGCATTGCGATAGGCCTTCCAGTGTTCGCGCTCTTCAAGATCGGCATCGGAGAATTTCCAGTGTTTTTCCGGATTGGTGAGGCGTTCGAGGAAGCGGCGTTTCTGCTCGTCCTTGGAGACGTGCAGGAAAAACTTGAGGATGAGGGTTCCGTTGCGGGCGAGGTGTTGTTCGAAGTTGTTGATATCCTCGTATCGTTGTTGCCAGAACTTATCGGAGGGATCGGCGGGTGAGCCGGGGCCTAGCCACTCCGGGTGGACTTTGACGACGAGCACGTCCTCGTAATACGAACGGTTGAAGATACCGATGCGTCCGCGCTCGGGCAGGGATTTCATGTAGCGCCAGAGGAAATTGTGGTCGAGTTCCTCGGCGGAGGGTTTTTTGAAGCTGAAAACCTGGCAGCCCTGCGGATTCACGCCGGCCATGACGTGGCGGATGGTGCCGTCCTTGCCGGCGGCGTCCATCGCCTGGAGCACGATCAGGACCGAGTGGGTATCGCTGGCATATAACAATTCCTGGGCTTCGGCGAGCAGCTTGCGGCTTTCCTCCAACACTTCCTCGGAGCGCTCCTTGAGGAAATCCTTGCCGACCACCTTGCCTTCCGGGGTGTCGAGCCAATCGGTGGGAAATTCTTTGAGATTCACCTCACTGCCGGGCTCGACGATGAGTTTTTTGAGATACTTGGTTTTGATCATCAACGTGCGGAGTTCGGATTATGCGGATAACGACTTGTCACTATCTTTGAAATATTATCAAGAGGCCGCCTTTCTGACCATCCGACCATGGTCTTACCCGGCTACCTTCGATGGATGACCGCACAGGGACAAAACGAATTCCGCTCCGGCGGATGAGGCGTTTCCCGCCATGATTTTTCCTCCGTGGGCTTCCGCGATGCGTCGGCAGACGGCGAGCCCGATGCCCAGTCCGTCCGGGCGAGTGCTGTGGAATGGCTCGAAAATACGGTCCAAATGCTCGGGCGGTATCCCACCGCCGGTATCGCGGACTCGCAGCTCGACCGCCGAGCCGGATGCGCGCGTGCCGATGAAGATTTTTCGTTCTTCCGGCGGTATGCCGCTCATAGCGAGAGTGGCATTTGAAACCAAGTTGATGAGGACCTGCTGGATCTCCACGCGGGCCATCTTGATCCGGGACAGCAGGGGGGCGAGATCGAGCCGATATTCAATCCGATTTTCCGTTAGATCAGGACGGAGAAACTCGATCGTCTCGCGGACCAACTCATTCAAGCAACAGAGCTCGCGCTGGGCCGGGCTATCCGCAAGCATTTCCCGGAGGTTGCGGATCACTTCGGCGGCCCGTTTATCGTCGCGGATGATGTCATCGAGGATGGAGAGGATTTCCGTGGGGTCGGCGTTGCCTTGGGTGATGAAGCGGCGCGCGGCTTGGGCATTGCCGAGAATGGCGGTGAGCGGTTGGTTGATTTCGTGAGCGAGCGCGGCGGCGATTTCGCCAAGGACAGCGGCGCGCGAGGAACGTTGGATTTCCTCTCGCAATTGATCGGCGCACAATTCCGCTTGGTGCCGGCTGACCACATGGCTGAAAATCTGGGCGGTTAGTTTCAGGCTGGAGAGTTCATCTCCGGTCCAGTGTCGTTCCTTCTTGAGCATGGCGAATGCCAGGGCTCCGAAGACCTTGCCATCGGCAATGAGGGGAAAGGTGGCATTCGACTTGGTTCCGTGAGTTCGCAGGGTTTCCACATCGATCGATGCCTCTGGCGGAAGATCATCAAGACTGGAAAAATGAAATGATTCCCCACGGATGATCTTACCTTCCGCCCATGGAAGATGACCGTTGGTGACGAAATTCCGTCGCAAGGGGATGCTTCCGGGTTGTTGCCAGAAATGGGCAAGCGCCAGTTCCGAATGATCTTTCGAGAATAGCCAGAGGGTGGAGCGATCCAGATAAAGAGTCTCGCAGATCAACCGCTGGGTTTCCTCGATGGTTTCCTCGATTTCCCCGGCGGGCCGGGTGACGAATCGCGAGGAAATCTCCGCCAGCAGACGTTGTAGACGCAGGGCCGAGGCTAGGTCATGCTCCACCCTGAGGTGATGAGGCGTTCCGCTAGATGCGATTTTCACCATATGGTTCATGGTGCCGCTTGGTGGCGGTTGGCATTCGTCGATACGCCTGATTTTTCGACCAATCTCATGAGATCGGGCACCGAGGCGCAGCGGGTTTTCTTCATCATCCGACCGCGGTGGATCTTTACGGTTTTTTCGGCGATGCCAAGGTCGGCGGCGATTTGTTTGTTGAGCATGCCGAGGATCACGCGTTGCATCACATCGACTTCGCGGGGCGTGAGAGATTGGATCATCTTACAGGCGGAGGCTTTCTCAGCATTGGTGGTGCCGAGTTCGAGTCCGCGCGCAAGTGCGCATGCGACGGCGGCGAGCAGGATTTTATCGTCCACCGGCTTGGTGATGAAATCCACGGCGCCGGCTTTCATCGCCCTCGCGCACATTGGGACGTCACCATGACCGGTTAGAAAAACGATTTGTTCGCAACGGCCTGCTAAGGCTTTTTGAAGATCGAACCCGTCGAAGCCGGGCATGCTCACATCGAGGACGATGCACACGGGGCCGGGGTGCGGTTTGCGTTCGATGTAATTGGCGGCGGACGCAAAAGTTTCCACGCGGAGCCGTGCGGAGCGCAACAATCGTTCAAGACAATGCCGGACAGCCTCGTCATTATCGACCACGCAGACCAAGGAATTCGGGTCTAATGGTGCCAAAGGAAGCGGGATGGCGGGCAAATCAGAGATCATCGCACTTTGGGAGAACACTGAGATATGTCTACCAGAACGGTGGTCCGGTCAAGCCGACAGACGCAGAGTTGACGCATTAACCTGAAAAAACGAATGGGATGGCCGCCAGAGACCTCAAAAAACTCAAAGTCAGAAACTTGTGAATTTTTCAGATGCGCCAGCCCTTCGGGTTGATGCGCAAAAATGCGATATTGGTATAAGTGAAGTTGCGTACGATGAGAATCACGGGGTGCCGGATTTCCCCGAGGCGTTCTTTTCCAACCATTCCTTGCGGGCGGCTAGGTTTTCCTTGAGACCTTCCAGATAGGCTCGGCCGCGGACGTATTGGTCGTAAGTAAGGAAAAGCCGTGAAACATCCTCGCGCAGGTCCCGGCGCGCATCTTCAAACAGCGCTTCGATGTCGTTCGCTTGTTCGCGGCCGACCGCCCGGCCACCGCCGCCACTGCTCACGGTCACGTCCCGCAACTGCGCGTTGATATGTTCCTCATAGGCGTCGATTTGTCCGAGTTCGGTGATGTAAAGCTTGCGGGCGGATTCGGTAATTTTACGGTTTGCCAGCAGATCCTTCAGCGCGCGTCGGCGCTGGTCGAGGCGTTCAAGCGCTTCCTTCAGCGCCTTGGTCGTGTCATCGCGTTGCTTGTTGGATTGGACGGTGTCGCGACGGTTTTGTTTCCATTCATCGCTGGCCCGGCTGCTTTCATTGTAATAACCATCCCAGTAAGATCCACCGTCGGATTGGTATTTATCCACATCGTCATGGGTCGGGATGGACTTGGTGAGTTCAGCGATCTGATCGACGCGCTTAAGGATGCGCTGATCGAGTTTGCCGAGGTCATCGAGGGCCTCATCGCCGCCGGTGCGGACGATTTCGCGGATTTCCCTGCGCTTTTTAGCGTAGAGATCGATGCCGTGTTTGAGGCCTTCAATGGCGCTCCGCTTGATCTGGGTGACCTTGGTACGGGAATTCTGGGAGTCGCGCAGGCCGACCAGCATTTTCACGAGTTCCTCCACTTGTTTTTCGATGCGCGCGTCGAGTTGCGCGATGTCGCGCCCCCACTCGGCGAGACGTTGTTCGCGCTGGGCGATGTGGATTTCGAGGTTGGCGACGGATACCTTGCGTGCTTCGAGGTCGAGAGTGGGTGCGGGTTTTTCTTCGGCGATCAATCCGGATAGAGGAATGAAAGCGACCAATGATCCGATCAGCAGGGTGCGAGTCATGGTAGGGATTTGAATTCGAAGATAGGGAGGTGACAAGTCAGTAATCCGTAAGAGAGGCGGTGCAAACCGTCGGACCATGGTCTTATGGACGGGGCCAGTAAATTTCTGTTTAATTGCAAACGTCTGCATTTGAGTGTACTTTACAACGCCATGAATATCACTTTCATCACTCTATCGTTTGCAATTGCCCTAGTTGGCACCGGCCTTGGCGAAGATTCCGCGGCCAAAGCGCCGGAAATGACGCCGGAAATGGCGGCCATCATCGCTGGCGATCGCGCCTATGAGGAAGCCCATGCCAAGGCGGATGTAGAGGCTCTCGCCGCGCATTTCACCGAGGACGCCGAATACACATCCGACGACGGTCGTTCCTTCAGCGGCAGCGCTGCCATTAAGGCCTGCCTGCGCGATGGCTTCCGTGCGAACAAGGGCTCGAAAATCTCGATTCATGTGAATTCGGTGAAGCAGCTCGCGCTAGGTGTGTTAGTGGAAAAAGGCACGACCACCGTAGTTTCCAAAACTGGCGATGAGGTGCAGTCGCTTTTTACGGCGGTCCGCGTGAAAAAGGACGACAAGTGGAAGATTAGCCAACTCATCGAAACTCCGATGCCGGAAATCACGCCGACGGAACGATTGGTGGAACTGTCATGGCTGATCGGCTATTGGGAGGAAACCGACAAGGAGGCGGGACTCTCGATTCGCAGCAAGTATGATTGGGCGCGGGGAGGCAATTTCATCACCCGCAATGTCACGGTGAAACGTGGCGACGATCCAGTGCTTGAAGGCTGGCAGATCATCGGTTGGGATCCGGTGGAGGAATCGATCCGCTCATGGACCTTCGATGATGCGGGTGGCCACTCCGGCGGCTATTGGACACGCGAAGGTCAACGCTGGCTGGCACGTGAAACGGGTTACGCGCCCGATGGCAGCCGCACCAGCGCGGATCAAACCATCAGTAAGACTAACAACAATAAGTTTTACTGGGAATCTGAAAATCGCACACTCGATGGTGACCCGCAGCCCGCCATCGGACGCATTGAAATTCAGCGCGTGAAAGGAGAATAATGCCATGCACTCCAAATTTGGATTTCTATCAATATTTATAGCGATCATCGCTCTCTTGATCCAGACGACTCCCATGGCCGAGGCCCGCGGTGGCGGCAGAGGCGGCGGGGGTGGGGGGCGAGGTGGCGGCGGTAGCGGCGGCGGTGGTGGCGGCGGCAGTTTTTCGCGATCTTCTGGCGGATCCTCGCGCAGCAGCTATTCCGGTTCGCGGTCGACTAGCAGTTATTCGCGCCCCTCGACCGGTAGCGTCTCACGGCCTTCTGCCGGCTCGGTGTCGCGGCCATCGCAACTGCCGTCCACCGGCGGCGCGACTCGTCCGAGTGCCGGTCGAGTGCCTTCTTCGCCATCCACGCGCCCGTCCGGCGCGGATCGCCCATCGCTGGGAAACAGCGCCTCGCAATTGCCTTCCGGCGTGCGTCCCGGAACGGGATCCGGAGCGGGTTCAGTAACACGTCCATCGCAACAACCCGCACGTCTAGGTGGCGGTGCGGCGACTCGTCCTAGTGCTGGAAATGTCGGGAATTTCCTCGGCATCAGCGGGGGTGTCGCCGCCGGTGCCGCGCTCGGCAATCGTCCCTCGCAATTGCCCGCAAGCCGTCCCGGTGCCGGTGGTGACCGCAGCAGTCTCGGCAACCGCCCGAGTGCGGGCACCCGGCCTGCGCAGCGTCCGCAAGACCGCGGCAACTGGAGCGATCGCTCGCAAGGCCGCAATGAAAATTGGAACCAACGCGTCGATAACCGCAGCGAGTCATGGAACAAGCGGCAGGAAAATCGCGGCGATCGCCGCAATGATTTCCAACAAAACCGCGAAGGCCGTTGGGATCAACTGCAAGGCAATCGCGAGGACCGCCAAAACTGGCGTGATCAAAACCGCGAGGATTGGCAGCAGCACCGCGAAGACATGTGGGACTACCGCTTCGACCGCGCCGATGAAGTCTGGGATAACGCCCGCGATTTTTATGACGATTGTTTCGATGATCGTTGGTGGGGTGCTTGCGGTTGGGGCCCGGGCTATGGATACATCGGCCACTATCCATCTAATCCGTGGTGGTGGTGGGCGCCGGTCACTTGGACCGCTCTGACCAACTTCGTCTATGTCTCCTCACCGCCGCCACCGGTCTACATCGACTACGGCACCACCGTGGTGCACGAGAAGGAAACCGTCTATGTGGATAACAAGCCGGTGCCTGCGGAGCAATACGACGAGCCGGTTAGGCAGCTTGCCGCCACCATTGAGCAACCGCCGCCACCGATGCCGCCGCAGGAAGGCAAACCCGCCGAGTGGATGCCGCTCGGAGTGTTCGCTCTCGCACAGGAGAAAAAAGGTGATCCCGTCATGTTCTTCCAGCTTTCCGTCAGCCGCGACGGGAAGATCAGCGGCGGATATGAAAACGCCCTGACAGGCGATCAGAAACCCGTGGCCGGCCAAGTGGACAAGCAAACTCAGAACGTGGCTTGGCGCATCGGCGACAACATCGAGACTGTGTTCGCCTCCAGCCTCGCCAATCTAACGATGGATGTGAGCACCGTGGCCGTGCACTTTGGCAAGGACCGCGTGCAGGATTGGTTGCTCGTGCGCATGCCGGAGCCACCACCCGCCGGCGCGCCACCCAAAGCGCCTGAGATCAAACGCGAGGTGCCGCCCGCCACCCCGATCCCGGTAAAAACCAAATAGTGATCGTGCTTGTCAGCCCGCCCATCGAATCGATTCACTCGCCTCATGTCAGCCCGCCTCACAAAATCCTTCACCGGTGCCGGCCTCCGGCCCACACCGGTGCGGTTTTTCACGGCGGAGGAAACCGAACAGGCGCGCGCCTGGCTCATGGAATCCTAACGGGCGGCTCCCAGTCGTGGATTCCAGCCATTCGCCCAGAGACGCGGACGCGATTGAAAGCTCCCTAGCTTGCCCCCTCTGGTGGCACCGCGCGCTCACGGTTTTCGGCATGGCGGACAAACTCTCCAAGGCGGGCAACCACCGAGGCATAGGATGAGATCGCCTGAAACTGCGTGATGACCAGCGAGAAGGAACCTAACAATGTGGCGAACGCCATTGCGGACTGACCGATGACGCCGAATTCGACTTGCCGCTGGATGAACAGCGGCGCGACGATGAGCACGGGGATCAATTGAATGAGGTAGTTGTAACCGGTGGTGAAGAAGCTGAGATTGCGGTTCACCGAGATGATGTGGCGGAGGTTGGAGACCAGACTGTCGATGCAGGTGGTCAGGCGCTCGCGAACCTGTGGCTCGCGGCCGGTTGCGGCGATTTCCGTTCCATCCTCCCGCGTGCGGATGAGTTCGGAGCGGAAGTCCGCCTCGAAGTCGGACTGGCGGTAGTTCAGTTGAATGAGCGGCCGGCCGAGCCAAATGGTGAGAGCCGATCCGCCGAGCGCGTAGAATACGGCGATCATGAACAACTTGGGGCTGATCGTCCACAAGACGCCGGAAAACGACAGCACGGTTAGGGTGCCGTTGAGCATCATCAGCACGAAGGAAAGCGTGGTGGTGGTGAGTTGTTTGACGTCCTCTGTCATGCGTTGATCCGGATTGCTCACCGCATCCTCGCCGGGGAATGGCAGATAGAGTTGGCGGTCGAGGTAGATGCCGGTGACGCGGCGGGTGAGCCAGTCGCGCCACAAGAGTCCTAGACGCTCTTCGATGAAGCGGAACATCACACCGGTGAGAGTGGATCCGGCAAAAACCGCCACATAGAGCCACGCGAAACGCGTGAAACCCTCGGAATCCCGACTTTCGATGGCCGACATGAAATATCTCCCGACATAGCTGTTGGCGACATTCATGCCGTTGATGCCGATCATCAGGAGCAGGAGTAAGGCCAACAGCAGGCGCGCTTTTCCGCCAACAGGCGACTTCAGGAAATTCCCGATCGCGCCGGCCACTCGGCGAAAGGCTTGGAGGCGGATGGAAATCATTGGAAGTGGATTCAAAGATAGCTCCAGCAAGTATCCCCACTGGCCGGACTGTGATCTGTAGCTTGACGGATGCTTTCCCGGCGGCAAGCGGAAAGGCTGTCTGGCAGGGCGTTTTCTACTACCTCCATCCGGCGGCATTGCATGATCTGTCCCGAACCAAACATTCCGGGTGAGTCATGAAGCCCTTGGTCCTGCAAATACGTCTTTGGCCCTATACGTGCTGCGGAAATTGACGGATTGAGGGCCGTATGATTCAATGTGGAGGAGTCATGCTGCTCGCAATCTTCATCTGCCTGTTGTTCGCATATAGCTTGGTTTCCGCTAGGCTTGAGAAAACCATCGTCACCGCGCCGATTGTTTTTACTCTCGCGGGCCTTGGGGTGTTTTTAGCCAAGCAGCCTGCGGGCGGCCGGATGGATGCTGGCGCTTTCCTCATGCTTGCGGAAATCGGTTTGGTGCTCTTGCTGTTCACCGATGCCGCCCGGACGGATTTGAAAGTACTACGCCGTATCCGCGAGTTGCCGGTGCGCTTGTTGAGCAGCGGTATGCTGCTGACGATTCTATTGGGTGCGCTGGCCGCGAAGTGGGTTTTTCCGCAGCTAACCCTTTGGGAATCGGGCATTCTATCCGCGATCCTCGCCCCCACCGATGCCGGACTCGGACAAATCATTGTCAATAGCCAGTTGGTGCCGGTGCGGGTGCGTCAGGCGCTCAATGTGGAAGCCGGCCTCAACGACGGGCTTTCCGTGCCTTTCATGTTGTTCTTCATCGCGATGGCCGCCTCAGGTCAGGACGATGCGGGCTTGATCCGCTTTCTCGTGGAACAACTCGGCTTCGGAGTGCTGATAGGCGCGGGTGTCGGCTTGATCGGAGGGTGGCTGTTGAGCGCCGCGCGGCGATATGAATGGATGGCGGAGTCCTTTCTGCAACTCGCGGTGGTGGCTCTGCCGGTGTTCTGCATCCTGCTTTCCGAACACGTCGGAGCGAGCATGTTCATCGCCGCGTTTGTCGCCGGATTGTTCGTCCAGATGAGCTTCGGACATGCTGGAAAACACAGTGTCGAATTCGCCGAGGAATGGGGTCAAATTCTCAATCTTTCGGTCTTTTTTCTGTTCGGCATGATGGTCGCTCGGGACCACGCGCTGTTCGGGTTCGCACCATTTTTCTATGCAGTTCTCAGCCTAACGATTGTGCGGATGTTGCCGGTGGCCATCTCGCTGATTGGCAGCGGGCTGGACAAGACCACGGTCGCCTTCATGGGGTGGTTCGGCCCGCGTGGGTTGGCCTCCATCGTGCTCGGTTTGGTCTATCTGGAGCAGGAAAAAAATCTACCCGGTGAGCAAATCACCCGTCTGGCGGTGATGGCCACGGTTCTCTTCAGTATTTTCGCACACGGCCTAACCGCCACGCCCGGAATCCGCCTTCTAACCATGAGAAACTCAACCCCGAAAACACCATGAGCTACGACGATGATTGGCCAGAAAATACGATGGAAAACCGCCGCGTGGTGGTTCGTAAAACCATCCGTCCCGCAACGCTGGATGAACTCAAACAACTCGGCGAAAAACGCTTTCCTGTGGCCACCGATCCGTGGTGCGAGAAATACAACGAGTTCCTAAAACAAAATCCGTCCGCGAAATTCTATCGCGCCGAGTCCCCCGAGGGGGCGGAGATTGTCTATTGCCGCGACGTCGAAAAAGGCGTCTGGTTCCTGCCCGGCAAAGGCATGGGTATCATTCAGCCCAGAGGACTTCAGATGCTCGCCGATATCGTCGACGCGCTTTGATGCGAGTCAGAAAATTCGCGGAACTGCCCGGCCCGAAGGGTGGGGGAAGGGTGATTCGTTATTGGGTAAAAGGTAAGGCGTGACCGCCGGGCGCGCCCACATTCCCGCCGCATGGCGGTGCGAATGTGAGGTGCTTGAGAAAACGAAACCCAGTGCGCGAAGTATTCGCTTTTTTCCGGCAATTCACGCTCAGGCGACAAGTGGGTGCGGCATCTGGATCCCGGCCCTTCCGCTCTTCTCTGAGAGGCTGTCTGAATATTGCGAGGTCAGCGACACCCTCGGCTGGGATCGCAACCACGCCATCAAAGCCCTCAACGGCAAGGTGAGCCTTGGTCAGGGAGCGCGAAAACGAGGCTCGAAAGCCACCTACACTGAGGAGGTGAGGGAAGTCGTCGTCGAGATCTGGAAACGCAGCGAGCAACCCTGCGGTAAGCCACTCAAGCCCACCACCCCCAGTGGCTGGACAGCCACGAAAAGCACCACGGCCAGTTTCCAGCGGAAACCCGCCGCAAGATCCTGCAATGCAGCCCACGCCAGCTCGACCGTATCACCGCGCCGCACAAATGCGGCGACGTAGGCCGCCATGGGCGCAGCACGGGCCGCACCAGCCACCGGCACCATCACCCGCAATGCCGGGGCGACGCTCAATGTCCTAAGCACCGGCACAGTTACCACCACCTTGACGGGTTTGGACTCGGCTTCTATGGTGACCGGTATCATCGGGCCATGCGCGAGCTACGGCTCGGGCACTTCTACCAAATACGCCACCATCGACGGCAGCAATAACATCGTGGGGCTTGCCGGCACCGCGGTCGTCACGGCGGCAAACGTCACCAGCACCGTCGGTTCCCTAAACTACGACGTTGCAGCGGAGGGCACCCTTGGGACTGGAGCGAACATCAACACTCTCCGCTACACGGGCGCGGCGGGCGCAATCGCGGGTGCGTTGACTACCAACGGTATCACGAATGTCGGCGGTGGTTTGTTGACCTTCTCTAGGGTCGTGTGAAATTTTATTCGTCGGTTAGGAAATTTAAAAATTGTACGATTCTGAGGATGTGTACGATAGGACAGGTGCCCGCCAAATTATACCGAATCAAACTATCGAAATCCGAACGCCATGAACTCGAAGCCCACCGCGATCAAAAGCGCGGTAAGGCCTCCGGCATCATGCGGGCGGTCGCCTTGTTGCTTTCCGACGAAGGCCCGCATGGTTCTGCCATGAAGGATGCCGACATCCAGGCTCAAACCGGAATCTCCATCCGCAATCTCGAACGTCTCCGGCTGCGTTGCTGCGAGATCCATGCGCGCATCACACAGCTCGCTTGCTCCAAGCCCCCAGTCGGTCATGCCCGCTGGACATTGCGACCGTTAGTTTGTCTGGATGAATTCGCCAAACAACTCCTATCTGAAGCCCGTAATCCTGTTGCAGCAATCCCCGGGCACCTCGCCCGCGAAGACTACGAATACGTCCGCGAGGGTAGCGTGAGTGGATTCATGATCGCCATGCCGCATTTTGGGAAAACGTGATGTCTTCGTGGGTAGCGACGGACGCCGCACTTCGTTGGATTTCGCCGCTTGTCTCGATCATCTGGCCAATACTCTGCTGCCAGACGCCGGGAAAATCGTGTTAGTCATGGATAACCTCAACACCCACAAGGAAGCATCGCTCTACGAAGCCTTCCCGCCTGAAAAGGCACGGCCTTTGTGTGAACGCTTTGAGATGCACTGGACGCCCAAACGCGGCAGTTGGTTAGACATGGCAGAAATCGAGATCGGACTTCTGGGGCGGACCTGTCTGAATCGCAGAATCGGCTCGGTGGAGGAATTCACAAATGAAGCGAAAGCCGATCTCGCCCGTAAGAATGAAGAGTCCAAAGTGATCAACTTGGCAGTTCACTAACCAAAAATCCCGAATCAAACTCAAATCAATTTATCCCGCAATTTAAGTTTGCGAGACACTAGTCCTCCTTCTCTTCAGTAGCCTCCTCACCCACCAGGCTGTAATCGAGGTGTTGTGGCGGGTTTCCCGACATGGCTGCGTTTTGGCTCATGCCATGTCGTTTTCAAAATCACCCGTTATTCATTTTGTGCGCAACCATCACTCCAGTCCGCGTTCGTTCACCTCGTCCTCGTCCCAGCCGAGGTAGTGGCCGAGTTCGTGGAGGAAGGTGGTGCCGACCTCATCGCGGAAGTCTTGTTCGTCCTGCTCCACCCAGTCCCAGAGATTGGCGAGGAACAGACGGATACGCGGCAATTCGGCGGGATCGGCCTCCTCGTCTGCCGTCGGGCCTTCGAACAATCCGAGCTCATCACCAGCCAGCTCCCCGTCGAACGCGCCACCCCCCGGATTTTCCTCCATGGAGACCGGGACCTTTCCGGCTGCGGCTCGCACATCATCGGGTAAGATTTTGATCAATGCTTCAAGCTCTTCGTTCGCCCAGCGGCTCAGTGTTTCAAAATCCATGCCCCGGACTAGGTCGCGAGAGGCGGGATGACGATGAGAAATTCGCTGCAAAACGTTTTCAATCGGCAATTCGTCTGCAATTTGTGGCCTGGGACGGTCTTTCGGGGGCGGGCGGTACACTTTTACTCCGGTTTCACTGGTTCAAGTACACTTTGTTAAAAAAGTCGTTCAGCTCGCCTAAAATCAGCCATGGATTTCCAAAAAAATCCAGAAATCGTCTTTAGTTTGCTAACGAATCATCAAAAAAATCAGGCGTTTTTGTTGCTGAAGCCATTGATTATGAATAATTTGTGAATTCATTTACTTTCTTCTGAATTATTCTTGCGGGTTGGGTGTGTTTTAGTGTACTTTCTAAACACTGATGCGACGAACGGCATTTTAAATGAGCAGCACCAACCAACGCTACAAGGGATTCAAGCCCGCGAAGATGGACCCGAAGTTCCGGGTATCCATCCAGCCGTCTTGGCGTCCGGAAGCGGGTGCGCTCTTGTTCCTGTTGTTTTCCAAGGAGCACGGCATGCCACTGGTGAAAGTACTGAGCCAAGAGGCCTACAGCGAAAAAGTCGAACTGATCAAAGGTAGCGACAAAACGCCGGCGGAAAAGAACAAGACTCTCGGCAAACTGGCGATGCTCTGCCGCGAAGCCTCGCTCAACGATCAGGGCAAGTTGCTCGTTCCGAAAGATCTCAGTGAAAAATCCGGCATTACCGCAGACTCCGACGTGATGCTGGTGGGCCGCGGGATTCACTTCGAGATCTGGAACAAATCGAATTTCGACGCCGTGCTGGAAATCGAAACCGGCCAGCAAGAGGACGATGACCTCGGGATTTTTTAATCACCCTAAAATTGACTAACAGCATTCATGTTGTTCAACCCACCAACTCTGACCACTGAAACGGACCGCCATGGCGCGGCTCCGTTCGCAGTCGCACAGGCGTCGGCAGGGATGGGATTCCTTTTCTTTTTCACACAACGCGCCGGGCTCGGGACAGCACGGCGTTTTGTCAAAAACACAGACGTCCGCACCGCTCCTGGCTGGTTGTCGGCGCGGCGTCTGGTGACTTTCATGGCTGGTCGATCGAAGTTTCTCGGGACAGAGCTTCGTTCGTCATTTGAATCGATGGTCCGCGTGGCTCCTGGCTGGTTGTCCGCGCGCCCATCGCAAATGTTTCCCACATCGCAAATCGCCGCGCTCGGGACAGCGCGGAGTTCTGCGATTCCCGTAGGTTCCTGCGCCGCTTCCGGCTGGTTGTCGGCGCAGGCACCTGCTGATTTTTCCGAGGCCTCGGATGCCGGGCACTATCATTTGCCGGTGTTTCCTGCGGAGATCGCAGAATGGATGGAGCCAAGTCCGGGCAAATTCATCATCGATGGCACCCTCGGCGGTGGTGGCCACAGCGAGATATTCCTCAAATCAGGAGCTACGGTGCTCGGTGTGGACCGTGATCCCGAGGCGCTTTCCCACGCACGCGCACGGCTTGCGCAGTTCGGCGAACGGTTTTCAACTTGGGAGGGGAACTTCTCCCGCTTGAAGGAAATTCCCGCCATCCAAGCGGGTGAGCGGGCTGATGGCTTGCTGCTGGACCTTGGCGTTTCTTCCCGTCAACTCGACTCCGCCGCCCGTGGGTTTTCATTCATGCGCGAAGGCCCGCTCGACATGCGGATGGGCCCGTCCAGCCCGCACACGGCGGCGGAAGTGGTGAATCAGTGGGATGAGGCGGATCTCGTTAGGATTTTCTTTGAATTCGGCGAGGAGCCGAAAGCCCGCCGCATCGCGGGGGCCATCGTTAGACAACGCGCCGTCCGGCCTTTTGAAACCACACTCGAACTTGCCGGCTGCATCGAGGCCGCAGTCGGGCGACACGGTCGGACGCATCCGGCGACGCGTGCGTTCCAAGCCATTCGCATGGCGGTGAACGAAGAGCTGGAATCCCTAGCCACCGCGCTTGCCGCCGCACACGCGATTCTCAAACCGGGCGGCCGCCTGCTGATCATCACGTTCCACAGTCTGGAGGATCGAATGGTCAAACGCTTCCTCCGTCATCGATCCGCGCCATTCATTGATGATCCGGGATGGCCCGAACCCCGGCCGAATCCGGACTACCAATTTCAGCTGCTTGCCCGCAAGGCCATCACTCCAACTGCTGAAGAAACCACCCTGAACCCGCGAGCCCGCAGTGCGAAACTGCGGGTTGCACGCCTTTTAGCCCCTACGCCATGAACCGCCGCCGCGACGAACCCAGAACGCCTGCATCCGTCTTTATCGCCTTGATTCTGGCGGCAACGATTGTTGCCGGGGGCGGCGTGCTGCATGCGTATTATAAAAACACCCAGATCCAGATCACCCGGGAAATCGATGCCATCGATCGCGATATCGAACATTGCCGGTTGGAAATCCGCACCACCGAGATGCGGATGGATCAACTCCTCAACCGCTTCGTTATCCGCAAACAACTCGAAGAAAACGGAACGACGATGCGTCCGATTTCCATCGCTGTCGTTGAAGAGATCGATCCCGCCGCAACTCCAAGCCGGCGCAGTGTCGCATCCGTTGCTCCTTAGCCTGTGAAATCCTCTTTCCAAAACCGCTGCATCGTCTTGTGTTCGATCCTGGTGATCGGGCTCAGTGCGATTTCGGCTAGATTGGTCCAGATCCAACTAGTGGATCGTCACCGCTACGCGGAAAGTTCGCGCAAAGCCTTCCACCGCACCGAGAGGCTACCCGCCATGCGCGGCATGATCGTGGATCGTCGTGAAGAGCCTCTCGCCAAGAGCATCCCGGTTTCCACTGTGTATGTGGACAAGAACCATCTGATGGACCCCAAGCTCGCCAGCTACGGACTTGCCTATCATGAAGCCAGTTCCGGGCCGGGTTGGAATAATATCGATGCCGCCGCCCAGCGCCGCCAAATCCACGGACTGCGCGGCGAAATCCTCGCCCGCGAAACGGCGGACACAATCGTAAGCAAACATCTCGACTTCGCCATCGGAGTGCTCGCCCGACCACTCGGCATGCGCCGTGAGGAACTCCGCAGCAGAATCGAGACCAGCAAAGGCGAATGGGTGGCCATCGCCAAAGATCTTCCGGAAGATGTCGCGGACAATCTGCGCGAGGCGGTGGACCAACATTGGATCACTGGTTTCGAGTTTCAGAATTCGATCAAACGCTGGTACACCGCGCCGAACATCGCGACTCATCTGTTAGGGTTTACCGGCGAGGTTGAGAAAGTTGATGAGAATGGGAAACCCAAAACCTGCGTGGTCGGCAAATTCGGCGTCGAGTATTCGATGGAAGAATATCTAGCCGGCCGCGACGGCTGGCGCGAACATCGCCGCGATGCCCGTGGCCTTGTGGTCCCCGGGGATTCCGCGAGTTTATTGCCGCCGCGCGCCGGGCTCAACGTGCAACTCACTCTCGACATGGGCCTGCAAGCGATCGTTGAAGAGGAATTGGATGCGGGTCTCGCGGAGTTCGAATCCGAGCGTGGAGCGGTGGTGATGTTGAATCCGAAAACCGGGGAGGTGCTCGCCATGGCGAGCCGTCCGCACTTCGATCTCAACCATAAGCTGAACATCGCGGAAACCGGCTATAACTATGCGATCCAGGCGATTTACGAGCCGGGCTCCACGATCAAAGTGGTCGCGGCTTCCGGCGCGTTGAATGAAAAATTGGTGAAGCCCTCGAGTTCGATCAATTGTCAAAATGGATATTTCAGGAATGGCAAAGTCGAGCTACGGGATGATCACCCGGCGGGCTACCTCTCCTTTGAGGAAGTGCTTCAGAAATCCAACAACATCGGCACCTACAAGATGGGCCTGCAGTTGGGCTCCAAGCGCTTTTATGATTATCTCCATCGCTATGGATTCGGCCGGAAAACCGGCATCCTGTTGAGCGGCGAGAGTTCGGGCATCGCCCGCAACACCGGCAATGAAGTCGATTTCTCCCGCGCATGTTTCGGATACGCGACGAATGTCACCCCGCTGCAATTGACCTGCGCGTTTGCGGCTATCGCGAGTGACGGCCAGCTCCGCAAGCCAATGATCGTCAAATCCCTCATCGCCAATGACGGCTCGGTCGTGGAAAACTATCAACCGGAAGTCGTCAACCGGGTGATTTCCGAGAAGTCCGCGTTGCAGATGCGCCAAGCCTTGGCCAAAGTCGTGAGAACCGGCGGCACCGCCACCCGCGCGGTGGTCCCGGGATTCGAGACCGCCGGTAAAACCGGAACCGTTCAAAAACACAATCCGAAGGGTGGATACTATGTGGGTAAATACATCGTTTCCTTTGTCGGCATGATGCCCGTTGAGGATCCCGCGTTTGTCTGCCTCGTCGTCGTCGATGACCCGCGCACGAAGAAATGCAATATCTACGGCGGAACAATCGCCGGGCCGATTTTCAGTAAAATCGGAGTCCGTGCCGCGGCCTACATGAATTTACAACCCACCGAGCCCGTTCCCTCTCCGATTGCCACAGCCGCTTCCCGATGATTCTCCGCGATTTGATTTCCTCTCTCTCCCGTGTCACTGTATCCGGCCCTCCGGATCTGGTGGTTTCCGCCCTAACCGCATCCTCGCGCGAGGTTGCTCCCGGCATGCTTTTCGCCGCCATCCGCGGCACTTCCGTCGATGGTCACCGCTTCATCTCCGATGCGCTGGCTGCCGGAGCCTCGGTCATTGTTGCCGAGACCGCGCCGCCTGCGGATCTCGATCCATCCGTCGCATGGCTGCATGTGCCTGACAGTCGCGCGGCTCTTTCCGCCATCGCTTCTACGCTGGCGGGCCACCCATGGAAAGACCTCGCCATCGCAGGCGTCACCGGCACCAATGGCAAGACCACCACCGCATTCCTCATTCATCATGTGATGAAGAGCGTGTGGCACCGCGCTGGTTTGTTAGGAACTATCTTCGTCGATGACGGCGAGAAACAGGAGCCAGCGAAACACACCACGCCGGGATCGATCGAGCTCTCGGCATTGTTGGGGCGTATGAAGGACAACGGCTGCCGCGGCGTGGCGATGGAAGTTTCCTCCCATGGCATCCATCAAAAACGTATCTCGGCGATCGGTTTCGATGCCTGCGTCTTCACCAATCTCACCCAGGACCACTTGGATTACCATGGCACACTGGAATCCTACTATCAGGCAAAGGCGGAGTGGTTTCATGCACTTGCCGCTGATCCCCATGGCAAAAAACCGGTGGCCGTGATCAACACCGATGATGCCCATGGCCTCGAGCTCGCCGCATCGTTGGAAGGCAAAATGCCGGTGATTCGTTTCGGTTTCAATGTGCATTGCGATTTCCGCGCGAACAACTTCCGCCAGAATTCGCGCGGCATGGAATTTGAACTCGCCGCCAAGGGGAAAACCTTCCTCGTCCGCGCACCGCTGATCGGGCGGTTCAACGTTTACAATCTTCTCTCCGCGCTCGCCGCCGCCAATGCCTGCGGTATCCGCCCGCGGGAAGCCGTGGCAGCCCTAGTCGATTCCCCGCAAGTCCCCGGCCGGATGGAGAACGTCGGCAATGCCGGCGGTGCCACCGTGTTTGTCGATTACGCCCACACTCCGGATGCGTTGGAAAACGCCTGCCGAACACTCAAGGAGCTCGATCCGCGCCGTCTCATCACCGTGTTTGGTTGTGGTGGGGATCGCGACAAAGGCAAGCGCCCGCTCATGGCCGCCGCCGCCGCCCGCCACAGTGACGCCTGCATCATCACCTCAGACAACCCCCGTTCGGAGGATCCACTCGCCATCATCCGCGAGATCGAGAGCGGTATGCGCGGCATCGGTCACCTAACCATGCCCGATCGTGTCGAGGCGATTGCTTACGCTGTTAAAAATTCCCTATCAGGAGATATTATTTTAATCGCCGGAAAAGGCCACGAAGCCACCCAACAATTCGCGGATCGGACCATCGACTTCGATGATCGGAAACACGCTTCGAAAGCGCTGCGTGAGCGCGCGCAAACCATTGCAGAAAGCCGATGAAACCCCTCACCGCCCAACAAATCGCGGAGATCCTCGGAGCATCGGTTGCCTCGGGGAATCCCGCCGTAATCGCATCCGGTGGCGTTTCCACCGATACTCGGAAGTTGCCGCAAGGTGCTGTTTTCTTCGCTCTGCGAGGTGAGTTTTTCGATGGTGATGCATTCGCAAAAACGGCGATCGAGGCAGGAGCTGCGGTCGTCGTTGTCCAGCATTGGGACGGCGAGGCACCTGCGGGTGCGGCCGTGATCAAGGTGCCTGATACCTTGCGCTCGCTTCAACGCCTCGCGCATTGGTGGCGCAAACAACTCGATTTGTCGGTGGTGGCCATCACAGGATCTAACGGCAAAACCAGCACTAAGGACTTCACCACCGCGGTTCTCTCACGGAAGTTTCGTGTTTCCGCCACACGCGGCAACCTGAACAACCATATCGGAGTGCCACTGACCGTGCTCGCGACCACCCCCGCGGACGAAGTGGCCGTCTGGGAAATGGGCATGAATCATTCCGGCGAGATCGCCCCACTGTGTGAGATCGCGCGACCCAAATACGGTGTCATCACCAACATTGGCACCGCGCATATTGAGTTCCTCGGGTCACGCGATGCGATTGCCGAGGAAAAGGGCATGCTGGCGCGCGCGCTTCCATCCGACGGCCTCCTCTTTATTCCTGCCACTTGCGATTATAATGAATACCTGCGCCAGCGCACCAAAGGCACGATCATTCCGGTCGGCAATGGACGAGGCCTCGTGCGGGCGGAGGACCTACATTTCAACACCGATCACACGGTTTTCAACCTCGTCATCGAGGGCGAAGGCAGCGTGGAAGTCACCTTGCCGGTTCCCGGTAAACACATGGTGACCAATGCGTTGTTGGCCGCGGGAGTCGGTTGGAAACTCGGCGTGCCCATCACAGAAATCGCCGCCGGCTTGGCATCCGCAAAGTTAACGGAAGGACGATTGAACCGTTACCAATCGCATGGCGTCACGGTCATCGATGATACCTACAACGCGAACCCCGAGTCGATGGCCGCCGCCATTGAAACCCTGGCGGACATGCCCATGCAAAACCATGGCCGCCGGATCATCGTGCTGGGTCGCATGGGTGAACTCGGCGTTCACGCGCCAGCCGCCCACCTACGCACCGGCGAGCTCGCCGCCGCACGGGGTCTCACGGTGATTGCGGTGGGCGAGGGTGCCGAGGGCATCGCCCAAGGCGCGAATGACGCCCCGTTTTTTCCGGTCTTTGAAGATGCCTCCGCATGGTTGTCTCGAGAGGCCAAACCCGGCGATGTGGTTCTTTTCAAAGGCAGCCGTGCCGCCACCGTCGAAAAAGTCATGAACTCCACTTTTCCCCGCGACTGATGCTTCCCGCACTCTACGATTTCTGGTTCCAAGCGTTTGAGGCTGAAAAAGCTTCCGGCCATGAAGGCTGGGCGCATGCCTGTTCGTTTCTCAATCTGTTTCAATACATCACCTTCCGCGCCGCCTCTGCCGGAGTGCTGGCATTCGTCATCTCGCTCATGTTCGGGCCAAGCGTGATCCGCAAGCTGATCTCACTCAAGGTCGGTCAGCCGATACGGACCGCTGCGGAAGTTCACAAACTCGCCGAGCTTCATGGTGGCAAAATCGGCACACCCACCATGGGAGGCGTGCTGATTCTCGGCGCGGTATTGGTGGCTACGCTGATCTGCGCCCGCCCGCTCAATCCATTCATCGCCGTGTGCGCCTGCACCATGGCCGCATGCGGCTTGCTGGGCCTTTGCGATGATTACAAGAAGGTGAAGGAAAAGAAATCCGACGGACTGAGCAGCCGGACGAAACTTTTATGGCAAGTTGTCATCGCTCTCATCGCCGCCTCATTCATTTACTTCAAACCGGAAATCTCAGGTATCGGCGCAAGCGCGGAGCAAATCGCCGCCGGCGACGCGGGCTTCACTCTCGGGACGAACCATCCGATCAACATTGGAGCGATTTGTTTTCCACTCTTTAAATTTCCGCTCGTATCCCTCGGCATTTTTGTCATCCCGTTCTTCGCCTTGATCATCGTCGGATGCTCGAATGCGGTGAATCTAACCGACGGGCTTGATGGGTTGGCCATCGGCTGCACCATTAGCACGTCGCTTGCTTATGCCTTGCTCGCCTATCTTGCCGGCCACTATTTCATGGCCGTCGAGTATCTGGTAATTCCGCACAATCGCTATATCGGCGAGCTGGCGGTGTTCCTGATGGCGCTCGCAGGTGCCGGCTTCGGATTCTTGTGGTTCAACTGCCATCCGGCCAAGATGTTCATGGGCGACACCGGCTCGCTGGCGATCGGCGGCGCGCTGGGCTCTGCGGCGATCTGCACGAAACAAGAACTGCTGCTCGCCATCATCGGCGGGATTTTCGTGATGGAGGCGTTGTCCGTCATCCTCCAAGTCGGCAGTTTCAAGTTGCGTAAAAAACGGATCTTCAAAATGTCACCCATCCACCATCACTTTGAACTTCTCGGTTGGCCTGAAAGCCAAGTGATCGTTAGATTTTGGATTCTTTCGATCATGCTTGCCCTTGTGGGACTCGCCATTCTTAAAATCGCCTGATCAAACCATGACCCTCAGCGGAAAACATATCGCCATTCTCGGAGCAGGCCGCAGCGGCCGCGCCGCGGCATCGCTTGCCTTGCGAGAGGGGGCAACGGTGTCGATGTGGGATGCCGCGGGGCCGGAGGCATTCGTGGATATTCCCGCGGGAGTGGCAATCCACCCGTGCGCCACCGAGCAGCAGGGTGGAGAATTGGTTTCCGATTTGCTGTTGGTTAGCCCCGGAATCGATACTTTTGGCTCCTACGTCGCCTCCTTTGCGCGGCATGCCGGGGAGGTCATCGGCGAGGTTGAGTTTGCGGCTCGTTTCTATCAGGGAAAAATCATCGGCATTACCGGGACCAATGGGAAAACCACAACCACCGAGTTGGTGGCGCGCATCCTCGCTCATGCGGGACTGGGCGGCACGCCATGCGGCAACTATGGCACGCCATTCGCGGAAGTCGTTCTGCAGCGGAATCCGCCGGCAGCCGTCTCGCTTGAGCTTAGCTCGTTTCAACTCGAAACCATTCGCACGCTCCATCCAGTAGTCACGATTTGGCTCAACTTCGCGCCGGATCACATGGATCGCTATCCGACCGTGGAGAGCTACCGCGCCGCCAAACTCCGTATTTTTCAAAATCAATCCGCTGTGGATACGGCAGTGATTCGCAGTGGAGAAAACCTTCCTCCGCTCGCCGCGAAAGTCGTGACGTTCTCCACTGCCGATCCAGCTGCGGATTGGTTTTCTAACGGTCATTCGATTGTCCATAAGGGCGAGACATGGCTGGATATGGATCACGACACCGGTCTGCGCGGGCTTCACAATGCCGAGAATGCCATGGCGGCACTTGCCGCCTGTGAAGCCATGGGGGTTACGGCTTTCACCATGCGCGAGGCGCTTCACGGTTACGCTCCGCCGCCTCACCGTTGCGAACTCATTCGCACGCTGGATGGTGTGGAATACCTGAATGATTCCAAAGCGACGAACCTCCACGCCCTTGAAAGCGCGCTGCGCTCACAATGCCGTCCGGTCGTGCTGATCGCCGGCGGCAAGGAAAAAGGGCTCGACTATGCGCCGCTGCTTCCCTTGTTGCGTGAGAAGGCGCTTTCCTGTGTGACCTTTGGCCAGATCGCGCGGCCGCTCGCCACCTTATTTTCACAGGCGGTGCCGACTGAGTCGGTTGCCACGCTGGCCGATGCCGTTGCCACCGCACGCAGCCTTGCACCCCGTGGATCCACGGTCATACTATCTCCAGGAACTTCCTCGTTCGATCAATTTTCCGGCTACGAACAACGTGGCAATGCCTTCCGAGATCTCGTCCATCAATTGCGCTAAAACCTAACATGAAATCACAAACACTCCCCGTCAAACGCCGTCCGGTCCCCAAAGGGATCTTCCGCCGCCTCAGCGCCGTCACCCGTAACCGCAAGCAACGCGTCGCCGCAGCCACGGTGCCCTCTTCGGATATGGATCTTGATGATGGGGGGTCGAAAATCTCGCGGGCCTTGACCATCATTTTTCTGATTCACATCGTCGCCATCGCCTTGATTTTTTTCCACCAGCGTTTCCTCGACGGACGCCCGGCGGATCAAGCCGTTGCGACAAAAACATTGCCGATCCCCGAGCCATCCGTCGCGGCCGTTCCCGCCACGCCTGCGCGCACGGATCTCCCGCGTCTTTCCTCCGGAGAAAAACCTTACATTGTTAGGGCTGGCGACAACTTCGCCCGCATCGCCGCCGCCGAGGGCGTGGATGAGGGAGATCTCCGCCTGCTCAACAAACATGTGACCATCGGTCCTGGACTCATCCTTAAAATCCCACCCAAACGCATCGTTGCCATCGAACCTCCGGAAGTCGCCGCGATCCGCGAACAAACCCCAGCCGATAGCGACCGCGGTCTGGTGGAAGCCGTTGACGTTTCCAGCGCGCCTAAAGCACAAATGATCCGCTCCACGCACAGCGATTCATCAGCCACAGCCACCGGATCATCCTATGTTGTTCAAGCCGGTGACAGCGTTTGGCGCATTGCCAACCGTTTCAAAGTGAGCCAAGACGCCTTGATGAAAGCGAACGGGATCACCGACGCCCGCAAAATGAAAACCGGCATGAACCTCGCGATTCCCCAGCCGGCAACCAACAAGCTTTAACTCACGAATTTAAAATCTGCCAGTGACCCGTCATTGCTCCACCATTCTCTGTGCTGCCGTCGCCGCATTGGTTGCGCTTGGGTTGGTCATGCTTGCGAGTACCAGCGCGTGGGTGAAGGGCATTGAGGATCCCTATCATTTCCTGACTCGTCAGGCGCTTATGGTGGTGGTTGGGCTGGCCGCGGCGATCGGGGCGGCATATTGTCCGTTGGACAAATTCCGCAAACTCGCTCCCTGGATGCTCGCGGGGGTTTGCGTATTGTTGGCTCTTTGTTATATGCCCGGGATCGGCATTGAAAGCTTTGGCTCCAAGCGCTGGATCAAGATGCCGTTCGTCAATCAGTTTCAGCCATCCGAGCCGGCGAAGATGGTGGTCGTGTTCTGTCTCGCGGCTTGGTTCGCGCGTTGGCAGACCGAAATTCACACCTTTTGGCGTGGCTTCCTGATTCCAGGAATGATTGCGGGCTTGCCTCTTCTCTTGATCGCCGGGGAAACGGACGTCGGTTCCGCTCTTTCGCTCTCGGTGACCGTTGGCGCCATCCTTTTTTGCGTGGGCACCCGCTTGATTTACGCCGTGCCCACCGCGCTCACCATGATATCAGGAGCCGCATGGTATATCTACAATGATCCAAACCGCTGGGGTCGTATCGAGGCATGGCTTGATCTGGAAAACCCGATTCATCAACTCGATCGCGGCATGCAGCAGTGGCGTGCATTACTCGCCCTCGGCAATGGCGGGCCATGGGGGGTGGGCCTTGGCAATGGCGTGGAAAAATTCGGCACACTCACCTTCGCGCACATCGATTTCATTTTCCCGGTGGTGGGTGAGGAACTCGGCCTGCCATTCACCCTTGGCGTGGTGCTTTGTTATGTGCTCATCGCCGTGGCGGGCTGCGGCATCGCCCTACAGGCTAACAATGTCTTCAATCGCTGCATCGCGCTCGGGCTCACCTGCCTGATCGTCGTTCCCGCCATCCAGAACATTGCGGTCACCACCGCCATGCTTCCCAACGACGGGCTACCGCTCCCCTTCGTCAGTTACGGCGGCACCAGTCTGGTCTTCAGTCTTGCCGCGGTGGGCATGCTGGTGGGCATACACCGCCGCTGCCACGCACGCGTGGTGCAGGAGTTTCCCTTGTCGCGCGAAACCCGACTCGCCGTGCGCTTGTGATTTTCATCCCCGTTTCAGGATGTCGGCACAGGATTTTCATGCGCCGGTCTTGTCTGTCGCCAAATGACGGACTATGCTGATAAATATGAACATGCTTCGAGCTATCATCCTCATACTATACGCTTCCTGTTTGATCGCTTCCGCCGAGTGGCTGCCACTCTGGCCCGGAGAAGCTCCCGGCGGGGCCAAACCGCCAGTGGTGTCCGAAAGCGATAAGGCGGGCAGCAGACGCACTGACTCCGCGCTGCCCCAATACGAATTATACCTGCCCGAGGTTTCGAGGCGGACGGGTGCGGCAGTCGTCATCTTTCCGGGAGGCGGATATACGAGACTGGCGATGAGTCATGAGGGCCGCGATTATGCCGCATGGCTCAATCAGCGGGGAATTGCCGCCGTGCTGGTGAAATACCGGGTCAGCGGTCAAGACGCCGTCGGATTTCAATTCCCGATACCACTGCTCGACGCACGCCGAGCGATCCGCCTGACCCGCGCCCGGGCGGAGGAATGGGGCGTGGATCCGTCGAAAGTCGGCGTGATGGGTTCCTCGGCTGGCGGTCATCTGGCATCGATGTGCGCCACTTTGTGGGAGGAGAAATTTTCAGAGGAAGGCAAGGACGCCGTGGACCAGCAATCATGTCGCCCGGACTTCGCGGTGCTCGTGTATCCAGTGATCGGGATGGACGAACCATGGGTGCATGGCGGATCGAAGCGTCGCCTACTCGGAGAATCTCCGGCCCCTGCGCTCGTCAAAAGAGTCTCCACCGCTATGCGGGTGGATTCCAAGACACCACCGTGTTTCCTGATCCATGCCGCGGATGACGGTGCCGTGCCGGTTCGCAACTCGTTGGAGTTCGCCGCCCGCTGTGCGGAAAACAAAGTGCCTGTCGTCTGCCACGTCTTTGCGCAGGGCGGCCATGGCTTCGGACTGAAGGGAAAAGGTGATTCAGTGAACTGGCCGAGCCTGCTCAACGAATGGTTGGTCAGCAGCAAACTCGCCAACGGCTCATGATGTGCCGTGCGATGAATGGTCATGGTGTTTACAAGACCATGACAATTTTACGGGCAAACGAGAAAACCGAGATTACGGTGATCTGGCTGGTTGACATTAGAGGGACCGCTTGACCAATCTTCAAAAGTTGCAGCAATGGCTTTGTCCGAAGCCGCTCTATCCCAAACCAATTTTAAGGACTTAAAACCCAGTGTTTTCAAACGAAGATTATCTTGCACAATTGCTCGTCGAAGCCGGTCTGGTGAGCTCGGATGAGATCAATCATGCCAGGGCAGTGCTTTCCGAATCGGAGACGATCATCGAGCATCTCCTCGTAAGCAATCAACTGACCCAAGAGGGCGTTGCTCAGACGCTTGCCACAAATGCCGGCATACCATTCGTGCGCCTCATGGATGTGCATTTCGAACTGGGCATCACGGAGACGATCTCTGAGGATGTTGCCAGACGTTATCAGGTCATTCCCGTCGAGGACGATGGACTGACTTTGACGATCGCCTTGGCGGATCCCCTGAATTTCGAGGCGCTGGATACCCTGCCGCACATCATTGGCCGCGAAACAAACCTAGTATGCTGCACCCAGAAGGATATCAAGGAGCACCTCAAGCAGTTCTATGGCGGCAGCGAGGAAAAGGCCATCTCCGAGGATTCCGGACTCTCAGTCACTACCGGCGATGATGAAGCCGGTGATACTGGAGGCGACGCACCGATTATCCGCTTGGTCCTGCAAATGCTCTCCGAGGCATTCCGCGTCCGGGCTTCCGATATTCATATTGAGCCTTTGGAGACCTCGGTGCGTGTTCGCTACCGTCTCGATGGCAAGCTCATCCATGTGGATACGCATCCAAAAAAATTGCTGCCTGCCATTATTGCGCGTCTGAAGGTGATGAGCGGTACCATGTCCATTGCTGAAAAACGCTTGCCTCAGGATGGTCGGATCCAACTCAAGATGGGGGTCAAGGAAGTGGATCTTCGGGTTTCCTCGGTTCCCTCGAATCATGGCGAATCGATCGTCATGCGGATCCTTGATAAAACCGCATTGCTGCTCGGCTTGCCGGAACTCGGGTTCTTCTCCGATGACCAACACACCTTCGAACAATTGCTCGGACTGCCAGACGGTATCCTGTTGGTGACCGGCCCCACCGGCTCCGGCAAGACCACGACGCTCTACGCTTGCCTCAACGTCATCAATAAGCCGGACAAAAAAATCATCACGGTGGAAGACCCGGTCGAGTATGAGCTTCCCGGTATCAATCAAGTCATGGTCAAGACCGACATCGGCATGACCTTTGCCGCCGCCCTGCGCGCCATGCTCCGCCAAGCTCCGAACATCATCATGATCGGGGAAATCCGCGATATGGAAACCGCGAACATCGCTATCAATGCCTCGCTTACCGGCCACTTGGTGTTTTCCACCTTGCACACCAACGACGCGCCGTCTGCCATCGCCCGTCTTGCGGATATTGGCGTGAAGCCCTTCCTGATTGCATCCGCCGTGCGCGGCATTCTCGCGCAACGATTGGTGAGAAAACTTTGCCCGATCTGCAAGACCCCCGCCGAACTCACCGACAAGGAAATGGCAGCGTTGACGCTAGATCCATCCCGGATGACCGAAGCCACGATTTTCAGCCCCGTTGGTTGCGACAAATGCCGCCAAAACGGCTACAAAGGCCGGATGGGGATTTTCGAGTTATTCCTCATTGATGACGAGGTCCGTCAGATGATCAACACCGGTCTCAGTACCAGCCAACTCCGCCGCCGCGCCCGCGAACTCGGCATGCGCACCTTGCGCGAAGACGGAATCCGCAAAGTGCTCGTCGGCCTCACTTCCGGCTCCGAGGTGGTGCACGCCACCATGTCAGATGACGATTGATCGCCGGAATCCTATCCCCCTTGCATAAAATTCTCGTTTTTAACGGTCCATGGACAACAAGCAGATTATCGAACTTTTCCAATCCCGCGGCTTGATCGATCAAAGCCTCGGGCAGGATCTCCTCACCGAGGTGGATCACAGCGGCAAGGAAATCGCCGAGATCCTCGCGGACTTCCAAATTATCGAGAACCGCGATGATGTTTGGCCGATTATCGCCTCCGAGCTTGGCACCTCCACCGTGAATCTCCGGGACTGGACACCGTCCGAGGCGCTGCTCAAACTAGTTCCCGCCGGAACCGCGCGTTTGCATGGTGCGCTGCCGATCAGTTTTGATGAAAACGGCCTCCACATCGCCCTGGTTGATCCTCTCAACCCGCAGACCGTCGAGGATCTGCGCTTTTCCCTAGGGCGGGAAATCACCGTGGTCGTCGCCCCGGACTATCTGGTCGAGGCCAAGATCAACGAATGCTACGGCGGCGAGGGCAATGCCATGCAGGACCTGCTCAGCCAGTTCGTGATTGGCGGAAAGTCCCAAATAACGGATGACATCGAATCCGAGGCGAATTCCGCCCCGATCATGCGCTACGTCGATCTTGTGCTCTATCAGGCAATCAAGGAAAAGGCTTCCGACATCCACTTCGAGCCGTTTGAAAAAGACTTCAAGATCCGCTATCGGGTGGACGGCGCGCTCTATGAAATGGCTCCGCCGCCGGTCCATCTCGCCCTGCCGATCATCTCCCGCGTCAAGGTCATGGCCAACATGAACATTGCCGAGCGCCGCGTCCCCCAGGATGGACGGATCGTTAAACAGGTCGGCGAAAAGCAGGTGGACATGCGGGTCTCTTCACTGCCCACCTACTATGGTGAATCGATCGTGCTCCGGGTGTTGGACCGATCGTCGGTGAATCTCTCGCTCGAGAATCTCGGTCTCACCGACCATATCTACAATTACATCATTGAGACGATCGAAAAACCCAACGGGATTTTCATTGTCACGGGGCCCACTGGTGCGGGTAAAACCACCACTCTCTATGCCGCGCTCCGACGGATCAATACCATCGATTCCAAGTTGCTGACCGCTGAGGATCCGGTCGAGTATGACATCGATGGCATTATTCAGATCCCGATCAATGAAGCCATCGGCCTCGATTTCCCACGCATTTTGCGGGCCTTCCTGCGTCAGGACCCGGACCGCATCATGATCGGGGAAATGCGCGATAAGGAAACCGCCACCATCGCGATTCAAGCCGCGCTCACCGGTCACTTGGTGCTTTCCACCCTTCACACCAATGATGCGTCCGGGGCGATCACCCGTCTGGTGGACATGGGCTGCGAGCCGTTTCTCGTCGCGGCGTCACTCGAAGGCGTTCTCGCCCAGCGCCTCGTCCGGACGATTTGTAAGGAATGCAAATCCCCCTACGAACCCAACGAAGCAATTTTGAGCCAACTGGGTGTGTCCGCCCACGAACTCGGCGACAAGCAGTTTTTCACCGGTGCCGGATGCGACGTCTGCGGCCAAACCGGCTATCGCGGCCGCCGTGGTCTTTACGAATTGCTCAATATCACCAATCCCATCGGCGAGCTCATTACAGCCCGGGCTCCGACGGTCGTGATTAAGCAAAAGGCCGTTGAACTCGGAATGAATACTCTCCGCGAGGACGGGTTGCGTAACATTTACCTCGGCAATACCACCATCGAAGAAGTGCTTAAATACACGTGATTCGAGTATTTTTCCATCGCCAATCATCTCTTTTTTTCATTCTGTCTTTTAATCAACGTCCAATACCGGCAAACTAAACACCCAACCTTATGGCCAACTTTCAATACTCCGCCCTCGATGCAAAAGGTGAGCAAGTCAATGGCGTGATCCCAGCCAACAGTGAATCTGAAGCGATTCAGCAACTCCGCTCCAAGGGGCTTTACCCGACTCAGATCCAAGAAGAGGGGAAGGATAAAAAATCCAAAGCCTCAACACCCTCACCCAAAGGCAAGGTGAAGGCCAAAGCCAAGTCATCCAAGGGGCAATTGGGCGGCAAGGTGAAGCCCAAGAACCTGATGATTTTCACACGGCAGCTCGCCACGCTCATCGATGCCGGCTTGCCGTTGCTCCGCAGTCTCACCGTGCTGGAGAAACAGGAGCCCAATCCAATGCTCAAAGCGACCGTCAATGCGCTTGCTGACAATGTTCTGGGAGGCTCCACCTTTTCCGAGTCGCTTGCCCAACATCCCAAGATTTTCAACAAACTTTACGTCAACATGGTCAAGGCCGGCGAACTGGGCGGGGTCTTGGAAATTGTCCTCAATCGTCTTGCGGAATATCAGGAAAAGGCCCAGAAACTCAAAAATAAGATCGTTTCCGCAATGGTCTATCCATTGATCGTCATGTTTATTGCGGTCGCCATTTTGGTGTTCCTGATGATTGTCATCGTCCCGAAATTTGAAACGATGTTCAGGGATACGGGGCAGCAATTGCCGCTCATATCGCAAATTGTCTTCGGCACCTCGAAGTTCTTTCTGGCCCGCCCACTGATCGTGCCGAACGTGGTTTTCGTGTTCGTCTTCATCGGTATTGGAATTTTCCTCTTCAATCTTTGGGGTGGCACCAAAGGCGGCCGGATGATAATCGACAAGCTGAAGTTGCACCTCCCTGTGATTGGCGACATCCAACGCAAGAGCGCCGTCTCGCGGTTCTCGCGCACTCTCGGCACTCTCGTCACTTCCGGCGTGCCCATTCTCCAAGCGCTCAATATCACCCGGGACACCGCTGGCAACGTGATCATTTCCCAAGCCATCGAGAAAGTTCATGAATCCGTCAAGGAAGGGGAAACCATCGTCACCCCACTCCAGGCATCCGGAGTGTTCCCCAATATGGTCATCTCCATGGTAGATGTCGGTGAGGAAACCGGTCAACTCCCGGAAATGCTCCTCAAGGTGGCGGATGTCTATGACGATGAAGTCGATAACTCAATCACCGCCCTGACCTCCATCTTGGAGCCGATGATGATTGTCTTCCTAGCCCTCATGGTTGGCTCGGTTGTATTTGCATTGTTCCTACCATTGATTAAGATGATGTCGGGAATCGAGTGAATTCCAAGCCGGTGCCTACGACGGAAAAATCTATTGAGTTCAAGATCATGAAAAGCAATCGCCGCAAGACTCGGATTGGTTTCACCCTCGTTGAACTGCTGGTGGTCATCGCCATTATGCTGATCCTTGCGGCGATCGGTGTGGGCAGTTTCGGCTTCGTCCAAGATCGCCAAGCCAAGGAAAAAGCCAGAGTCCAGATGGCCTTGCTCTCCAATGCTATCGAGGAATACAAGCTGGATATGGGCAGATATCCAGGAATCACTGAAAACCCCACGGTGGATGGAGATTTTTCTAAGGAACTCTATACCGCGCTGTTTTACGAAGGATACCAATTCAGCAAAAATCCCAATCGACCCGATCCGAACAATTCACTGGCAACCAAGATCTATGTCCCAGAACTCGATCCCACAACCTCCAAGCAGGGTTGGATCGAACCATCGAAAGTGATGCCGACACAGCCTCTCTTCATCATCGATCCTTGGGGCGAGAATTATCGATATCGCAAAGGAGATACCGCGGAAAATCCGGATTTCGACCTTTGGTCGATGGGCAAGGATAAAGATGACGACAAGGACGACATCAGGAACTTCTAGAAAGTAGTCCAGGACTTCAGTCCGTTCTTACGCACGAAGAACGGACTGAAGTCCTAAACTACTTTTTGCCATCAAATGAACCAGTCTTTGATGACCTTGGCGGGTTCCACACCGGTGAGGCGTTGGTCGAGGCCTTGGAACTTGTAGCTGAGGCGTTCGTGCTCAAGGCCGAGAGCGTGGAGCATGGTGGCGTGCAGGTCCCGGATGTGAACGGGTTTGTCGACGATGTTGTAGGACATTTCGTCGGTTTCGCCATAGACTTGGCCGCCCTTGATTCCGCCTCCGGCCATCCAGATGGTGAAACAACGCGGGTGGTGGTCGCGGCCGTAGTTGTCCTCGCTGAGGCCGCCTTGGCAATAGACGGTGCGGCCGAATTCGCCGCCCCAGACGACGAGCGTGTCCTCGAGCATGCCGCGTTGTTTCAGGTCTTGGATCAGGCCGTAACAACCTTGGTCCACGTCCTTGCACTGCGAGGCGAGATCACGGGGAAGATCGCCGTGCTGGTCCCATCCACGGTGGAAAATCTGGACGAAACGCACGCCGCGCTCAAGCAAACGGCGGGACATCAGCGCGGAGTTGGCGAAGGTGCCGCGGTTTTTGCTGTCATCGCCGTAAAGTTGATAGGTGGCCTCGGTTTCACCTGATAGATCGGTGAGCTCGGGCACGGAAGCCTGCATGCGGAAGGCCATTTCATATTGCTGCATGCGGACCTCGATCTCCGGATCGCCAATCGCGGAAAACGAGCGCTGGTTCAGCGCGTTGAGGCCATCGAGCATATTGCGGCGAGCCTCGCGCGTGATGCCGGGCGTGTCCTCAAGAAACAGGACAGGATCGCCGAGCGAACGGAGCGAGACGCCTGAGTGCTTGCCTGGCAGATAGCCGGAGCCCCACAGCCGGGAGGAAATCGCCTGCACGTTGGCATACGGCGAAGTGTGCTTGGCGTGCAGCACGACAAACGACGGCAGTTCCTGATTCATCGAACCGAGACCGTAGGATAGCCACGATCCGATGGACGCCTTGCCCGCCTGCATCGAACCGGTGTAGATCAACTGGTTGGCTGGCTCGTGGTTGATGGCATCGGTGTGCATCGACTTGATGACGCAGAGATCATCCACCATTTTTGAGGTCCATGGCAGCAACTCGCTGACCCATGTGCCGGACTGGCCGTGTTGCTGGAATTTGAAAATCGAGGGAGCCAGCGGGAAAGCGGATTGCCCGGAAGTCATGCCAGTGAGGCGCTCGCCCTGCCCCTTGAGCCAACCGTTGAGGTCCTCTTTGAAGCGCTGCTTAAGCTGCGGTTTGTAGTCGAAAAGATCCATCTGCGAGGGCGCGCCGATCAATGAGATGTAGATCACGCGTTTCGCCTTGGGGGCGATTTGCGGCAACTTTGCTGCGAGGCTTTCGGCGGCGGAGACTCCGTGTTTTCCCATCAGGGACGCGAGCGCGGCCATGCCGAGGCCGGTGCCGGACTTGCGGAAGAATTGGCGGCGACTGTAGGCGGCGTTGTGAAATTCTATCGGGTTCATCGCGGGTCAGCGGGTGATGGTTTCATCGAGATTGAGGATCTGGCTGGCGGCCAAGGTCCATGCGGCATGCTCCGGGGCATCAGCGCCCTGCGGCGGCGCTTTGGCTCCGGTGGAGATGAGTTTGGCGGCTGCGTCCGGCTTGGCGCGGAATTCGGCGAGCGCGGTATCCAAGGATTTGCGGACGATCTCTTTCTCGGCGGATTCGAACTTTCTCGCAATCAGCCTGAGAGTCATAAAATCCAAGCGTGCTTCGAAATCCGAGGAGGCCTTCAGTGCGTGCGCGGCCAACTCCCGCGATGCCTCGACGAATTGCGGATCGTTGAGCAGCACAAGAGCTTGCAAGGGCGTGTTCGTGAAATCCCGCTGGACGCAGGATTTTTCGCGGGACGGCGCGTTGAGAATTTCCATTGAGGGTGGCGCGGCGGTGCGTTTCCACATCGTGTAAAGCGAACGCCGGTAAAGCGCCTCGCCGCTGTCCTGTTTGTAGTTCTTCGTGTTCGACTGTGGCATGGCCACTGCCTCCCAGATACCTTCCGGTTGGTAGGGTTTTACGGGCGGGCCACCGATCTTGGTCGAGAGCAGGCCGGCGGCGGCCAGAGCGAGGTCGCGGATCGGTTCGGCATCGAGGCGGGTGCGCGGGCCGCGGGCGAGCAGGCGGTTCGCGAAATCCTTTTCGAGTTTGTCCGGAGGCACCACGCCGGACTGGCGGTAGGTGGCGGAGGTAACGATCTGCGTGATCATGTGGCGGTAATTCCATTTGGAATCGATGAACTCGGCGGCGAGCCAATCGAGTAATTTCGGGTGGCTGGGGCGCGCGCCCATGATGCCGAAATCGGCATTGGTTGCCACGATGCCAGTGCCGAAGAAGTAATACCAAGTGCGGTTCATCGTGACGCGGGCGGGCAGGGGATTGGCGGGATCATTGAGCCAACGGGCGAGACCGAGGCGGTTTTTCGGGGCATTCTCGGCCATCGGCGGAAGCACGGCGGGAGTCGTGGGAGTGACTTTTTCGCCCTTATCGGCATAGGCGCCGCGGGTGAGGACGTGAGCGAAGGGCGCATCCTTTTTTTCCTCCATCACCAAGGAAACGGAGCCTCGTGAGCGGACATCCGCCTGCTTTTTCTTCAAACCGTCGAGGCGGGTTTGAATCTCGCGCGTTGGCTCGTCGCGATTGGCGAGGAAGTATTGGAGGAGCGCCTCGGTTTGTTCCTTCGTCCTTTGTGCGACGGGTAGGGAAACGATGTGCTGGAGCAATGCGGTTTCCGCGAGGGAGGAAATTTCGGCCGTTGGCAGCAGGCGGCGGTAGAAACGGAAATCCTGGAGAGCGACTTTGCCGCCCGTGAGTTTTGCGTCGTCACGATGGCGCGCGCCGAGCCGTAAGGGCACGGCGGTTTCAATCGTTCCGCCGACGGTGTTGGGGTCCGCTCCGGCGGAAACGCGCTTGCCATCCAGGTAGATGGCACTCGCTTGGTGCCCGGAAATCGTGCCGTCGAAGGTGACCATCACATGTTGCCACTCGCCGCGCTTGAGCGGCTTCGGAGCAACGATCCGGTTCGCCGACTTGTCCCAGGAATCGATGATGTGGGTGGCCGGGCGGCCCTCCTGCAGATAGAGATCCCAGCCGCGAAGCGATTCATCCGGATTCATGCGAGCGATCACCGCGCCTGTTGGTTTTCCCTCGATGCGGATAAAACCGCCGAAGGTCACTTGATCGCCCCGTGAAAAGCTGCCGAGATCGCCAAGATCGATGGGTTTATCACTGATGATCGGGGCGTTTCCGATGGGGGCCTTGATTCGTGAAAGCTCGGCCGGCCACTCCCGCGCTTTGCCATCGACGAAGCCGCGAAGCGGGCCGTCTTGCTCGGTGAGCGGAAGGTGAAGGGCGAGGGTGGAATCGATTTCGCGGGACGGGCCGATGGTGGCGTTGGTCAGCCATTTTTCGAAGGCAGGACCGGCGATTTTCTTGCGATCGGCGAGTTGTTTTTCCACGCCGGTAATTTCGGTGGCAAGCGAGGCCCAGACGTCGCGGTCATCACGCAGCGGCACAAAGACATTCGGCGGATGCTCGGCGTTGTTGCCATCCAGCGAGGACATCGGGGTGTTCCGGAAAAAGGCGGTGAGCGAGTAGAATTCCTTGGTGGAAACTGGGTCGAACTTGTGGTCATGGCAGGCTGCACAGCCGGTGGTCAACCCGAGCCAGATGGCGGAGACAGTTTCCACGCGGTCGGTGGCGTAAATTGCATCGTATTCCTCGCCGATGGCACCGCCCTCGCCGGTGGTGGCGAGGCAGCGGGAAAAGCCGGTGGCCACGAGTTGGTCGAGCGTGCGGTCAGGCAGCATGTCGCCGGCGATTTGTTCGGTGGTGAAATGATCCCATGGCATGTTCGCCTCGAAAGCGCGCACCACCCAATCGCGGTATGGCCAAATGGCGCGGTAGTTATCGATGTGGATGCCGTGGGTGTCCGCGTAACGCGCGGCGTCCAGCCAGTGGCGGGCGAAATGCTCGGCGCTGGCCGTGGTGGCGAGCAGGCGGGCGGCCTCGGCCTCGATGGCGGCTTGCGCGCCGCTTTCGTGGGCTTTGACAAAGGCATCGGTCTCTTCGGGTAGGGGCGGCAGGCCGGTGAGATCGAATGTCAGACGGCGGTGGAAACGGCGCGGATCTTCCGGCGGGTTCGGTTTGAAGCCTGCCGCGTCGTGTTTCTCGGCGATGAAACGATCGACCGGATTCGCTGCCCAATCCTCGCCGGCAGCGGGAAGCGCGGGTTTACGGATCGGCGCGAAAGCCCAGTGAGGTTCGTATTCAGCTCCCTGCTCGATCCAGCGTCCGATGAGCGCGATCTCGGCGGGGCCCATCGTTTTGTGGCTCTTCGGCGGAGGCATGATCATGTCTGGATCGGCGGACATGATGTGTTTCATCAGCAACGATTCCAGCGGTTTCCCCTTGATAATGACCGGGCGACCGTCGTCGCGAAGGGCGAATGCGTCTTCCATGCGGTCGAGGCGCAGTGGAGCATCCTTCGGCTCGCGGGTGCCGGAGTCCGGTCCGTGGCAATGGTAGCAATACTCGGAAAGCACCGGCTGGATGTGCTCGTTGAAGGAAACCGTTTCCGGCAGCGTGATTGCAGGCACCGCAGGGGCCGCGTCCTCCGGTGTGGCCGCGGTGTTCTGCGAGGCGGTGTCACAGCCGATCAGGGCGGTCGCGAAACCGCAGAGCAGTAGAAATCGTGGGGTCATAAAAAGGTGCGGGAATCCTCCGATACCACCGCTGCGCCAGCAATGTATCAGTTTTTTCAAAAAAATGGCGATTTTTAGGTCAGCTGGCTTCCGTTCGATGCGATGCAATTCCGATACCAAGATGCGGAATCCTTGAGCGTGCGGCGCTGGGTTTGGTAATCGACGTGGACGAGTCCGAAGCGCTGTTTGTAGCCTTCCGCCCATTCAAAGTTGTCCAGGATCGACCACTGGAAATAGCCCTGCACATCGGCTCCATCGGCGATTCCGTGCTGCAACCCGGCGAGATAGCGCTGCAGGAAATCGATGCGCTGCGGGTCATGCACCTGGCCATCCAGCGACACCCAATCCGCGAGCGAGATGCCATTTTCCGTCACGATGACGGGCAATTTGTAGCGCTCGTGAAGGAAGCGCGGTCCCCAACGTAGACTCTCCGGAACCACCGGCCACTTGAAGGCTGAAAGCGCGGTGCTCGATGCGTGGGGAACTCGCTCGGGTTCGCCATTTTCGCCCGCCCGATAATGAGTGCCCGAGTAGATGTTCGCGCCATAGAAATCAATCGGCTGCGAGATCGTTTCCATATCGCCTGCGCGGATTTCCGGCATCGAGGCACCCGCTGCCTGGATGCCGTCCTCAGGATAACGGCCAAAAACCACCGGATCGCCCCACCAAGTGTTCGACCAAAGATTTGGCGGCATTCCCATGGATTTTGCATCGCCGCCGCTGACAGAAAACATCGCCCGCCGCGCGGCTTCGATGTCGTTTTCGCCCGCCTGCGGAATCGGCAGGGAAACAACCCCGACCGGTGCCCACCCGACGGTGGCCGGCTTCACCGCATGCGCCCGCAAAACCTGGACCGCCTTGCCGTGGGCGAGCAACACATGGTGGCCCGCGTGCAAACAATCGGCCGTGCCGAGTTTCAAGCCCGGGGCATTGGTGCCCGTCGCGTGGCCGAAGCCGATAAAACACTGCGGCTCGTTGAGCGTCATCCAGTGCTGCACCCGGTCGGACAGCCGATCCACCACCACGCGTGTGTAGTCCGCGAACCAGTCGGCGCTGTCGCGGTTCAGCCAGCCGCCACGGCAGAAAAGTTCGTGCGGATAATCCCAGTGAAACAGAGTCGCCCACGGCTGGATGCCCGCAGCCAGCAGCTCATCCACAAGTTTTTCGTAAAAGTCCAAGCCTTTGGCGTTCACCGCGCCGGTTCCCGCCGGAATCACGCGCGGCCAACTGATCGAAAATCGGTAGGCCTGCGCGCCGATGTTCTTCATGATGCCCACGTCTTCTCGATAGCGATGATAATGGTCGCAGGCGACGTCGCCCGTGTGGCCGTCCAGCACCTTTCCCGGCTGTCGGCAAAATTGATCCCAGACACTCGGGCCCTTGCCATCTTGAGCTGCCGCGCCCTCGATCTGATACGCGGCCGCCGCCACACCCCACGTGAAATTTTCAGGAAATGCCATGATTCGATGCGCATGATTCACGGCGGACGGCCACACCGGAAGCTAAAAACACCAACGAACTGCATGCCCACACGGCGTCCAGACTTGCGGCATGCCGGATGCTGGACTTCACTCCGCGCATGACACGTCCCGATGGCCGCCAAAACGATCAACTTCGCCCGATTTCCTTCATCCCGAACGTCGCTCCCTACGCTACCGGTTCGGTGCTGGTTTCCTTCGGTGAAACACGGGTGATTTGCTCGGCCACCATCGAGGATGACGTGCCACGCTGGATGCGCGCCCAGCGCGTGACCGGCGGCTGGCTGACCGCCGAATATTCAATGCTGCCCTACTCGACGCTTGAGCGCAAACCGCGCGACATTTCCCGCGGTAAACTCGACGGCCGCTCGTCCGAGATCCAGCGACTCATCGGTCGCGCGTTGCGGGCGGTGGTGGATTTGCAGAAAATCGGCCAACGCACCGTTTGGATCGATTGTGATGTCCTGCAAGCCGATGGTGGCACGCGCACCGCGTCGATCACCGGCGGCTGCGTCGCCATGGCCATCGCCTTCAACAAACTTTTCGCCGAGGGCAAACTCAAGGATTTCCCGATCAAAAAACTCGTCGCCGCAGTTTCCGCCGGAGTCTATCAAGGACAGCCGGTGCTCGACCTCAACTACCCGGAAGACAAGGACGCATCGGTGGACTTCAACGTCGTGATGACCGAAGCGCAGGAGTTTGTGGAAGTCCAAGGCAGCGGCGAGGAAGCCGTGTTTTCATCAGAGGAAATGACCGCCATGCTCGAACTCTCGCGCAAAGGCATCGCTGATATCATCTCCCTGCAAAAAGCCGCCATTCTAACTGCTGATCGCGCCGCGCCGGCGGATTTGGCCTCACTCGCAGCCGCCTTCAAATCTTAAAGCTGGTCCCCGATCTAGGCTCCTTCAGCAGGCTCAGACATCCTGAAGTGTTGTAAAACGAGATGACCTACCGATGAGATGGCTCCGGGCGGAGACGCCCGCGCCACAGTGGCCCGGGCGTCTCCGCCTGGAGCCAAATCGGGCTGCTTGTTTTCACTCCGCATGCACGAGCAAGACAATCTCGCCCTTCGGTGGGTGGGCTTGAAAATAGGCGAACACCTCGGCTGCGGAGCCGCGGTGATAGGTCTCGAATTTCTTGGTCAATTCGCGGGCGACGCAAACGCGTGCGGCGGGATTGATTTCCGTTAGGATTTCGAGAGTGGAGAGGATGCGATGCGGCGATTCGAAGAAGATGCCGGTTTCACCGGATTGCAGGGCTTCGGTGAGAGCGCTGCGACGTTTGCCGGATTTCACTGAGAGAAAGCCGCCAAAGCGAAAGGCGTGGCATGGAAACCCGGAACCGATGAGTGCGGTGATGACTGCGGACGGGCCTGGCAAGACTTCCAGCGGAGTGTCGGTTTCGATGCAGGATTGCACCAAGCGGTAGCCCGGGTCCGAAATTCCAGGCATGCCGGCATCGCTGATGATGGCGATGGTTTCTCCGGCACGGGCGGCGGCGACGAGTTCGGGCGCGCGGCGGGCTTCGTTGTGCTCGTGCAGCGAGACGAGAGGTTTCCCGGAAATCCCAAGGTGCGCGAGCAGCTGGCCGGAATGACGGGTGTCCTCACAAGCGATGCGATCCGCGCTTTTTAAGATTTCCACGGCACGGAGCGTAATATCCCCGAGATTTCCGATGGGCGTGGGGACGAGGATGATGCGGCCGGTGATTTCCATGAGCGATAGGTGGGCAGATTGATGTTTCGCGCGGAGTGAATTCCGCGCTCCAGTTCTGTTGTGCGTATAACGGATCAACCTTCCAGCGCGGCGCGTTCAGCGGCGGTGATGAGTTGCGGGCGGCCTTCGCTGTTCACGCGCACGGTGGTGACGCTGCCGAAGGCGGCGGTTTCTCCGGTGGGGGAGAGGACTGCGAAGTTCCAAGTCAGCGATGAGGCTCCGAAGCGCGCGATTTCCAACAAGACTTCAATGCGTTCGCCGGTGAGCAAGGGGCGTTTGTAATCGCAGGAAACTTTAACCCGCGGCCAACCGCCTTGCGCGCGATCGAAAACCAGAACTCCGCGTGATTTTAGAAACGCGTGTTCCGCCTCCTCGAAATAACGGAATATGTTAGGGAAGTGCATCCAGCCGCTGGCATCGGTATCGCCGAAGGCAACCTCGCAGACGTGGCGGTGGAGTGGAGCATCCATCCTTAGGCATACTTACTGACGAGCACGGACGCGTTGTGTCCGCCGAAACCGAAGCTATTGCTCAAGGCGACATTCACATCGGCCTCGCGGGCGACGTTGGGCACGCAATCGAGATCGCATTCGGGGTCTTGTTCTTCGACGTTGATGGTGGGCGGCACAATGCCGTCCTGGATCGCCATGACGCAGGCGATCAATTCCATGCCGCCGGCCGCGCCGAGCATGTGGCCGGTCATCGACTTGGTGGAGCTGACCATCAGACCGTTTTTCACGTGATCGCCGAAGGCCAATTGGATGGCTTTGGCTTCTGCGATGTCGCCAAGACCGGTGGAGGTGGCGTGGGCGTTGAGATACTGGACGTCTTGCGGGTTTTTCTTGCCGTGCTTGAGGGCCATCTCGATGGCGTAGGCCGGGCCGCTGCCATCCGGAGACGGGGCGCTGAGATGGTAGGCATCCGCGCTGACACCGTAGCCGATGAGTTCGGCGTAGATTTTAGCACCGCGTTTTTTCGCGTGTTCGAGTTCCTCGATGACGATGACGCCGGAACCTTCACCCATGACGAAGCCGTCACGGTTTTTGTCGAACGGGCGGGAAGCGCGCTCCGGATCATCATTGCGGGTGCTTAGCGCCTTCATGTTGGAGAATCCGCAGAGTCCCATCGGCAAAATGCTGGCCTCGGCGCCGCCGCAAATGAAGCCGTCGGCATCGCCGAATTTGATGATGCGCCAGGCTTCGCCGATGTTGTGGTTGGAAGTGGCGCAGGCGGTGACGATAGCCATGTTCGGCCCTTTGAGCCCGAACTCCATGGAAATGATGCCGCTGGCGATGTTGGAAATCATCATCGGGATGGTGAACGGCGAAACCCGCTTCGGCCCCTTGGTCATAAAGGTCGAGTGCTCGCGCTCCAAAGTGGCCAAGCCGCCGATGCCGCTGCCGACCATCACGCCGAAGCGGCGGGGATTGATGGTGGAAACATCGAGACCGCAATCATTCATGGCCATTTTTGAGGCGGCGACAGCGAATTGCACGTAGCGATCCGAGCGGCGGGCGTCCTTGGGAACGCGGAAATAGGCGTCCGCATTGAAGTTTTTCACCTCGCCCGCGATCTTGCAATCGAAGGGCTCCGGATCGAGCTCCGTGATCCTCGAGATCCCGCTGCGGCCCGCTTTGAGGCCTTCCCATGTGGTGGTTAAATCGTTGCCCAATGGCGAAATACAACCAATGCCTGTGATGACTACGCGCCGCTCATTCATAATTTCGGACCGCAGTTTGGCGGGTCTTCCCCCGCCGCGCAAGCTTCATCACGGGATGTTTCACAAGTCGCCGCAACTTAGCCGAGTCGCCGATTCCGTCCTTTTTCGTTGGCCGCTCCGCAGTGCGGGCAATCGACGATTTTGTCGCGGCTTTCGTCCTCGAAGGCATACAGACAGAGCCTGCAAATGACGCGCCGGGTCAGCGCTTGATTTTCCGAATACGCGTGCGCGGCCCGCGAAATCAGAGTGAAAACGACTACCAAGGCGCACGAGCCGAGCAGCGAGAACAACACGAAATCAATCAGGGTCAGTTCCATCGGCTGTGGGTTGATTGGCGAAACCGACGCCCACGGCGATCCAGCGCGAGGGGTTTGTGGGTTCGGATTTGAAGGTTAAACGGCGCAACCATGCCTCGATAGATGACGGTCCGGCCTCGTCACCGCCCGCTAGTGAAACGCAATCCCGCACACGGCCCGCAGCATCCAAACGCAGTAGAAAGCGCCAAGTTGCAGCGATCATGGTGGCGTTTACCGGATCTGCGATGGGCGGTAAATAAGCGGGTAGCTCGTCGCTGGTGATTCCAGACAAGGGGGAGATCACCGGGACGAGCTGGAGTTTTTCGGGCATCGGGGCCGCACTTACGGTCGGTAGGCGTTTCGGCAGGACCGGTTCACCCCTTGCGGCGAGTTGCAAGCGCGGGGCTGCGGGTTTCGGTAGATCTCGCAAGGTGGGCATATACGGCGGAGGCATCCAACGGGCGGCTCCGAGGAATTCTTGTTCCAGGGCCGCGGCACCTTCCCATTGGGATGGTAGAAACCGTGAGGGAAATGGACCTTCCTCGCGGGCCCGCAGGGTGAGAATGCGCCCCTCAGGAGTGGCGGCGGTGTAGATGACGGTTGCCTTGGATGCCGCCCATATCGTCGGCGAATGCACACGGATTTGCACCACGCTCAACAGCAGCGCGAAAATGCCGGTCACCAGCAACAAGGCAATCCACTTGGATAGGGAAAAGGTAGCATTTCCCGAGCGCCTCCAGTTGAACACCCACTCGGGCGCTTCCTTCCGCTTCTCTTTGATGGAGATTCGTTTTCCCATCATTCTTCAATCGGTTGCGGCGTGGTGGTTTCGGCGCCGGTCACATTCGCTCCCACCAGCGCCAAGCGAAAACCTTTGCCGAGCACGATCTCGGTGACTTCCCGCTCGATGCCCACCGGGGTCCCGGTATCCGTTTGAAGCAGCACCAATGAATTTGCCTGAGCGCCCTCGCCGCGCAATTGGTCGAGGCGGGCGGAAAGCTCGACCGCACTCACCGCATCCCGTCCGAAGTGGATCCGTGGGCCGGACTCTCCTGGCCCCAAGGTGACGACCAAGGTGTTCTGGAAACGCTCCAGTTGAAATCGCGATGGCGGGAGTTCGACCGTGACGCCGGATTGCCGCAAGAATGAAGAGCTCAACAAAAAGAGCAGCCAGAGGAGCGCGAAAATATTCAAAACCGGTACTGCGTGCAGCAGTCCAGGGCGCTCCGGCAACGTCATTTCGAGCTTCACTTGGCGTGTTTCTGCGTGGCTTTTCCCGAGCTGTGTTCCGCCATCACCTCGCCGCGAAACGGCGCGAATTCCACTTCTTCCCGCGCATCGGCGATGAGGTGAACCATCTCGATCCCCGCCCGCTCGATGCGGTGGACGAGACGTTTTGCCCGCCCGAGGAAATAGAGATAAAACAAATACATCGGCACCGCCACCGTGAGCCCCAGCACCGATGTGATGAGCGCCATGAACACTCCGGTCGTCAATTCGGTCGGGCTATTGAAGCCACCTTGCTCGCTCACCTTTTGGAAAGTTTCCAGCATTCCGAGCATCGTGCCGAGCATTCCGACCAAGGGTGCCAACAAGGCGACTCCCAGAATCGCCCGGATGTTTTTTTCAATGCGCGGCACTTCAAGTTGGCCGGCTTCCTGCACGATATCGCGCAAATCCGCGCGGCCCAAGTAATAGCGCAGCAACGCCGCATGCGCCACCCGAGCCACTGGTCCGGGTGCCCGCGCCGCTTCGTGCAACGCCTCTGCAAAGGCTTTGCGCCGGACGTGGTGCGCCAGGCCGACCAATAAATCGCTCACATTAATGCGTGCCTGATGAAAGAAAAACATCCGCTCCACCACGCACACCGAGCCAATAAACGCCAAACCGAGCAGCCCCCATACCAGCGGGCCTCCCTGCTCGATCAGCCCTGAAGGTTCCATCAATGCCAAAATCATCTGCTCGAAACCTACGCATTTACCGGCTCCGCTGGCCAGCACCAAAAGTCATGGCTGACGAACGAAAAACGCCCGTCTCCCTGAAGTGGGAGACGGGCGTTTTGAAATCAATCGTGTGGATTACTTCGAGCTTGAGGTGAAGCTCGCCTGGCTGGCGCCCTTCTTGATCTTGCTTTGTTTGATCCAGCTCATCGTCGAACGCAGCTTGGCGCCGACTTTTTCGATCTGGTGGGCAGCTTCAGCTTTGCGGATGGCGTTGAAGTTCTTGTTGCCGCCGGCGAACTCAGCGGTCCACTCCTTGGCGAACTTACCGTTTTCGATCTCCTTGAGCTGCTTGATCATGCGCTTCTTGACCGAGGAGTCGATGATTTTGGGGCCCACGGTGACGTCGCCATATTCGGCGGTCTCGGAAACCGAGAAACGCATGCCGGCGATGCCTTGTTCGTTCATGAGGTCGACGATGAGCTTGAGCTCGTGAAGGCACTCGAAGTAGGCCATCTCAGGCTGGTAGCCTGCTTCGACGAGCACTTCGAATCCGGCTTTCACCAGCGCGGAAGCGCCGCCGCAGAGGACGACTTGCTCACCGAAGAGGTCGGTCACGGTTTCCTCGCGGAAGTTGGTTTCAAACACACCGGCACGGGCGCAGCCGATGCCGCCGGCCCAGGCGAGCGCGGTTTGTTTGGCCTTGCCGGTCACGTCCTGATGGATCGCGATCAGGCCGGGAACGCCTTTGCCGGCGACGAATTGCGAGCGCACGGTGTGGCCAGGGCCTTTCGGTGCGACGAGGATCACGTCGATGTCCTTGGGCAATTGGATGGTTTTGAAGTGCACGGCGAATCCGTGCGAGAAGAGCAGGGTTTTTCCCTTGGTGAGGTTCGGCGCGATGTCCTTCTTGTAAACGGAAGGGATCACGGTGTCCGGGGTGGCGACGAAGATGACGTCGGCCGCTTTCACCGCCTCCGCGGTGTCCATGACTTCGAAGCCGAGTTTCTTGGCGACCTCGCGGGACTTCGACTTCTTATAAAGGCCGATGATGACCTTGAGGCCGCTGTCCTTGAGGTTGAGCGCGTGGGCGTGGCCTTGTGAGCCAAAGCCAATCACGGCGAGGGTTTTCTTCTTGAGCGGAGCGATCGGGGCATCCTTGGTGGTATAGATCTTAGCGGCCATGACGGAACGGTGAGGTTGGTTCGATTGGGACATGCCGCGGCCATCAGGGCTGCGGCGGGGCGGCACCCTGCCCACCCAACGGGGCTGGGTCAAGTCACAAGAATGCAAGCTTTAAACATAAAACTGAATGAAATCCCGGTCCGGTTCCGTTCCCTCGGCATGCTCCGAGTTTTCATCGCCCCATGGTTGCTGATGTCCATGCTATCGCAGGCCGCCCCGGTCTTCATCGGCACCCGCACCGGCGGCGATAGCCAGGGAATCTATCAAGCGGATTTCAATCCGGTCACGGGCAAGCTCACCGCGCCGATCCTCGCCGCGGAATACAGGCACCCCGGATTCCTCGTGCAGCATCCCACCCGGCCGATTCTCTATGCGATCGGTCAGCCGAAAGCCGCGTTTCCCGATGGCTCGAGTTCGGTCGCCACTTTCAGCATTGGCAAGGATGGGAAACTGGAGTTGCTCGGTGAGTTGTCAGCTGGCGGAAAGGGGGCCTGCCACCTTGCCGTGGATGCTTCCGGTGGTACGCTGGCGATCGCCAACTACGGCGATGGCCGGATTTCCACGATCCGCTTGAATGACCAGGGCGTCGCGATGGATGTGGTTTCGGTGATCAGTAACCGCGGAAGCGGTCCGCGCCAACCCCGTCAGGACGGGCCTCACGCACATGGTGTTTATTTCGACAAGGCGAACCGGCATCTGTTTGTGCCGGATCTCGGGTTGGACCAAATTCTGATCTATCCGTTCGATGCGGCGTCCTCGAAACTGGGTGCGCCACTGACAGCGTTGGCCACCGCGCTGGGAGCCGGGCCGCGCCACATGGCTTTTTCCCCCGACGAAAAACACGCCTACGTGATCAACGAGTTGGATAACACCGTGCTCGCTGCAAGCCATCAAGCTGGGGCCGGGAAACTCACTGCTCTCGGCAGCGTGCCAACCTTGCCCGCGGATTTTTCGGCCCAAAACACCACGGCCGAAATCGAAGTGCATCCTAACGGAAAATGGGTTTATGCTTCGAACCGCGGCCACGATTCCATCATTGTTTACCAACGCGATGCCACAACCGGCACACTGAAATTCCTGCAGCATGCGCCATGCGGCGGAAAAATTCCCCGCCATTTCAAGATCGACCCGAGTGGCAAATGGCTGCTTTGCGCCCATCAGGATTCCAACACGATCAGCGTGCTGGCCTTGGATCCGGCGACCGGGATGTTAGGAAAACCCATCCATACGGTTCCCGCTCCGAATCCGATCTGCGTTTTGTTCATTGGGGATAGGGGATAGTGGATTGTAGAAGAAGAGGAAGATGCTTCGCACGGTTGATGAGGACGACACTCATCGAGCGACATTACAGGTGGCCTCAAATATAGAACATCGCCCCGCTGGAATTGCTGGCGAGGGATTCCAGTGTGATTTGCTCAAGGGCGTGCTGAAGGGTGGCTGAAACCTTGTCCCAGGCTTGGCGGACGGTCGCGCCGGACTCTCCATCGCGGGAAACCGAGCATTGCAACAGCGCGGGATCCACCGCATCCACAATCTGGCGCAGGCTGATTTCCGCCGCCGGGCGCCCCAGTAAGTAGCCGCCCGCCTTGCCGCGACGGCTGTCGATCAGCCCGGCGCGGCGTAAATCGTTGAGAATTTGCACCAGAAAGCTGGCTGAGACGGCTTCCCGTTGCGCGATGTCCTCAAGCTGTGTAAGAGTCCGTCCGTCATGGTGCTTCGCGAGTTGCGCCAGTGCCCGGCACGCATACTCCAGCTTCTGAGAAATTTTCATGAACCAACCCCAACAACACGGAACCCGCTCGGCGAGCATGAATGCGGAATCGCTCTGCGCAGGAAAATCCGCCGATATCCAGAAAGTCTGGGAAACCCTGCGTGCGGAGGCTGCCCGGTTGGTTTCCGAGGAACCAGAGCTCGGCCATTTGGTCGATGATGTGATCCTCTCGCGCTCGTCGCCCGCCGCCGCCTTGGGAGCCCGCCTTGCCCGCCGCCTGAGCCGCGAAGATATGCCGCGCGCCACCATGGAGCCCTTACTCTGCGGCGTTTTTGAGGCGAACCCGATCATCGTCCACCGGGCGATGCGTGATCTGATGGCGATGTTCGAGCGCGACCCCGCCTGCTTTTCGCTGTTGGAGCCGCTGCTTTTCTTCAAGGGCTTCCTCGCTCTATCCACCTATCGGATTTCCCACCAACTCTGGTTGGATGGCCGACGCTGGCTTGCACTCTACTTGCAGAGCGTCGCCAGCGAGGCCTTCGCCGTGGATATCCACCCGGCCGCCCGCATCGGTTGCGGCATTTTGCTGGATCACGCCACCTCCTTTGTCGTCGGGGAAACCGCCATCATCGAGGACAATGTTTCCATCCTGCATGAAGTCACGCTCGGCGGAACCGGCAAGGAAACCGGCGATCGCCACCCGATCATCCGCTCCGGCGTCTTGCTTGGCGCGGGCGCGAAAATTTTAGGCCGTGTCGAGATTGGCACAGGAGCTAAAGTTGGCGCGGGCAGCGTTGTCCTGAATGACGTGCCGCCCCACACCACCGTCGCCGGCGTGCCAGCCGTGGTCGTCGGACAACTCGGTGAGGAAAACCCAGCCATCGAAATGAATCAAAAACTCGAGTGCCGTAAAAACCCGTAATTCCATGAAATTACTCATTCCCATCCTGCCGTTGCTGGCGCTCTCCCTAGTCGCCTGCGACAAGGCAAAGAGCCTGATCAACCAGGCTAAATCGACGGTAAAAGGTCAAATCGCCGCCAAATCCGCCAAAGCGGATGATGAATTCCAAAAACTCGTCGATCAGTCGCCGGAAGGGTTCGTTTTTCGCAAGGATCTTCCATTCCCGTCGCACCTTGAAGTCAAGATCACCCGCCGCCGGGAAATGTCGGTCCGCCTTACTCAAACATCCGCCATCGAAAAGCGCATGGATGTCATCAAGGGCGAGCACACCTCCGTCAGCCAATTCGAACGAACCGACAATCAAGTCCGCTATACGCTCAAAGATATCGCATTTAAGGTTCCTTCGACCGACCCGAAAGCGGAGCCTCAAAAAATCGCCGATCCCTTCACGCAGACGCCGCCGTCCACCAAGCCCGTCACCTTTACAAAATCCGGCAAGACCTGGAAAATCGGTGAGCGCACCGATTTTCATTCCGCCGTCCTGGCCGCCCAAGTCACGCCCGTGCTCGACGAGTTGTTGATCGAAAGCGCCCTCGCTCCCCGCTCGCTGTGGTTTGCCAAAAGCCGGATCAAGATCGGCGACGAACTCGATGTCACCGGCAACGCTCTATCCATGTTGCTCTCGGGCAACGCCAAGGGATCGCTTCATCTCAAATTAGAAGCGATTGATGCGGTGCGTGGCCAACCCTGCGGCGTTTTTTCCGTCACCGGCGATTACACCCGGAAGGATTTCCCGGATTTCTCAGGAAACCTAACCGATGAGGAAGTCAGTATCCAATCCGGCAAGCTCTGGCTTTCGCTCATCTATCCGGTGATTCTCAAAGAGGAACTTGATACCATCCAGACGTTTAAATCCGGCGGCAATGGCGGCCTTGCCGGGCGCATTCAGGGCAGTGTCAAACTTTTCGTCACCCGCGAGTGGAAACCGATAGCCCCCGCAGCGGCACCGACACCGGGGGGATAGCGGGAATGAGTTATAGGTTAAGAGTTATGGTTTATGGGTTATTTGGGAAGATGGCTTCGCGCGGAGCCGTTCTCTTTTCACCCTCTAAGAGGATGTCTTAATATTGCTGAAGGCAGGGACCGAACCTCCGGGCGGTCCGCGAGAATGTGGTATGAACGATCGGCCATGAGTTGTTTTTCAAGCATTTTCATGGTCGCCCGCGTCCTCCTTCCATTCGCCGGACCGCCCGGAGGATCGGTCCCTGCCATTTTTAAGACAGGCTCTAAGCTAAAGTGTGCGGACCGGGCCGGATTCGCCCTACCTTAGCCGAGATTTTTGATCGTTTGGAAGATCGCGGTGATCATCAAATAGGCCATGGTGCCGATCAGGCCAGCCATGATGACGAGCACGGTGGGCATGATGAGCGCCATGATACGCTGCAAATCTTTGTCGAGTTCCTTGTCATAGCGCTCGGCTGCGCGCCTCAAGGATTGGTCGATTTTTCCGGTTTGTTCACCTACGGAAATCATGTCGATGAGCAAGGGCGGGAAAGAACCATTGCGGATCAGCGCCTTGGAGAACGACCGACCGTCGCCGACTTGATCGATGACTTGATCGAGATGGCTGCGCAGCAAGCGATTCGGGGTGGCATCGCGTGAGAGTTCCAGTGCGCGGAGCAGGGGTAGGCCGTTGCCTACCAAATTGGCCATGGTTTCTAGGAATTGGACGTAAAACCGACTGGTGATCACCCGGCCGATCAGCGGTAGCTGGAGTTTCATCCGGTCCCACGCCGGCTTGTTCGCCTCGTTGTCACGCCACGCCTTGAAGAAAATCGCCGCGGCGACGAGGGTGAGCAGAATCACGATCCACCATTTGCTGAGGAATTCCGAAATGGCGATTAGGATGGCAGCGCCTAACGGGATTTTGCCGCCCGGCGTGCTCTCGATGAGTTTCGTGAGCTGGGGGATGAGGGTGGTGACGAAAACGATCGATACGCCAATGCCGGCGAGTACCAGGAAAGCGGGATAAATCATCGCGAGCACCAGCCGAGCCTGCAAATCAGCGAGCGTCTTGAGGTAATGCGCCTGCCGCTTTAAAATCGTATCGAGCGCGCCGGAGGCCTCGCCCGCCGCGGCAAGCGAACAATAGAGAGAACCGAAACTTGGACTCACTTTTTTCAGGGCGACGGAGAAGTTCACGCCATCGCGGACAATCTGCCGGATCTTGAACGAAACCGCCTTAAGATTGCCGAGCTCCTGACGGTTTTCCATCGATTTTAAAGCCGGCTCAAGCTGGAGGCCGGCGCTGAGCATGTCCGAGAGTTCCTCGGTGAAGAGCACGACCTCCGCCCGTTTCAGTTTGATTGGGCCCTCGGGGATGATGTCTTCCTTGGTCCCGGCCTTGGTTTTTTGCCTCAGGGAATCCTCGGTTTTGTCCTTGTCCGCAGGTTTGCGGGCTGCGCGCATGGGCGATGTGCTTTCCTTGAGATTGACCGGTTGCAAGCCCCTGCGATCTAACATCCGGAGGGCCTCCGGTCGATCGGCCGCATCAATCTCGCCGGTGGTGACGGCGCCGTTGGAGGAGAGAGCTTTGTAGGCGAAAACGGGCATTGTTGAGTAAAAACTGAAAAGCTAGAATGCTGAAAATCTGAAATTTATTCGCCGCCGCCGATGTCGGAGGAGGTGACGGAAATGACTTCTTCGATAGTGGTGACGCCTTGCATTGCCTTATACCAACCGTAGGTCCGCATCGGCACGTAGCCATCGCGGAATGCTTGCTCGCGCAGTTTCGGGGCTTGCGCACTGTGGGCGACGAGTTCCTGCATCGCGGGGGTGACCAGCACCACTTCGTAAATTGCGAGACGTCCGGAGAATCCGGTGCCACGGCAGCGATCGCAGCCATTCGCGGCGTAGGGTTTGCCCGGGATGTCGAGCGGGATGCCGAGTCCGATCTTGTCTTGATCGGTGATTTCACGCGGTGTTTTGCAGTGCGGGCAGAGTTTTCTAACCAAGCGTTGGGCGAGGAAGGCGCGCACGGCGGCGGAAACGAGGAACGGTTCCACGCCCATATCGACGAGTCGGCTGATACCGCCCATGGCGTCGTTGGTGTGCAGTGTGGAGAAGACCAAGTGGCCGGTGAGCGAGGCGCGGATGGCGATCTCCGCCGTCTCCAAGTCCCGGATTTCCCCGATCATCACAATGTTAGGGTCAGCCCGGAGGATCGATCGCAACGCGGTGGCGAAGGTCAGGCCGATCTCGGACTTGACCGCGATTTGCATCACTCCGACCAGCTTGTTTTCCACCGGATCCTCGACGGTGACGATCCGCCGTTCCGGGCTGTTCACCTCGCTGAGGAAGGAGTAGAGGCTGGTCGATTTTCCGGATCCGGTGGGGCCAGTGATCAGAATGATGCCGTTGGGCAAATGCAGCAGTTGCTCGATTTTGCGCTGCACGAAGGGCTCCATTTGGAGTTTCGCGAGATTGAATTTCTCTTGGTTGAGGAGACGCAGCGAGACGCTCTCACCTTCCACGGTGGGCACGGTGGCCACCCGGACGTCGATTGTTTGGCCCTCAAACTGGAGGTTGATCCGGCCGTCCTGCGGCACCCGGCGCTCGGCGATGTCGAGACGGGCCATGATTTTCAAACGGGCGATCACCGAGCTTTGCAGCGCCTTGATATTTTCCGGCACGGCGATTTCGATCAGGCGACCATCGATTCGGTAGCGGATGCGCAGATTCGTGCTGAGCGGCTCGACGTGAATATCGGTTGCCCGTTGGTCGAGCGCTTCGCGGATGATCTGATTGACGAATTTCACGACGCTGGCCTCTTCGTCATCGTCTTGGTCGATGATGTTGGCCTCGTCTTCACCCGATTCGATTTGGTCGTAATCAAAATCCCGGCCTTCCAGGATTTGTTCGAAGGTATCCGCGCCGACGCCGTATAGCCGGCGGAGCGCTTCGTGCAGACGCTTGCGCGAGGCCATGCACCAATCGATGGGCAACGCGAGTTCCTGCGCCGCCGCTTGGCGGGCCACGAGGTTGAAGGGGTCAAACGTCGCGAGTTTCAGCCGTTTGTGATCGCCCTCACCGGTGATGGCGACGGGCAGCAAGCGATGGCGCAGCGCGATTCGCGGGCCGCATGCTTCGCGCAGCGGCAAGGGGACTTCCGGCATTGGAATGCTTTCCAGCCACTCCAGTCCGAGGTCATGCGCCAATTCCCGCATGTAGCGTTCCTCGTCCACCACTCCCGCATCAAGCACGTCATCGATGGGTGAGCGCTGGCGCTGGGCGGCGGCAAGCAGCACCTCGGTGAGCGCGGGGATATCCTCGCATCCGGTTCGGCGGGCGGGTTCGATCAGAAGCTGGGTCATGGGAAAATCTCGGAAGGCTGGACGTCTTGTCGCTTAAAACCTCCACGAGCGCAATCTGTCTGTTGAAAATGCGTCGGAGGGCAGATCGAGTGTTTTTCCAGCGAGATGGGCAAGTGAAGCACATCAAGGAGCGGCGGAATCTGTCCGCCGATGTCCATGAAAAGCCAATGAGATGAGTGAAGCACTTTTCATTGCCACCTCATGGTCCGGGCGATCATGCATCGCCCCTCCTTGCGGGCAGATCACCCGCGAGCGCTGCGATCTTCTCCAGTGAGGCCTTTTTGCGAACGCTTGCGGGCGCTGGCGTCGAGGATGCGCTTGCGGAGACGGATGTTCTTCGGTGTTGCTTCGACGAGTTCGTCGGCATCGATGTATTCGATGGCGCGTTCCAGCGAGAAGCGAATGGCAGGCGTGAGCTTGGAGGTTTTGTCCTTGCCGGCCGAGCGCATGTTGTCGAGGTGCTTTTCCTTGACTGGATTGACCGGAAGATCGCCGATACGTGGATTTTCACCAATCAGCATGCCGCCATAGACCGCATCGCCGGGAGCGACAAACAGGGTGCCGCGGTCTTCGAGCAATTGCAGCGAGTATGGAGTGGCAGTGCCGGAATCCATCGAAACGAGCGTGCCGGTGGTGCGGTTTTGGATTTCACCGGCGTGTGGCGCGTATTCCTTGAACAAGTGGCTCATGATGCCATGGCCAGATGTCAGGTTGACCAACTCGGTTTCAAAACCAATCAGTCCGCGGGTCGGAATGAGGGCTTGAATGAAGGTGCGGCCGGAGGGCTCGGTGTCCATGTGTTCCATCAGGCCCTTGCGGTTCATGAGGATCTTGAGGATGCCTTGGGTGTAATCGCCGGGAGCCTCGACGTAGAGGGTTTCGAACGGCTCAAGCAACTTGCCGGCGTCATCGCGGCGGTAAATTACCACCGGACGGGAAACGAGTACTTCGAATCCTTCGCGGCGCATTTGCTCGACGAGCACGGCGATCTGCATGGCTCCGCGGGCGGAAACATTGAAGACGCCGGAGAGATCGGTGTCCTCCACGGTGATGGAGATGTTAGTCTTCAACTCGCGCATCAGGCGGTCACGAATGGCGCGCGAGGTGACGTGTTTGCCTTCCTTGCCGGCCAGCGGACCGTCGTTGATAGAAAACTGCATCGAAACAGTCGGCGGATCAATGGCGACGAAGGGCAAGGCCTCCATATCGCTGCTGGCGGCGAGGGTTTCGCCGATGTCGATATTTTCAATGCCGGCAGCGATGCCGACGATACCGCCTGCGCCGCAACCTTCGGAGTCGGCGGTGGCGAGGCCGGAGTAGGTGAAGGTTTTCATCACCTTCGATTGTTGCTTGGTGCCGTCTTTGCGGAGCAGCCAAATGGTGTCGCCCTTGGTCACGCTGCCGCCGAGCACTTTGCCGATAGCGACGCGGCCGACGTAGTCGTCCCACTCGATGTTAGAGACGAGCATGTGAAACGGCGCGGCTGGATCGGCCTTGGGCTCGGGGATGAATTTAACGATTTTTTCGAGCAGGGGAATGCAGTCTTTCCGCTCGTCGTCCGGATGATTCATGAAATAGCCGTCGCGGGCGGAACCATAACAGAACGGGGCGTTGAATTGTTCTTCGTCGGCGTCCAAGTCGAGGAACAGCTCGAGCACTTGGTCATGCACCTTGAGTGGATCGGCAAGCGGGCGGTCGATTTTGTTGATGACGACGATCGGCTTGAGGCCTTCCTGCATCGCCTTGCGCAATACGAAGCGGGTTTGCGCCTGCGGGCCACCGGAGGCATCGACGACGAGCAACACGCCATCGACCATTTTCATCACGCGCTCCACCTCGGCGCCGAAATCGGCGTGGCCTGGGGTGTCGACGATGTTGATGGTGTAGCCATTCCAGAGAATGGCGGTGTTTTTGGCCTTGATGGTGATGCCTTTTTCCCTTTCGAGGTCCATCGAGTCCATCGCGCGTTCCTGCGTGGCTTGGTTTTCGCGATACGTGCCGCCGGCTTGGAGGAGTTGGTCTACAAGAGTGGTTTTCCCATGGTCAACGTGGGCAATGATGGCGAGATTTCTGATTTTCAAGGACATGGGAAATAAGTGGAATAGCGCCTGCGACGCGGACGGGGGCGGGGCTATGCACCGTTTTTTCCCCGGTGGCAAGGCGCGATTCGGCCTGATTTGGCGATTGTGCGCGGAAATGGCTCAAATCGCGCAAAACCGAATAAAAAGCCGCCGGTTTTCGCGATAGGCCTTCGTTCTTCTTGCGCTTGGATGTGATTCCGGAAAGGAAACCATTTGCCCCGAATGCCCGACTGATGGGCATGCGGAACGGTCATTTTTCGCCGGTTTTTTCCGAGTCCAGATCATTTTCCTGAGTCTTGATCGTTTCTTCCCGCCTTTCTGAGGTTTTCAAACAAAATCTTGGAAAATTAATTAGTTAATTAGCTAAATAACTAATTAATTTTGGAGGTGAGGTGGATAGCGTCGAAGGGTCATGGGCTGCGGTTGCGGATGCGGTTGCGGATGCAGTTGCGGATGTCGGTTGCGGTTGCAGTTGCAGTTGCAGTTGCAGTTGCAGTTGCTGTTGCGGTTGCGGTTGCGGTTGCGGTTGCGGTTGCGGGTGGAATCCTACGATTCCTGATTTTCTCCTAATTATTCATAAATTAGGAATTAGGTTTGATCTGTGGGCGTGATGGACTAATTTGCTCCTAGCTTTAGCGAAATTAGGAGTAAATCATGAAATTCCCTCAATCACCGCCTACTTGGCAGCCGCTGCTGGATCGCGTGATTCAGCAGGGGACGGTAGATGTTTTTATGGAATATGGCCATCAGGATGCCTTAAAATCGGGGTGTTATTTGCATTGGGATGAGTTCCGGTATGGGGCTGCGGACAAGGACGGCTTGACCAAGGAAGAGCAATGGGCGGCGATCCGGATGGGGCGTTCGATGCGTTCGCAGCCGATTCCGTTGGTGGATCTCAAGGGGCAGGCGTTCACGTTTTTCCTGACTTCGAAGGCCTTTGGTCTGCTTCGGGAAATCGATTTGCGCTCTGGTGCGGGCCCGTCGGGCAGTGCCATGGTGAGGGAGGAAACGAGCGGTTATGAATTTGATTCGCTGGTCGAGGAAGCGCTGACGTCGAGCCAGCTGGAGGGGGCGGTGGTGACGCGGTCGGAGGCGCGGGAAATGATCCGCAGTCAGCGGACGCCCGCCACTGAGCACGAGCGGATGGTGATGAACAATTACCGCACGATGCGGTTGCTGGCGGAGTTGAAAGAGCACCCGCTGACTCCCGAGTTGATCTTGCGCATTCATCGTGAAGTCACGGCGGGCACGCTCCAGAGTCCCGCGCGGGATGGCGAGTTCCGGACTGCGGCGGACGATGTGCGGGTGGAGGATGAGGAGAGCGGTGAGGTGTTACATACACCGCCAGCTGATTCATTGTTGCCCGGGCGGATCGAGAAGTTATGTGATTTCGCCAACGAGCAGGGGACGCATGGATTCATGCATCCGGTGCTGCGGGCCATCCTGTTGCATTTCTGGATCGCGTATGACCATCCGTTTGTGGATGGCAACGGGCGGACGGCGCGGGCTTTGTTTTACTGGTCGATGCTGCGCAATGGATACTGGCTGGCGGAGTATTTTTCCATCTCCCATGAGATTCTCAAAGCTCCGAAACAATACTACCGCGCCTTCCTGCATACGGAAACCGATGGCAACGATCTGAATTATTTCCTGCTGCACCAGTTGGAGATCATCCGGGCGTCGATCGAATCGCTGAAGGAATCGATTCGCACCAAGCAGGAGGCGGCCGAGGTGTTGCGGCGGAATCTCGGTGAGGGAAGTGATTTCAACCACCGTCAGATCGCCTTGCTCAAACACGCCCTGAAGCATCCCTTTGCCAGTTATACGGTGGTGGGCCATCAGACATCCCATGGCACATCCAACCAAACAGCGAAGAACGATCTAACTGATCTGGAGCAGCGCGGGCTGCTGCTGCGTGGCAAGGTGGGGAAGGCGTTTGTTTACAGCCCGGTGGCTGATCTCGCCGGGAAACTCGGGCTTTGATCGATCATTTTAATTCACGATCGGAGTTTGCCTTCGGGAGTTTCCTCTCCATCTTCACGCCATGTCTGAAACATTCCATGGCTGGGCCGCGACAAAACCAGGACAAGCACTCACGGAACTCGCCTTCGATCCAGGCGAAATGCGGCCGGATCAGGTGCAGGTGAAAATCGAATCCTGTGGGATTTGCCACTCGGACCTGTCGATGCTGAACAATGATTGGGGGAACTCGGTCTATCCGCTCGTGCCCGGGCATGAAGTTATCGGCATCATCGAGAAAACCGGTGGTCAGGTGAAAGGCTTGGCAGTTGGAGATCGCGTCGGACTGGGCTGGTTTTCCGGCAGTTGTCTGTCCTGCCAGCCCTGTCTATCTGGCAGACATCAGCTTTGCTCCAGCGCGGAGCAGATCATCGTCGGCCGCCACGGAGGATTCGCGGATCGGGTGCGTGCGGCTTGGGAGTGGGCGATCAAGCTGCCGGCGGCACTCGATCCCGCCAGTGCGGGGCCGTTGTTCTGCGGCGGCATCACGGTGTTTGCGCCGATTTTGGATTGCGGTGTGAAGCCGACCGACCGAGTTGGCGTGATCGGCATCGGCGGACTGGGTCATCTGGCTTTGCAGTTTTTGAGCAAATGGGGATGCGAAGTGACGGCCTTCACCTCGAGCGAATCGAAGGCGGACGAGGCCCGCAAACTCGGCGCGCATCACGTCGTCGCCACCCGCGACAAGGCAGCACTAGCGAAACTGGCGGGCACTTTCGATTTCATCCTTGTCACAGCGAACGTCGCGCTCGACTGGGATTTCTACATTGCTGCGCTTGCTCCGGACGGTCGGCTGCATTTTGTGGGGGCTGTATTGAATCCAGTGCCGGTGGCTGCGTTTTCACTGATCGGCGGACGCAAATCGGTCTCCGGTTCGCCGCTCGGTTCGCCTGCTACCGTGGCGAAGATGTTAGATTTTTGTGCCCGGCATCAGATCGCGCCGGTGACTGAGACCTTCGCGATGAAGGATGTGAACGCCGCGCTCGACCACTTGCGCGCCGGAAATGCGAGGCACCGGATCGTGTTGAAAAACTAACTAATCAAGCCCGCAGGAGATTCCATGCGGTGACGAGTGCTTTGAGGCCGGCCATTTCGATCGATGGATCGACGCCTGCGCCCCAGAGCAGGCGGCCGTCGTCGTGCTGGAGTTGGACATAGGCGGCAGCGCTCGCATCCGATCCGCCACGCACCGCGTGTGACCGGTAGTCGGTGACCTTGAAGTCCTTCAGTCCGCTGCTTTCGAGGGCATGGACAAAGGCATTGATGGGACCATTGCCGAGACCTTCGATGCGTTGCTGCTCACCGCAGATCAGAATGCTGGCTTGGCATTTCACTTGCCCGCGCTGCTCTCCAACCTGGTGGATGAGTTCATAATCGACGACGTCCAGCGGGCTCGACACATTTACAAATTCGCGGAAAAACGCGTCGCGGATTTCATCAGGCGTCAGTTCGCGGCCTAGCTCGTCTGCTAGATCATAGATCCGTTTGCCGACTTGCGGGTGCATGGTTTTCGGTAAATCGAAGCCATGTTCGCGGTCGAGCACGTAGGCGACGCCGCCTTTGCCGGATTGCGAGTTGATGCGGATGATCGCCTCATACGAGCGGCCGATATCCTGTGGATCGATGGTGAGATAAGGAACTCCCCATGGCGTATCAGAGTCTTTGGCGGTTTCCTTGGTGCGGCGGTCGAGACCTTTTTTGATCGCGTCTTGGTGGGAGCCGGAGAAGGCAGTGAAGACGAGCTCGCCGGCATACGGTTGGCGCTCCGGCACGTTGAGGCGGGTGACCCGCTCGTATACTTCCCGGATTGATTGCAGGTCGGAAAAATCCAAACCGGTGGCGACGCCGTGGCTGTTGAGGTTGAGTGCGACAGTGACGATATCGAGATTGCCGGTGCGTTCGCCATTGCCGAAGAGCGTGCCTTCCACGCGGTCCGCGCCTGCCAGCAAACCCAGTTCGGTGGCGGCCACGCCGGTGCCGCGGTCGTTGTGGGTGTGCAGTGAAATGATAGCGGATTCCCGGTTTTTGAGGTTCCGGCACATCCATTCGATCTGGTCGGCATGGACGTTCGGGGTTGCCCACTCGACGGTGGCTGGCAGGTTGAGAATGATTTTTTTCTCGGGTGTTGGTTGCCAGATATTCATCACGGCGTGGCAACATTCTAACGAGAAATCCAGTTCGGTGTCCGAGAATGATTCGGGCGAATACTGGAGCACCACTTCGGTTTCGGGGATTGTTGGCACCAGTTCCTTGACTAAGCGTGCGCCCTCCACGGCAATATCGCGGATCGACTCGCGCGAGGCATCCGAGAAGGTGATCCGGCGTTGCAGCGGGGAAGTCGAGTTATAGATATGAACGATCGCTCGTTTCGCGCCTTGGATGGCCTCGAAGGTCCGGCGGATCAAGTGATCGCGGGTTTGCACTAACACCTGCACCGTGACGTCGTCCGGGATGCGGTGTTCATCGATCAAGCGTCGCAGGAAATTGAATTCCGTATCCGCTGCGGAGGGAAAGCCGACTTCGATCTGCTTGAATCCCACACGCACCAGCAAGTCGAAAAACTCCAGTTTTTCTTCGATCGACATTGGTTGCGGCAGCGCTTGGTTGCCATCTCGCAGGTCGACCGAGCACCACTCGGGTGCGTGGTCGAGCATTTGGTCCGGCCAGGTTCGGTCGGGCAGGTGAACGGGTGGAAACGGGTGGTATTTGCGCAGCGAAGTCGTTTGCATGACGGGGAAACGAGTGGGGTTGTGATCAACCCTTGATTTCAAGCAGCATCTGCGGGTTGTTCGGGAATTTTTTCAGGAAAAACAGCAGACGTTCCATGGCTTCGACCGGTCGGTGGCCGGAGAGGCCGCGGCGGATGAGGTGGATTTTGTGGAGCATGTGCTCGGGTAGCAGCAACTCCTCGCGGCGGGTGCCGGATTTAAAAATATCTACGGCCGGATAGATATAGTTTTCCGCGATCTTGCGATCGAGGACGAGCTCCATGTTGCCGGTGCCCTTGAACTCCATGTAAATCGCTTCATCGGCGCGGGAGTTGGTTTGGATGAGGGCGGTGGCGAGGATGGTGAGAGAACCTCCGCCGCGGGTGTTGCGAGCGGCGGCGAAGAGGCGGCGCGGGACTTCAAGAGCGCCGATCGTGATGCCGCCGGAGCCGGTGCCGCGGCCACGGGAATTGCCCATGTTGTTGTTGTACGCACGGGCGAGGCGGGTGATGGAGTCCATCAGCAAGAAGACATCCTGACCGGCTTCGACAAGGCGTTTGGCGCGCTCGATGGCGAGCTCGGCGATGCGGCAATGGTTGCGCGGTTGTTCGTCATTCGAGCTGGCGTAGATTTCCGCACCGGGCAGCGCGCGGCGGAATTCGGTGACTTCCTCGGGGCGCTCATCGACGAGCAAAACCATGAGGTGGATCGCCTCGTCGTATTTCTCGCGGATCGCTTCCGCCATGTGCAAGAGCAGCGTGGTTTTTCCCGAACGCGGAGGTGAGACGATGAGTCCGCGCTGGCCGCGGCCGACGGGAGCCATGATGTCCACGACACGAGTGGTGAAGCGTTCGGGCGTGGTTTCGAAACTGATGCGCCTGGCGGGATTGATCGCCTTGAGTTCGTCGAAGTGCGGAAGTTTGGCAGCGTCCTCGGGAGTCATGCCATTGATCGAGGTGATTTCGACCATCTGCGGGCCGCGCGGGCCTTCCTGATAGAGTCCGTGAATCCACTGGCCGACGCGCAAGTTGTATTTACGGATCGACTCCGGAGTGACAAAGACATCGTCGCGCGCTTGTTCAAAATTCTTGCCGGGGACACGGAGGAAGCCGAAGCCTTTGGGCGCGAGTTCGAGCATGCCATTCGCCTCGATTTTCGGGCCGGTGGGTTGTTGGGATGGCCTCTCGCGCGGTTCGTGGGATGGGCGCTCGCGTGGTTCACGGGGCTCGCGAGGTTCGCGTTCTTGGAAAGTCTGGCCTTCGCGGCGTGCGGCTTGAGGCTCGGGGCGATATCCGCCGTGGGCTTGCGGTTGGGCTTGTCCATTGCCTTGCGGCTGCCGATCATTGTTACGGCGCTTGCGTTTATCGCGGCGACGCTTGCTGCGGCTTACGGGTTGCTGGCCATCGCGATTTTGTCCTTCGCGGTTTTGACCCTCGCGGTTTTGGAAATTGCGTTGTTGTCCATCGTGTTGTGGGCGTTCGTCGGCATCGCGTGGTGCGGGGGGGCGCTCGGTTTGGACGGGAGGGTTTGGCGGGGCTGAGATGGCGGAGGAAGATTCGCGGGCGACGCGTGGGCCGCCTCCGGGAACCCGGCCGAAGCGTCTGGGCTCGGAATGTGAGTCAGCTGGCGCTTGAGCGTGAGTGGATACGGCCTGTGCGGGTTCGTGGCGGATGGGTTCCGAGGCGGCGGGAGCTGCATCCAGCGTTTTTTTGGCACGGGTCGTCCGTTTCTTCGGTGCTGCAGCGTCGCTGGTCTGGACCGCTGCAGGCGCGCTGACCTCAGGCGTGGGGGCGGATTTTTTCGCGGCGACCTTTTTAACGGCGGCTTTTTTCGCAGCGACTTTTTTCGCAGCGACTTTTTTTGCGGCGGCATTTTTGGCCGCGCGTTTGCGGGCGGGTGGGGAGTCGCTATCGGCGGCCGCAGAGAGATGCGGGAGTTTTGGCTCTTTGGTGTTATCGCTCATCCGGAAATCAGTGGAAAGTGGCTGGGGGTGTGTGGCGCTGCGTGCGGCTCACGAATCGAGTTGGTCGAGAATTTCATCCGCGACTTCAAAGTTGGTGAAGACGTTGACGGTGTCTTGGTAGTCGTCGAGTTGATCGTGAAGTTTGAGGATTTGTCGGGCGAGCGCCAGATCGTTGACGACGCTCGGGTTTTGGGAAATGGACACGTGTTTTTCGGAAATGATGGGGAGTCCGGCGGCGCGGAGGGCGTTGGCGACGGTGCCGAGTTCCTTGGGCGCGGTGTGCACCGTGTGCTCATCTTCGTCGCTCTGGACGTCATCGGCTCCGGCTTCGATGGCGAGTTCCATGAGTTTTTCCTCGCTGATGGCACCGGCGGGGAGGCGGATTTCGCCCTTGCGATCGAATTGATAGGAGACGCTGCCCTGGGTGGCGACGCTGCCGGCGTTTTTGGTGAAAATCGAGCGGATGTCGGCAGCTGAGCGATTGAGGTTATCGGTGGCCATTTCGACGATGAAGGCGATGCCGGCGGGGCCGTAGCCTTCGTAAGCGACTTCCTGGATGGCCTCGCCGCCGAGTTCGCCCGTGCCTTTTTTGATGGCGCGGTCGATGTTGTCCTTGGGCATGGAGACGGACTTGGCATTGTCGATGGCGGTGCGGAGGCGGGCATTGGCGGCGGGATCTCCGCCGCCGGCGCGGGCGGCAAGAGCGATCTCATGAGCGCATTTGCTGAATACCCTGCCTTTGATGGCGTCTACTCTGGCTTTGATGTGCTTGACCTTGGACCACTTGTTATGACCGGCCATGGGAAAGGGATGGAATGGAGATTCGAATGGGAATGAAGGGGTGGGCGCGGGAGCGGGAAATCACTCGGAGTTCCGCAGGCGGGGTGGGAATGCGGTCCCGCGCGGAAACCGGAAGAGGTGCCTAAGTGGCATGCTGAACCCGGTAGGGCAGGGTGACGTCAAACTGAGAGGCGAATTTGGAGTTTCAACACAAACCGCCGCTCCGTCGTTCCAACACCAGCAACTTGGGGCACCCGGAATGACTTGGCAATCTCAAATTTTCGGCCCCTGGCGCGCGGACCGGAGGGCGTGCCGGGCGCGTTTTGTCGGTTGCGGAACCGGGCGGGGAGTGACTATCTTGCGGCATGAAGATTCGTTTCGCGTGTGTGTTAGCTGGTTTGGTCGCCATGGTGCTTCCCTTATCGGCGCAGGAAGAGGTCGTGGTTCCGGCGGAAGTTAAGGGACTGCGTGAGGGGATTCCGTTGGACTTGCTGGATGATCCGCACGTTCGCGAGGAGCTCGCGGTGAATGAATTCACGGCTCCATCGATTGCAAAGCTGTTTGATACCCTGCAATTTTTGATGCCGCTGCCCTTATTGGAAACCGAGTTGAAACTGCCCGAGCGGATGCCACTGGATCGGGCGGATTTGGCGATCGAGTTGGGCTTTCTGATCGCGGACGGATTCTTGGTCGTGCAGGCCGAGCAACTGGAGAAAGTCGAACTTTTGGCCAAGGAGTTGACGCGCTATGGCAAAGCACTGGGCGCCGGTGATCGGGTGAACCGCCATGCGGCGGGCTTGTTGGACAGCGCGAAAAAAAAGGATGTGGTGCAGTTGAAAAAGGAACTCGCCTCGACCCAGCGTGACGTTGAGGCCGAGTTGGTGATCCTGCGTGATGCGGACCTTGCGCATTTGATTTCGCTCGGTGGGTGGATCCGCGCACTCGCAGTTTCCAGCGTCGCGGTGGACAAGCAGTTTTCCGAAGAACGGGCACGCAAAGTCCTGCGGGAGGATATCGCGGACTATTACACCGAGTCCGTCGCCGGACTGGCCCCGGGGATTTCCGAACGGCCGAATTACTTGCAAATGCGTGATCTTCTGGCCGGGCTGCGCACGGAGATGACGCTCATGGATGGCGAGCAACCTACCAAGAAAAAGATGGCGGAAATCCGCGAACAAGCAGCGAAGTTGATGGCGCTCGCGCTGCAACGTAGCCAATAACCGCAGCGCCGATTTTCGATGAAATCTGTTCACCAAATCGATTTGGGATTCCCGGCCTTGTTGGAATTCAGAGGGCCGGACACAGTTCGGTTTCTCAACGGCCAGCTCACGCAAGACGTTCGTCGTGTCGCGGGCGGGACCCTAGCTCTTCCTTCTTGCGTGACGGATGCGAAGGGGCGTCTCCAGTTCCGCATTTGGATCACTGAAGGAATGAATGGCGGGATCCTGGTGGAAGGACCTGCGGGCTCCGCGGAAACGCTCGAAGCACGTTTGACTCGTTATCTCATCGCGGATGATGTCGAGGTTTGTCAACTAACAGGAAAATGGGCGTTAGTGCATTTCACCGGAGCGATCGCCGAAACTCCGCCTGAGGGTGTGATGGTGCGTGATAGCGTGAGATTCGGCCAACCGGGTACCGACTGGTGGATTCCGGCGGGGCTTAACGTCGATTTCCCGGAGGAAATCCTTCAACTTGAGGGAGATGCGCTTGAGGCGTTTCGCGTCGAACATGGGGTTCCGGCATGGGGCAAGGATTTATACGAAGGGCTCTTGCCGCCGGAGGCTGGGCTTGAGGCCACGGATATATCTTATCAAAAAGGTTGTTACATCGGGCAGGAGGTGATTTCCCGCATCAAGTCCGCCGGCAAGGTGAACAAGCGGCTGGAGCGCTTGATTCTGGATGCTTCCGTGCCGCTGGACTTCAAAAATCTAATCGATGAGGAGGGTCGATCCGTCGGGGAGTTGACGAGTATTTCACCACGGGAAATGAATGGCAAACGGCATGCGCTCGGTTATGTGAAACGCGGAGTGGTGGAGATTTTTGTGTCATCTCCGGATGGCACCCGCCACTCAGCGGCGCAGCGTTTTTCCGCGTGACTGCGAGCATGCGGGCGGTTGGAGCGTTCGCCATAAGCGCGCGTCCTAGGGCGCCTACATTAAGGAGATTACTGCATATTCTGACCACGGATTACTCAGATTATGGATTCAAATAGGACTCCATTCACCTCAGTACCGACAATTATCGTGTTTTCCAATCAAATCTCGTCTGTGAAATCTGCGTGATTTGACTCATTTTTTTTGAACGGCAGTTCGCCCATCTCCGCTGCGCTCCGGTTGTGGTTCATTTGCTCACCTTGCCAATTGGTCTCCCTAATGTAGGAGTCCTGGCGCGCGTCCAGTCCGCAGACTCTTCCTTCACGATCTCGTAAACATCGAAAACAATTTCCTCGTCCGCTGGGGATGGCAGAGGTCCAAACTGGCGGTGCGCGGGCGCTTTTGCAGCCGCCCGGATTCGAGCGCTCCGCGTCCTATCCTTGATTTTTAGTGCCTTGTCGGCACATTCCTGCTTTCTCTCGCCGCGCCCCGCTGATTTCCCCATTGCCCATGTCCACCGAGCTGACACGAAATTTCTCCATCATCGCCCACATCGACCACGGAAAGACTACGCTTTCCGACCGCCTGATGGAGGCCACGAACACGGTTACGATGCGCGAAAGTAGCGCCCAGCAGCTCGACTCGATGGATTTGGAGCGGGAAAAAGGCATCACCATCAAGTCCCACCCGGTCGCCATGGAATACACGGCCCGCGACGGGAAAACCTACAAGCTCAACCTGCTCGACACCCCGGGCCACGTCGATTTCTCTTACGAGGTCTCCCGCGCCCTCGCCGCCTGTGAAGGCGCCATTCTGATGGTCGATGCCGCGCAAGGTGTGGAAGCGCAAACCGTGGCGAACCTGCACCTCGCCACCGAGCAAAATCTCACGATCATCCCGGTTCTCAATAAAATCGACCTACCGGCCGCCGATGTGCCGAAGTGCAAAAAGCAACTCGAAGAAATCCTTTGCATCCCCGCCGAGGACTGCATCCCCGCATCTGCCAAAGCCGGCATCGGCATTGAGGAAATCCTCGAAGCCATCATCGCCCGCGTCCCCGCACCCAAGGAAAACCCGGATAAACTCCTGCGTTGCTCGGTTTTCGATTCGCTCTACGACACGTATCGCGGCGTGGTCTCCTACGTCCGCGTCTTTTCCGGCACGGTGAGACGCGGACAACGCGTGAGACTCTTCGCCACGGATAAAACCTATGAGGTCAAGGAAGTCGGCGTCTTCACCCCGAAAATGAGCGCCCGCGATGTCCTCACCGCCGGCGACGTCGGCTACGTCATTGCCAACATGAAGTCCGCCACCGAAGTGAAAATCGGTGACACGATGACTGATAACACCCACCCCTGCGCCGAGCCGCTGCCCGGCTACAAGGAGATCCAGCCGATGGTTTTCTCCGGCATCTATCCGGTCGATTCGTCGGACTACGAGGCTCTCAAAATGGCGATGGGGAAACTACAGATTAACGATCCCGCCTTCACCTATCAACAGGAAAGTTCCACCGCCCTTGGCTTTGGTTTCCGCTGCGGATTCCTTGGCCTGCTCCACATGGAAATCATCCAGGAACGCTTGCGCCGCGAGTTTGACATGGACGTCATCTCCACTTATCCGTCTGTGATCTATCAGGTTACCATGACCGATGGAACCGAGCGCATCATCGATAACCCGACGCTTTTCCCCGATCCCCAGGGCATCCAGGAAATCCGCGAGCCAATCGTGAATGTCTATATCATGGTCCCCGGCGAATACATCGGCGACATGATGCAGCTCGTGCTCGAAAAACGTGGCGAAGTCAGTAACACCGAAACCATCGACGACTCGCGCGTGATGCTTTCCTGCGTGCTCCCGCTCTCCGAAATCCTCGTCGATTTCAACGACAAGCTCAAATCCATGACCCGCGGTTATGGCTCGATGGACTATGAACACTCCGGCTACCGCGCTGCGAAAATGGTCAAGATGGACATGCTCATCGCCGGCGATCCGGTGGAGGCTTTCTCCACGATCGTCCACCGCGATAAAGCGGAGTCCTATGGTCGCTTGCTCGCCGGGAAACTCAAGGAAGTCATCCCATCCCACCTTTTCGTCGTCGCCATCCAGGCCGCCGTCGGAGGCAAGATCGTCGCCCGCGAATCGATCTCCGCCATGCGCAAGAACGTCACCGCCAAGTGCTACGGCGGTGACATCACACGGAAGCGCAAGCTGCTCGAAAAGCAGAAAGAGGGTAAGAAAAAGATGAAGATGTTCGGCAAGGTCAACATCCCGCAAGACGCCTTCATCAAGGTGCTCAAGAGCGGGGATTAATTTCCGCCCGAATCCGCCCAATACTGTCAAGACAGGCATATAAATTAAGAGATTTCAACCGCAGATGGACAGGATGAACGCAGATGGATTGGATGAAAACGTAGTCTTTATTTGTGTTTATCATCTGCGTGAATCTGTGTCCATCTGCGGTTGGAAATTCTTAAATTGAGAGCAATGCCCGAATCCACTCGCACTGACAAATGGCTGTGGGCCGTGCGGTTTTTCAAGACTCGCGGCATCGCGGCGGAGTTGTGTGCGGCGGGGAAAGTGAAGCGCGCGGGACACGTGCTCAAAGCGAGTTCGACACCGCATCCTGGAGATGTGCTGGAGATTCCGTTTCCGGAAGGTCCGGGAGTCCGGACGATCTCGGTGATTTCCATCATCCAGAAACGCGTGGCGGCCTCCGAAGCGCGGGTTTGTTATGAAGAACTGACCGCGCCGGATGTCTTTGAGGTTCAAAAAAACTGGCACATCACCCGATTGGAAAACCCCGGAGGACGGCCAACGAAGAAGGACCGCCGGGATATCGACAAGATCCATGGCTTCTGGGACTCGATTTGAAAATAGTTTTCCGCTGCCGCATTTTGCATTCTCCCCTTGAATCCCCCGGCGTCCCGCAAGAGACTGCCGCCGCCCATGGCCACCTCGACCCCACCCGCTCCCACCGTTCCGGATTCCACCGGCCACTTCGGCCAATTCGGCGGCATGTTCGTCCCGGAAACCCTGATGGCCCCGCTCCAGGAACTCGCCGCCGCCTACGAATCCGCGAAAAATGATCCCGCCTTTCATGCGGAACTCGACGACTTGCTCCACAATTACGTCGGTCGCCCGACACCGCTCTATTTCGCCGAGCGCTGGACCGAATTGCTCGGCGGAGCGAAAATTTACCTGAAACGCGAGGACCTGCTGCACACCGGTGCCCACAAGATCAACAACGCCCTCGGTCAGATACTGCTCGCGAAACGCCTCGGTAAAAAACGCATCATCGCCGAGACCGGTGCCGGTCAACACGGTGTCGCCACCGCCACCGTTTGTGCCCGATTCGGGATGGAATGCGTCGTTTACATGGGCAAGGTGGACATGGAACGCCAAGCACTGAACGTCGCCCGCATGCGCCTGATGGGCGCTGAAGTCCGCGCCGTCACTGCCGGCCAGGCCACTCTTAAGGAAGCGGTCAACGAAGCGATGCGCGACTGGGTGGCCAGCGTGGATCACACCCACTACATCCTTGGCTCCGCGCTTGGTTCTCATCCGTTTCCGATGATTGTTAGAGATTTCCACCGCATCATTGGCGTGGAGGCCCGCCGCCAGATTTTAGAAAAAGAAGGCCGCCTTCCGGATTTGTTAGTCGCCTGTGTCGGCGGCGGATCGAACGCTATCGGCTTGTTCCATCCGTTTCTCGGTGATGAAAACGTCCGCATGGTCGGTGTTGAAGCTGGTGGCGATGGCATCCTGCCGGAGCGCCATGCCGCACGTTTCCAAGGTGGAAAACTCGGCGTCCTGCAAGGCACCAAAACCTGGCTGCTTGCCAATGCGGACGGTCAGATCGAACTCACCCACTCGGTTTCCGCCGGACTCGATTACGCCGCGGTCGGCCCCGAGCACGCCTATCTCCAGAACATCGGCCGGGTGGAATACACCTACGCCACCGATGCCGAGGCGCTCGCCGCCTTCAAGGAACTCGCCCACAGCGAGGGCATCATCCCCGCTTTGGAAAGCGCCCACGCCATGGCCTACGTTTCCAAAATCGCCGGCAGCCTGCCCAAGGATTGCATTCTCATCGCTAATCTATCAGGTCGCGGCGACAAGGATGTGGAACAAGCGTCGAAGTATCTGCTTTGACTGGTTTTCAGGCCAGCCAACACCATGAATCCCATCACCGTCCGTCCGCTCGAAGACTCCGACATCGCGGAGGCCGCGCGTTTGCTTGGATTTCTCAACCCGGACACGCCGCTGCCGCTGGTCCGCGAGCGTCTTGAGACGATGCTGCGCGAGCATCCACACTATCAGATCGTCGGCGCTTTCGACGGCACCCGCCTCGCCGGGGTTTGTGGCGCGTGGTTCGCCACCAAGATCTGGTGTGGCCTTCATCTGGAAATTGATAACCTCGTGGTCGATCCTGACGCACGATCAAGCGGCATCGGCACTCGTTTGATCTCGCATCTGGAGGCTATCGGCCGCGAGAGAGGATGCAATTCGCTCGTGCTCGACAGCTACGCCTCGAACCATTCATCGCATCGCCTCTATCACCGACTCGGCTTCGAGATCTGGAGTTTTCATTTCATCAAACCCATCGGCAACTGGTCGGGCAAGGGGAGCGCTTAATGACTGTCGCCATCGTTCACTATCACCTTGGTTCCGGCGGAGTCACCAAAGTCATCGCCGCCGCTTCCCACGCCCTAACGAAATCTAAAATCCGCCACGTCATCCTCGCTGGATCCGGCGAGGATGATCTGCCCGTTCGCATCGTCCCGGGTCTTGAATATCTCACGGCTCCGGCGGAAATCACGTCCGAGGAGCTGCTTGACCGTCTCCGAGCCGCCGCTTGTGAAGCTCTCGGTGGAGCGCCGGATATCTGGCATTTTCACAATCATTCGCTTGGCAAGAACCCGCTGATCCCGGGTGTGATCGCTTGCCTCGCGGAGGCGGACGAAAGAATCGTCCTTCAAATTCACGACCTCGCCGAGGATGGTCGTCCTGAGAACTATCAAGCCATCGCGGATAACGCGAAACTCTATCCTGTTTCAGACCGAATCCATTACGCCTTCCTCAACTCCCGCGATCTGCAAGTTTTCACCGCCGCCGGACTTCCCTCGGAAAACGCCAGCCTCCTTCCCAATCCAATTTGCAAGCCCCCCGGCGGCCATGGTTCTTTAGCGGAAAATCCGCAGTCCTTTCCCATTCTTTTCGCGCCCGTGCGCGGCATTCGCCGCAAGAACCTCGGCGAAATGGCTTTCTTGTCAGCGCTTGCCCCAGCCGGGACCCGCTTCGCTGTCAGTCGCGCTCCCACCAACCCCGATGCCCTCGCCATCCACAACACCTGGCGGCATTTCGCCCATTATCAATCACTGCCGATTGAGTTCGACGTGGTCGATCACTTCGCTCCCGCAGTTGGGGCTTCATCGGATTTCGAGTCATGGATCGCCCATGCCACCCACATCATTACCACCTCCGTCGCCGAAGGATTTGGCCTGCCATTTCTCGAAGCCGCCGCGCTTGGGAAGCCCTTGCTCGGCAGAAATTTACCACACATCGCCAAGGACCATGCAAACCACGGCATCCACACCGGAAATCTATACGATCGGATTCTCATCCCCTTGGAATGGGTCGATCTAACGATACTTCGCGATCACCTCAGCACCACTCTGGAGAGAAACTACCGCGCCTACCAGCGACCACTCACACAAAAAACGATCGATGCGACTTTAGCCGCCATCGTTGAAGACGGTTGGCTCGACTTCGGAAATCTCCCGGAACCCCTCCAGCAAGGAGCCATCGAACGCCTGTCGGACCCGCATTGCCGGAAAATTCCGCGCGTCGTGATCGGAGCTGAAACCCGGATAGCGGAGGAATGGTTGGCCACCGCCGTTGCCAATCGAAAACCCACCGCCACCGCCGGACAACTCAAGCCTTACTCTGCCTCCACATATCAAAAAAATCTCATCTCAATTTATAAGAATCTCGCTTCACGAAAATCATCCCCCGTCCGATTTCTAGCATCATCCGCCATTCTTAACGCGCATCTGCCCCCCGAGTCATTTCACTTTCTACTTTCCGCGCTCAAACCGAAAACCGCTTCCTGGATCAACTATCGTGCGGTCATTTTCGATATCTATGGCACGTTGCTCATCGCGCCTGCCTGCGGAGTAAAACCCGATCCCTCCGCCGATCCCATGTTGCGTGAAGTCCTGGAACAATTCGGTTATCAGCCACCGGAATCTCCCAGCACTGCGCTGCACGATGTGGTGCAGCGCCACCATGCCGCGTCTGGAGTTCCTTTTCCCGAGGTCGATCTGCGCAGAATCTGGCGCGAAGTCCTCTCGCTGGAACCTGAGATCGATACCGCTCCGCTTGTGGAGGCGATCGAATCCGTATGGCACCCTATCCGGCCGATGCCTGGTGCCGCGGAATTCATCCAGCACCTTTCACGCGCTGGAATTTCACTGGGTCTACTCTCCAATGCCCAATGCAATACGCTCCCTTCGCTCGGCGAAATCAAGGATCTCTTCGCTCCCGAGCTAACCATTCTTTCGTTTCATCATGGCATCGCCAAACCCTCTCCGCTCCTGTTTGAAATGCTAAGCGACCGCCTTGCCGGCCGCGGAATTTCTCCTGCCGAAACCCTTTACATCGGCAACGATCCACTCCAAGACATCGCACCCGCAGCCGCGTGTGGGTTTAAAACCGCACTCTTCACCGGTCATCCCGATTCCATCCGCTCCGGCGAATGTCATCCTGATCATGAATTCGGCCGCTGGTCGGGATTATAAGTATTATCAATACCACCATGGAAAGCCCCGAAGATTTCACCAAGATTGAATCTGTTTTCGTGCGTCATCGCAATGCGTTGGTCATTCGAGGTCAGTTCACGCCGATTTATACCGACTATTATCTGCACCTCATGCAGCACGGCATCCGGCACGTCGCCGAGCTGGACCAGATACTCAAGGATGCCCTGGCCATGCTTGCGCTGCACTTGGTGGCAAGACCGTGGGCGGAAACCACTGCTTGGACGGCGAATCTGCGCGCACCGCGAATGAATTTGTTCGTCACAGGCAGCTCAAAAGAAGAAGCAATTACCGGCCGGATCTTCACCGAGGATGTTCGTGAGCCGGACCGTAATTTCTTCTACGCGCAAACCACATCGCCGAATCTGCCGGAACCTCGCACCTCCACCATGGAAGTGATTGGCAAAGATCCGATCGCTTGGATTTCCCAATTCTACGATCAATCCGAACAGCGCCCGGCCCGCGCATTCCGGTTGGAGGATGAGAACTTCGTGCTCGTCGCCGCGCAACCGGATTGTGATTTGGAATGGTTTGAGGGACTCGATGAGGATGCGGTTTCCAACATTGATCAAGCCGAGGAAACCAAAGTTCTGGAAATCCGCCGCTTCCGATTCCATTGCGGCTGCACGCTGGATAAAATCCTGCCGGTGCTCGGCGGGTGGAAGAATCGTCTTGATGATCTTTTCGAAGACTCGGATACCATCAAAATCCAATGTCCGCGCTGTGCCGCGAGTTACCGCGTCACCCGAGACATGCTTGCGTGAGCGGTCCGATCAGTTTCACGCGGCTCCTGCGATGCAGGCAAGCAGCCATGCGATCTCCATGCCGACAAGGCAGACGTCATCGGTGAATTCCCGTCCTTGTGCGAAATCCTCGATCTCGTGGGAAACCTCGTGCACGAGTTTGGTGAGTGGCAGACCCACACGTTGTTGGATCGCTTCCCGCAGACGTGCTTCGCTATAGGCTTGAGATTGCGTGTTCTCCACCTCGAAGAGTCCATCGGTGAAAGCTAGAACGAGATCTCCTTCGGCCAACGTGAGTTGATATGTTTGGTAAGATATATTATCGATTAATCCCAGTGCCGGGCCGTTTTTGCGATCCACTCCGATAATCTCGACCGTCTTGGTCGCCTGACGCACGAGGAGCGGCTTCGGATGACCTGCATTGGCAAAGGTGAGGCGCCCGGTGGCGATATCGACGACGATATAGCAGGCAGTGGCGAACAGGGTGGTCGCGAGTTGGCGCAAGATGTCGCGCAACGAGTGATTCATTTGAGTGAGGAGGGCGCCCGGATTGGCGGCGGCTTCGCCCACTTGTTCCTCCAAAGCCCGCATGATGGCCGTCACCAGCGCCGCCCGTACGCCGTGGCCCATCACGTCGCAGATAAAGATGCCGACGGAGGTATCCGAGATTCGCACGATATTGTAAAAATCACCGCTAACAGAACTGCTCGGATGAAACAGGCTGCAAAACCTTACCGCGCTCGTCGTCTCTGAAGCACCGCGCGGAATGGTCGGGAAGCGGGAAGGGAGGAATGCCATCTGGAGTTCACGCGCCATTTCCAGATCTTCCTCCATGATCGTATTTTTCTCCCACAGCTCACGGGTGCGCTCGGCTACGCGATGTTCGAGTTGTGCATTGAGTGTGCGCAGGTCGGCCTCCGCCTTGCGGCGTGCTTGCTGCGATTCCACCTCCCGCAATGCCCGTTTCACTGCGGGGACCAGGCGCCCGAGGCGGTCTTTCAACACGAAATCCGTTGCGCCGGTTTTAAGCAATTCCACGGCGGTTTCCTCGCCAACCGCTCCGGAAATCACGATCACCGGAACATCCGGACAAAGTTTCTTGGCCATTGCGAGAGCCTGTGCGCCATCGAAGGCCGGCAGCTTGTAATCGGCAAGGATGAGTTCGGGTTGGAATTCTTGGATCGCGCGTTCGTAATCGGGACGGGTTTGCACGCGGTTCCAAAGATAGTCGAGTTCTGCCCGTTGGAGTTCGCGCTGGATGAGCTCGGCATCAAGGGCGGAGTCCTCAAGTGATAGGATGCGGAGTTTCGGGGGGGAGGTCATAGAGGCTGATCTATTAGTGGTGAGCCACATTGGTTTTCAGCCAATACAAAACCGTCTTCGTGACGGTCTCGGTGAAGGCATCAAAGTCAACCGGTTTGACGATGTAGCTATTGGCTCCGAGTTGATAGCTGGCGACGATGTCACAATCCTCACGCGAGGAAGTTAATATCACCACAGGCACCAGCTGTGTGCGTTTGTCCGCGCGGATTCGACGCAGAACTTCAAGGCCATCAAGCTTCGGAAGCTTTAAGTCGAGAAACACGACTTTGGGTTGCTCCTGAACATTGCGGCCCTCATACAAGCCGGTTCCAAACAGGAAATCGAGTGCGCTTTGGCCGTCGGAAACATGCACCAGATGGTTTGCGAGACAGGAATGCTGCAGGGTGTGGATTACCAGTTCCGCGTCATACGGATTGTCTTCGACGAGGAGCGTCTCTGGCGAGTGAGTTATCATTTTGAATTTGGAAGGGTGAAATAAAAGGTGGCTCCGCGATCAATTTCCGCCTCCGCCCAGACGCGGCCGCCGTGCCGTTGAATGATGCGCTTGACCAGCGCGAGGCCGATGCCGGTTCCCGGGAATTCCTGCTGATTGTGCAAACGTTGGAAGACTCCGAACAGTTTTTCCGCATGCCGCATCTCGAAGCCCGCCCCATTGTCTTTGACGTAATAGATTCTCTCGTCAGGACCATTCTTGCGCGTATTGATTTCGATCTCGCCGATCTTCCGGTCGCGCGTGAACTTGATGGCATTGCTGATGAGATTCACCCACACTTGTCGGATCATCGCTTCGGCACCGCGGACAGGTGGCAGCGGGTGTAAGTTCAAGTGCAGTTTGCGCTCCGGGATCGCTGCCGCCAGCTCCTCGAAGACCTCACGGGCGATGCCCGCCATGTTGATGCGCGTCGGTTCGATGGGTTGACGATTGAGACGCGAAAATGCGAGCAAGTCGTCAATTAATTGTCCCATGCGTTGAGCTTCACTGTGAATCACGCCGAGCATGCGCCGACCATTTTCATCGAGCCGTTCGGCGCAGTCGGTGAGCACCATGCGCGAGAAGCCATCCATCGCCCGCAGCGGCGCGCGGAGGTCGTGTGAGACCGAGTAGCTGAAGGATTCCAATTCTTCGTTGGTGGCTTGCAGTTCCATCGTGCGATCTTTGACGCGTTGTTCGAGTTCCGCGTTGAACTTGCGGATTTCCTCTTCATCACGAGCGCGTTCGATGGCGATGCTGACGATGTGGGTGGCCCGCTCGATCACTTCCATTTCGGCTGCGGTGGGCTGGCGCGGTTCGTGATAATAGATGGCGAAAGTGCCGAGGGGTTTGTCATAGCGTGAGCGAAGTGGGGTGGACCAACAGGCGCGCAGACCGTTGTTGAGTGCCAGTTCGCGGAAATTCGCCCACAGCGGATCGTGGCCAATGTCAGAAACGATGACCTGGCGGTTTTCATAGGCCGCCGTGCCGCAGGAGCCGACCGCCGGACCGATGGTGATGCCGTTGATGGCGCGGTTATAGGCATCCGGAAGACTGGGTGCCGCGCCATGCCGGAGATGGATGCCATCTTCATCGAGCAGGAGGACCGAGCAGAGGGCATCGGGTGTTTGCTTCTCCAGGCCAAGCATCAGTCCGTCCAGAATCTCAGACAACGATTTCGCAGGGACGATCCATTCCAAAGCGTCTTTTTCCCATGCTAACAAGAGTTGGTCCTGCCGGCTTGCGGTGACGTCGTTGAGCACACAGTGGATCTCCGTCTCGTTGGCGGCACTCCGTCGCACGGTGGATTCCAAATGCGCCCAGAATTGACTGCCGTTGTGTTTCACCATTCGCAATTCGCAGGATTGCTGCGAGCCCGTTTCAAGAAGTTTTTTGCGGTGTAAATAATAGATGTCCTGATCTTCGTTGAAGATGAAACGGCTGAACGGTAGCTTCAGCAGCTCGCCGCGCGGCAGGTCAAGCAGCGTGGCTGCGGTGAAGTTGGCCTCTAAAATCGAGCCCTGCGCATGCAGTGTGCAGTAGCCTACGGGGGCGAGGTGATAGAGTTCGAAATATCGTGTGCGCGATGCCTCGGCATCCGACTGCGCTCTCTGAAGTTCTTCATTTTGCAGCTGAAGTTCGATTTGTGAGACTTGCAGATCATGCAGCAATTGCCGGATTTCCTCGGGTTTCATCGTATCGAACTCCTCGGGTGATTGAGGCACTTTATTGCGAAGGATCGCATCCGCTCGCCGCCGCAGCGATTGGATTTTATTCGCTGAACTTGTGTTGGTGCCGCGTGAGGAGGTCATGGCGGTTTCAGGATGAGTGAGGGGAGGAGACTTTGCTTGGTGGGTAAAGCAAATGAGACAATGCATTTTAACCCGCTTCAGGTCCGGATTCAACCGGAAGTGCAAGCGGGAGGCATGGTTCAGGTTTGCGGCCTATCAGGCCGAAGTAAAAGTCTTGAGGCTCTGCGGATCACGGTGCGGATAACGTGCCGAATTGGATTCCGCATCGAGGCCTCCGGATCTCACGGGCGCGTGCCGATGCCGAGAAGCGTCTGGAAATTCGGGGCGCTGGTTTCCCGGTCGGCGACCACGGTTTCGATCTCGGTAAACCCGGATTTTTCGAGCATTGAGGCGAGCACGCTCTCCGAGAAGCCGAGCCAGCGGTCGGCGTAGAGTTCGCGGGCTTCATCAAAACTGTGCTGAAGGAGGTCGAGAACGATGAGCCGGCCGCCGGGCTTGAGGATGCGGAACGCGGAGTCGATCGCGAGCTGGGGGTGTTCGGCGTGATGAAGCGCTTGACTGAGAATCGCGAGATCGAGGGATTGTTCATCGATCGGTGGGGCTTCGATATCGCCGATGCGGTATTCCAAATTGCTAAGGCCATTCTGCACGGCAAGGGCCTGTCCGAACTCCACCATTTTAGGAGAAAGGTCCACGGCGATGACTTTTTCGGCGCGTTGGGCCAGGAGTTGGGCGAGGGTTCCTTCGCCGGCACCGAGGTCGGCGACGATTTTGTAGTTGAGCACCTTGATCAGCGCCTCGGCGAGAGCCTTCCACGAGCGGCCGGGCACGTAGTCCTTGCCGAAGCGACCGGCGAGTTCGTCAAAATAAGCGCGCGCGGTGTCCCTGCGTTTCCGAAGAAGATGGCGGAGTGAGGCTCTGTCTGCCGCGACTTCCGGGACTTCCTCGGCCGCCAATTGAGCGACCTCCAGCAAGTCCTTGGCGGCGGTGCAGGAATACATGTTGTTTTTTCCGCTGCGCTCGTCGGTTACGAGTCCGGCGGTTTTGAGTTGGGAAAGTTGCGTGGAAATCCGGCTCTGCCCCATGCCGAGAATCTCTTGGAGCTCGGCCACCGACAGCGCTTCGCTGCCCACCAGCATGAGAATTCGCAGGCGGGTGGGATCGGAAAGCAATTTTAGGGATTTCAGCATTGACGCCATGGCGGGGCGTTTATATCAACGCATCACGATTTGACGATACGAAATTTAACAAACCACATGAGCACCTACATTTTTTCCTCCGAATCCGTTGGCGAAGGTCATCCAGACAAAGTTTGTGACACGATTTCCGATGCAATTCTCGACGCCTGCCTCGCGATCGATCCCAAAAGCCGCGTAGCCTGCGAAACCTTTGTGAAGAGCAATATGGTGGTCGTGGGCGGTGAAATCACCATTCCGAAAATCGGTCAGAAGCCAATCGGATCGGTGATCAACGTCGAGAAAGTGATTCGCGATGCCGTGCGCGGCATTGGCTACACGAACGACGACGATGTATTCCACGCTGACAAGATTTTCATTAACAACTATCTGACTACTCAATCGCCGGACATCGCCCAAGGCGTGGATGCGAAGAAGGCGGCAGGCAAGAAAACCGGTGAGCAAGGCGCGGGTGACCAAGGCATCATGTTTGGTTTCGCTTGTGACGAGACGCCGGAGTTGATGCCTGCGCCGATCATGTTTGCGCATCGCCTCGGCCGCGAACTGACCCGCATCCGCAAGGCGGGCAAACTCGCCAAGTGGCTGCGCCCGGATGCGAAATCGCAGGTTTCCGTCGAATATGTCAATGGCCGCCCGACCCGCATCGTCAATGTGGTGATTTCCACCCAGCATGCGGCGAGCGTGAAGCACGCCGAAATTGAGAAATTCTGCATCGAGCAGGTGATCAAGAAAGTGTTGCCGAAAAACATGCTCACCAAGGACACCGAGTATCTTATCAATCCGACCGGTAATTTTGTGATCGGCGGCCCTCAAGGCGACTCCGGCCTAACCGGTCGCAAGATCATCGTTGATACCTATGGCGGCACCGGTCGCCATGGTGGCGGTGCGTTTTCCGGCAAGGACCCGTCGAAGGTCGATCGTTCCGCGGCCTACATGGGTCGCTGGGTCGCCAAGAATGTGGTTGCCGCAGGACTCGCGACCAAGTGCGAGGTGCAGTTCGCCTATGCCATCGGCCACCCGCTTCCAGTGAGCGTGCACGTCGATACCTTCGGCACCGGCACTGCTAGCGATGAGAAAATCCTCGCGGGTATTCTTAAAGTGTTTTCCTTCAAGCCTGCGGACATCGTCAAACAGCTCAACCTGCTCCGCCCGATCTACTCCAAGTCCACCAACTACGGCCACTTCGGCAAGGAAGACGCGGATCTCCCATGGGAGAAGACGGATAAGGTCGCCGCGCTGAAGAAGGCGGTCGGCTGAGGCCGACAGACACAAGACTGCAAGACATAAGACATAAGACACAAGACAAGACTAGAGAAGATACCGTTATGGCATTTCATCAGTTTGAGGAGCTGGAAGTTTGGAAGCGCGGATCTCGTCTTGCTGTTGATGTGTTGAAGTTGATCGATCCTATCAAATTATATGCTTTGAGGGATCAGATGGCGCGGAGTTGTATATCGGTTCCTTCCAACATTGCTGAAGGTGCTGAGCGTGATAGTGATCGCGAGTTCCGGCGTTTTCTGGCGATTTCCAAAGGCTCTGTTGGTGAGCTTCGGACCCAACTCTATATCGGATTGGCCGCCGGCGTTTTCACCAACGAAGCCGCCATGCCTTTGATCAAGGAAGCCAAGGAAGTCAGCTCCATGCTCGAAGGTCTCCGCAAACGCCTCGTTGGTCCAGGAATCATCAACAGTCTTCTCTCCATCTTTTTCTAATTCTTCATCTTGTCTTGTGTCTTGTGTCTCAAAGTCTTGTGTCTCTCTCCCAATAAAATCTCAACCACACCCCAACCAACCAACACTCCATGAGTTTTACCGACTACAAAGTTCGCGACATCGGCCTTGCCGATTTCGGCCGTAAGGAAATTGAAATCGCCGAGCATGAAATGCCCGGATTGATGGCGACCCGTGCCAAGTATGGTCCTGAGAAGCCGCTGCAAGGTGTGCGCATCATGGGCTCGCTGCATATGACGATTCAGACGGCGGTGCTCATCGAGACGCTTGCCGATCTCGGTGCGGAAGTGCGCTGGGTTTCCTGCAATATTTTCTCAACCCAGGATCACGCCGCCGCCGCCATCGCCGCCGTTGGTTTTCCAGTGTTTGCTTGGAAGGGCGAAACGCTGGAGGAATATTGGTGGTGCACATGGCAGGCGCTGGTCAATCCAGCCGGCCTTGGGCCGGAGCTCATCGTCGATGACGGTGGCGACGCCACGCTTCTCATCCACAAGGGTTTCGAAATGGAAAACGGTTCAACTTGGATTGAAACCGCCTCCGAAAGCCATGAGGAACAGGTGATCAAGGATCTGCTTAAGGACATCAAGGTCAAGCAACCGGGCATCTTCGCGAAGATCGTGAAGGACTGGAAAGGTGTTTCCGAGGAAACGACCACCGGGGTGCATCGCCTCTATCAAATGGCCAAGGCAGGCACGCTGCTCGTTCCCGCGATCAACGTCAACGACTCGGTAACCAAGTCGAAGTTCGACAACCTCTACGGTTGCCGTGAATCGCTGGTGGACGGCATCAAGCGCGCCACTGACGTGATGATTTCCGGTAAGGTGGGTGTGGTTTGCGGCTATGGGGACGTCGGCAAGGGCTGCGCTCAAGCTCTCCGGGGCCAAGGTGCGCAAGTCGTCGTCACCGAAGTCGATCCGATCTGCGCGCTCCAAGCGGCAATGGAAGGATTCCGCGTGCTCACCATTGAGGATACTCTCGGTTGGGGTGACATTTATGTGACCACGACCGGCAACAAGGACATTATCCGCCTTGAGCACATGGAGAAGATGAAGGATCAGGCGATCGTTTGTAACATCGGTCACTTCGACAACGAGATCCAAATCGACAAGCTCAACAATGCTGCGGGTGTGGTTCGGACGAATATAAAACCGCAGGTGGACAAGTATACCTTCCCGACCGGTAACAGCCTTTACATGCTCGCTGAAGGCCGCCTAGTGAATCTCGGCTGTGCCACCGGCCATCCGAGCTTCGTGATGTCCAATAGCTTCACCAACCAGACGCTTGCACAAATCGATCTCTGGAAGAACAAGGACGCATACAAGGCCGGTCAAGTCACCGTGTTGCCAAAACACCTCGACGAGGAAGTTGCCCGACTCCACCTCGCCAAGGTCGGAGCGAAGCTCACCAAGCTCACTTCCGAGCAAGCCGACTACATCGGCGTCTCGGTGAACGGCCCGTTCAAGGCGGATCAATACCGCTATTGAGTTTTGTTTTTAACTTAAACGCCCGGATGGTTCGCTATCCGGGCGTTTTTTGTTCTGCCGGGGGGATTTTATTTTCCACGTGCGACGAACTGGAGCGCGGAATTTATTCCAATGCCTTTAAGGATTCGATTCTGATCATTACGTTTCTTGATATCGGCAGGGAGCGGAGAAAACCTACGGAGCGCCGACATTCTGTCGGCTGTCGGACGGGGGACATTCTGTCACCCGTCTTCCGCTAAGCTCGACGGACAGCATGTCCGTCATCCAGCAGCGCGCAGAATGCACGCGCTCCGACAAGCCTGAATCCTTAAAGGCATTGGAATTCATTCCGCAAGCAAGCTGTGATGTTTCTCGCGGAATGAATTCCGCGCTTCAATTGAGGTTCCTCATTGGGGCTTAGCTGCGGTTTCGCTGCTCGCTGATCCAAGTGTAGAGGAGCACCCACAGTGAGAGAGCGAGTCCGAAGAGTGGGATTTGCAGCAGGCTGGGGAGGGAGTAGAGGATGGAAACGACTGGGAGCCAGACTCCCCAGTTTGCGAAAACAACAGGCACCATCACATCCCGCGCGTAGGCCTTGGTGAAGTAACGGTCAGAATCGGTTAGGCTGTAGCCGGAGTGTTTCCAATCATAGAGCCAGCAGGTGAGGGGCGTGGCAATGAATGGCGAATAAAGGAATTGGTCGAAGAACACCTTGGTCGCGACTATGCGAATGGTCGCCTCCGCGCCGAAGACCACCGCCTGGGTGCGGTAGAAGACGTCCACCAACACGCCCATGGCGCACCAGAAAGGGACGGTGAAAATGAGGTTGTCGAGGTTCGTGCGCGACACCCGGCCTTTTTGGAAAACCAGGATGCGCATGATTTCCGGGATGACGGCCCCGGCGATGATGGCGGAGACGGCCGAGTATCCGAAGCCCCAGTGCTCCTTGAGCACGGCGAGGCGATCGAGCCAATGAGTGGTGGGCGGATAGAAGTAATACCCGAGCAGAAGCGCGAGCATGATCGCCTGGAGGATGAGAGCGGGAATGAGGTTCGCTCGGGCAGCCTTCAGCCCGGCGATCCATGGGGCTTGCTTTGGGGCGGCAGGGTTTCGGGTGTTCATCGGCGTGAAGCTGCTTTTCTTGGATCGCTATGACAAGACCGCATTGGACCGGGAAAAGATGATAAAACAGTTTGAAAAACATCATTCAGTCCGGAGTAGCCGGGGATGGCAAAAGGGCTGGGAGTTTGTATTTGGCGTGCGGACTTTGCTGGACGCTCGGGCAGATCCGGGAATGATCTCCGGCCATGACGTTGGCGAGAGTTTCAGGAATGTTGACGGCGGGTTTTCCGTTCTGGCTGGTCCTCGGTTGCGCCTGGGCCTGGTTGCAACCGGGCGCGTGGATTTGGTTCAAGCCGTGGATCGAGACTGCGCTTGGGGTCGTGATGCTCGGCATGGGCCTGACGTTGCGGTTTGCCGATTTTGCCGCCGTGCTCAGGGATCCGAAGCGGATTGCGCTCGGTGTTTTCGCGCAGTTTGCGATCATGCCGCTGCTCGGTTGGGGCTTGGCGAAGGCGTTTCATCTGGAAACAGGCCTCGCGCTTGGACTGATCCTCGTTGGCTGCTGCCCCGGCGGCACGGTGTCCAATGTCATCTGCCATCTCGCGCGGGCGAATGTGCCGCTCAGCGTCCTGCTCACCATGACCTCAACCCTTGCCGCCGTTTTCGCCACGCCCTGTCTGACGAGCTGGCTCGCCGGCGCATGGATGCCTGTCGACGCATGGGCCTTGTTCAAGTCGATGCTAATCGTGGTGCTGCTGCCTCTCGTGCTCGGGATCACGGTGAATACTGTGTTAGAAAAAATGAGCAGCGCGCGGAAACTCAGAGGGGGGATCGATGCGCTTGGTCCGCTGGTCAGCGCCCTTGTAGTGGTCGCTATCGTGGGTTGCATTGTCGCCCTGAACCGAAATGCGATCGCAGGTTCGGTGGGTATCCTGTTCCTTTCGGTATTCCTGCTGCACCTTTTCGGGTTCCTGCTAGGCTACGGATTAGCGAAGCTCACCGGTTGCGGCGAAAGCCTGTGCCGGACGATTTCCATCGAGGTGGGCATGCAAAACAGTGGTCTCGGGGCCGCGCTCGCCACACGGCATTTCCCCACAATTGCCTTGGCCCCGGTGCCCGCCGCGATTTCCGCGGTGTTCCACAGCATCATCGGCAGCGCCTTGGCGGCTTGGTGGAGGAGAAGGCCTACAGGTGATTGAAATTTAAGAGGCCTTGGCCGGAAAGATTGGCCTTGGTTCGAACGTCTTCATATCAGAATTCATGAAAATACTTCTTCAACTCACCATCTGGACCACCCTTCTTATCGCTCCGACTGCCCATGCGGCCGCGAAGCTCAAGGCGCTTATCATTGATGGCCAGAACAACCACAAGGAATGGCCGAAAACCACGATCATCATGCGGCAGTATCTCGAAGCGACCGGACTCTTCGAGGTAGATATAGCACGCACCCAATTCACATGGAACGGTATGCAGGAAGCTCTCTTCCTGCCGATGGCCGGAGGTGCCAAAACCGAGGATCTGCCGAAACCCAAAGCCGACCCGGATTTCAAACCTGATTTCTCGAAATACAACGTCGTCATCTCAAACTTCGGTTACCAGGCGGCCCCGTGGCCCGAGGAGACCCGGCGCGCGTTCGAGACGTATGTAAAAAACGGTGGTGGCTTCGTATCGGTCCATGCTGCGGACAATAGCTTCCCGGATTGGCCGGAATACAACAAGATGATCGGTCTTGGTGGCTGGGGTGGGCGCAATGCGCAACACGGGCCCTATGTTTACATCGACAGCGAAGGCAAGGAGGTCCGCGATCCCAAGCCCGGCCCTTGCGGCGCTCATGGGCCACTCAACGATTTTCTCGTGACCATCCGTAGCCGCGAGCATCCCATCACCAGGGGCGTGCCGGATTTTTGGATGCACGCCTCGGACGAATGTTATTCTTTGCTGCGCGGACCCGCCGAAAACATGGAAATTCTCGCCACTGCGTCGGAGCCAGAAAAACTCCGTAAGGAAGGTCGTAACGAGCCGATGCTCATGACCATCAAATATGACAAGGGCCGTGTTTTCCACACCACGCTTGGCCACTATACGCAGTCATTTGAGTGTGTCGGGTTCATGGTGACCTTCAATCGCGGTGTCGAGTGGGCGGCCACGGGAAAAGTCACGCAAACGGAAATCCCCGCGGATTTTCCGAAGGCGGATGCGGTATCGAAGCGCCCGTTTGTCGCTCCTGCGAAGTGAGGGTGGGAGACGCAAGACTTCAAGACACAAGACGCAAGACAAGAGGGCTTCGCGCGGAACCTGGGCTGCGACACTCATAGAGTTACGCTACAGGCGTGTGCATTTGCGCGATGCTACAGGGCTTTCCAGCCTGCGAGCTTGCAGGCGCGCTTGTGATGCAGTGGATCGACCGGCGTGATGGAGAGGCGGGTGCCGCGTTGGCAGATCAACATTTCTGATAGAACGGGATCGGCCTTGATGGCTTCGAGCGGCAGGAGGTTGATGAATTTGCCGACAAATTCGAAATCGACGAGCCACCAGCGGGGTTTTTCCGGGGTGGCTTTGGGATCGAAGTATTCGCTCTTGGAGTCGAACTGGGTGGGATCGGGGTAGGGGAGGCCGACGACTTTTGCGATGCCGGCGATGCCGGGTGGCTTGGCGTTGGAGTGATAGAAGAGGGCGAGGTCGCCGGGTTTCATGTCCTTCCACATGAAGTTGCGCGCCTGATAGTTTCTAACGCCGGACCATGGCTCGCGTTTTACTTTCGCGAGGTCGTCGATCGAGAAGACGTCGGGCTCGGATTTGATCAACCAGTGATTCATCAGGCGATGGCTTTGGCGAGTTCCGGCTTGAGGTCCGGGAGGTCGAGGTGTTCGGGGCCGAGTTCCAAGCCTTTGGCGGCGCGCAGATCGGCTTCGATGGCTTCAAGCACATCGAGTTCCGGGCGGAACTCGGCGGCGTGATAAGAACTCCTAACCAGTGGTCCGCTGGCGACGTGGCGGAAGCCTTTTTCAAGGGCGATTTCCTTGTATTCGGCGAAGGTGTCCGGGTGGATGAACTCGACGACTGGCAGGTGTTTGGGGGTCGGGCGGAGGTATTGTCCGAGCGTCAGCACGGTGACGTCGTGGGCGCGGAGGTCATCGAAGGCGCGGAGGAGTTCTTCAGGGCGCTCGCCGAGGCCGAGCATGATGCCGCTTTTGGTGGCGACTTTGCCATCGACCATCGCCTTGGCTTTTTTCAGGACGGTGAGGCTGCGTTGGTATTGGGCACGGGATCGGACGAGCGGGGTCAGGCGTTCGACGGTCTCGATGTTGTGGTTGAAAATGTGCGGGCGGGCGTCCATCACGAGTTGCAAGGCCCAGTCGCGGTCGTTGAAATCGGGGACGAGGACTTCGATGATCGTTTCTGGATTGGCTTCGCGGACCGCCTCGATGGTGAGTTTGAAATGCTCGGCGCCGCCATCGCGGAGGTCGTCGCGGGCGACGGCAGTGATGACGACGTGTTTGAGACCCATGCGGCGGGTGGCCTCGGCGACGCGTTGCGGTTCGTCGGCTTCGAGGGCGTCGGGTTTGGCGGTTTTGACGGCGCAGAAGCCACAGGCGCGGGTGCACTTTTCCCCGGCGATCATGAAGGTGGCGGTCTTCTGGCTCCAGCATTCCCAACGGTTCGGGCACTGGGCTTCCTCGCAGACGGTCACCAATTTCAGGTCGGTGATGAGTGATTTGGTGGACCAGAATTCCGGGTTGTTCGGCAGTCGAACTTTGATCCAGGAAGGTTTCTGGGCCCGGTGCAAGGCCGGGTCCATTTTCGTTTTCGGGCCGCAACTACTCATGTCGGCGAGAAACTATGCCCGCGTGCTGGGCCGGAAAAGAGCAAAGTGCGGGGGAATGTGGGGAATGCCAACCAAACCGGGAAAATCCGCGGTCAATCGATTTGGTTTCGGCCGTGAATGGACAAGGGCAGGGGACAACCGGACGGTCCGGCACGATGGGGCCGGAGACAAGGAGGTTATTACTCATAAAGCCTGTCTTGCTGAAATTAAAAATTTTATTTACACGTTGCATGCGGCTTTTGTTGAATAATGCTATATGCATCACTTCCCTGTTCTCTTCAGTATCCTTGGCTTTGCGTTTCTTAATGCCTCCATCGCTTCCGCAGCGTTATACACCACCACGAATCCCACGCCTTGGTATGGTTGGAGTTTTGATCCTCTTTCCGGCGCTGTGACGCCGGGATTCGACACAACCAACTATCCCTTGGCTTTCTCCGCGAATACGCAGGGGGTTTTTGTAGGCCTCAAATCGTCTCTAAATCCTGGAGTCAATTTTGCGTTGGCGGGTGCCTCGACGAACACCTTTGCGATTTTCCCTCAAGGCACCACGATAGACGCTTCAACCGCTTTCTCCGCCGGCACGGGAGATTCCTACCTCAGCGAGTCCACTCTGAGCTTTGATGGATCCACCGTTTATTACCTAGGGTTTCGCTACACGAATCAAGGACTCGGAACGAACGAAACTTATTACGGGTGGGCCAATTTTACCGCACATCCAGGAGGCTTCTTCGGCGAGGAGCTCAACTTGCTTGCTTTTGGTGTGGGTGACAACGGACAGGGAGTCGTAACGGGCATCCCCGAGCCTTCGACCTCCTTGCTGAGCGTTCTGGGAGCCACGATGCTGCTGCGCCGCCGCAGGAAGTGATGCCAGTCGGGAAAGGTTTAAGGCTCAAGTTTTCAGTTTCAAGAGAAGACATGCGCGATCAGCGCGATGAGGTCTTTTGATCTGCCGCCCTCTTCACCCCCTCGCGGCTTCGCGTGAGCCATCTGATCTTCTGTCTTCCGTATTCAAGTCTTCTGTCTTGCCCCGCTTGAAGAGGATGGAGGGCGAGTTACCGGCTTCGCCCATCGTTGTGCTACAGGGTCACACAACTCAAGAGCGAGTAAAGCGAATCGTTGATGTAAAAAATGGTTCTGCCCATCTTCTGCTTGCGTACCAGTCCGGCACTCGTGAGCTGAATGCTAGGAATTTGCTTTCTGCGAGAGGCTCCTGAAAGAGCCATTGGGTCGAACCGGAGGGCGGGGAAAAGGGGGTTGCCGTGTCTTGGCGGGATGGACGGTGCGCTTCACGCCGTTCTTCGCGGCGATCCCGCTGTCATCGGCGAAGAGCAGCGGCAGGTCGCGCAGGACGATAGGTGCGGGCTCGGCGGCTTGCAGTGCCAGCGGCGCGAGCAGGAGGGCGGCGAGGAGTGTGAGGGTGTGTTTCGTGGGTTTCGTGTTCGTTTTCATCGCTTGGTTTCAAAAACGTAACTGAAGAGGTCGCCACCGGTCAGATGGAACCGAAGCCGAAGGGACTTTCCTTGGGGCAGTGACGATGCCGTGCGCCACGTCACGGCCTGACGCACTGAGCCACCGGTCAGCGGCAGGCAAGCGGATTTCTCGAAGCCCGGTATGGGCTCTCCCTCCGCATCGAGCACTTCCACGAGGAGCCGCCCGGTGCGCACGTCGGCATTGACGAAAAGGTGGTCGCCCGCGGGTTGGATCGGCACCGTTTCGATCACGCCCCCGGAGTCCTTGGCACGCAGCGACACCATGCCGTCCAGACGCCATGCGGCGCGGGCAATCGCCATCTGTTTGTCCGGCAAGGCTCCGCCGTGGGTGGTGGTGATCGCGGTGTAATACATCCACATTTCGTCGCCGACGATGACCGGCGAGTTGCAGACTCCAAGGATGCTGCTGGCATCAAACGAGTGCGGGCCAAGGGCGATGACCGGGCTGCGGTCCGAACAGCGCTGCCACTGGCGGCCGTCGCGGCTGTGAACCAATTGGACGTCAATCGGCCCGTCGTCGCCGCTCTGGCCCGGACCTTTGACCGGAGGTGGTCCGGTGCGGCGGAAGACCGTGACCAGACCAAGCCACTGTCCTGCGTAAGGGAAGGCGGACAGGTTGTAGAACTCGGCGTGCATGCCCCCTTTGAGTTTCCGGGTTTCGGCATGGTCGGTTTCATCCGGGTTCATCACCAGCTGCGGTTCGGACCAGTGTTGCATGTCCTTGCTGACGGAGAGGAAGACCTGCCGGGCGACCGGGCGGGTGCGTTTGTCGAACTGGCGCTTGTGGAAGGCGAGATACTCGCCGGTGTCCGGATCCTGGGCGAGGGTGATGGTGTCGCAGCCGGGCAGCACGGGATTGTCGGGATACAGGGTCCACCGCAGGCCATCGGCGGAATGTAATCATAAAGCCTGTCTTGCTGAAATTCAGCACAACGGTGTTCAACTTTGGGGCTGAAAACACTCATCCTGTGTGGGTTGTATGCGCACAGGATCGCTTCTGACGGGATGAGTTCCGGCAGGTTGAAATCACTCTCCCGGGCTTGTGCGTTGCGAAATACCCGCCCCCAAGC
>CAIXKE010000056.1 GCA_903919975.1 Akkermansiaceae bacterium | reverse complement strand
GCTTGGGGGCGGGTATTTCGCAACGCACAAGCCCGGGAGAGTGATTTCAACCTGCCGGAACTCATCCCGTCAGAAGCGATCCTGTGCGCATACAACCCACACAGGATGAGTGTTTTCAGCCCCAAAGTTGAACACCGTTGTTGGTTTTTAATTGGTCCGGCGTGTGGTCCTGGGTGAAAAACACTTCCTTACCCGGCCCGTTTTCTAGTCGACATGGGAGGGGTGGTCTTTTTTCATTTGAGCCGCGATGGAAAGCACGTTGCGGTTCCGACTCGGATAGCGCGCCCGGCAGCTTTCCAAATATTCGATTTTGCTCTTTTGACTCATGATCCCGGTAAGTGTTCTCATCCGGGTGTCATTCTTTCTGGCGCAACGACCTACTTCAGCTTCTTTCTCGCTGGTCCGCCGGTGTCATTTAATTTAGCGCAATGCGTGCGGGAAGGTAACTTTTCCTTGGAAAGTGATGGGAGATGGGGCAGGTTCTTTTTTGCCGCTCCCCGGACGGTCGCAAGTTCCGCGCAAGCGGGGTTTGAGGAAAGTCCGGACACCATAGGGCAACGCGCCTCATGAAAATGGGGGACGGGAACCGCGAGGAACCCGGACGGAAAGTGCAGCAGAAAGGATACCGCCGATGGCCTGCAAGGGCACAGGTAAGGGTGAAATGGTGGAGTAAGAGCCCACCGCGCCGAGGGCAACCGGAGCGGCACTGAAAACCCCGCGTGGTGCAAGACATAACAGGGGAAGGGCGGCCCGCCCGTTTTAATCTCCGGGTATTAGTCGCACTCCGCGCAAGCGGGGCGCTCCACTTCGGTGGGGTGAGAGAAATGGCCGTCCAATCCTGCGCAAGCGGGAGGGACAGAATCCGGCTTACAGGGGAGCGGCACTCTCTTTTGCCGGTGGTTTGAAATCGCGGCCGGTCAGGGCTGCGGGGTCAGCTCGACTTTGCGCACGTTGACCAAGTTCCAGCCCTCCGCCACGGGGAGAAGCGTGAGGGTGAAATTGTTGCCTTTTTTGAGGACGACCTCGCCGACTTTAGTGGATTGAAACGAATCAAGGTTATTGGTTTTTGGAATGGAGTAGGCGAGTTTTCCAAGGCCCTGAACCAAGAGGACTGCGCCAGCGGAAGGTGAGGAGGCTTCGATTTGGATCAGGTATTTGCCGTCATGGTCGGCACGCAGATTCCAAGAGACGCTGTCCTCGGGATTTTTCCAGAAACCGATGTTGCTGATGCCTTTTTTATCTTCGGCTTTCACCGCGCCCTTGAACTTGGCATCCTCGGGTAGCAGGCGGATCACTCCGTCCGGGGAGGCGGTAACCGGCACTTCTTCGATGACGGGTTTGCCTTTGATGACCATTTTGAGGGTCGAACAGATGGCGTCCGGGGCGCTGGCGGGGAGGGTGATGACGGGTCCTGATTCCGAACTCGCGGCGGTGAGTTTGGTGCCGTCTGCGAGCAATTCCACGGATTTCACAGGATTGGTGAGACCTGGCACGGTGAGCTTGCCATTGGTCGGCCAGTTGAGAACGTGGAGGTAGAGGATCGTGTCATCGCCGGCGGACTTCAAGGTGCAGCGGCCCCAATTGAGTTTTTTGAACGGGCTGGCTTGGGTGCCGTAGATCGACTCGCCATTGGTCTTCATCCATGCGCCGACGCCCTTAAGAAGCTGGATCGATTCCGGCGGGATTTCGCCATCGGCAGTGGGGCCGACGTTGAGGAGGTAGTTGCCGCCTTTGCTGACGATGTCAACGAGGTTGGTGATCAGGGTGGAGAGCGGCTTCCAGTTTTGGTCGTCGCTTTTATAGCCCCAGGTTTTGTTCATCGTCATGCAGGTCTCCCAGTCGCGGCCGGGAAATCCGGTCGCGGGGATGAACTGCTCGGGAGTCTCGGTATCGCCTTTGGAGCCACCGCCGAGACGGTTGTTGTGGATGATGCCCGGGGCGAGCGGTAAGAGCGCTGCGAGTTTTTTTGCGCGTTCCGGATTCATCAAGTGGGGGGTGTCCCACCAAAGGACGTCGGGTTTGTAGCGAGTGAGGATTTCCCGCACCTGAGGCACAGCGATCTGGTCGATGTAGGAGTCGAAATTTCCATGATGGGCATCATCCCAGCCCTCGCCCTCTTTCATGCCGTATTTGGCGCCGCCCGGATGCACCCAATCTTGGGCTTGGGAATAATAAAGGCCGAATTTCAAACCGTTGGCACGGGCGGCATTGGCAAGCGGGCCGATCAGATCTTTTTTCCATGGCGAGGCATCGGCGATATCCCAATCGCTGGCTTCGGATGGGAAGAGGGAGAATCCATCATGATGCTTCGAGGTGATAACCATGTAGCGCATGCCCGCTTCTTTGGCGAGGGCGGCCCAGGAAGTGGGATCGTATTTTGCCGGATTGAAATTTTTGGCATAGGCGCGGTAGGTCGACACCGGGATTTTGCCATTTTTCATGATCCACTCGCCACAGCCAGACACGGGCTTTTCCTCGTAAGTCCCAGCGGGGACGGCATAGACGCCCCAATGAATGAACATGCCGAACTTCGCTTCGCGCCACCAACCCATGCGGGCATCGCGTTGCGCGGGAGTTTCATTGGCCGATGGTTCGCCCTCCAGCGCGTGGGCCATCTGGCACACTGCGGTGAGGCCGAAAAGGCAGCCGATCAACAAATTGCAATTCATTGCACGCGATACGCAAATCGGGTGCTGGTTCTTACGGATTTTTTTAGATTAGGGTTCTCGTTCGAAAAAAAGAGTGAACTCCTGGCGGTTGTAGGTGAGATGAGTTAGAGAAAATAGCCGAAGGCGGGCTTCCTCCGCCGCAGCTGTGACGCGGGTTTGCAATTCATTCACCGCCGAGTAAGTGGCGACTCCCGGTAGCTTCATGGTGAACATGACCAAGCTGCCGGGCATGAGGTGTTTTGCAAGGCGTGCGACGTGTCGGATCGAGTCGAGCGCATCGCCGTTCATGTCGGAAAGAAGCGCTCCATAGCGGGCGTTCGGTGCCGGCTGGAAATCGGCGGCATCTGAGAGCACAGTTTTTAGACCGGGGGATTTTTGCAATCGTGGATCGAGCGGCGCGCGGTCCACGGCCGTGACTTGGTAGCCACGGGTGAGGAGTTCGGCGGTCATGCCTCCCGGGCTGGCACCGAGTTCGAGCCAATGGCAGCCAGCGGTCGGCGGCGGACGATGCAATTGGAGGTAATGCAGCGCTTCGGCGATTTTTGCTCCGGCACGGCTGATGGTGCCGGGGGTGTTTTGGCGGATAAACTTGGTCCCGCCGGGGTGAAAACCATTCGAAGCTTGAGGGCTTTGTTCACCACAAAAAAGCCCTTCTTGTCCGACCAAGCAGAAAAGCGTGGGAGTGCGGCTGTCTTGGGCTTCAGCATCGCGGATCGCGCTGACGGCGGGCGGAAACAATTGCAGCGCTCTGCCGCGGAGGTTGGAGGCCAGCGTCCGGTAATAGCGATTCGTCGCGCCGGGATCGAGGGCTCCGGCGATGAGGGTTTGCGGGGGATTTGCACCGAATTTCCGCAACAAGGCTTGTGCGGCTTTTTCAATAAAACCTGGATTTTTGCTAGGGTCACAGGGCCAACTGTGGTGCACCGGTAGATTCCAACTCACGAACTTGGCGGCCTCCGATTGACGAATCGGCAAATCCGGATTTTCAAGCCGGATCAAATGGTAGTCTTTGCCCAATTTCCGGAGCGATACCGCCCCAAGTCCATCGAAAATCTCCGACTCCCAATCGGCGAAAACTTCGGGAATGCGAATCAGCCATGAAGCGGGCGGAGTAGGTGTTTCAGGATTTTCCAAAATGTGTTGCCGTGCGAGGCATAGCGCATCCCCGCGCCCGCCGCAATCCCGACATTCATCGCCGGATTTCTTAATCCCATCCGGCTCGCTCCGATTCGCCCCACTCCGATTCCGCCGAAGCCATTCCGCCGAAGCCATGGCCAGCGAGGCCGAATCCTCACCTGTCTTCCTGCTAGTAATAAACCAATCCCGCACCACCCAATTAGCCGCTGAGCCGCTGAGCCGCTGAGCCGCTGAGCCGCTGAGCCGCTGAGCCGCTGAACCGCTGAGCCGCTGAGCCGCTGAACCGCTGAACCGCTGAACCGCCGAGCCGCTGAGCCGCTGAGCCGCTGAGCCGCCGAGCCGCTGAGCCGCTGAGCCGCTGAACCGCTGAACCGCTGAACCGCTGAACCGCTGAACCGCTGAACCGCTGAAGAACAAGTCACTCCGCGGGAATAACCGCTACCGGTGGAGGAGGGTGGGGGAGCGGCGACTTTAACCCCTGCGAACTGTAGCTGCGAGGCTCCTTGTCTTGTTCTGGCGGAGCCTCAAACATCCTGAAGCGCCGGGAAATGGGATGATCTGCCGAAGAATTCGCGGCGGGCGGAGACGCCCGCGCCACAGTGGTCCGGGCGTCTCCGCCCGGACCTAAATGGGTCACGCAATTTCACTGACGCTGCGCGAAATTCTCAGCGGTGGTCAGGATGTTTGAGCCTAGCCAAGACGTTACCGTTGCTGCCCAAACCCGAGGTGGAGGTGGGGACCGAGACTTAAAGGATCCGCTAATCAAAGAGTTTGAAAAATCTCCTTTCATTATTTCGTTATTTAGCTAAATAACTACTCATGACCTTACGAGAACGGGCGGCGGTGTTTAAGGCGTTGGGGCATCCGGCGCGCTTGGCGATGGTGGAGCGATTAGGGCAAGGGGAATGCTGTGTGTGCATTCTGATGGAGATGCCGAAGTTGCCAAAGCTGAGTGGACCCACGATTTCGCAGCATTTGCTGGTGCTCAAAAACGCTGGGATCATCGCAGATGAGAAACGCGGCAAGCGGATTTTCTATCGGCTACTGATGCCATGCGTGGCGGATATTTCGCTTTGCGTGGGGGGCCGCCACGGCCTGACGAATATGAGCACTGCGGACCTGTAGGCCATGCCAATGGCGGGCACCGTCAACGGCCAACACCATCGACGACGAGTTTAGAAGTCTGCGAACCCTGAAGACCATGAAACTACCCGCTACCGAACTCAAGAGCGCTGCCTGGTTGGTGGGGTTGATCGGGCTTTTGTATTACCTGCCCATTGGCACACCGCGCTTTGATGGCGCGGTGAGGGAAGCGCTGGAGTTGGCCAAGTGGTATGCCCGCGAGCATGTCATCCTTTGCCTGTTACCCGCATTTTTCATCGCCGGAGCGATCGGAGCGTTTATCAGCCAAAACTCGGTGACCCGCTATCTTGGAGGGAAATCGAAACCACTGGTCGCATATTCGGTGGCTTCGATTTCCGGCGCGATTCTCGCCGTATGCTCTTGCACGGTTCTGCCGCTGTTCGCCGGGATTTATCGTCTGGGCGCGGGGCTTGGACCGGCCAGCGCCTTTCTTTACTCCGGGCCGGCAATCAACGCGCTGGCCATCATTCTAACCGCCAGGGTTTTGGGCTGGGAGATCGGTCTTGCTCGGGCGCTTTGTGCCATCGCCTTCAGCATCGTGATCGGCGTCGCTATGGCTTGGTTGTTCCGCAAGGAGGAAGGCGCGCGCCAATCCGCTGTCATGCAGCTACCGGTCGATGAACCCGCCCGCCCGCTATGGCAGACCGCGTCGTTCATCGCATCGCTGGTCGGCATTCTTATTTTCGCCAACTGGGGTGGGGGAGGGGATTCCGGGTTTTTCGGCGTGGTCCATTCGGTGAAATGGCCGATCACCGCCGCGTTTGCGTTGATGTTAGGTTTCATGTTGTGGCGCTGGCACGGGCGGCCCGCATGGCAGGTTCTTCTCACTGTGATTGCATCAGGTGCCGCCGCATGGGGTTTCGGAAAACCCGAAGCCGCATTCCTAACCGCTGCCGCGGGACTTGCATGGATGACCGCCGGCAAGGATGGTGAAGCTGGCGAGTGGTTTGATCAAACGTGGTCCTATGCCAAGCAAATCATCCCGCTGCTCGTCGGTGGAGTATTGGTTGCGGGACTGTTACTTGGGCGACCCGGCCACGAAGGGCTGATTCCTTCGGAATGGATCGATTCATTGTTAGGTGGTAATTCGCTTGCTGCCAATGCCTTCGCCTCAGTGGCCGGAGCATTCATGTATTTTGCCACGCTCACGGAAATTCCGGTCGTCCAAGGCTTGCTCGGCAGCGGCATGGGCAAGGGCCCCGCACTTGCCTTGTTGCTCGCTGGTCCGGCGCTCAGTCTGCCGAGCATGCTAGTCATTCGTTCGATTCTCGGAACTCGCAAAACCCTCGCATTCATTCTCCTCACCATCACGCTCGCCACGCTCTGCGGTTGGCTTTTTGGCAATTTCACCTGAAATATTAACCACCACCAAATCATCCATATGAAACTCCAAATCCTCGGCACAGGTTGTGCCAAGTGCAATCAACTCGCCGCCGCCACGACCGCTGCCGCCGATCGACTCGGCCTTGATTACGAATTTGAGAAAATAACCGACTTTCTACGCTTTGCCGACTTCGGCGTGATGATCACACCTGCTTTGATCGTGGATGGCAAACTCAAGGTCGCCGGCAAGATCCCGTCTGATGTGGAAATTGAGAAACTTTTACAATCCTAACATTTTCACCAATTTTATGATCGCTAAAAAAATAATCCGCAGCGTGTTGCTGGTGGTCGCCCTCGGCAGCTTGGCTATTTGGGGTAATCGCGAGTTCAAAAAATCTCAAACCTACGCTGAGGCGGAAAGCAAACCCGCGCACGCGGAAATCCTGCCGATCGTGGAAGGTCCACAAGTCGTGATGACGTATTTTCTCATCGGCACCCGCTGCGTTTCGTGTAAGAAAATTGAAGCGCTCGCCCGCGCGACGGCGGAGCAGGACTTCGCGGTAGAACTCGCCGCAAACAAGATTTTTTTCCGTGTGATCGACACCGGGGATCCCGCAAACCGCCACTATTTGAAAGACTACCGACTCAGCTCCAAAACCGTCGTGATCAGCCGGCGCGTCGAGGGTAAGGAGACGGCGTGGAAGGACATGGAAAAAGTCTGGGACCTTTTGGATGACGCCCGTGCCTACCGCGACTACCTCGGCGCGCAAATCAAGGAATACCTTGGCTCATGACTTTGTCCGTAATTCTCGGAACCGCACTTTGGCTCGGATTGCTCACCTCGGTCAGCCCTTGTCCGCTGGCAACCAATCTTGCCGCCACCGCCTACGTGGCGAGGCGGTTGGACTCAAAGATGCGCGCGATTTTCGGGACGCTTGCCTACACGCTCGGGCGGGTCGCCGCTTATGCGATCATCGCTGCTCTGTTAGCTGCCGGGCTGACTTCCGCACCAGGAATATCCCAAGGCTTGCAACGTTGGATCGGACCCTTGCTCGGGCCGATTTTGATTCTCACGTCGATGGTTTTGTTGAAATTGATTCCTTTGCCGTTTGGCGGCTCATTTACCAGTCAGGCCAGCGCTGAGAAATGGGCGTCGCGCGGGTTGCTCGGGGAGTTTGTGCTCGGTCTTCTGTTCGCCTTGTCATTCTGTCCAGTCTCCGCAGCTTTGTTTTTTGGTAGTCTGATACCACTCGCGCTCGGCAGCGGTCGGATCCTACTGCCGGTTATAGGGTATGGCGTTGGCACTGCGGCGCCGGTGGCGGGATTTGCCTTGGTGATGGTTTTCAGTGCTCGTGCCGCTTCGAGGCTTGCGGGCGGTGTCATGCGGTTCCAACCGTGGTTTCTCAAGGCGACAGGAATCCTGTTACTCATTGCAGGGCTTTTCCTAACGGCAAAAGATACTCTGGGGATCGTCCCGTGAAGCACTACCGCGCAGCTGATTCCGAGTCATCTGGCCGCCCTATTTGCGTCGCCCTTTCAAGATCCGAAAGCTGGAAAGATGGCTATTCCTTCATCCTGCTACCACTCATCCCCCCGTTTCGCGCTTGCGACCGCCTCACAAGATCCCCAGCCTATCCGCAGATTCCGTGATGACACTCCCAAAACTCCTACTCTTTCTCACTCTGCCGCTCTACGTGCTCGACCAAGTTACGAAGTTCTGGACCATCAGCACCTTCCAACCTCCATGGATCGAACCCGGTGCAAGCATCGTGGTGGTGGATAACTTCTTCTATCTGGTTCGTGTCCACAACCAAGGTGTGGCCTTCGGTTTTGGAAATGGCACCTCTTGGGCCCCCATCGTCTTTCTGCTGGTTCCTCTCATCGCCCTCACCCTGATCCGGATTTTTTGGAAAAAAGGCGCGTTCAATCACCCGCTCTCGATGATCGCCGTGGCCCTGCTGCTGTGCGGGATTTTTGGTAATCTAACCGACCGTTTGGCCCAAGGGTTCCTGCTCGAAGAATTCAAGGACGCCTCGTTTTGGCAGCGCTTGTCGGAAGGCTACGTCGTGGACTTTCTCTCCTTCAAACTACCGCTTTACGATAAAATCGTGCCGTCGAGTGGCGGTTGGTGGCCTGCCTTCAACGTCGCGGACTCATGCATCTGCGTGGCCGCTTTCCTGCTCTTCATCGGCGGCATTCGCGAAGAAGCGCAGAACAAAAAACTGCAAGCGAAGAGCGCCGAGTGAGGCACTTGTTTCGCTTGCCGCCACCTTGGATTTTTTAAAAAAATATTTCACGAAACCCGATTGTTCGCGATCAACTACTAAATACACCGTAGTTTTCCGGTTGACGACACAAGAGAGCTGCGCAACATCTCTTTTCGTTGCCCACCAATTGATTTCATGCGTTGCGTCCAATGCGGTTCACTCAAAGACAAAGTCCTCGATTCGAGATCCTCGAAAGACGGAACGACCATTCGTCGTCGGCGCGAATGCCTGCAATGCAGCTACCGCTACACCACCTACGAGCAGATCGAGCGCACCGAATTACGAGTGGTGAAACGTGATGGCACCCGCGAAGCCCTCAATCGTGAAAAACTGATGAGCGGGCTCATCAAAGCTTGCGAAAAACGCCCGGTGCCGATGGACCGCCTCGACCGAGCCGTGGAGGAAATTTTAACGGAATTGCATAAGGACCACCTGAGCGAGGTGCCCTCCAACATCATCGGCACCAAGGTGATGGACAAACTCCACCAGATCGATCCGGTGGCCTATGTGCGTTACGTTTCGGTGTATCGCCAATTTGACGACGTCAACGAATTCATTCAGGAAATCCAGTCGCTCTCGCGCCGGGCAGCGCGCGATCCATTCCAACGCCGCCTTTTCAAAGATTAATTTCCACAAAACAAGAAGTTCCCCTCCCAAACCCCAAACGTTTTCATCATCTCCTAAACCCACCCAACCCTCGTGATTTCTCTTATTGGCAACCGCCCCGCCCTCCAAATCGGCCGCTACCAGGTGATCGACTACGACACCGCATGGCTGGATGACGCGCTGATTCGCGCCGCGCGTGCTGCGGATCACGAGGATTTCCCCTTCGTGGTGGATATTCGCAGCGGGGTTGTGAAGTACTTGGAAACGAAGTGTCCTCTCAAACTCCTGCCCTTGGCGGATCTTTTCGACCGGATGCGCAAGATGCTGGTGAAAATCGGCTGCGAGCAGATTGCAGGCAAACTCATGCCGCTGGCCCCGCCGGTGACCGTTTCACTCGTCCGCGCCGCATTGGATGCCGGCAACGGCTTTGAACTCGCGTTTTTCGAGATGTTGCGCATGGAACTCGGCGACCTTCGTGCCGCCGGAGCCGAGCAAATCCGCTTCACCGACCTGCGCGAAAGCGTGCTTATTCTCCGTGGCGGCTCCAAGTGGAACAAGCAATGCGATGCCATACTCGAGGAAATCCAATCATTCCTGCGCGTCTGGGATCATGAGCAAGCGCAGGCAAAACACCCGTTGCCGCGCTACAGTGGAAACGATTAAGCCTCCCGGTCGTGCCTGTTTTTTCCCCGGCAAGCAACCATTCCCCGCCCCGGGGCTTGACCCGCGCGTTTTGCCGTGCAACCTCCGCGCCCGATGATTTCTGTCCAATCACTGCGCGTTGAGTTCGGCGCCCGCGTCCTCTTCAACGACCTTTCGTTCTCCGTCCAACCCCGCGAGCGCATCGCCTTCGCCGGTCACAACGGCGCGGGTAAATCCACGCTCATGAAATGCGCGGCAGGCATCATCAAACCCACCGCTGGCCAAATCAGCGCTCCCAGAGGCACCCGCGTCGGATACTTGCCCCAAGAAGGCATCCACGTGAAAGGCCGCACCCTGTGGCAGGAAACCGAATCCGCCTTCGGTGAAACCATGGCCCTCGCGGAAAAAATCGACCGCCTCTCGCACGAACTCACCAAGCTCGACCCGCGCTCATCTCCCTACGGCGATCTGCTCGAAGAAATCGGCGAACTCGAACTCCTGCTCGATTCCACCGACCCGGCGCGCATGAAGCCCAAAATCGAATCCGTGCTCAAGGGCCTCGGTTTCCAGACCAAGGATTTCACCCGCGATTGCTCCGAGTTTTCCGGCGGTTGGCAGATGCGTATCGCGATGGCGAAACTCTTCCTCCAAGAACCCGAAGTCCTGTTGCTCGACGAACCGACGAATCACTTGGACATCGGCACCCAGATCTGGGTCGAGCAATACCTCGTCAACTACCCCGGCGCGATCCTCCTCATCTCCCACGACCGCGCCCTGCTCGACACCCTCTGCACCCGCACCATCGCCTTCTCACACGGCCGCGCCGAGGAGTATGCGGGAAATTTCTCCTACTTCGAACGCGAGTCGGTCCTCCGCAAAGAAATCCGCCTCAAACAATACACCGCCCAGCAACGCGAAATCGCCGAAACCCAGCGCTTCATCGACCGCTTCCGCGCCTCGGCGAACAAAGCGACGCTCGTCCAGTCCCGCATCAAGCTGCTCGCCAAAGTCGAGCGCATCCCAGCCCCCGAGCAAGACGACGCGGTGATGAATTTCAAATTCCCGTCGCCACCCAACTCCGGCCACATGGTCGCCAAACTCGAGGGTATTTCGAAATCCTACGGCCAGCTCAACATCTTCAACGGCTTCGATTTCGAAATCAACAAGGGCGAGAAATTCGCCATCGTCGGCCCCAACGGTGCCGGTAAATCCACCTTCTGCCGCCTCATCACCGGACAGGAAGCGCCTGACGACGGAATTCACAACTTCGGCCACAAAGTCGCCACTTCCTTTTTCTCGCAAAACCACGCCGACGAACTTGATCCAAACCTAACGGTTCTGGAAACCGTCGAAGCCGCCGCCTCACGCGAGTCTGCGCCACAGGCCCGGAACGTGTTAGGATGTTTCCTCTTCCGCGGCGATGACGTCTTCAAAAAAATCGGCGTGCTCTCCGGTGGCGAACGTTCGCGCGTCGCCCTCGTCTGCATGTTGCTGCGTCCCGCAAATTTCCTGATTCTCGACGAGCCGACGAACCACCTCGACATGCAATCGCAGGACGTGCTCCAGCGCGCGCTCATCGACTACCCCGGCAGCGTGATGATTGTTTCCCACAACCGGGATTTCCTCGATGCATTGGTGACCAAAACCCTCGAATTCCAGCCCGGTCGGCCACCGATCCAATACGCCGGAAACATCACCTACTATCTGGAAAAATCCGCCGAAGACGAAGCCGCGAAAAAAGGCGCGCCCAAGCTGGCGACCCTCGGCACCGCCGCCTCGACCAATTCGTCCCGACAGTCGGTCCCCGGCGTCAACCGCAAGGAACAACGCCGCATCGAAGCGGAGCAACGTGAAATCCGCTCGAAAGTCCTCAAGCCGTTAGAGATCGAGTTCGCCGCACTTGAAATCAAGATCGCCGAGCTCGAAGGTGCCCAAGTGACGCTCACCCAACAACTCTCCAGCGAGGAAGTGGGAAACAACTCGGGGAAACTTCGTGAAGTCACCAACGCCGTGGAAAAAATCTCCAGGTCCCTCGAGATCAGTTACTCCCGCTGGGGCGCTCTTTCCGAAGAAATCGAACGCCTCCGTGCCAAACTCGGAATCGAGGCCTGATCCATTTAAGCGCCCGGCCAAGCTTCACACGAAGTTCACGAAAAAAATTCTCGGAGAGATGGCCCGGTATGATAATGCATGCATTGTGCATCTGAGATTTCTGCTCATTTTTCCACTGCTTCTAGTCGGCGCGCTCACCGGTGCGCCCGAGAGCGCGCCACCGCCCGCCGATTTCTCGAATGGTTTTGTTCAGCTGGCCGCCCCCGGCGTGCCCGCCCCAGCTCCCGCACGCAAATCGTTAGTCGTCGCCTTTTTCTACAAACCCGGCTGCCAGGAATGCATCAAAGCCAAACAATACATCAACTCGCTCAAGACCGATTTCCCGCTCATCGAACTCAAGGAATACAACATCCTCGATCCCTCCGGCCTGCTGCTCAATCAGTCGCTCTGCGCATTCCTCGATGCCCCGTCCCTCAAGTTTTCCATCGCGCCTTCCGTCTTCACCCAGTCCGGCTTTGTGATCGGCCCGGATGTCTCCCCGGTCTCGCTCGGCAAGCTGTTCGCGGAAACCATGGCAGCACCCCAGGATGACACTTGGATCGAAATCACCGACAGCGCAACCGTACAAGAAGTCGCCGCCCAAGAAGTGGACCGCCGCTATGAAGGCATTACACTGCCCATCGTCCTGCTTGGCGGACTCTTGGATGGCATCAACCCCTGCGCCTTTGCGACGATCATCTTCTTCCTCTCCTACCTGCAAATCGCCCGCCGAACCCCGCGTGAAATGCTCATGGTCGGTGCCGCCTTCATCAGCGCCGTCTTCATCGCCTATCTCGCCGCCGGACTGCTGCTCCACGAAGTCATCGCATCCCTCAACGAGCACTTCGCCGGCATCCAACGCTGGATGAATCTCGTCTTCGGCATTCTCTCCCTCATCGCCGCCTACCTATCACTCCGCGATGCCCTACGCGCCCGCGCGGGGCGTCTCGATGAAATGACGCTCCAACTCCCCGGCATCCTCAAAGACCGCATCCGTGGCGTCATCCGCAGCGGTGCCCGCGCCCGGAATTTTGTCATCGCCGCCTTCCTTTCCGGCCTCGTTATCTCACTGCTGGAACTCGCCTGCACCGGCCAGGTTTACGCTCCCATCATCTATCAGATCCAAAAAGGCCGCCTCGATGCAGTGCTCTGGCTGGTCGTTTACAACCTCGCCTTTATCACTCCGCTCATCGTGATTTTCCTGCTGGCCTACGGCGGCTTGCGCAGCGAAAACCTCGTCGCCTTCCAGAAAAAACATACCTTTTCCATCAAACTCGGCCTCGCCTTGCTCTTCCTCTTCCTCGCCCTCTTCATCCTCTTCGGCTCCAAATTCCTCCCTCATTGAAATCCGGGGTGCCACGCCCGGCGGTCACGTCCTACTATTTTTCCCGGCAGGGCGGATCCGGCCCGGTCCGCCCACTTTACCCCGAAGGCGAAAAGCAGAAGAAACATAAATGATTAGCGCGGAACGCAGAGAGAAAAGCCAATGCTCAGCGGTTTGGATTTCACCTTCTCAAGTGCCCCTCATTCGCACCGCCATTCGGCGGATAAGTGGGCGCGGCGGGCCGACCACGCCCTGCCAGATTGTCTGAGGCTACACGTTGACAGCCGTGTCTAAGCGGACTAAGTGAAAGCCATGTTTGGCGCGCGTTGGATTCTGACTCTCGGAATGACATGGTCATTGTCGGGTTGTATGACGATGCACCCTGAAAAAGCCTGGGTCGGTGCCGTGGACCGCCAGGTCGGCCAACTCGGCTACCGCAACTGGATCGTCATCGCCGAGGCCTCTTTTCCCGCTCACAGTCGCCCCGGCGTGCGCCAGATCAGTGCCCCGGTCGAGGTGCCGGAAGCCCTCGACTATGTGCTCCAATCTCTTGAAAAAACCGAGAATGTCCGTCCACAACTTTATTTGACCCGCGAACTGCGCTCCATGGAAAACGATTTTGCTCCGGGCATCGATACCCTCCGTGAGCGACTCAAAGGCTCACTCCATGGTCACGAAACCACCGAACTCGACCAGCAATCGCTCCTCACGTTGCTCGAAGATGCGGGCCGCAGTTTCGATGTCTTGGTCATCCGCACCCAAACCGCCCTGCCTTACAGCTCGGTCTTCGTTGAGCTCCGGCCCGGATATTGGGATGAGAGTTCCGAGTCGCGTCTGCGCGATCGCATTGAACAAGAACGCATGCAAAGACTTGTGCGACCGTTCCCTTGATGCTCATGTTGCCCGCGTGAGCCGAAAAGACGAAGAACTCCGCCAGGAACGAGAAGAAGCATGGGTCGGCGATGCCGTGCTCGCATTGTTCGCCCGCCAATACGTGCTGCGCGAACGCAATTCCATGGACGGTGAGTGGTTCACCCGCCTGACCTCCAATGATTTCCTCAGCGCCTTCGGAAATCCAACCCGGGTCGAAGCCTCGATCGGCAAACTCTACCTCGCCGGTGGCCTCACCGCCGCCTTCGCCTGGATGGACGCCGAGCTGATCCCCGTCTTCCGGAAACAGACGCTCAACAAGAAACGTTGAATCGCTGCCCGGCGATGGACGCGAACTACGCATTGGAGCACTGGCTTCAGCCCAATGCCTTTAAGGATTCGATCTGATGTGTGCGATTCTTGATGCCAGCAGGGAGCGGAGAAATCCTACGGAGCGCTGACATTCTGTCGGCTGTCGGACAGGGGACATTCGTGTCACCTGTCTTCTACGAAGCGACTCGCCGGACAGTATGTCCGTCATCCAGCAGCGCGCAGAATGCACGCGCTCCGGCAAGGAGCGCCGATATTCTGTCGGCTGCCGGACGGGGGACATTCTGTCACCCGTCATTTGCGAAGCGACTCGCCGGACAGAATGTCCGTCATCCAGCAGCGCGCAGAATGCACGCGCTCCGACAAGCAGAATCCTTAAAGGCATTGGGCTTTTTAGCCAGCGCTCCGTAGCCACAAGGCCAAGTTAGCTGCGAGAGCGCAGAAAACCCCAGGCATAGGCACGTAGGCCCCCACGAAAAAAACCGGCGCTCCCGTGAGAGAGCGCCGATTTGGGATTTGCTGTTAGCAGTGGCTAAGCTCAGTCACCGGTGACTCCGGAGGCTTCGGCTTGCTCGGCTTTTTGGTCGCGGAGCCAGGCGCGGCGTGACATTTTCACGCGGCCTTTTTCATCGACTCCGAGGCACTTGGCGGTGATGACATCGCCTTTTTTGACGACGTCCTCGACGTTTTCAGTGCGGCCTTCGGCCAGTTCGGAGACGTGGATGAGGCCGTCCTTACCGGGAAGCACTTCCATGAACGCGCCGAAGGCGGTGACGGAGACCACTTTGCCGGTGTAAACCTTGCCTACTTCGATTTCTTGGAACATGCGGTCGATCATTTCCTTGGCGCGGTCGAGACCTTGCTGTTTGGAAGCGTAGATGTGCACGGTGCCATCGTCCTCGATGTTGATCTCGGCACCGGACTCGGCCTGGATGCCTTTGATGTTCTTGCCGCCAGGCCCAATGAGTTCGCCGATGCGATCCGCAGGGATCTTGAGCGAAACGATGCGTGGCGCATGCGGGCTGAGCGCGGACGGAGTGCTGATATATTCAGCCATCTTGTCGATGATCTTGGTGCGGCCGGCCTTGGCGATGTGGATCGCTTCTTCAAGCATGGCGAGCGGGAGGCCCGGAAGCTTGAGGTCGAGCTGATAGCCCGTGACACCTTCGCTGGTGCCGCAAAGCTTGAAGTCCATGTCGCCGTAGAAGTCTTCGGAACCGATGATATCGAGCAACATCTTGTGGGACTTCATCGAGCCATCGTCGTTGTTTTCCGTGACGAGGCCGACGGAGATACCACCGACGGGGCGGATGAGCGGGACACCGGCGTCGAGCAAGGCCATGGTGCCGGCGCAAACCGATGCCATGGAGGTGGAGCCGTTGGATTCCATGACTTCCGAGGAAACGCGGATGGCGTAGGGGAAGTCGGCTTCGTCCGGGATGACTGGCTCGATCGAGCGCTCAGCGAGCGATCCGTGACCGATTTCGCGGCGGTTGATGCCACCCATGCGTCCGCATTCACCGACGGAGAATGGAGGGAAGTTGTAGTGGAGAATGAAGCGCTTCTCGTCTTCGCCACCGGCGTAGTTGTCGAAGTGTTGCTTCTCATCGGCCGGAGCGAGCGTCGTAATCGCGAGCGCTTGGGTTTCGCCGCGGGCGAAAATAGCGGAACCGTGAACGCGGGGGAGGGTGCTGACCTCACCGTAGAGCGGGCGAAGATCGCCGATCGAACGGCCATCGGCGCGCACGCCTTTTTCCATGATGGATATGCGGAACGCTTTCTTCTGGAGGTATTCGAAGGCTTGCTCGACATCGAAGTCCGTCGCTTCCGGAGCACGCTCCTTGATGGCGGCTTCCACTTCGTCGCGGAGGGCTCCGACTTTCTTGGCACGCTCGGTTTTTGAAGGCGCGTAGATGGCGGACTCAATGCGGTCGCCGGCGATTTCGTAGGCGATTTCAAGCAGGTTTTCCTTGGCGAGGATCTGGCCGAATTCGCGCTTGGACTGGCCAGCGAGTTTGACCAGTTCTTCCTGAGCCTCGACCAGCTTGGCGACGGCTACTTGTGCGAAGTGCAGGGCTTTGATAAACTCGTCTTCCGGGAGTTCGTCGGCTTGACCTTCGATCATGATGACGTCGGTCTTGTTGCCGACGTAGATGAGGTCGAGGTCGCTGTTAGCACGCTCGTCGTGAGTCGGGTTGATGACGAATTGTCCATCGACACGGCCGACGCGCACCGCACCGATCGGGCCGGCGAAGGGGATGTCGGAAAGGCAGAGCGCGGCGGAGGCACCGTTCATCGCCAGGATGTCGGAATCGTTTTCACCATCGGCGGAAAGCAGAATGGCGACGATCTGGGTGTCATAGAAATAACCCTTCGGGAAGAGCGGGCGCAGTGGGCGGTCCGTCATGCGGCAGGTGAGGATTTCCTTTTCGGTAGGGCGACCTTCGCGCTTGAAGTAGCCGCCTGGGAATACGCCGGCAGCGGTGGCTTTCTCCTTATATTCCACGGAGAGCGGGAACCAGGTTTGACCGGGCTTCACCTTGGTGGAGGAAACGGCGGTGACAAGGATGATGGTGTCTCCGCTGCGGACGGTGACAGCACCGTCGGCGAGTTTGGCAAGTTTGCCGGTTTCGATGGTCATCGGATTCGTTCCGACTTCGATCGTCTTGGTATGGATATTCATGTTCTTTCGTTTTTCTTCTTTTTTCAGTGCGTACGGCCCGATCGGCGGGATGCCGGGCGGGCATTCGGTTTTTTCAGAACAAAATCCGCAACCCGAAACCAGTGGGGCGGCGGATGGAATTTGTCCTGCGGTCTTGGCGAAACAATTTGAGTGCCATGGCCGTTTCGCGAGGCAGCCACGGGGTTTCCCTCGTGGCTGCCTTGCGGAAAGTGTTTAGCGGCGGAGTCCGAGGCCTTGGATGACCTGCAGGTATTTCTCCTCGGAGCCTTTCTTGATGTAATCCAGCAACTTGCGGCGCTGGGAAACCAAGGTCAGGAGACCGCGGCGGGACGAGAAGTCCTTCTTGTGGATCAGCAAATGGTCCGTGAGATGGAAGATCCGCTTGGTGAGCAGGGCCACTTGATAGGGGGCGCTGCCGGTGTCTCCTTCGTGGAGTTGATAGTCTTTAACGTTGATTTCTTTGGTATCGCTCATGGTCGTAGGGGATGGATCCAGCATTCGCCAGACCGTCCTTGGTTTAAGGTTGGGGGCGGAGGAAAGCTGTCTCAGCCCCGGTTTGCAAGACAATTGGTGTAACTACCGGTAATTTTTCAGAAAAACCCTCATGACTTGCAGCCAAGTCATGAGGACTGAGTTTTCAGCCCAACGAAGGGCTAAGCGTTATTTGGCGCTGCCGGGCAGGAAGCGGTAATAAGCCTCCAGCATGAGCGTGGCCAAGCAAGTGGCCATGTGCGTGTTGGCGGGGCCGTGCAGCACGCTTTGCTTCCAAGAACCGTCTTTTTCTTGAGCTTTGAGCAACTCATCGCGGAAGATGCCGTTGTATTTAGTCCACTCGCTGCCGCCATAGTTGATCATGGCTTGCACGTTGTAATAGTGGTAGTAGAGGTTGGCACTTGGGGTGCCCCATTTGAACTCCGAATTTTTATCGATGTATTTGATCCCTTTCCTGATGTTTGCGTCACTGCCTTCCCAGATTTGAAATGCAAGCATGCCGCCGCCAGTCAGGCCAGGGCTTCGAGTTGCATCGTTGCGGTATCCGATGGCGCCGTCTTTACCTTGGACGGAATCTAGGAACTTCAGTGCCTTGTTGGAGTGTTTTTTGAGTTTGCTTTCGCTTATCAGCCCGGTGTGTTTGCTCGCTTTGAGTGCCTGAATCTGCCAGAACCCAACGGAGTTGTCTCCGCCATTGGGGGAGTCGGCATACTTATACAACCAGCCACCGCTGTCGGCTTGGCCGTCCATAATCATTTCAACTGCCTTTTTGGTGACCTTATCAAGGTCCGGGATATTGACATTGATGCTGTGGCAGAGGGTGTAAGCTTCGGCGAGGGCGTAAGTGGCGATGCCGTGATCGTAAACCCACTGGATGTTATCTGCAGGCTTGTTCGTAAGTCTGTCGTCATTTTTGAGACCGACGTTGACGAGGTAGGTGATACCACGTGAAACAGAATCTCCATATTCCTCGGATTGGGGAGTTTCGCAGTGTCCAAGGTAGGCGAGAAGCGCGAAGCCGGTCATGGCGACGGGGTGCCCTTTGTCCCAGCTGCCATCCGCATTTTGGGTTTTCTTGAGCCATTGGAGAGCGTTGATCACCGCGTCTTCGCACTCTGGAGTGCCACCGGATTCTTGTAGGCGCGCCAAACGGTCTTGCTTGGAGCAGCGTTTTTTCATGGCGGTTGGGACATTTCCGAATCCACCGCCAGAGCCTTCACCCGAGCTCCATCCACTGCCAAAATCGTTACCGTCGCCAAAATCCAGCGAAGGGGTGGAAACATCGACGTCCGGGGTGGGAATCGCTGTGGCGGAAGTGGTGGCGGCGGTGATAACCTTGGCCATTGATGACGACGGCGAGGACGGCTTGCGGTCCATGCTGGTCTGCACTTTCTTCTCTTGGATCGTCGTCTCCTCTTGGATGTTGGACTTGTAGGTGACGATCACCGGAACGTCTTTTACCATATTTGGCAGAAGAAACACGCCGAGAAGTAATCCGACGAGAACCACGGTTAAAACCGCGATCGCGACCGAGGAAATGGTTGAGTTCCTGCGCTGGGCATGAAGACGTTGAAGTGCTTCAGGGCTGAGTTGGGCGTGTAAGCTCATGTGATTGGTGCGTTTAGGGGTAAACTAGCTCCGAGAATCGGACTATCCAGTTAAATGTTCAAAATTTTTAAGTTCTATGTCAACGATGGATGGAATGAAAGATGGATCGTCGCCGCAGCTTCGTTTAGGTTGCGCTCGCCGATGCCCAAACGCAACCCGCCGGAAACCAACCAACGCCGCAAGAACGAGTCCGCTGCGGCTCGTTCCCGTGGTCCGAGCGCGGAGTCATTGCTGCTGCTCTGGCCCTTTCACCTGTTGAATTTTGTCACCCGCCGGCTCAGCCTGCCCCTGAAGTGCCTCGCCCGTGGCATCTGCTATCCGGCGCTCGTCGGGCTGTTTGGGTTGATCCTTGTCGCCGTGATATACGGGTTTCGCGCCCGGGATTACGATCTCACGCGGATTCACGCCATGCCCGAGCGAACGATCATTCTTGACCGTCTCGGCGAGGAAATCGGCCGCATTCACGGAGAAAAGCGCGTGGTCGTCCCGCTGCACCAAGTTTCCGAAAACTTCCGGAAAGCGATCCTAGCCCGTGAAGACGAGCGTTTTTACAACCATGGAGCCATCGATCCCATCGGTATTGCCCGCGCCATTATCAAAAACACGCAGGGCAAGCGTGAGGGTGCTTCCACCATCACCCAGCAGCTCGTCTCCGACATTTTCCAACTCAAAAACAACGAAAAACGTGGCGACACCCCGCGCCAACTTGACCGCAAGATGCTCGAAGTCGTCCTCGCCGTGCGACTCGAACTCGAACTCGAAAAAGACGAAATCCTCGAGGCCTACATCAACCAGATCAATTGGGGCCGACAAATCAAAGGCATCGGCGAGGCCTCCCGCATCTATTTTGAGAAACACCCGTCCGAACTCACCCTCTCACAATCCGCCTTGCTCGCCGGCATTGTCCGCGGCCCGGATTCTTTCAATCCCTTCAAATCGATGGAGGCCGCCACCCGCGAGCGAAACACCACCCTCGCCCGCATGGTCACCGCCCAAGCCATCACCCAAGCCGAGGCCGACGCCGCGAAGCTCGAACCCATCGAGGTGCGTCCGAAAGTCCGGCGCGAAGCCCGCGAATCCTACGCCATGGATGCCATCCGTCGGGACCTAGAGATTATCCTCGAAAAGGAGGATATCGAACTTGGCGGACTTCAAATCACCACCACCATCGACCTTCGCCTCCAACAGATTGGTGAGGAGTCGATCGATAAAAAACTTCGCGGCATCGAGCGGCTTTCCGGCTACCCTCACCCGACCCGTGCTGCTTGGCAAAACCTCCCGGAAGACCGCCGCGGCGAAGCTACCTACATTCAGGGCGCGGCCGTCGTCATCGAAAACCGCAGCGGAGCCGTGCTCGCCATCGTCGGCGGCCGGGATGCCGAAGAATCACGATTTAACCGGGCCAAAAACGACCAAGGCCGCCAGATCGGTTCCCTATTTAAACCCTTCGTCTATCTGGCCGCCTTCGACAAAGGCCTGCTTCCTGACAGCCTAATCAGCGACGGCCCCATCCAACCCGGCGAAATCAAAGGCGGCGGCACCTGGCGGCCAAACAACTCCGACGGCAAGTTCGGCGGCATGCAACCCATCTCCTACGGCCTCATCCGCTCCCGCAACACGATGTCGGTGCGAGTTGGCAATCACGCCGGAATCGGCAAGGTGAAGGATGTCGCCGCCATGGCCGGATTCATCAACCCGATGCCTGAAAATCCATCCTCCTACCTTGGATCCTGGGAAGCGACACCATGGGAAATCGCCACCGCCTACACGATGTTTCCCAACGATGGCGTCCGCTTCCGCCCTTACTTGATTTCCGAGATCAAAGATCGCGAAAATAACATACTCTTCTCCACCCTGCCGCTCTCCTATCAAGCTGCCGGCGCAAACTCCGCGTGGGCGGTTTCACGTATCCTCCAGGAAGCGGCCACCAGCGGCACCGCCGCCGCCGTCAAACGCCTCGGCTTTGAAAAACCCTGCGGCGGCAAAACCGGAACCACCAACGATTTCAAAGATGCCTGGTTCGCCGGATATACCTCCCAACTCACCTGCGCCGTCTGGGCCGGCTTCGATACCCCGAAAAAAACCATCCAAGGCGGATATGGCTCCGTGCTCGCCCTGCCCGTCTGGGTGGATATTATGAAAACCGCCGACCGCCTCGGCTACAAGGCAGGCACTCTCCACAGTAAGTCAAACCTTGTCGCCATGGACCTCTGCCGCCTCTCCGGGAAACTCGCCACCACAGGATGCGCCTCCGCAGGCACCCAATACACCGACCAGGTCCCCGCCGATACCGCCCTAGCCGAGAACGATTTCTGCCCCCTCCATCCCGCCCGCGCAAAAGCGGTCGATCTTACCGCAAACGAATCCGCCCCGCCCAAAGCCCAGCCCGTCGGAGAAGTGCAATCATCCCCGCGCGCCCTGCCCGTCAACGAAGCCCCCCTCCGCGCCCAGCCCGTCAACGAAAACTGACTTAAGTATTTCAGCATTTCAGCATTTACCTCCCCCATGTCCACCTGGCGTCCCATCGATCCCACACCGTTCTGGAAGCGTTGGCTTCCAGATGTGCTTCATGGGCCTGTGCGCATTGTCTTCCAGCTTTCGGTTCTAGGGCTCATCGTTGTCTCCGGGTTCGGCTTCTTCTACTTTATGTTAGCGATGCGCTTCGATCTCGAAGAAGTCGCCAAACTCCCCGTCGGCACCACATTTTATGATCGCAAGGGTGAAGAGATCGCCGCACCCGGCGCATCCGGCCGTCACCTCGTCACCCGCGCGGAAATCCCGGATTTCCTGGTGAAATCTCTGCGTGCAAGAGAGGACGCCCGTTTCTTCGAGCACTACGGCGTGGATCTCCGGGGGCTGACCCGCGCCACCTTGCGTAACATCAAGGACAGGACCTTCACGCAAGGGGCTTCCACTCTAACCATGCAGCTGGCGAAGAACACTTTCGACAACAAGGACAAGTCGATCCACCGCAAGCTGCTAGAGCTGACCCTCGCCCTGCGCATCGAAGAGCGCTATTCCAAAGATGAAATCCTCACCCATTACCTAAACCGCATCTACTTCGGTGCCGGTGCCTATGGCATCGAACAAGCTGCCTGCACGTATTTTGGAAAAACCACCCGCGATCTAACCGATGGCGAGTGCGCCATCATTGTTGGAATTATCCGGGGGCCCCACGTTTTTTCTCCCATCGGCAATCCCGAAAAAGCTCTCAATCAGCGCGGACAGACCCTCAACCGCATGGTCGCCATGGGCTTCATCGATCAAGCCCGCCGCGAAGCCATCGCTGCGGAACCGCTCAAACTCTTGGATGAGGAACAACGTGAAACCCAAACCTCTTACGCGCTCCAAGCGGTTCGCCGCGAACTCGATCACTTGTTCGACACGCTACTCGACGATGGCGAACTTCAAGCCAGCGGACTCAAAGTGCACACCACGCTGGATGCTCCATGGCAGCAACGCCTCGAAACCGAGCTCAATCACGCCGTCGAGGCGCTTGAAAAGGAGAAATCCTGGCCTCACCCGGTCCAGAAAGACCATATCTCCGGCACCGAACCCACCTACGTTCAATACTCCGCCATCACCACCGAGCTCAAAACCGGCGGCATCCTTGCTCTAATCGGCGGTCGGAATTTCAGCCAATCCCGCTTCGACCGTAGCCGCCGCTCCAGTCGCGATCTCGGCTCAGCTTTCGAGCCCTTTGTCGCCGCCGCCGCCGCTGAGCGCGGCAAACTCGTGCTCCCCGGAAAACCGGTCCAAACCGGCCGCCAGATCGGCCCCGACGAGGTCGAGCGAATCGCCAAACGTTGCGGCCTCACCGGACCATTTCTCGCTACTGAAGATCTCTTCCGCGGAGCCGCCACCGCAACCCCGCAGGAAATGTCCGTCGGTCTCGCCACCCTCGGCAATCAGGGTAAGCGCCCGAAACCTTACCTCATCCGCGAGATCCGCGATGCATCCGGGAAATTGCTCTATAACGCCAAACCACAGCTCACCCAAGCGCTCAGCCCCGCCGCCGCGCTCGATGCTACCAGCGTCCTCGATCGTAACAAAGGCACCCGCACCTTCACCGGTGCCACCGGTTCCGAGCGCGATGCCTGGACACTCCGTCTCGGCCCAAGCGGTGCCACCGCCATCTGGATCGGCTTCGATAAACCCACCGCGATCACCCGCGAACCACGCCTCAAATCCCTACTAGACGAGTTCGTCCAACGCCTCGGCAACGACTGAGCGCAGCGTGAGTATTGGCAAACCTGGATAATCCTAGGAAGAATTCATGAGAAGGCATGTATCATGTTGTCTAACATGGTTTTTTGCTGGGATTTGGTATCTATTCGCATCCGTAGGTGAGCGCTGGCGATTCCGGATTTCTCTGGCACAGGACATTACAAGATTTCAAACGTGAACGGAACGAGCCGGACATTTCTTGTCCTCTATTCCGGCTCATCGGGCAGCGAGGTCTCCCGCCAAATTGAATGCCTCCATTTCGTGATTTATGAGAGTTTTTCCCCATGGCGGAGTGCTGTTTCATGACTTGGTATCCGCCCCTGTGGAAGCATTACGGGCTCAATTCAGGCAACCATCAACAAGATAAACCGTCATCCTCATCCGGGTGATCCAGTGCTACCGCAACCCGTGAAACACATATACTCTGACCTCCGGCCAACCTGCAGATCTTAGGAAAAATTCAGCTTTTTTATAATGAAATCATCCATCGCAAGACTCATCGTTAAAGGGATTCTCGTTATGACCACATGCGTATCCTTGGGGTATGGCGCCGGTAAGGGCGACGCGGGCGGCACCTTGGGCATTTATCTCGAAAACGATCTCTTCGCCGGTATCGATAAGCATTATCGAACCTACGCGGGTTGGCTCTATCTTGGGGTCGGAGTGGTCTGGAAGAATTCCGATGTCCGCAACTCGCTGGTCCTCGATATCGGCGTCGCTGGTCCGGCCTCCCAGGCCGAGGAGCCCCGGGGATTGATCCATGATTTGCGCGACTTTGAATCTTCCCGATGACTTCGGCACATCTTCCATAGGACCGACGCAACCACCTCGACCTCCGACGACTGCATGATGGGAGCGGATCGATCCCGCCTCGGAAACCCGAATCCACGGGCCACCTGGCCTCAATCCTCCGTACTACGCGAGGACTTCTAGAAGCAAGCCGATATAGCCCGAAGGCGGTTTAGCCGACTCCCGTCAGCTTGGACCTTGATTATTGCTTTGTGCTTCACCATGTTCCGAACATGCGCAGGCCTTGGTCCATTCTCATGCTGGTTCTCACGTTTTGCGTGGCAGGCGGAATCGTGGCATGGGTGATCTGCAAATCCGGGAAACCCGCGGCCGTTCAGCCGCGCATCGGTTATCAGGATGCGGATTCCCCGCTGCTCATGCCGATGAGCGGGGAAATTGATCATCGATTCCAGTTTCCTTCCGCATGGCAAACAGCCGTCATCCCGCGCGCTCTCCGCTTTGATCCGCCGATGGGCTCGGAACACGGAGGCTTTGCTTACAATGCCCAGAAATACTGGGAGATGAACGAAAAACGCGGCGGCCATCATACCGGCGACGATTTGAATGGCATCGGCGGTATGGATACCGATCTCGGCGATCCGGTTTACGCTACCGCGAACGGTCTTGTGCTCTACACCGGCGAGCCCTCGCCCGGCTGGGGAAAACTGGTCGTGGTCGCCCACAAAACATCGGACGGCAAGACGCTTCATTCGATGTACGCCCACCTTAATCGGATCGATGTCGCGCCGGGTGCGCTAATTCCCCGCGGCGGGAAATTAGGCACGGTCGGCACTGCGAACGGTTATTATCCGGCGCACCTGCACTTCGAGATGCGGGCCAGCGACCAGGTGGACATCGGCGGCGGCTATCTTTCCGTTAGCCTCAATCACCTCGATCCCTCGGTCACGGTAGCATCCCTGCGCAATACGACCCCCGATGACCTGTCGCCATCGCCTCTAGCGGCGGCTCTTTCTAACGTTGAGGCACCATGGACTTCGCTTGAAATCCATGGCTCCGAGAAGTTCTCCGTCTTGCCCGGTGAATAGTGAGTCCGATTACTGCGAACTCGGCTGAAATGTTTGGCTTGTTAGGAAGGCTCGGGCCTCGCCGACGAGAAAAAGCGATCCGGTGATCAGAATGGGCTCATCGGACTGTTGCGCGGCGGCAAAAGCGGCTTCGAAGTCCGGGAAAATTTCATGCGATGGCGCATCGGCGGGCAGGCATGCGGCGAGTTCGGTTGCCGGCGCGGCGCGGGGTGTTGCCACGGGGCAGAGGAAAATCCTCGATGCCAGAGGTGCGAGGATTTCAAGAATGCCTGTGATATCCTTGGCGGACACCGCGCTGAAGACGAGTGAGGGCTTTTTCCGCGGGAATTCGGTATGCCATGTTTGAGCCAAGACGGCGGCGGCTTGTGGGTTATGCGCACCATCCAGCACCAGGTCAGAGCGGAATTTTTCGAATCTGCCGGGCCAAGAAACATTTGCGAGGCCGTGACGAACGCAGTCGGTATTGAGTGGAAGTTGGGTGCGATAAAGCGCGGCAACCGCCAGCGCCGCATTCCATTGCTGATGTTCTCCGGGGAGCGCGATCGAATAACCTAACAGAGGGCTATCGATGAATTCAAGTGGCGAGCGCATTTTATTGGATTCCATTTCCAAAACGAAGCGCGCGGATGGTTGCTGCGGTGCGGAAATCACAGGTTTTCCGGCCACGAAGATTCCGGCTTTCTCGGTGGCGATAGCTTCCAGCGTATCGCCGAGCCATTGCATGTGATCGAGTCCGATCGGGGTGAGCACACAGACATCGGCGGGCACGGCTGTAGTGGCATCAAGCCGGCCGCCCATGCCGGTTTCCAACACGATGAGTTCGCATTGGCATTCGCGGAACCAGCGCATGGCGAGTGTCACGGTGATTTCGAAAAATGTGGGATGGGTTTCGATCCGCTCACAGATGCCGCGCAAAGTGGTGAGCATGGCGGCGCAGGCATCCTCCGGAATCTCTTGGCCGGATACCTTGATGCGCTCGCGGAAGTCGATGAGATGCGGTGATGTGAATAGCCCGCTGCGCCACCCGCAGGAGTTGGCGATGCTATCGATCATCGCACAAGTGCTGCCCTTGCCGTTGGTTCCCGCAACATGGATCACTCGCACGCCGTGCGCAGGATAAGCGAGAAACTCCCTGAGCAAACGGTGTGATCCTTCAAGTCCGAGTTTGATCCCGAACATCTGGGTGGAAAACAACCAGTCGAGCGCTTCGCGGTAGTTCATCGTTGCTGCCTATCCATCACTCGGATTCTGAAAATTGCCAAGCGATGATTTACCGATCGATTGGCGGGCTGCTGTGAGTAGTGCCTCTTGATCACTCTTCCTTGATCCAAATATTGGCGAAATCAATCGCGCTGCCGTGATGTTGAAGGCCGATCGGGCCAGTGGCAGGAATGCCGGGCAGTTGGGCTTTTTCAATGACGAGCTTGCCATTGAGCGTGACGCTGAGTTGGTCACCCGTGAGCGAGATCATGGTCCTGTTCCACTCGCCAATCGGCCGGTCCGCCTTGATTTTCGGCGTGACGCCCGCTTTCACTTCAGCGGATGATTTTTTATCGATACGGTAGCCGTAAACCTCGCCGGAACCGATACTCCAATTCCAGAGATTTACTTGGCTTTTCGTCTCACCGCGAAGAAAGATCCCACTGTCGAACTCTTCGATATCATGGGTCCCTTGATTCGATCCGTCGTGCATGACGACAGGTTGTGATTTCATCGGGCCGCGGCCACTCCACCTCCAGTCGCAGACGAGCTTGAAATCTTTGTAGGATTTTTCCGTCCAGAGATCGTTCACAGGGCCGGGTTTTCCATTGTGTTTGAGGATTCCCAAGGTGGCCTTCCAATTTGTGGTATCCGGCGTGCTTTTCCACCCCTCGAGCGTGGTGCCGTCAAAGATCCGCTGGAAACCCGCAGCCTTGGTGCCCTCCTCATTCGCTACGGGAGGCAATTCGCCGATGTGGATCTTGCGGAATGCAACACGGTCACCATGCCCAAGCCATCCGATGTGCCCGGCGCGGCGTTTGACGCCTTCATGCTTCGGGTTCCTTGCGCACAATTCGTCGAAATTGGCGCGGAGGATGATTTCGCCGTTGAGTTCCACTTTCAGGGTGGGGCCCATCACGGTGACCCGCTGCTGATTCCATTCGCCAACGGGTTTGAGGACGCCCTGCTTGGCCGGCATCAAGGTATAAATGCCACCGTGAAACTGATAGTTCTTTAGGTCCTTGTATTTCGGGTGGGTGCTATCGAGAATCTGAATTTCCATGCCGGTGTATGCGGCGTCGCCCGTGCCGGGGTAATGGATGGCGAGTCCATTATTGGCACCGGGACTGAGCTTGAATTCAAAATCGAGGACAAAGTTCGCGAATATTTCCTCGGTGATCAGATTGCGCCCTTCGGGAGTGCAGACGATGGCTCCATCCTCGACAATATAACCACTGCCCTTCCAACCGCTGAGATTCTTGCCATTGAACAAGGGACGTATGGTCATCACCTCGGCGGCAAAACCAGCACTTGCACAAATCAATGCGGCGACTGGCAATATGTGTAGAATCTTTTTCATGATTGTTAGGCGCCAAGTTGCCAAGGCTCTCGCATTAGCGATTGGATAAGCGCATTCGCCGCAGAATCGGCAAACTTGTGAGTCTTGGAGTCAAACGGGATCTGGAATTTTCGGGAAAATCATCAGCGACCGGCAGCCAGCGCGTCCATGAGATAACGGGCCGGACGGAAGTTCTCGATCAGGACTTCCTGTTGAACTCCTCGTTGCATGCGCACTTGGCGGATGTTGAAATTCGGAGTCTTGTGGGGGGCGAACAAGATGTCGTCATGGGTTGAATTCTCATGCTTTTTGAACATCGATGGCAGGATGTCCCCGCCAAGATGGTCGTCACGACCGGTGGCTAGGTGACACGTGCCGAGGACCTTTTCGTCCTGAATGTCCGCGCCGGAAACCGGCAACACCTGTGTGCCGAAGCCAAGCTCGCCCAAGGTGCCGGTCATCGGGTCGTCCGCCAAGCGCTGGTTGTGCGCGTCAATGGTCGCCTGGTTTCCGGAGATCAGTGTGGAGCGGACGATGCACCGGTTTTCCACATCAAGCACACCGAGGGTGCCGTCCTCGTATTTCATCGGAAACTGCCCGCGTGCGTCGCAGGGCACGAAGTAAACCTCGCCCGCAGGAAGATTCGCAATGTCAGGGGTTCTGCCGAGGCATAGGCCGTGGGACTTCTGCGCTTCCTGTCCGCCCAATCCGAGCCATGCGGTGAGGACGCGCCCATCCTCAAGTGCGAAATCGATTTCCACCGAATCCGCTTTAGTGAGAGCAAGCCGTAGACGCTCCGCATCGGCGGATACCTCGTGATAGTCCACCGCGAGTCCGGAGTTGAGAATGATGTCATTGAGCCCGTGAAGGGTCGCTCCCCGGAAGCCGTATTCCTTGCATTTCGCCGTCAACGGTGCGGTGGCGGAAAATGTCGAGATGCAGAGAACTAAGTCATATTTTTGATAGATATCACGATCAAGTGAAAGTAGCCTGCCGGCAGTATCCCAGACCTCGTCCGCAAGATCGAGGTTGGACCCATGAGTGCAGCGGAAAGCATACATCTCGCCGCCCGTCATGCCGAGCGCTTCGAGTGCGCCATTCTGCAAGCCGAGGTAAAAATGCCGGTATGCGTTCTTTTGCACCGCAAAGCCGTCATGCTCGAGGAATGAGAAATCCTTGATCCATTCTGCGGGTTCATCGAAGTCGATCAGGATGCATACCTTACAACCCTCCGTGGGCGCAAATACGGTGCGGAGCAACCTTACGAGATCAAACGCAGGGAATTGACGTTGCTCGGGATGGAGCAGAATGTCCTCGTGAAGATAGGCGGGAAGCTGGGAATCATTGGCGTGCGACATAGGCCGAATCACTAACACCGCTGGACTTTCCCGCAAGGGACAATTCCCGGAAAAATCACCCGATCGGGTCCACTCCACCTTCGTTCCCACGCATTTCCTCTAGCACCCCTGACATGTCCTCCAAGGAATCCCAGAGTCTGCGCACTACGTAAACAGGCGCACCGCAACGCACCGCAATCGCCAGACAATCGGACGGCCGCGCGTCCAACTCGATAATCTTGCGCTGCATAATCTCGTTTTCCGCCTCTAAAATCAGTCGCGCGTAATAAATCTCGTTTTCCATATTCACAACCACCGCACGCGATACTTGCGCGCCAAATGCCTGCAAGGTCGATAAGTATAGATCATGGGTCAACGGGCGGGGCGGCAGCTGCCCGCTCAAAGAGGCGTTGATCGACGCTCCGACTCCCGGATCAATGTAGAAAACGATCACTTTCGTTCCATCGCCCAAAAACACAGCACATCCAGCCTGTGTTGGTAGCAGCGCAATCGGTTCAACCCGGACTAGATCTGGCATCGCGATCATTATCCACATGAAATCCGGTTTTTCCAAGATGAAAAATCCCTCCAGACCTCGCGAAAATGTTTCCGGATCCTCACAAAAAACACCGGATTGCTCAAAAAAACACGGGCCATGTGCGAAAACTCCACTGATTTGCAGGCAGTTACGCGGATAGTGGGAAAACCGAAAAAAAATCACAAAATGGGTTGACGGGTGGGGTGGGGTCCACCTAGCTTCGCGGGCCGCCACAAAGGAGGGTGGCCGAGAGACAGGATGTC